>NZ_SNWS01000003.1:0-607903 GCF_004362255.1 Kribbella sp. VKM Ac-2571
ACCTCGGCGCAGGAGGTGACCTCGCAGGAGGTTACCCCGGCGTGGGGGGAGATGACCCCGGCGAGGGAGACGACCCCGGCGTGGAGATGACCCCCGCGCGGGATGTGACGCCGACGCGAAAGATGACCTCGGCGCAGGAGGTGACCTCGCAGGAGGTTACCCCGGCGTGGGGGGAGATGACCCCGGCGAGGGAGACGACCCCGGCGTGGAGATGACCCCCACGCGAGATGTGACGCCGACGCGAAAGATGACCTCGGCGCAGGAGGTGACCTCGCAGGAGGTTACCCCGGCGTGGGGGGAGATGACCCCGGCGAGGGAGACGACCCCGGCGTGGAGACGACCCCGCGCAGGATGTGACGCCGATGTGAAAGTGACCTCGGCGTGTGCGTGACGCCCGCGTGGGAGATGACCCGGCGCGGAACGTGACCCCGGCGCGGAACGCGACACCAGCACGGAACGCGACACCAGCACGGGGCGAGGTGACCCCGGCGTGAAAAGTTACTCCGGTGGGCAACGCGACCCCGGCGCGGAACGCGACCCCGGCGCGGAACGCGACCCCGACGTGGGACGTGACCCCGGCGTGGGGGGCGATGCCGGCGTGGTGTCAGGCTGTCTGCGCGGCGTGTGGCTGGTTAGGCGGGTTCGCCGCTGAGTCTTTCTATGGCGTTGCGGAGGCGGCGGCGCCAGCCGGAGCGGCCGGCTTCTTCGTCGGCGGCGGCGAGGCTGACCAGGTGCTGGGCGGTCTCGAAGCTCTCGTCGGTCTGCGAGTCGACCTCGGTCTGCGCCGACATCTGCTCGTCGTATTCGTACTCGAGCGATCGACTCGTCCACCCGAAGCCGTCAGGCACCAGCAGTTCGGGTACGAGGGTTTCGTGGCTGAGCGACGTCAGCTCCTTGTCACCGTTGCCAATGCTGAAGATCGTCGTACCGCGTCGCCGCACGTCGCTGATCCGCTCCAGGAGCGTGTCGGCCGGTGCGTCCTCGGCGACGACCAGCAACGACTCGCCACGACCTGCGTCGCGCAAACGGTCCAGGCCGATCGCCAGGTGCGGTGGGGCGTCTGGTGGCGGCGCCCAGCGGACCAGTGACGGTCGTAGGTCCTCGACGCCGGCCCGGTGCAGTTCGTCGTCCAGGTGCGCGGTCAGGTGCCAGGGCTCGTCGTCGACCGGTCCGAACAGCATGAGCCCGCTGCGCCTGGTGGTGAAGCGTCGCAGCGCATAGCCGAACTCCGTGGTCCGGCTGCCCAGTTCGGTGGCGGTCAGCATCTCCCGGAGGAGTGAGGCCCTGGTGAGATCCACACATCCAACCTACGCGACCTCAGGTCAGCCGGTCCGCCTTCGACTGCAGGTAGTTCCGCTCCGGCATGCTCGTCGTACGGCGGGCTGCCAGTAGATAGCTCTCCCGCGCAGCGGCGACGTCGCCGGACATCTCGAGCAGATGCGCGCGGACTGCCTCGAGCCGGTGGTTCATGCGGTCGTCCGACTCGAGTGGCTCGAGTACGGCGAGCCCTTCCTTCGGACCGACCGCCATACCCACCGCCACGGCGTGGTTGAGCTTCACCATCGGGTTGTCGACCAGCTGCTCGAGTACGTCGTACAGCGCGACGATCTGCCGC
This sequence comes from Kribbella sp. VKM Ac-2571, assembly GCF_004362255.1. Taxonomy (NCBI): domain Bacteria; kingdom Bacillati; phylum Actinomycetota; class Actinomycetes; order Propionibacteriales; family Kribbellaceae; genus Kribbella; species Kribbella sp. VKM Ac-2571. The sequence continues at coordinate 1,616 of NZ_SNWS01000003.1, forward strand.
CAGTCCGTGTCCTCAGCACGCTCTGCCGTGTCATGTACCGCAGCGATCGCCGCCTGTACCTGGTACGGCCCCAGCTGCGTCCGCGACAGCGCATCGCTCACCAGCGCCTCGCCCTCGACGATGGCGGCCCGGTTCCACTTGGAGCGGTCCTGCTCGGCCAGCGGGATCAGCGTCCCGTCCGCACCGGTCCGTGCCCCCCGCCGCGCGTCGGTCAGCAACATCAACGCCAGCAGGCCCGCTACCTCACCGTCGTCCGGCAGTAGCTTCCGCACACCGCGCACCAGGCGGATCGCCTCGGTCGTCAGTTCCGCACTGTGCAGCGACGTACCGGACGACGCGGTGTAGCCCTCGTTGAAGATCAGGTAGAGCACATGCAGTACGGCGCCCATCCGCTCGTCCCGCTCCGCCTCCGGCGGCATCTCGAACGAACTGCCCGCCTGCTTGATGCTCCGCTTCGCCCGGCTGATCCGCTGCGCCATGGTTGCCTCCGGCACCAGGAACGCGGCCGCGATCTGCGCGGTGGTAAGACCACCGACCGCACGCAGTGTCAGCGCGATCTGCGAAGCCGGCGACAACGCCGGATGGCAACAGAGGAACAGCAACGTCAGTGTGTCGTCTCTACCACCCGGGTCGTCGATGTCCGGGCCTGGCGCGACGAACTCTTCCGGGGCCGCAAGCTGGGCCGCGTTCTCCTCACGCCGCCGCCTGGCCGATTCACTCCGCAGGAGATCGGTGAGCCGCCGCGACCCGACCCGGATCAGCCAGCCACGCGGGTTGTCCGGCACGCCCTCGGTCGGCCACTGCTGTGTGGCCGCGAGCAGAGCCTCCTGGACCGCTTCCTCGGCCAGGTCGAAGTGACCGTAGTGCCGGACCAGCGCACTGAGCACCTGCGGCGCCTGTTCCCGCAGCAGCAGTTCGAAGCCGCTCACATCTCCAGCCCAGACATGTCCATGACCGGTCGCACCTCCACGGCGACGTACTCCGCGTCCGGCATGCGCGCGGCGTACCCGATCGCCTGGTCGATGTCGTCGCACTCCACCAGGTAGAACCCGGCCAGGTGCTCCTTCGCCTCGGCGTACGGCCCGTCCGTCGTGGTCGTGGTGTCGTCACGCACCTGAACGGTCCGGGTGGTGATCGGGTCGGCCAGACCGGCGGCACTGACCAGCAGGCCCTGCTCGGTCAGCTCTCGCGACAGCGCCTCGTGCGCCTCGGCCAGCCCGTCGCGTTGCTCGGGCGACAGGCTCGCCCAGCTCTCGGCGTTGCTGTAGATCAGCAGCATGTACTTCACAGTCACCATCCTGTACCGAGTGGAGGCCGCTGTGACCCCCAGTTAACCGGTACGTCGAAGCAGGTACGCCGTACTTCGACAAAACCGGAATGTCGAAGTACACCCGGTCGGCACCGACGTCTCTGCCGAGTGACGCTCAGCCGGGGCGTCCCGCCGTACTGGAGATGCCTGATGGTTTCGCATTCGAAGCGTTGGTTCGCGCTGGCGTTGCTCTGTCTGACCGGGTTCATGATCATCCTGGACGCGTCGATCGTGCTGGTCGCTGTACCGTCGATCGAGCGGGAGCTGACCTTCTCGACCGGTGGCGCACAGTGGGTGCCCAGCGGGTACGGGCTGATGTTCGGCGGCCTCCTGCTGCTCGGCGGCCGGATCTCCGACCTGCTGGGTCGCCGGCGCGTCTTCATCACCGGACTGCTGCTCTTCGCAGGGTCCTCTCTTCTCTGCGGGCTCGCATGGAGTGGTGACGCTCTGGTCCTCGCCCGCGGGCTGCAGGGTGCCGCAGCCGCCGTACTGGCTCCGAGCGCGTTGTCGATCGTCATGACCACGTTCCCGTCCGGTCCGGATCGCAACAAGGCGCTAGGGATCTGGGGAGCGACCAGTGGGATCGGCGGTACGGCGGGTTCGCTCGTCGGCGGACCTGTCACGGACGGACTCGGCTGGCAGTGGATCTTCTTCATCAACGTGCCGGTCTGCGTGCTGGTCGTCGTACTGGCGCCCGTACTGCTGCTGGACAGCCGCGGACCCGGCCGCCGCGGGTTCGACGTGGCCGGTGCCATCACTGTCACCGCCGCTCTCATCGTCCTGGTGTACGCCGTCATCGAGGCACCTGAGTCGTCCGCGACGCGGACGGTACTCCTGGTGCTCGCCTCCGCTCTTCTGTTCGCACTGTTCGTAGCAGTTGAGAAGCGCTCGGCTGACCCGCTCGTACCGCTCCGGATCTTCCACTCGCGCACACTGGTCGGCGGCAACCTCATCACGATCAGCTGGGGGCTGGCGGCGTTCGGACTCAACTTTGTCTACACGCAGTACGCACAGCTCGCACTGGGTGCGTCAGCGATCCGCTACGGCTTCATGTCCGCCGTACTCGCGGCTGCAGCGGTCGTGGGGTCCATAGTCGGCCAGCACCTCGTCACTCGAGTCGGACCGCGCCGGGTCGCGTTCGTGTCGCTACTGGTCGCAGGACTCGGTACGACGCTGATGACTCAGCTCACCGTGTCTTCTGGGTACTTCGAGCTGGCCTTCTGGGGGCTGACGATCTTCGGTGCCGGATTGGGCGCAGGTACGGTCGCCGGCTCGATCGCCTCACTGAGCGACGTCGCGGGCGAGGACGCCGGTGTCGCCTCCGGACTACAGAACGCCAGCTTCCAGATCGGCGGTGCTATCGGTGTCGCGGCAGTCTCCGCGGTGGCTACTGCGAGTACGTCGGGCACTACGCCGATCGCTCTGGTCCACGGCTATCGGATCGCCTTCGTGACGGTGTGGGCGTTCATCGTGGTCGGCTTCGCCGGATGTGCGCTGATCAAACGGGCGTTGGAGGTTCAGGGCACAAAAGGTGGGCACCGGACGTCCGTGGCCGCCATCTCCGCCAGGCGGCCCCCGGCGAAGGAGGGCTCATGCTCATTCTCGGACTGATCCTGCTGATTCTCGGGTTCGTCCTGAACGTCTCGATCCTGTGGACCATCGGCATCATCCTGCTGCTGGTCGGCGCAGTGTTCTGGATCCTCGGAGCGACCGGCCGCGCGGTCGGCGGACGAGCACACTGGTACTGATCGGCAAGCAGCCCAGAACCCCGCGGGTCGTCCGCGGGGTTCTGTCGGCGCGGTTCATTACCGTGTGGCCATGAAGTACGTCGTGATGATCTTTCGAAGCGTCGACCGGGTGTGGACCGCGGACGACGACGAGGCCCTGCGCCGATTGCTGCGGCTCGAACAGGAGCTCGCCGCGTCCGGTGAACTGGTCAGCTCGGAGGGCCTGCGACCGCCTGAGGACGGCCGGATCGTGCAGATCCGGGAAGGTCAGCAGGTGGTCACCGACGGTCCGTTCGGCGAGGCCAAGGAGCAACTGGCCGGGTTCTTCCTGATCGACGCACCCGACGACAAGCGCGCGCAGGAGATCGCCGGCCGGGTCTCGGCCGCGGTCGGCGACCGCGTCGAGCTCCGCGGCACCCTGATCTCAGCAGGAATGCCAGACGAACTTCGGTGAGCGCTTCTGCGTGAAGGCCTCGATCCCTTCCGCCAGCTCGCCCGAGGCGATCGTCTCGCGATACCGCCGTACCGCTGCCGCGTCTCCGTCCTCGCCGGACAGCAGTGCGTTGACCGACTCCTTGGCCGAGCGGATCGTCAACTGCGACCGCGACACCAGCGTCTCCGCGAACGCCTCGGCCGCCACCATCGGATCGTCGTCCACGCGGTCGACCAGGCCCTTGAGTTCGGCCTGGTCCGCAGTGAGCAGGTCACCGCTGAAGAGCAGGTACTTCGTGGTCGCCGGACCGACCAGGTCGAGCAGCACCTTGATCGCGGCAGGCGGGTAGACGACGCCGATCCGGGCCGGCGTGACGCCGAAGCTCGCATCCCGCGCGGCGAACCGGAAGTCGCAGTTCACCGCGATCTCGAGACCACCGCCGATGCAGTGCCCGCGAACCACCGCGATCGTCGGCTTCGGGAACTCCCGCAGCGCCGCCTGGGCCTGCAGGTTGGACGCCCGTAGCTCGGCCATCGGATCGGCCGGGTCAGCGCCCGAGATCAGCTCGCGGATATCGGCGCCGGCGGAGAAACTCGTACCCTCGCCGGTCACCAGCAGAACCTTGACCTCGTCGTCGCTCGCCAGGTCGGCGAGCAGCCCAGGCAGCGCAGCCCACATCGCCCGGGTCAGCGCGTTCCGCTTCGCCGCGCGATCAATGAACAGCCGCGCAACCGCCCCACCCTCGATCCGAAATCCCACGCGGGCAGTCAAGCAGCAACCGACGTACAGGCGCCGCGCCGTGGGTCACAACGGACCGCCACACCGACCAAGCGTTTGATGTCGGGACGGTCACATCCGGATAGCGGGCAGATCACGTCTGGCGGCAGCCGGTGGATGTTCGTAATGCGTTAAGAGTAGGGGCCGATTCGAACCGGCGCGGCGATGTGTGCTTGACTCCTCCGGTCGATAACGTTTTGGTCTCGGCAGATTGGGTTCCAGAAGTGGCTGAAGGACGGCATAGACAGGCGCGGCACCGGCAATCGCGCGCCAGGATGATCCAGCCGGGTCTCGTGAAGGTAGCGATCCCGGGCGCGGCAGTGGCGATGGTTGCCACCGGTTCGGCCGCCGCACTCCCCAGCCAGCATGTTCAGCTCGACCCGTCGATCGCCAGCTCGTCCCTGCAGCTGTCGCGCGACGCCACGATCAGCCGGGACGCCCTGCGTCCGCCGATCAGCACCACGTCGACGACTCCGGCGCCCAAGCCGAAGGCAAGCCCGACGCCCAAGCACCTGAAGAAGCAGGCGCCGATCCCGAAGCCGACGTCGGCGAAGACCCGCGCGGCGGAGGATCTGAACGCGAACGCGACGCCGCCGAAGATCACCGGCACGAAGTACACCACCACCGACGTGAACCTCTGGTCGCTGCCGCTGACCGGCCTGCTGCTGGACGTGCTGCCGAAGGGCACCAAGGTCTCGGTCACCGGCAAGGTCGACGGCCTCTGGGCCGAGGTGGTCAGCGACGGCAAGTCCCGCTGGGTGAAGGCGCAGTACCTGTCCGCCACCAAACCGGTCGCCAGCGTTTCCGGGGCGATCTCGCAGGCGGCCTGCAAGTCCGGCTCCGCGGTCGAGGACGGCCTGACCCAGGACGCGATCCGGGTGCACCGGGCGATCTGCGCGAAGTTCCCCGACATCACGTCGTACGGCGGTCTGCGGTCCGGCGACAGCGGCTCGGAGCACTCCACCGGGCATGCGCTCGACATCATGGTCAGCGGTTCCGAGGGCCAGGAGGTCGCGGACTGGCTGAAGGCCAACTACAAGAAGCTCGGCGTCAGCCAGCTGATCTGGCAGCAGCACATCTGGACGGTCCAGCGCAGCAGCGAAGGCTGGCGCGCGATGGAGGACCGCGGTAGCACCACCGCGAACCACTACGACCACGTGCACGTGACCGTCTACGGCAACTCCGGCACTGTCTGATCTAAGGCCTGATGTTGGCGTTCAGGTGGAAGAAGTTCGTGGGGTCGTAGGCCCGCTTCACCTCGCGCAGCCGTTGCAGATCTGTCGCGCCGTACGCCGTGTCCGCGCGCCCCGGGTCGCCGAGGAAGTTCACGAACGTCCGCCCCGACGTGGGCAGCAGCGCTGTTCGCAAACCCACACCACCGCCCAACACTTCGCGGTCGATGATCAGTGAGTACGACGCCTCACGGTGACCGATCGGACCGGCGCCGGGACCCGGGTGGGCCATCGCGCCGCCCCAGTGGCGGATCTCGACCATCGCGTCCTCGAGCTCGGTGACCACGTCGATCACCTCGTCGGTCAGCGTGTCCAGGAAGTCGAGGTGGCGAGCGGGCGTGCCGCCCATCGCGGCATCGGCGTACTCGATCGTCTTCAGCTCACCGGCGAGCCGCGGGCCGGCGATCTCGAACAGCGGCTTCAGCAGATGTTCGGCCAGCTCGGCGTCGCCGGCGTACAGGACCTTGATCGCGACGGCGCGCTGCTCGGTGCCGGGGACGCGGGTCAGGACGACCGCGGTGCTGAGTTCGTTGGGAATCGTGGCGGTCCAGTCGCGGTACCGGCGGAGGATCGCGGCGGCGCGGTCGATGCCGTAGTAGACGATGCCGGCGTGGACCTCGCGGACCGGGTACAGGCGGAACTCGAGCGAGGTGACGATGCCGAAGTTGCCGGTGCCGCCGCGGATCGCCCAGAAGAGGTCGGGGTGCTGCTCGGCGCTCGCGGTGACGGCGCGGCCGTCGGCGGTGACGACCTCGGCGCGGATCACGCTGTCGGCCGCGAACCCGTACTTGCGGGCCAGCCACCCGACTCCGCCGCCCAGCGTGTACCCGGTGACGCCGACGTCGCGGTGCGAGCCGGACAGCGGGGCGAGCCCGAACTGCCGCGCGGCATCCAGCACCGCACCCCAGCGGGCGCCCGGCGCGACCTTGGCGATCCGGCGCTCGGGGTCGATCAGTACTCCGGTCATCTGTGTGGTCTTCAGCAGGATCCCGCCATCAGCGGGCACCCGGGTGCCGTGTCCTGTCGCCTGCACAGCGATCGGTACGCCGTACTCGCGAGCGGTCCGTACGGCGGCCTGTACGTCGGTCCGCCCGTACGCCTCGGCGATCACGAGCGGGCGCGAATCCACCGAAGGGATCACGGAACGCCGCTGCTCGTCGTACGCCGGCTCGCCGGGCAGCCGGACGGCACCGTTGAAACCTGCCCCCAGCAGACCCGCCACGAGGTCACTGGCAACCGCTGCAATCGCCTGCGTAGACATCTGATCCCGCTCCTTCGCCGTATCCGCTTCCTGCCCATACGTCGAAGGAGATCGCCGATGATCGACACGTCCGCCAAACTTTCTCGATGACTCACTCGGTCGAGATCTCCGGACGTACCCTCACCAAGCGCTACGCGTCGTGGCCCCGCGACGAGCCGGGTCGCGAATGGGCCGCGCTGACCGTGCTGTCCCGCGCCGCACCCGGCCTCACGCCCACTCCCCTCGAGTTGTCCACCGAGCCGACGCCGTCGCTGACGATGACGGTCGTCCCCGGCGAACCGCTCGGAGGCTCGCTTACCTCCACCCAGACTGCGGCTCTAGGCGATGCGCTCTCCGCACTTTGGTCGGTCCCATCCGAGGACCTGGTGCCCATCGATCTGCAGGCGCTCCTTGACCGCACTCGATCGGGGCTCGTCGGGCTCCGCGACACCGATGGCGTGATCGCCGAGGCCGCCCGTACCTGGCTCGACAACGAGCCGACCGACCTGACCGCCGTACACGATCCTGTGCTCGCCCACGGCGATCCCAACCTCACCAACTACCTGTGGGACGGCTCGCGCGTCCGCATCGTCGACTTCGAGGACGCGGGGTTGGGTGATCGCACCGTTGAGCTGGCGAACCTGGTCGAGCACCTGTCGTGGCGAGAGACCGACCCGACGGCGTTGGTACGGCGGTTCTCCGCGGACCCTGCACGCTTCCGGGCCGCGCGCTGCCTGTGGGCCGGGTTCTGGCTGACGCTGATCGGGCCGGGCGGGCCGAGCGCCGACCGCAATCCGCCAGGGACCGCGGAGGCGCAGGCGCAGCGGCTGCTCAGGCTGGTAGCGGGATGACTTCGAGGCGATCGAGATCGGCCAGGATGTCGATCTGAGTGATCTTGCCGTCGGCCACGGTGATTGACATGACGCCCATCAAGCGGTCGTTGACGACCGTGATCGCACCGGGCAGCCCGTTGACCAGCGCGAGCTGGGTGTACGGCGCCATACGGCTGAACATGAGCGCCTGCTCGACGACCGCCTTCGCGCCGCGGACCAGCTTCGACACGGCCGGTCCGGCGAACTCACCGCTCGCCGTACCAGCGTCCGCGCGCAGCAGCACATCCGGATCTAGCAGTGCTAGCAACGCCTCGAAGTCACCGCCCCGCGACGCGGCCATGAATGCCTCGACGACGGCTCGCTGCCGGCTGACGTCGCCGTCACTCGCCGGCGCACCCTGGACCCGCCGCCGCGCCCGACTCGCCAGCTGACGCGTCGCGGCCGGCGACTTGTCCACAATCGTGGCGATCTCATCGAACCCGACGCCGAACATGTCGTGCAGCACGAATGCCAGCCGCTCGGCCGGCGACAGGGTCTCCAGTACGACGAGCAACGCCAACCCGATCGCGTCAGCGTGGACCGCCTCGTCCTCCGGTCCCAGTTCACCGTCCACACGGCCGATGACCGGGTCCGGCACGTACGTGTCGAGTGAGTCCTCCCGCCGCGACTTGCGGCTGCGCAGCATGTCCAGACACACCCGCGACACCACCGTGGTCAGCCAGCCGGCCAGATTGCCGACATCACTCACGTCAGTACGACTCAGCCGCAGCCAGGCCTCCTGTACGGCGTCCTCGGCCTCAGGTAGCGATCCGAGCATCCGGTACGCAACAGCACGCAGGTGCCCACGGTTCTCCTCGAACCGCCGCGCCAGCTGCTCATGCTCGTCCACCACTACCTCCTCAGCCCCCTGACGGATCAGCCCACCATGATGTGACAGCGGCCGGGTCAGCCGCTCATGGGGGTGCAGGTGCGCTAAGGTCGGTGGCATGTTCCAGCGCGCGAGTATGTGGTGGGCCGTCGACCTGACGGCCTGAATCCGCGCGTACCCACCCGGCCGTCTCCTGCGAGGCGGCCGTTGTCATGTTCTCCTCGTGGGCGGCCCAGCACCCTGAGGAATGCCGATGGCGACAACGCTCCGGACGTGGTCCGGTCTGATCTCCGCGCTCCTGGCCGGTTCCGACCTATCGACGGCGGACACCGGCTGGGCGATGGACCAACTGGTGCTGGGCGAGGCATCGCCGTCCCAGATCTCCGGGTTCCTGATTGCCCTGCGGGCGAAGGGCGAGACCGCGGATGAGCTCAACGGGCTGGCCGACGTACTGCGTTCGCACGCGACGCCGGTGCGGATCACCGGTCCGTTCGTGGACATCGTCGGGACAGGTGGCGATCGAACCGGCGCGGCGAACATCTCCACGATGGCAGCGGTGGTTGTCGCCGCTACTGGTGTCACCGTGGTCAAGCACGGTGGGCGAGCTGCCTCCTCATCAGCCGCCGGTTCCGGAGACCTGGTGGAGTACCTGGGCGTTCCACTCGACCTGTCCGCTGCAGACGCCGCCCAGATGGCTGCCGAGGTCGGACTGACCTACCTGTTCGCTCCACGCTTCAACCCAGCTCTACGCCAAGTTGCGGTGGTACGGCGTGAATTGGCGGTCCCCACCGCCTTCAACGTGCTCGCACCGTTGCTGAACCCGGCCAGCCCGCAGCACCAACTCGTTGGCGTGGCGAACCCGCGCATGCTGCCTGTGCTGGCAGGTGCGCTCGCCAAACAAGGCCGGTCCGCACTGGTCGCCCGCGGCGACGACGGACTCGACAAGCTCACCACTACTGGCTATTCGCGGCTCTGGGTAGTGCATGGCGGTTCTGCATCGGAAGTGGTCTTCGACCCACGCTCACTGGGACTACGACCCTCGTCGCTGGCTGAGCTGCGTGGTGGCGACGCCGCGTTCAACGCTGGCCTGTTGCGAGGCCTGGTCGACGGAGAGCGCGGTGCGGTGCGTGACGTCGTACTGCTGAACGCTGCAGCCGCACTGGCGACGCTGACGCTCGAGTCCGGTCTGGAACCGTTGGCGGACTGCTTCGAGCGGTGCCGAGAGGCTGTGGACAGCGGCCGAGCAGCAGCAGTGCTCGACCGCTGGACCAGCCGCTCCTAGTCGCCTGCGAACCGGAGAATGGTGTCGGTCACCAGTTGTGGTTCGCGGAGGCTTGGCAGGTGGTCGGCGCCGGGTAGCCAGATGAACTCGCAGCCGGGGATTCGAGCGGCAGTAGCGCCGGCCACGGCTGCGAGGATCGGACGGTCCTTGTCACCGACCATGACGACAGACGGCGCCTTGATCTCGTGGAGCCGGTCGTAGACGGGCGGATCCGGCTTCAGATACTCGTCTTGGTCGAGCCATGCTGGAGCAGAGGCGCGAAGCTGAGCGACCGCAGCATCGTCAGCCCCTGCCGCAGCCCCGAGCCGCAGCCCGAGCTGCACCAGCCCCTCCACATCCCGCTTGGCAACTAGTCCGTAGTACTCCGCGTCTAGCTCCGGCTCCTCGGGCATCGGGAAGCCGGACACTCCCGGACACAACAGCACCAGGCCGTGAACGCGCTCCGGATGAGCCAGCGTGAAGCTGAGCGCCGCACGGCCGCCCATCGAGCAGCCCACCAGCAGTACGCGTTCCAGGTTCAGCTGGTCCAGGACCGTCTCCAGGTCGCCCTGCAGCGAGAACTCACCTGTCGGCTGCGGGGAACGCCCGTACCCACGGACGTCGTACCGAACGACTCGCCGACCATTGAGCCGGGGCAGCACGGAATCCCACACGCGAGAGTCCCCGATCCCCGGATGCAGCAGCACTATCGGCACACCGTCGCCCGCGAGATGCTCAGCCCAGATCGTGTCCTGTCCAACCGGAATCGTCAGCTCCATGTCTTCAGCATGCCCGTCCGCGGGTACCAGTGCCCGCCAGCTCGCAGGTGCTTGACGAATGCCCTTTGCAGAGTGGTGTCCTGCGGGAGATTGTCGAGGTCCTCGTCGGTCAACTGATGGTCAGGTACGTCCAGGTGCAGCCCTAGCCGCATCAGCTCACGGTCGCCTTCGGTCGGGTCCTCTGGTGGCAGGTGCGGGAGGATATCGAAGCGGGTCTGGAAACGCATGATGTTCGACTCCGGGCGCAGGTACTCGCCCAGCTGCGGGTCCAGCAGCCAGGAGTGACACACAAGCCCCGCGAGCGGCTCCTCCGGGTACCAGCGCTCGAACGACTCGACTGCAGTGGCGACAGACTCCTCCGACTCCTGTGCGTCGAGTCGCCCAGTCGGTGGGATGTGGATGGAGAGCACGTGGCCGGAGACACCATCGCCTAGTCCCATGTGGGTACGGGTGAAGTCATGCCGACCGATCTCGTAGTCGGCACCTCGGAACCGCAGCGGTGGACCCCACAGCGGCATCAGCCCGACGCCCGCACAGCCGAAGATGTGCCGGTGCGTGTGCATCACTCCTCCGAGCGCCGCGACGGTTGCGGCAGTCACGGACTCCGGTACGCCCCGCTGGGCGTGGAGCTCACGCAACCTCGGCAGGTTGGCCAGCAACGCCCACGCCGGCGCGAACAATCCGACAGGCGACGCACTCCGCGGCACGGCCGGCCAGCCTCTGAAACCTGTGGACGGCAGCGCCAGATCCAGGTCCCGCTCAACCTCGCCTGCCAGCGCCCACGTGATCGCCCACCATTCCGGGTCGCGATCCGGGTCCGGACGCGCCGCCAGCATCGCGTGACGATCAGCCGGGTGCACACCGCAGTACGCCAGCAGCTCCTCGGCGTTCTCGGGCAACTGTGGGTCGGTGCCGACCTCCAGGCCCTCGAACCGCGTCTGGTCCCGCTTCGTGAAGCCCACTCGTTCCGCCGCACTCAGAACGTCCACAACCTGTTCCCTCCGCCGCGCTCGGTCTGTCCCTCGACCTCACCACGGGCCGCCCGTCGCGCGCACGACTTTTGTGTCCTAGGTCACCGTTAGGCTCACCGCACGGCAAGCGAACCAGGGAGATGGCATGGCGAAGTTCGGGCAGTCCGACGACTTGCAAGGGGCAGAGTTCTTCGAGGCGAACCTGCGCGGGGCTCGGTTCGTCGAGTCCGATCTGTCCGGCGCGGTGATGCGCGGAGTCGACATCCAGGGCGCGGACATCGACGCACCGTGGCTGGCCGAGCCCGGGGCCAGCCTGACGGTGAACGGTGTCGAGGTCGCGGCGTACGTCCAAGCCGAGCTGAACCGCCGCTTCCCCGGCCGCGCGGACCGGCGTGCCGAGGACCCCGACGGTCTCCGCGCCGCCTGGGCCAAGCTCGAGCAGACCTGGTCGGCGACGCTCGAACGCGTCGCGGGTATGCCGGAAGGCAGCGCCGACGTGTCGGTCGACGGCGAGTGGTCGTTCGCGCAGACGCTGCGGCACCTGGTGCACGCGATCGACCTGTGGTTCGGCCGCTCGATCCTCGAACGTGAGGAGTTCCATCCGCTCGGCCTGGGTCATGCCGCCGAAGACGCGCTGACCGAGACACCGCCGTACGCCGACGTTCTCGAGGCCCACGCCAGCCGCTTCGGAATGGTCCGCGACTTCATCGCCACCGTCACCCCGGCCGAGCTGGACACTCCCCGCAAGAACCCGCACGGCCCCCACCCCGAGACCACCCGCTCCTGCCTGCACGTCATCCTCGGAGAAGGCTGGGAACACCACCGCTTCGCCACCCGCGACCTCAACACCATCGAGACCCGCTAAGTTGCGGTGTGGACAAGGATCCCCGTCAACGACCGGAGCCCGCCGCCGATGAGAAGGCCATGCTGAGCGGATGGCTGGATTGGCAACGACAGACCGTGCGGCTCAAGTGCGCAGATCTCTCCGATGCAGACGCACGTCGCCGGCTCCTGCCAGACACCTCACCCCAGATGAGCATCGCCTGGCTGGTGTACCACCTCACCAGTGTCGAGCTGGGTTGGTTCGTTCGATCGTTCCTGGGCGAGCCGACACCAACCACACCAAGCCTCTCCGAGCCGTTGTCCGTCCTCCTGGACGCCTACGACGCACAATGTGAGACCTCACGACAGATCGTCGCCGATCATGATCTCGACGAACTCGAGCGGTGGGCTCCCGAAGGACTCCCGCTCGTCTCACTCCGTTGGATCCTCGGCCACCTGATCGAAGAAACCGCCCGCCACCTCGGCCACCTGGACATCCTCCGAGAACTAACCGACGGCGCCCGCGGCTACTAACGGATGTGGGCCCACATCGATCGACACAGAGCGGAGGGTGTGGGATTCGAACCCACGATGACGGTCACCCGCCATACCGGTTTTCAAGACCAGCGCACTCGGCCACTATGCGAACCCTCCTGGCGGTTGCCGCCGAGGGTTGAGGATACCGGGTGGAAACTGAGTGCGGGGGCGGGGAGGGGCCGGTATGGTCGGCGCAGCGGCGGAGCCGCCGCGGAGGGTACGGACGGAGGTGGGAGCAATGTCTCGGTCGTTCGAGGGCATCGCACACGCCGGCCGGTCGGCGCGCTGACGCTCTGACCGGGCGAACCGGCCGGCTGCACAGCCGGCGTCCATCGCTTCGTCATGCCCTCAGGAGTGCCTATGCGTTCCCTCGGTGCGTACGCGTTCCCGTCCGAGCTCGGACCTGATTTCCGCAAGATCTTCCCGGCCTCGATCATCTCCAACCTCGGCGACGGCGCCCTGATCGCCGCCGGTCCGTTGCTCGTCGCCTCGATCACCACTGAACCTGCGGCGGTCGGGGCCGCCGCCTTCGTCCAGCAGCTGCCGTGGCTGCTCTTCGCCCTGTTCAGCGGTGTCCTCGTCGACCGGCTCGACCGCCGGTTGATGATCGTTGCCGCGGACACCTTTCGCGCGATCGTCCTGGCCGCGCTCGGTGTCGCCGTACTGCTCGACACCGCGCCGCTCTGGGCGGTCTACCTGGCCTTGTTCCTTCTCGGTACGGCGGAAACGCTGGCAGATAACGCATCCGGTGCGTTGCTGGTCAGCGCCGTACCGAAGGTCCACCTCGGCAAGGCCAACGCCCGACTGTTCGCCAGCGGCACCGTGCTCCAGCAACTCGGCGGGCCACCGCTGGGCGCACTGCTGTTCGCTGCGGGCGCCGGCATCCCACTGGTCTTCGACGCGGTCACCTTTGCCGCGGCAGCGGCCCTGATCGCTCGCGTCGCGGTACGACCACCGTTGCCCGATCACTCCATTCGCGCAGCTGTGTTGCATGAGGTGCGCGAAGGAGTGCGCTGGCTCTGGCATCACTCCGGCGTACGGACGCTCGCCCTGTCGATCCTGGTCATGAACATCACCTTCTGTGCCGCCTTCGCGACCTGGGTGTTGTTCGCGCGCGAGCAACTGGGGCTGAGCGAGACGCAGTTCGGTCTGCTCGTGTCGGTCGGCGCCGTGGGCGGTGTGCTCGGTATGCCGACGTACCACTTCCTTGAGCCGCGCGTAGGGTCCGTGACCCTCCTCCGCGCCGGGCTGGTCATCGAGACGACGGTCCACCTGATCCTGGCGCTCACCAAGAACCCGTGGGTCGCCGGCGCGACCATGGCGGTGTTCGGCGTCCACGCGGTGGTGTGGGGCATTGTGTCGACTACAGCGCGTCAGCTGGCCACACCGGACGCTCTGATGGGCAGGGTGAACAGCGTGTACCTACTAGCCTCAGTGGGCGGTGCCGCGATCGGCTCCGCGCTTGGCGGCGAACTGGCGCAGCAGTATGGTCTGGCCGCACCGTTCGCGATCGCCTTCGTGGCGATGGTGGCGATGACAGCGATCGCCTGGCGTCCGCTGCGGAACGTCTCCGTACGTCGGGTAGGCGCGACTGACTGAAAATCGGATGGAATGGGCTCGCGGGCGCTTGCTACGGTTCGCCAGCCGCCGAAAAGACCGATGGGAGCGCTCCGCCATGCCCGCAGCCGCGTCACTCGGCCTCCCGAACGTGCGCGGCCGGGTCCCACTGCTGGCCGGTCTGGCGATCGACTCGTTCGGCGGCGGCTGCGCCGGGCCGCTGCTGTTGCTGTTCTTCAACAAGGTCGCCGGCATCCCGCTCGGGACCGCCGGCGTGATGCTGACCGTCGCGACGCTGTTCTCCATCGCGGCGCCCGCCGTGGTGGGTCAGGTGATCGATCGCCTCGGACCGCGGAACCTTGTCGTGGCTGCGCAGTTCGCTCAGGGGCTAGCGTTCACGGGCTTCTTTTTCGGGCGGTCGATGTGGCTGCTGTTCCTGTGCGCGCTGGTCATGACGACCGGCCAGCGAGTCTTCTGGTCGGCGATCTTCAGCCTGCTCGCGGACGTCGCCGACGAAGGCGAGCGGGACAGGTGGTTCGGCCTGGGCGGGATGATGCAGGCCGGTGGTTTCGCTCTGGGCGCGCTAGTGGCGGGCTGGCTGCTGGCGGTCGGCGGAGACGCGCCGTTCCTGATCGCGATGGCCGTCAACGCAGTGACGTTCTACCTTGCCGGGCTGCTGCTTCTGCGGCTGCACCCGTCGCACCACCAGCGGACGGACCAGGACAGCGGCCCGGCCCCGCTGCTGCGCAAGGACAAGACGTTCATGGCACTGATCGGCGCCAACACGCTGCTGGCGCTCTGCACGATGATGCTCGGCGTCGGCGTGCCGGTGTACGTCGCTGAAGCGCTGACAGTGCCGAAGTGGCTGATCGGCGTACTGATCGCGGCGACGTCTGTCGTGTTGGCGACCGGTCAGACGCTCGTCGTGCGGCACACCGAGCGGCGGCGACGTACGAACGTCATGGTGGTCGCTGGGATCACGTACGCCGCGTGGGCGCTGCTGATGGCGCTACAGGTGCATATCGCGGCTGGATGGGTTGTGCCGGTACTAGTACTCGCCACGGCCTGCTACGCGTTCGCCGACGTACTGCACGCGGCGACGAACAACGCGCTGTCGGCCGCGATCTCGCCCGCCGTCGGGCGGGGGAAGTACCTGTCGTACTGGCAGTACTCGTTCACCTTCTCGAGCGTGCTTGCGCCGGCGTTCTTCGCACAGCTCTTCGAGGTGCATCACGAGCTGCCGTGGGTGGCCCTCGCGGCGCTCGCCCTGATCGCGAGTCTGACGATCTACGCGCTCGCCCGGACAGCTCCGCGGTTGAGCTCCGAGCGCATCTGAGCTCGATCTGGGCGGATCTTGGCGGGCGATTCCTGACCTGTCAGGATGCGTTGCGTCTGATCGAACATTTGTTCTAATGTTGGCTCAGTTCGCGGTTCTCCACCCGGATTGTCCGCCGGACCGAGCCTGCCACCTCCGATGTGGACGGCCCGGAGGACACCGCCGCCCGGGTTGTGAGGACCCGGGCAGTGGAGATTCCGCACAACCGATCTTGGTACAAGCTGGAGCGAGGTGATCACGCGACGAGAGGACAGCAGATGTTGCTGGAACATCGCGGCCGTCGACCGGTCGTGCCCGAATCCGCGTACGTTGCCCCATCGGCCGTGCTCTGCGGTGCCGTCGTCCTCGGCGAAGGCAGCAGGGTCCTGCACGGTGCGGTGCTGACGGCGGAGAACGGCGAGATCCGGCTCGGTGAGAACAGTGTGGTGATGGAGAACGCCCTGGTGCGCGGCCGGGCCGATCATCCCGCACTCATCGGCGACGCGGTCCTGGTAGGTCCCCATGCACATGTCAACGGCGCCACGGTCGAGGACGAAGTCTTCATCGCCACGGGCGCCGCGTTGTTCCCAGGTTCTGTCGCCGGCGCAGGCGCCGAGCTCCGGATCAACAGCGTGCTGCACGTGAACTCGCGGCTGGAAGCAGGCACGGTCCTCCCGATCGGATGGATCGCCGTCGGCGACCCGGCCCAGCTCTTCTCCCCCGACCGGCACGAGGAGCTGTGGCAGATCCAGCGCGACCTGGACTTCCCGGGCACGGTGTACGGCGTACCTCGCGGTACGTCCATGCGCGACATCATGGCGCGCCAGTCAGCGTTCTACGGCGAGCACGCTTCGGACCGCCCGGCAGACCCGACCTGACCCTTCAGGTGACGGTCAGGCTGTGGTCAGTTTGTGGAGTTCGAAGTGACGGATCTGGGCGGGAGAGGAACCTGCGCAGGTCAGGCGGGCTTCGACGGTGTCGAGGCGGGCCGAGACTTCGACGGCGATCAGGCGGCGGGCCGGCGAAGATCCTGATGCCGATCCGTTGGTGGATGCGAGGAGGATTCGCCAGCGGTGCTCGCCGAGGACTTCAACGGTTTGCGGAAGGAGGTTGTCGACCGCGGGCGAGTGACCCGCGGCGCGGGCGAAGTGCTGGGCGGCTTGGACGGGTGGGACGAACGCACCTGATCCACGGAGGAGATCGGGGACGACGGCACCCTCGTCGTACTGCTTGGCGAGTTCGACGGCGCGGGTCGGTGCGACGTGCCCGTAGAACAGGCTGTGCGGCAGCACGACCACGTTCGCGGCGAAGCGGTCACCGCCGATGTGGCTGCATTCCCAGGTGCGTTCTGGGTAGGCGGCAGTCAGCGTCGCAGCGACCGGGCGTCCGCGGACGGCGCAGCACGCGTCGTGTCGGCCGTGCGTGCACACGAGGTAGACCGGCGCAGTGCTCACCACGCCCAGATCCTTGCCGGTGAGGACGTTCAGTAGGTGTTCGTCCGTCGGTAGGTCGCCCCAGCGAACGAGTTCGCGGCCGGGGCGGCAGTCCACCAGTCCCCAGCGCCGGGAACCAGTCCGATCGACCCGGCCGTACCGACGGATCAGTACGGGCCGGATGCCCAACTCACGGCATCGGCGCGCGACGACATCACCCAGTTCGCCACCGGACGCGCTGTTTCGGAGGTCGGCACCGGACGCGCTGTTTCGGAGGTCGGCACCGGACGCGCTGTTTCGGAGGTCGGCACCGGACGACCTGTCTCGAAGGTCGGCACCGGACGAGGTGTTTCGGAGGGAGGTCAGGGCTTGGCGGGGCCAGGCGGAGCGGGACTCGATGAGGAGCCAGCGCTCGGCCGGCGGAGCGGTCGCGGTCAGGGAGTCGTGACGGAGGTCAGCCTGCGCCGCGCAGCCGGTCTCCGGTCGGTATCTGATGTCACCGAGGTCCACGCCACCTCACGATACGGTCGCCGACTTCAACTAGCAGAGGATCACCCGCGGTGCTCACTGAGCGGTGATCGCTGAGCGGTGATCGCTGAGCGGTGGTCACTGGGCGGTGGTCATTGGGTGGTGGCGACCACTACCGCCTCGGTCAGGAGGCGGCGGACCAGGACGAGTTGGTCGGCGTCGTCGAGGCCTGGGAGGTTTCCCACCTTGCAGTCGGCGCCCGAGACGAGCTCCGTGACGGCTGCTGTCGTGGCGGGCGGGAAGGTGATGGTGCGGTCGGGGAGTTGGAGGACGAGCGGGTCGCCCGGGACGAGGCGGCAGCGGAGACCGGCGCGGAGGCGGACCGTCGTACCGACGGCCAGGGAGGTGATGGACGCGGCGTGCGCGAGCGGTGGGAGTGGAGCTGGGCGGTTGCTGGACCAGGTACGGCGGCGGAGGCGGTTGCCCAGTGCGTCCGGGGTCGCCGTACGGAGCTCTTGCGTGAAGAGTTCGACCACCTGCGGTAGCACTTGGGCTAGTTGCTCCGGGTCGCCAGGATCGAAACCGAGAGGTAGTGCGGTGCGCAGGGACGCCTGATCCGCAGCAAGTGCAGTCAGCTCCTGTACGAGCAGGTAGCGCGTCAGTGTGTGTATCCCGACGGTCAGGTGTGCGCTCACACCACCCAGCGCCTTGGCCGAGTGCAGAAAACCGCGAGGCACGTACAGCGCATCACCAGGGCGCAGGACTTCGTCGATCACCGGTGCCTGGTCGCGGGCGGCCTTTTGAACGGCCCCTGCATGGTCGGTCCACGGCTGGTTGCGGAGCGGGTCGGGATGGACCGGCTCGTGGATGGTCCAGTGCTTCTCGCCGGCTACTTGCAGTACGAACACGTCGTGTACGTCGTAGTGCGCGGAGAAACCCTGCGACTCG
The DNA here is from genome assembly GCF_004362255.1 of Kribbella sp. VKM Ac-2571. Lineage (NCBI taxonomy): Bacteria > Bacillati > Actinomycetota > Actinomycetes > Propionibacteriales > Kribbellaceae > Kribbella > Kribbella sp. VKM Ac-2571. The sequence continues at coordinate 20,126 of NZ_SNWS01000003.1, forward strand.
GCCGGAGTGATGTACGCGTTGATCTGCACCGGGTGACCCGCGTCCGCGGACAGCTGGGTGGAGAAGTCGACCAACGCCGGCCAGGTCCGGTGCAGTGCCTGCAGGACGACGGTGTGCCCGCTGGCGAACAGCGCGGCCACCTTGTCGTCTCGTACCTGGTCCGCGATCTCTGCGCCGGCACCAGCCGGTCCGGTGAATTGACTGTCTCCCACCACCGACCCGTTCTTCGCGATCCGCAAGAACGGCGTGCGTAGGCCGCGCCGGGACAGCAGCTCGTCCACGGCGTCGAGACTGAACAGGTCGTCGTACGGCGCGGGGAGGTCGGGGCCGTGGGACAAGAGTGCCCGCGAACCCCAGTAGGAGTTCGCGAATTCGTCCAGGTCCCCCGCCACACAGCGCCGGAGTGCCGGGCGGTCGTCTCGCAACTGCTCACCGCCATCGGCCGCCGACTGCGCGGCCGCATGGTTGTTCTGCGGGAACTGCCCGGCCTCCGGCACAGTGGTCACCAGCTTCCGGAGTTCCCGCCGGCGCCGCCGTCCGCGCCACCATCGGCACCACCATCAGAGCCGCCCGCGCCACCGTCAGCACCACCGTCGGTCCCGCTGGGGTTCGCGCCGCCGTCCGCAGTACCTTCGCCGGCCCCGCCCTCAGCGCCACCGTCGGCGCCACCATCCTGGGTGCCCTGCGATGCGCCACCGTCAGCCGGCCCTTCGCCGTAGCCGCCGCCCCCACCGGCACCACCATCAGCACCGCCGTCGGCGCCGCCATCCTGGGTGCCCTGCGATGCGCCACCGTCAGCCGGCCCTTCGCCGTAGCCGCCGCCCCCACCGGCACCACCATCAGCACCGCCGTCGGCGCCACCGTCCTGGGTGCCCTGTGATGCGCCGCCGTCGGCCGGACCTTCTTCGCCGTACCCGCCACTCCCGCCGCCGGGTGCAGCGGTCGAGCCGCCCGAGCCTCCGTACTCGCCGCCTTCGCCACCTTCGGAGGAGGTGTTCATGTCCTCATCGTTGAGACCCATTGTGCTGCTCCCTTCGCGAACGGCCAGAAAGTTGCCCAGGGAATACCAACCGGGGCACTGGTCATCTTGTGCGCAAAGACGACCTCAGCTAAACCCCACGCGCGTTACAGCGCCAACTCGATTCGCCCGCAGCAGCTCCGACAGCACCTTCACGAACCCGTCAGTCACGTCCTCAGGCCGTACGGCGACCCGCAACCAGTCCGGCCCGAGACCGGGGAACGTATCCCCGCGCCGTACCGCAAACCCCTGTGCACGCAGGGATTCCCGCACCTCCGCCGCCCCTGGCACGTGAACGAGAACGAACGGCGCCCGCGCCACGCCGTACGTCGAAAGTCCGCTGACCGTTCCGAGACTGTCAAGCAGATGGACACGCTGGCGTTCGATGTCGAGCGCAGCCTGGCCCGCCTCCGCGACAGCACGCTCGTTGCTGCAGGCAATTGCCGCTGCAAGTGCAGGAGTGGACACCGGCCAGTGCGGCTGGACCGCAGCCAACTGCTCGATCAGACCCGAGCCGGCGATGACGTACCCGACCCGCAGCCCCGCGAGTCCCCACGTCTTCGTCAGGCTCCGCACCACGACCAGTCCGGGGATCGAGGCGCCGGCGAGCGACTCGGGCTCACCGGGTACGGCGTCCATGAACGCCTCGTCGACGACCAGGATCCGGTCGGGTCGCGCCAGTTCGCGCAGGTCGTCGGCGCGGTGCAGCACCGATGTCGGGTTGGTGGGGTTACCAATGACAACGAGATCAGCGTCAGGCGGTACGGCGGACGGGTCCAGCGTGAACCCGTCCTCGGGCCGCAGGATCACCCGATCGACCAGGTGCCCGGCCGAACGCAGCGCCGCCTCTGGCTCGGTGAATTGTGGATGAACCACGACCGGATGCCGCGGCCGGAACGCCCGCGCGATCAGCACGAACGCCTCCGCGGCCCCCGCGGTCAGCAGCACCCGGTCCGCCGCGACACCATGCCGGTGGGCGACCGCGGCGACCGCCGCGTCCTGGCGTGGGTACGCCGCCAGATCGGTCAGACTCGCCGCGATCGCCTCGAGCAACCAGGACGGGGGTGTGCCCGTGCGGACGTTGACGGCGAGGTCGACCAGCCCCTCACCGACCTCGAGATCGCCGTGATGCTCCAGATCAAACCCATCCGCCACGCTCAGGAGGCTAACGGGTCAGGGAGTTCCTCGGGCCAGCCGGTCCGTACACTGGTCAGCGGGGCGTGACTGAGTACCGGCGGTTCCGCAGGGAGGGGTTGCGCTTGCGTACGTCGGCCAGTCGCTCGGCTGAGATCTCAGCGAACGCATGTCCGTCTGACTCACCCACGGACGCCAGTGCAATGCCCTGAGGGTCGATGACCTGGCTGAGACCGCAGTACTTCTTGCCGTTCTGTGCAGCCGCGGCGACGTAGCAGGTGTTCTCCACAGCGCGGGCGGTGAGCAGTGTGGTCCAGTGATGTTCCTTGAGCGGTCCGCGGACCCAGGCGGCCGGGACGACGAGCACCTCGGCGCCGGCGTCGACGAGCGCGCGGGAGAGCTCTGGGAAGCGCAGGTCGTAGCAGGTCATCAGACCGAGCGAGTGGTCGCCGATCTGGACCACAACCGGGGCTACGTCACCAGGTGTCAGCTGGTCGGACTCCTTGTACCCGAACGCGTCGTACAGATGGATCTTGCGGTAGGCGCCGAGCAGTGCGCCGTCCGCGCCGACAGCCAGCAGTGTGTTGTACGGACGATGCTGGTCGCAGCTGCGTTCGAACATCCCCGCCACGATCGCCACGCCGTGCTCGACCGCTGCCTTGCGGAGCGTTGTCACGAACTCGCCGTCGAGTGCCTCGGCGGCCTCCGCCACCGACTCCCCTTCGACCGCGAAGTCGGACATCATCGCCTCCGGCAGCACCACAAGGTCAGGCCCGCCCTTCGCGGCGTCCGCGACCAGACGGCTGACCGCGTCCCGGTTGGCGACCTTGTCGTAGCTGCTGGCGGTCTGCACCACAGCAATCCTCATCTCTCCATGGTGCCGCAGAACTCGCGGCGCCTCAGCCGCACCGCGCAGGTGGGGCCGGACAGGTGCGAGACTGCTGCGGTGGAGTTCGACGTGGTGGTGCTGGCGGGGGGCGGGTCCACTCGGTTCGGTGGTGTGGACAAGGCGATGGTCGTGCTCGATGGGATGTCGCTGCTGGATCGGGTGTTGACGGCGACGGCAGGGGCCGCCTCGACTGTGGTGGTCGGACCGGTGCGTACGACGTACCGGGCAGTGGACTGGACGGTCGAGGACCCGCCGTCGGGTGGTCCGGTGGCGGGGCTGGCCGCTGGACTTCAGCACGGGACGGCACCGGTCGTCGTGGTGGTGAGTTGTGACCTGCCGTGGATCACCGAGGCCGACGTGACGACGCTCGTCCAGGGGCTCGCGGAGCACGACGGTTACGGGCTACGCGACACCGACGGCCGGGAGCAGCAGCTCGCGGCCGCGTACCGGCGTACCGCGCTGGCGAAGGCGATCCACGATGTAGGCGACCCGAGAGATAAGTCGGTACGCCGTACGCTCGCCGGCCTCGATCTCGCCTGGACCGAACCGACCCACGCAGGCGACGACGTCGATACCTGGTCGGACCTCGACGGATGAAACCGCTGGACGTCGACCATAAGTTCGACGCATGGATGTCGCGCAGCTGGTGAGGGACGTCGTCGGCGTCGACGTCAGCGAGGTTGTGGAGCGCACCGGCGGGCAGTTGAGCACCGTGTACGAGGTGCGCACGTCCGCAGACCCGGTGATCGTGAAGGTCTACGCGCCGGAATGGCTCTGGAAGCAGGCGAAAGAAGTACACGTCTACGGGATGCTCGAGCAGGAGCTCACCGGCTCGATCCCACGGGTGATGCACGTCGGCGACGGCGTCACGATGCTGTCGAAGGTCGATGGCGTTCCGCTGTCCGAGGCCGAGCCACCCGATTGGCGGGCGATGTACGCGCAACTCGGCGAGCTGTTGCAGCGCGTTCACCGCATCGCGCAACCGGCGTACGGCTATCTGACCGATCAGATCCTCGATCCGCTGCCGGACAACGATCAGTACATGCGACGGCAGTTCGCGAAGAAGCTGCAGGAGTTCGAGCAGCTCGGCGGTGACCCGAAGCTGCACGCCGACATCACTGCCCACGTCGAACAGCACGCGCACCTGTTCGCGGACAACCGGGCAGCTGCCCTGTGTCACAACGACTTCCACGAAGGCAACATCCTCGTGGACCCGACGAGCTGGCGCGTGAACGGTTTCATCGACGTGGAGAACGCGATCGCCGCCGATCCGCTGATCGATCTGGCGAAGACGATCCAGTACTCCGCCCACGACAATCCCGAGAAGCTCGCCGGCCTCACCGACGGGTACGGCGCCGTACCCGCGGACCGGATCGACCTCTACCGGCTTTACCACTCGCTCGAGCTATGGGACTGGTTCCAGTCGACAGGCGAGACCACTTACCTCGACTCCATCGCACAGGACCTCGCGAAACTCGTCGAACGCTGAGTCGAACGCCGAGTCGAATGCTGGAGAGAGCGCTGAGGGTAGGTTGGGCAGCATGCGAGCTGTCGTGGTGGATGGTGCCGGCGGAATCGACGTCCTCCGGATCGGCGAGATCCCGGACCCGGAACCGGCGTACGACGAGGTCGTCATCGACGTCGTCGCCGCCGGCGTGAACCGCGCCGACCTGCTCCAGCGGCAGGGCTTCTATCCACCGCCGCCGGGCGCTCCCGGCACGATCGGCCTCGAGGTGTCCGGCCGGATCGCCGCGGTCGGCGCCGAGGTCGAAGGCTGGTCGGTCGGCGACGAGTGCTGCGCGCTGCTCGCCGGCGGCGGGTACGCCGAGAAGGTCGTCGTACCCGCTCCGCAGGTAATGCCCGTGCCGGACGGACTCGACCTGGTCAGCGCGGCCGCACTGCCCGAGGTCGTCGCGACTGTCTGGTCGAACATCTTCATGACCGCCCACCTCAAGGCGGGCGAGACGCTGCTGGTGCACGGCGGCTCGTCCGGGATCGGCACGATGGCGATCCAGCTCGGCGTGGCGCACGGCGCGCGGGTGCTGACCACGGTCGGTACCAAGGAGAAGATGGAGTTCTGCACCCGGCTCGGCGCGGACGTCGCGATCAACTACAAGGACGCCGAGTGGGCGTCCGTGGTGAACGAGGCGACCAACGGCGCGGGCGCTGACGTGATCCTCGACATCATGGGCGCGAAGTACCTGACCGACAACGTGAAGTCGCTCGCGTACGACGGGCGGCTCGTGGTGATCGGGATGCAGGGCGGGGCGAAGGGTGAGCTGGACCTCGGGCGGCTGCTCAGCCGGCGCGGATCGGTGATCGCCACCGGCTTGCGGTTCCGTTCGGTGGCGGACAAGGGCCGGATCATCGCCGAGGTCGTCGGCCACGTCTGGCCGCTGATCGCGGAGAAGAAGGTTCTCCCGGTCGTGCACTCCATGTTCCCGCTCGCCGAGGTCGCGAAGGCTCACGCGACGCTCGAGCAGTCCACCCAACTGGGCAAGGTCCTCCTCACGCTGTAGGCAGGTTGGCCGCGACCCATTCCGGGTCAGGCTCGACCAGCTGGATCACGTCGATCCAGGTGCCGGCCGGGTCGCGGACGAAAAAGTGCCGTTGGCCGAAGACCTCGGTCTTCGGGTCGCCCTCCAGCTTCACGCCGCCCGCACGCAGCGCGGCGGCGATCTTGTCGGCATCGTCGACGACGAAGCCGAAGACGCATCCGCTCTCGGTCAGCGCCGACACCGCCGCCGGGATCGTCGGATGGCCGCGCTCCATGATCGCGAGCTCCCAGTCCGCCGCACCGCGGCGGACCGTGATGAACCAACCGAGATCGATCCCGACCTGCAGGTCGAGGTACTGCGTGTAGAAGGCGGCGACCTCCGAGGGGTGGTCCGTGACGACGGTCGCGCCGAATGCCGCGGGTTGCATAAATCTCCTGACTACTACAGCTGTTGTTGTTATGTACGACAGTTGTAGTTCAACTCTGTTAGCCTTGTCAACATGCCCCGGAACCCGGAACGCCGTACCCAACTGGCCGACGCCGGCCTCGCCGTGCTGGCAGAGGCCGGCGCGCGCGGCCTGACACACCGAGCCGTCGACGCGGCGGCCGGACTCCCGGCCGGCACGGCGTCCAACTACTTCAAGACCCGCGACGCACTGCTCGGCGCACTCGGCGAGCGGATCTTCGAACGCCTTGCCCCGGACGAGGCTGTCCTCGAGCCGCTCGCCGCTCGCGAGCCGGGCCTCGAACTGATGACGGACTACGTCCACTACATCGTCGAGCGGCTGCTCGGCCGGCCGGAACTCACGCTTGCCCTCCTCGAGCTCCGCCTCGAAGCGGCCCGCCGACCCGGCCTGCACGAGATCCTGTCGCGCACCCTCCGCCAGGGCTTCGACGCCGACGTGGCCTTCAACGCGAACGCCGGCCTGCCGGGGGGCGCCGAGGAGATCCGCCTGCTGCACTTCGCCATCGACGGCCTGGTCCTCGATCAGCTGACCCCGGGCACCGGGCGCCCGTACGACGTGGAGGCGATCACCGCCTGCCTGGTCCGCCGTCTGACCCGCGAGAATTGACGGCCACATACTCAGTATGCATACTCAGTATCCATGTCGATCAAGCATGGATTGCTGGCGCTGCTCCAGGACGATCCGAAGTACGGCTACCAGCTGCGCGGTGAGTTCGAGGCCGCCACCGGGGCGACCTGGCCGCTGAACATCGGGCAGGTCTACACGACGCTGACGCGCCTCGAGCGCGACGGTCTCGTCCGCGCCGCGTCGTCGGAGGGCGACGGCCGGTCGATGTACGAGATCACCGACGCCGGGCGGGACGAGTTGGCGAACTGGTTCCAGACGCCGGTCGCCCGGGAGTCGCGCCCGCGCGACGAGCTCGCGATCAAGCTCGCCCTGGCGCTCGCGGTGCCCGGGGTGGATGTCAGCGCGGTGGTCCAGCGGCAGCGGATGTCGACCATGCAGTCGCTGCAGGAGCTCACCCGGCAGAAGCGCAACAGCGCCGAGGGGGAGATCTCCTGGCAGCTTGTCATCGAATCGATGATCTTCGGCGCCGAGGCCGAGATCCGCTGGCTCGACCACTGTGAGGCAATGCTGCTACGCCACCGTGGCAAACCACGGCCGGCCCCCCAGAGGTACGACGTACCGGATGAGCAGGAGGCCCGCTCGTGATCCTCGACATTCGCCAGTTGACGCGGACGCACGGTCAGGGTGAGCAGGCCGTGCATGCCTTGCGGGGTGTGGATCTGGCCGTTGCGCCGGGCGAGCTCGTTGCCGTGATGGGACCGTCCGGGTCCGGCAAGTCGACGTTGCTCACCTGCGCCGGCGGTCTCGACCAGCCGACCGCAGGCGAGGTACTTGTCGACGGCAACGATCTGACCACCCTCAGCCGGAACGCCGTGGCGGCGCTGCGTCGTCGCCGGATCGGCTACGTGTTCCAGGACTTCAACCTGATCCCCGCACTGACCGCGGCCGAGAACGTCGCGCTCCCGCTGGAGCTGGACGGCACCCGGAGCCGGGCTGCGCGCAAGTCCGCCGTCACCGCGCTGCAGGAGGTGGGCATCGAGGAACTCGCCGACCGCTTTCCCGACGACATGTCCGGTGGCCAACGGCAACGAGTGGCGATCGCCCGCGCGATCGTCGGCGAACGCCGCCTGTTGCTCGCGGACGAACCGACGGGCGCGCTCGACTCCGACACCGGCGAGGCCGTACTGCGGCTGCTCCGCGACCGTTGCGACCAGCACGGCATCGGCGGGGTCCTCGTCACCCACGACGCCCGGCACGCCGCCTGGGCCGACCGCGTGGTCTACCTGCGCGACGGCGTACTGGTGGGACAGGCGGGCCCGCTTCCGGACGCCGATGCGCTGCTGCAGGAGAGCCGCTGATGGGCCAGTGGACTGCGCCGCTGCGCATCGCTCGGCGTACGGCGCGCAGATCGCTCGGCCGCACGTTATTGGTCGCGGCCCTGATCGGCCTGCCGGTGCTGGCCGCGAGCTGGCTGGGCATCGTGCTGAAGTCCGCAAGCCCGAGCGGCGAAACGCTGGCCACGAACACGATCGGCCGCGCGGACGGCCGGCTCGATGTCACGCAGTACGACAAGCTTCAGGTGCCGCCGGGCCGGGAGATGACGTACGGCGAACCGTCGCCGGCGGAGGGCCACGACAAGGCGGTCCGGACACCGTCGACGTTCGACCCGAGGCCGCTGCTCCCGGCGGGGACGAAGCTGGCCCGCCAGTTCGTCGACTCGGGAATGGTCGAGGTCCGCATCCCGGACTCGAGGACCACGGTCACGCTGCTCACGGGCGACGGCGCGAACCCGTTGACGACCGGGACCGTCAAGCTCGACAAGGGCCGGCTCCCGGCGAAGTCCGATGAGGTCGCGATCTCGCCGTCACTCGTCGAAAAGCTCGGCTCGACCGACACAGTCGAGAGCACGAACGGCAAGAGGTACGCCGTCGTCGGCATCGCCCGGATGCTCAGCACACAGAGCACGCCGGCAATCTTCGCCACGCCGGACTCCGCGCTGAACGACGTCGACCCGCCGCGCACGGTCCAGTACCTCGTCGACCTGCCGGACTCGGCCGACACCGACCAACTCAGCGCCGAACTGGTCGGCAAGGGCCTGTTTCTCTTGCCGCGAGCAACCATTGTCGATCCGCCGCCGGACCCGTACGGCACGACCGCCGGCGACATCGGTCCGTACGCCGCGATGGCGCTGGTGATCGGCTTCGGCATCCTCGAGATCGTCCTGCTCGCCGGTACGGCGTTCGCGGTCGGCGCGCGCCGCCAGACCCGCGAACTCGGTCTGGTGATGGCGGCCGGAGGTACGCCGGGTGACGTCCGGCGGATCGTCGTGCTGCAAGGTCTGTTCGCCGGACTGGTCGGCGTGGCCGGCGGACTGGCGATCGCCGCCATCGCGGTGGTCAGCGCAAAGCCCGTCTGGGAACGGATGACGGACACGATCTTCACGGCCTGGCAGATCCCCTGGGGCACGATCGTGGCGATCGCCGTCCTCGGTCTCGGCGCCGGACTCGCCGCTGCCGTCGTACCGGCGATCAGTGCAGGTCGGCAGGCGCCGATGGCTGCGCTGGCCGGGCGGTTCACCGTGACGGCGAAGGCGGCGCGGATCCGGATCGCCGCGGTGATTCTGCTCGCGGGCGGGCTGGCGTGCGTCTTCGCGGGCAGCGCGATGATCGCCGCCGCGTTGAGGTCGGCGCGGCACTCGCCGATGGGTCAGCAGGCGAGCGCGACGCCGAGCGGGCCGATCGCGCTGGTCCTGCTCGGGATCACCGCGTCGATCATCGCACTGGTGTGGATGTTGCCGAGTCTGGTCGGCAAGGTCGCCGGCCTGGCGCGGTCGCTGCCGTTGAGCGGCCGGATGGCGATGCGCGACGCCGCACGGCACCGGCATCGCACGGGTCCCGCGACCGCGGCGATCATGATGGCCGTCGCCGGCACTGCCGCGGTCGCGTTCGCCGCTTCCAACTCGATTGCGGCCGACGCCGCGAACTACGTCGCAGCCGGCCGGCACGGTGACGCCGTACTGCGTGTCAACCAAGGCGTTCTGGGTGAGACCACGATTACGCCGGCACTCATCTCGGCTTTGAACGCACAGTTGCCGGTGCGGACGCAGTACGAGCTCGGCGACGTACTGTTGCCGAACGCAAAGCTCAACGAGTACGGCTACCTGCCGATCCTTGCGGTCGCGGCGCCGGAGAACTCCGAGGGAATGACCGGATTCAGCCTGCAGGCAGTGGATCCGGCGTTCATCGCCCGGTTCGGGGAGTACGGCGAGAAGGCTGCCGCCGCACTGCGGGCCGGCAAGGTGGTGGTCCCGGACGTCCAGCTCGAACCGGGACAGAAGGTTGCCATGCACAACGACGACGACCAGAAGTATCTGCGGAACCTCGACGCCGTGTCGTTGGGCCACCCGCCCGCGATCCAGTTCCTGCGGGACACCGCGTTGATCAGTCGGGACGCGGCCCGCGAGCTGGGCACGATCCGGGTCAGCGAGGTGCATTACGAGCTGACCAGGGAGCCGTCCAAGGACGAGCTCGCAGCGGTCGCCCGAACGCTCGGGACGGATGAGGGGCTTCAGGTCGAGAAGGGGTACCAGAGCCCGGGCCGGCTCTTCCTGATCGGGATCCTGCTCGCGGCGACGGTGGTCACGCTGCTCGGCGTCGCGATCTCGGTGTCGTTGTCAGCTGCCGAGGGACGAGCCGATCTCGCCACCCTGGCGGCGATCGGTGCGCCCCCGAGGCGACGGCGGTCGCTCGCGGCGGCGCAGGCGTGGGTGCTCGGACAGTTGGGCTGCGTGCTGGGCGTGGGGGTCGGCGCGCTGTACGGCTACACCGCGCACGCGGCGTTCGGGTCACCGCACTTCGTGGTCCCGTGGGCGGAGATCGGCGGCATCGTGGTCGTCGTACCGCTGTTCGCCGGCCTCCTCGCCTGGCTGCTCACCCGCTCCCGCCTACCGATGGTCAGCCGTATCGACTAGCGCGATCTCTGGGTAGGCAACGGGGTACGGCGGTGTGCTTGTGATGCGCCACTGACCGCAAGCACACCGCTGGTACACGACCAGCCCCTCGCTGACGTGGTGGCTCGAGATCGCGGACCAGCGATGGCGGTGGAGGTCGGTCATGGATCCATCGTGATGTAATGGCATTATGCATCTCAACCCTTACGGCGCGGACGCGGTCCTGCTGGCGGTGAACCTGGTGACGCGCCCGGCGACTACGCCTGACGAGCTGGCCGAGCGGTGCGAGGAGAGCGGCGTCGAGAGCCGCCTGGTGCGCGAGCGGCACGTCACCGCCGCGGATCTGGCCGCCGTACGCACCGCGCTCGACGAGTGGCTGCTGGTCGTGGACGCACCGGACGAGCAGGCGCGGGTCGGCCTGGTGAACGCGATGCTCGCGAAGTACACCGAGCATCCGCGGCTCACCAACCACGCCGGCGACGGCTGGCACGTGCACTACCGCCCGGACAAAGTGCCTGTCGGGCGACTGGTCGCGACCCTGATCAGCACCGGTACGGCGTTGCACCTGGCGGGCCGTGGCATCACGCGGCTCGGCCGCTGCGCCACCGAAGGCTGCGACAACGTGTACGCCGACCTCTCCCGCACCGGACGCCAGCGCTACTGCAGCCCCGCCTGCGCCAACCGGGACGCCGTACGCCGCCACCGAGCCCGCGCCTCATGACCAACTTTGAGAACCCACCAACCAGAAATCTGGACCGCAGATGGTTGGTGGGTTCTCAAAGTTGACCCCGGCCTAGGATGGGCAGATGAGTGAGAGCAGCAGCGAGGGCCAGGGAGTCCCGATGGCCGGGGCGCGCACCGAAGACGGCAAGGTGCTCATCGTCGGACCGGACGGCATGGCCGTCGAGGGACCGCCGCGCTCCGACGAGGACGAGCACGACGACGAACCGCGCTCGGTGACGGAGTTGGTCGAGCAGCCGGCCAAGGTGATGCGGGTCGCGAACATGATCCGGCAGCTGCTGGAAGAGGTGAAGTCGGCACCGCTCGACGAAGCCTCCCGGGCGCGACTGCGCTCGATCCACGAGGCGTCGATCAAGGAACTCGAAAGCGGCCTCGCACCGGAGCTGGTCGAGGAGCTGGAGCGTCTCAGCCTCGACTTCACCGACGACAGCACGCCGACCGACGCCGAGCTGCGGATCGCGCAGGCGCAGCTGGTGGGCTGGCTGGAAGGCTTGTTCCACGGCATCCAGACAGCGTTGTTCGCGCAGCAGATGGCCGCGCGTCAGCAGCTGGAGCAGATGCGTCGTGCGCTGCCGGGCGGCCAGCAAGTGCCCGGCGAAGAGCACCCCGCCTTTCCCGGCGCACCCCAGGCCGCCGGCACCGACGGCCCGGGCAGCGGCGGGATGTACCTGTAACGCCTTATTTCAAAGGCTGGAAGAACTCCTCGAGGACGGCGGCGACGCCGTCCTCGTCGTTTGCGGGGGCAATTCTGTCCACCATCGCGAGGACTTCGGGGTGCGCGTTCGCGACGCCGTACGACGTTCCGGCCCAGGCGAGCATCGGAAGATCGTTGACCGAGTCACCGAACGCGATCGTCTCAGCAGCCGAGATCCCTTGTGTGGCGGCGAAATCGGCCAGCATCGTGGCCTTCGAGACGCCGCTCGCCGCAATCTCCACCAAACCGTGACCTCCACTGTGACTGGCGGTCACTCGTTGGCCCACCAACGGATTCACCAGCCCGAGCAGCTCGTCGGACTGCATGCTCGGATGCCGGACGAGCAGCTTCGCCGCCGGCTCCGCGAGCAATTCCTCCACCGCGGCAACCAAGGTGTCGTCCGGTTTCGGCCAGCGATTCAGGTAGACCGGTTCCTGTCCGTAGCGGTCCGGTCGCTCAATGGCGAACTGCACGTCCGGAATCGCCGCACGGATCGCCTGCGCCACCTCGAGTGCGACCGCGGGCTCGATCAACCTGGTCCGAATCGCCTTGCGGCGCAGGACGTCGTACAGAATGGAGCCGTTGGCAACAATCGCGACGCCGTGCTCGCCGACCAGGTACGACAGGTCGTGCAGCCAGCGAGGTGGCCGGGCGGTGACCATTACGAAAACACTTCCCGCGTGCTGCGCCGCGAGGACCGCGGCGCGGGTCCGGTCGGACACGGTGCCGTCACTGCGGACGAGCGTCCCGTCGAGATCGGTGGCTATCAATCGGGGGTTTCGCGGAAGCCTCACCTGGTAACGATATCGCCACGGCACCTTCGCGCGAGCCGGTCGCGCACTACCCTTCCAGGTGCCTCGGGCGCAAGCGGTAAGACGTTGGTTTCAAGTCTTTTTGACTTATCTGATTGAGCTTTTGACAACGTCATCAGACCGTTACGGCAGGATGCTGCAAAGGCAGCTAGTTCCCCTGCGCCACCCGGTGGGCGCGTGATTTCATGCGGTGGTCTGGCGGGGAACCGGGGGCTGTTCGTTCGCGTCGTAAGTCTGTTCTGGATCAGCGCGACTGATGCCGCCCCACCTCCGGAAGCACCTACAAGCGTCGAAGAACTGTTGTGGAATTGGCTGCAACCAAAACCGCCGCAGCGACGTCAAGAGTTATGGATCGGTACGTCCCGCGCCCGGGACGACACGGTGGGCAGGCACATTGCGCAGGTCCATCAGCTAGCGGATCCGTGCGGACGAACGTCGTTCACCGTTCGTTCATTCGGGTCTTGATACTTGGGGAGCCTTGATGATCGTCAACAGCGCCAATCTAGCGGGGCCGGGGGGCAGTAGCTCCCGAGCGGCTGTCGACACATGTTCCAAGGGGGAGGGGGCAATGACCGGCTGTATCGCGCGTTCCGACATTTTCCAGCACCGCCTGATGGAGGAGCCGCCGCCGGCGTCCGCAACGCGTCGTACCAGGGAGCGCTACGAGCAGCTCGTCCGCGAGGCCAAGACGATCTGCGCGTCGTGCCCGCTCTTCACGGACTGCCTGTACAGCGCCGTCGCCGAGCACGACGTGAGCGGCTTCGTCGCCGGAACCACTGCCGCACAACGGCGTTCGATCCGCAACCTGCTCGACGTCGAGGTGCAGGCGGACGACTTCGACCAGTTGGCCGGCGCACGAGGCACTCGCCGTCCGGTCAGCCACGAAGAAGTCCTGCGGCTGCGCACCCAGTACCCGAACGACAGCCTGGAGTCCCTGGCCATGCGACTGGGTTGCTCGCTGTCGACGGTCAAGAGGCACCTGCGGCGGGCCCGTCGCGGTCAGAGCCCGGCAGCCAAGACGCCGCGGCCGCGGCCCGAGCTGGGCGCCGTGCTGGACGCGTTCGACACCGTCGTCGACCAGCAGCACCAGCCCCGCCGCACCGGCAGCAGCCGAGTCGCCTGATCTGATACTCGGCCCGCCAGCGGACTATCGGACACCCCCACACCTTCCTTCTCTCTTCTTGGAACTGAAGAAGAAGAGGGAGGGGTATGGGTTTGGCCCGGAATCCCTGTGATTACAGGGTTTCCGGGCCTTTCGCTTGCCTCAGAACCAGCGGTTCAGGACCGCGGCGACGCCGTCGTCCTGGACGGACTTGGTGACCTCGTCGGCGGCGACCTTCACCTCGTCCGGGGCGGAGTCCATCGCGATGCCGAGACCGGCGTACGTGAGCATCTCGATGTCGTTGCGTCCGTCACCGATCGCCAGCAGGCCGGCCGGGTCCAGGTTGTGCTGGGCCAGCGCCACCTTGAGGCCGGTCGACTTGTCCACACCCTCGGGCGCGATGTCCAGCCACGCGGTCCAGCCCACGAAGTAGCTGACCCCGTGCAAGCCGAGGCGTTCCGCCAGGTGGACGAAATCGCTCTCGGACTGGTCCGGGTCCCGGATGATCAACCGGGTCACGGGCTGCGGCGCGAGCTCGTCGTCGCCGACCACGCGGATCCGCGCGTTCGCGCCGAGATCGCCGTCCGGGAACGGCGCGGTGACCAGGTAGCTGCCGTCCTGGTCCTCGACTGCCATCCGGGCGTTCGGCGCGTACCGGCGCACCGACATGATCACCGTCGACGGGTCGAAGGTCCGCTCGTCGACGACCTCGCCGTCCGGGTAGCGGAGCGTGCGCGCACCGTTGCTGCAGACAACGAATCCGCCGGCCCGCAGCCCGAGCCGCTCGGCCACCGGCTTGGTGGTCGACCAGGCCCGGCCGGTGGCCAGGATCACGGGCACCTGCTCGGCGGTACGGCGTACCGCGTCGACGACCGCCGGTGACATCCCCTCGTCGTGGTCGATCAGCGTTCCATCGATGTCCAGGGCAACGGCCGTCGGCCGCGGGAATTCGGTCATTTGGCGACCGGTTCGAGGACCTCGCGGCCGCCGACGTACGGCTGCAGCGCGGTCGGTACCCGGACCGAGCCGTCGGCCAGCTGGTGCGTCTCGAGGATCGCGACGATCCAGCGGGTGGTCGCGAGGGTGCCGTTCAGCGTCGCGACCGGCTGTGTCTTGCCGTCGGCGTCGCGGTGCCGGATGTTCAGGCGGCGGGCCTGGAAGTCCGTGCAGTTCGACGTCGAGGTCAGCTCGCGGTACCGGCCCTGCGTCGGCACCCACGCCTCGCAGTCGAACTTCCGGTACGCCGAGACGCCCAGGTCACCGGTCGCGGTGTCGATCACCCGGTAGCTCAGCTCCATCTTGTCGAGCATCTCCTTCTCCCAGGCCAGCAGCCGCAGGTGCTCGGCGGCCGCGTCCTCCAGCCTGCAGTAGGAGAACATCTCGACCTTGTCGAACTGGTGGACGCGGATGATCCCGCGGGTGTCCTTCCCGTGCGACCCGGCTTCCTTGCGGTAGCAGGACGACCAGCCGGCGTACCGGATCGGGCCGTCGGACAGGTCGAGGATCTCGTCCATGTGGTAGCCGGCCAGCGCGACCTCCGACGTACCGGTCAGGTACAGCTCGGGGTCCTCGAGGCGGTAGACGTCGTCGTGCGCCGACAGGTAGCCGGTGCCGCCCATCACCTCGGGCTTGACCAGTGTCGGCGTGATCATCGGGGTGAAGCCGTTCTCCACCGCCTGCTGGACGGCCAGCTGCAGCATGCCGAGCTGGAGCAGCATCCCGACGCCCTTGAGGAAGTAGAACCGGGATCCGCTGATCTTCGCGCCGCGTTCCATGTCGATCGCGCCGAGTAGCTCGCCCAGCGCCAGGTGGTCGCGGGGCTCGAAACCCTCGGCCGCGAAGTCGCGCGGCTTGCCGACCTCCTCCACCACAACGTAGTCGTCCTCGCCGCCGACCGGGGCCTCGTCGGACACCAGGTTCGGCAGGGCGGCGGCGAGCTCGTCGAAGCGGCGGGCGGCGTCGTTCGCGGCGGCCTCGTTGGCCTTCACCTCGGCGGCCAGCGTCTTGGTCCGGTCCAGCAGCGCGGTGCGCTCGTCACCCTTGGCCTGGGCGACCTGCTTGCCGAGCGACTTCTGCTCGGCCCGGAGCGCCTCGAAGGCGGAGATGGACGATCGACGCTCCCCGTCGGCGACCAGGATCTGGTCGACCAGGTCCGTACTCTCGCCGCGCTTGGTCAGGGCGGCGCGCACGACATCAGGGGTCTCACGGAGCAGTTTCGCGTCAATCACACCCTGAGGGTATCGGGGCGTGTCAGAAGCGGCGAAAACTATTCGGGATGATGGTCTAGGTACACGTGACCATCGAGGGGGATCTGAGCGGGCCATGAACCATCACCCACCCGGTCCGATCGGTCGTGTGCTCACGGTCGTGCTGGGTGCGCTGCCGTTCACCGTGATCACGGTGCTCGTGTTCGGGCAGTGGCCGCCGCTGGCCCGCTGGGACCAGTCGGTCGCCGCTCGGGCTGCGTCGTACGGCGCGGCGCACGAGGGCCTCGTCGACTTCTGGCAGGTCGTCGGCGCGGTGGTGCTGCCGTGGACGTCACGGGCGGTGATCGTGATCGTCGCGGCGTACCTGTGGCATCGCCGGGCGCGGTTGCTGACGATCTGGCTGCTCACCTCCGCCGGCGCCGAGCTGGGCCTGGTGCAGGCGGTCAAGGCGATCTTCGAGCGGCAGCGGCCGGCGCTGATGCTGGTCGAGAACGACGGGTTCTCGTACGTGTCCGGTCACGCGACGGCCGCGTTCGTGATGGCCGGCGCGCTCGGTGTCGTGCTGCCGTCGGTGCGGGGCTGGCGACGGCGGTTCCGGCTGCTGGTGCTGCTGCCGGTGATCGCGGTGGTGTGGATCGCGTCGGCCGACCGGATCGCGCTGAACGTCCACTACGTGTCCGACGTACTCGGCGGCTGGGCGCTCGGGCTGGCGATCCTGACCGCGACGTCGATCGGGTTCGGCCTCCGGCCGGGGCTGCGGCGGCGCCGTCGGCGTACCCCGTCGGACGGTGACGGTACGACGGCTCCGCCACGGGCCGCCGTCATCGTGAACCCGATCAAGGTCGGCGACGGCGTGGCGTTCCGGCGGAAGGTGACGCGGGCGCTCGCGGTCCGCGGGTACGACGATCCGCTCTGGCTGGAGACCCGCGTGGACGACGCCGGGAACGCGATGGCGAAGCTGGCGATCGAGAACGAGTCCGACCTGGTGCTGGTCGCGGGCGGCGACGGGACGGTTCGCGTGGTGTGCTCGGCGCTGGCCCACACCGGGATCCCGGTCGGCGTGATCCCGGCCGGCACCGGGAACCTGCTGGCGCGGAACCTGCACATCCCGCTCGACCTGGACGACGCGCTGGAGCGGATCCTCGAGGGACGCGACCGGCGGATCGACCTGGTCCGGGTCCACGGTGACGAGCTCGACACCGACCGGTTCGCGGTGATGGCCGGGCTCGGGCTGGACGCCGCGATCATCTCCGACGCCCCGCCGCACCTGAAGAAGCAGATCGGCTGGACGGCGTACCTGGTGTCGGCGGCGAAGAACATCAACCACCCGTCGGTCCGCGTCCAGATCACCATCGACGACGCCGAGACCATCGAACGCCGCGTCCGGACGGTCGTGATCGGCAACGTCGGCATGCTGCAGGCCAACATCCCCCTGCTCCCCGACGCCCGCCCTGACGACGGGCTCCTGGACGTCGTCGTGATCGCCCCGCGGCGCGTGACCCAGTGGCCGATCGTCGTCTGGCGGCTCCTGACTCGGACGAACCGCACCGACATGTACCTGGAACGCTTCACCGGCCGCAAGGTCGAGCTCGTCGCCGCCGTGGACGTCCAGCGCCAACTGGACGGCGACCCCATCGGCCCCGGCCGCTCCCTGTTCACCGAAATAGAACCCGGAGCCCTCACCGCCCGCGTCCCCAAACGCCGCTAGACGGGCCGCAGCACCCCCTCCGGAGCCGCTGCACAGGAAATAACCTGTGCTCAGCAACCGCTTCCTGTGCAACGCCCTAGGGCTGCTCGGACTCCTTGCGGAGGGTTTCCAGGGCTTCTTCCTCTTCGGGGGAGAGTTTCGACTCGCTGGTGAAGGACTTGATTTCTTTGGCGTAGGTGCGGGCGTCGGCGCGGCTGTTGATCGAGGTGAGGATGACGCCGTTGCCTTTGTCGTCGAGGATTGCCATCGACCAGGAGAGCTTGCCCCCGGTTTCGCCGAAGGCGTCGTACCGGACGACGGCCAGGTGCTGGAGGGTTTCCTTGAGCTCGCCGCGGGTGACTTCGAGGTCCTTGCCGAGCCTGCGCAGCTCCGACTTCACGGTGCCGGGTTTGGCCTCCGGCTGGGCCGGTTGGGGTTCCGGCTCGGGGGCTGCGGCGGGTGCGACCTGGTCCGACGAGACCGTCCGGGCCCGGAGGGCCTGGATCGCGAACACCAGGGCAAGCACCGCCACGAAGAGGGCGGCGACCCCGAAGGCACCGGCTAACGTCGAAGACACAGCACGAGAGCCTAAGGCATCGAGCGTTGTTCCTGAGTGTTCAGGTGATCGCACAGCGTGCACGACCGGGGACGGATGCGGTACCTCGGGCCGGGGCAACGTAGATTCGCGGCGTGACACATTTGCCTGATCAGGGCCCACAACCGGGCGTCCACGACCTCGGCTACGCACGACTCGACACCGACCGGCTGGGGCGCACGGGAGACGCCGAAGTCGTCTACGGCGCGGGCAAGACGCCGTCTCAGGTCGTGGAACTGCTGCGGACCCTGCACGCCACACACCCCGGTCACGCCGTACTGGCGACCCGGTTGACGGACGAGGCCCAGGCGGCGGTGATTGCCGCGCTGCCGGATGCGGTGGTGGACCCGGTCGGCCGTACGGCGGTGCTCGGCGAACCCCCGACGCGGCGGGGAACGGTCGCGGTCGTGGCAGCCGGTACGTCGGACGCTCCGGTGGCTGCTGAGGCGGCGACGACGGCTCGCGTGTTCGGCGCCGGGGTGGATGTCATCACCGATGTGGGCGTCGCCGGGCTGCACCGGATCCTCGGAGAGCGGGAGCGGCTCGACGCGGCGGACTGCCTGATCGTGGTTGCGGGGATGGAGGGCGCGCTGCCGAGCGTCGTCGGCGGGCTGGTCGGCGTACCGCTGGTGGCGGTGCCGACGTCGGTCGGGTACGGCGCCTCGTTCGGTGGACTGGCTGCACTGCTCGGGATGCTGAACTCGTGCGCGCCTGGGGTGACGGTCGTCAACATCGACAACGGCTTCGGGGCCGGGGTGTTCGCGGCACGCGTCGCTCGGCAGTCGGTTCCGCGCGAGACGAAGGAGGCCTGATGAGAGTCGCTTGGATCGACTGCTCGGCCGGCGCCTCCGGTGACATGCTCTTGGGCGCGTTCATCTCGGCAGGCGCCGACCTGAACGCGGTGAACGCGGCGGTCGCTGCCGTGGACCCTTCGCTGTCCGTCACCGTCACGCAGACCGCCCGCCACCAGATCGCCGCCACCAAAGCCACCGTCGAGGTCAACGGCGAGCCGCACCCGGAGAACATCCCGGACACCGGTCACGGGCATGGTCACGGTCACGACGACGCCGGTCACGGGCATGGGCACGGGCACGACGACGCGGGTGACAGGCATGGGCCGACTCGGGCTTGGGCCGAGGTTCGGCGGCTGCTCGAGGAGGCTCGGCTCGACGACGCGGTTCGGGCGCGTGCGCTGGACACTTTCGGGCGTCTTGCGCGCGCGGAGGCTGCCGCTCACGGGGTGGAGCCGGACACCGTGCACTTCCACGAGGTCGGCGCGCTGGACGCGATCGCGGACATCGTCGGCGTCGCCGCCGCGTCCGTGTCCCTCGACCTCGATCGCATCGTGGTCTCGACGATCGTGCTGGGCGGCGGGGGTCAGGTGCGCGGTCAGCACGGTGGCATCCCGATCCCGGGTCCAGCGGTCCTTCATCTGGTCTCCGAGGCCGAAGCACCGGTGACCGGCGGCCCGGCGCCGTACGAGATGACGACACCGACCGGCGCCGCCCTGCTGGCGACGCTGGCGGACGAGTTCGGTCCGCTGCCGCCGATGCGGATCGAACAGACCGGCGTCGGTGCGGGCGGCCGGGACCCGGTCGAGGTGCCGAACATCCTGCGCGTGGTGATCGGCGCGTCGGCCGACGAGTTGGCCACCGAGCTCGTCTACGAGACCAACGTCGACGACCTCGACCCGCGGATCTGGCCGCAGGTCCTGGCCCGGCTGATGGAGGCCGGCGCCGCCGACGCGTGGCTGACCCCGATCCTGATGAAGAAGGGCCGTCCGGCGCACACGCTGTCGGTCCTGGTCGGGAGTGCGAACGCCGAGACGGTCCGCGCGGTGATCCTGGCCGAGACCTCGGCGATCGGGCTGCGCGAGTTCGGGATCCGCAAGCACGCCGCGGACCGCGAGTTCGCGACCGTCGACGTCGACGGCCAGTCGGTCCACGTGAAGATCGCGCGCTACGGCGGTCAGGTGATCAACGTGCAGCCGGAGTACGACGACGTGGCCGCGGCCGCGAACGTCCTGAAGAAGCCGGTGAAGTCGGTCCTCGCCAAGGCGATCGCAGCCGGCCACGACCTCTGGAGTTAGCGCGCTTCGGCGTTCTGCGCGACAACCTTCTGCTTGCGGCGGGGCCAGTCGTACGGCCACCATTGGGCGCCGTTGCGGCGAGCCCAGACGATCAGGCCGATCAGGACGGCCAGTTCGATCGCCGGGCAGACGGTGTCGCGCAGGCGCGCGCTGAAGAACTCCAGGGAGTCCGACAGGCTCGCGGCGACCTGGCGCGCATGCGGATCCCGCCCGGGGACGTACGCGATCGCGAGCATCGTCGTACGGACCACCATCAGGCCGTCGACCTTCGATGCGGCGACCGCGGCGAGGGCGGCCCAGGCGATCACGTCGTACCAGGGCAGCGAGTACATCGCGGTCAGCACCCAGGCGATCGCATAGATCGCGGTGTAGCGGATCGCGGCCGGCGTCGGGTCGTCCGGATGCGTTTGCGGGACCAACGACTTCGGCAGCACCTGCGTCAGCAGGATCGCGACCACGATCAGGCCGACCCAGGCGAGGATCGCCAGGACGGTCCGCACCAGGCCGTTCGGCAGGAACAGGGTGAAGAAGCTCAGCAGCACCTTGTGCGGCGTACCCGTGGAGATGAACGACGTCTGCGACCGTGCCTGCTGGAACGCCTGCAGCCCGACGATCGCGTACAGCCCGGCCATCGCGATCGCGCCGCCACCGCAGAAGTAGAGGCATTTGCGACGGTCGGCACGCAGCGCCCACAGCATCGCGATCCCGACCAG
The DNA here is from genome assembly GCF_004362255.1 of Kribbella sp. VKM Ac-2571. NCBI lineage: Bacteria > Bacillati > Actinomycetota > Actinomycetes > Propionibacteriales > Kribbellaceae > Kribbella > Kribbella sp. VKM Ac-2571. The sequence continues at coordinate 41,287 of NZ_SNWS01000003.1, forward strand.
GCCGATCGACAGCTTGGTGCACCCCGCGACGCCGATCAGGATGCCGGCCAGGAACACGTGCCGCCGGAACAACACCAGCGCGATCACCGCGAACATCACCGCGATCGCGTCGTTGTGCGCACCGGCCAGCACCGACCACAGCAGCAGCGGGTTGGCGAGGCTGAGCATGATCACGCGCCGCTTGGCCGGCAGGTCCTTGCCGACCAGCTTGACCAGCAGCAGCCCGGTGACGACCAAGCTGATCGCGACCGACAGTTGCAGCATCCACACGGTGAGCTGCGCGGAGTCGCCGCCGATCAGCGAGGACAGCCACTGGATCCAGGTCGCGATCGGCCCGTACACGCTGCGCGCGCCCTGCCACGGGCGCTCGGTCGCGGCGATCACCGGGTCGTACCCGAGCCGGATGGTGTCCGCCGGCGAGGCCGTGTACGGGTCGCCGCCGAGCGCCATGATCCGCCCGTACGCCGCGTAGATCAGCACGTCGCCCGAGGCCATCGGCGGCACCAGCGTGATCGCCGCCGTCGTACCGATGCCCAAGGCAATCAACCGGTCGACACGCGGCGCCCAGCCGTGCTTCAACGCCTTGGTGGCAAGGTAAACGCCGTAACCGCCGAGCGCGATCGCGACGTAGATCATCACCGACACCAGCCAGTCGTTCGGCTTGGTGTCGAACCAGTACGACGGGAGCCACGCGTGCCTGTTCGTCAGCGTCAGCACGACCACCGACGGACCGAGTAGGCCGACCGCGACGATCAGCGCCGTGCAGGCCAGGTAGAGAGCGACAGCCCGGCGGCCGTACTTCTGGCCCAGCTCAATGCTCAGCTCAGTGCTCATTGCGCAGTCTCCGCGGGAACAGACTGCGCAGCGACGGCCCACCACCGTCCGCGGGCAGCGCACTGCGAGCGGCGAGGGCACGCCGGACGTGCAGGTACTGCTTCGCGCGGTGCAACTGGCCGCGCAGGTCCGTCCCGGTCGCGCGGTGCCGGACCTCGATCGGCACCTCCACGATCCGGAAACCCTTCCGGCCGAGGTCGATCGTCAGCGCGGTCTCGACCCCGAACCCGGCGGCCAGCGGTACGGCGGAATCGAACGCGGCCCGGGTGAGGCAGCGCTGCCCGGACAACGGCTGCTCGGGCGCCCAGCCGGTCGCCTCCTGGATCCCGGCCCGCGCCAGCCGGACCACGAACCCGTGCCCGCCGGCCTTCGACCCGTCGGCCCGGACCTGCGCCGGCAACGTCCCGATGGTCATGTCCGCACGGCCGGTCTGCACCGGCTCGATCAGCGGACCCGCTCCGGACGCGGTGTCGGTCAGGTCAGCATCGAGGAACAGCAGGTGCCGCGGCCGCGCACCGTCCCGCTCCGCGACGGCGGCCGCGCCGGTCTCCATCGCGGCGGCCTTCCCACGGTTGCGCTCGTGCCGTACGACGACCGCACCGGCCCGCTCGGCCGCTTCCGTCGTACCGTCCGTAGAGCCGTCGTCGACGACCACGACCAGGTCGACGCCGATGATCTTGTGCACCGCGTCGACGGTCGCCGCGATCCGGTCGGCCTCGTCCTTCGCCGGGATCACGCAGGCGACGGCACGCTCGAACGGTTCGTGAGACAGGTCTTCATCGGGCACAGCACCGCAGCCTAGTTCCTCTCCAGCCGATCGACCTCGTCAGCAGCCGCCGCCCGCGGATTTCTCGTCCTTTCGTACGACGGTCGGCCAGGGGACGATCGATATCGGCCAGGTGGCAGATGTTCCCGGGTCGCAGCGGCGGCAGGATTTCGGTGTCAGGAAGAAACGAACTGGAAGAGGTAAAGAAATGACCCGCACAGTGACCGCCAACATCTCGCTCTCGCTCGACGGACGGGTGAACGGCGCCGGTGGCGACTACGACATGAGCTGGATCGTCCCGCACGCGATCACCGAGGGTGCCCGGGACCACATGATCCGGGTGACCGGGCCGGCCACCACGGCACTGCTCGGCCGGAAGAACTACGAAGGCTTCGGCGGCTTCTGGCCGGCGGTGGCCGACGACGAGAACGCGTCGCCGCAGGACCGGGCCTTCTCCCGCTGGCTGAACGAGACCGAGAAGGTGGTGTTCTCGACAACGTTGACCGAGGCGCCGTGGCAGAACTCCCGGATCGCCGACGGCGAGCCCGCGGACGTGGTCAAGCAGCTGCGTGACCAGGAGGGCGGCGACATCATCGTGCTGGCCAGCTCGAGCGTGATCCGGGCGCTACTGGCGGCCGACGAGATCGACCGGCTGAGCATCACCCTCGACCCCGAGGTGGTCGGCGGCGGGGCCCGGCTGTTCGAGGACGGCCTGCCGGCCACGTCGTGGAAGCTGACCGACTCGACCCCGACCGAGTCCGGCGCGCTCTGCCTGCTCTACGACCGGGTCCGCGCCTGACCCCGATTGGCCATCGGACGCATATTGTCGGACAATCAGACAGATTGATCAGGTTGTCGTAGCGTGGTGGGCACGGCCAAGCGAAGGGCGGACGGATGACCGAGACGCGACAGGGCAGTACGGCGTACGGCGTCGACAGTGAGGTCGGTCCGCTGCGGACGGTGATGCTGCACCGGCCGGGCAACGAGCTCCGGCGGCTCACCCCGCGCAACAACGACAAGCTGCTGTTCGACGGCATCCCCTGGGTCGGCCGGGCGCAGGACGAGCACGACGCGTTCGCCCAGGCGCTCCGCGACCGCGACGTCGAGGTGCTGTATCTCGGCGAGCTGCTGACGGAGTCGCTCACCAACCCCGAGGCCCGGGCACAGGCGGTCGCCGGCGCGACGGAAGACCTGCGCCTGGGTGACACCCTCCGCGACTATCTGCGGGCGTCGCTCGGCGATCTGGATGCGGCTGCGCTGGCCGAGGCGCTGATGGCCGGCGTACGCAACGACGAGGTGCACGCGGGCGGGTTGGTCACGTCGCTGCTGGCGCACGAGGACTTCCTGATCGACCCCTTGCCGAACCTGCTGTTCACCCGCGACTCGAGCGTCTGGATCCGGGACTCGGTCGCGGTCACCTCGCTGGCGATGCCGGCCCGGATGCGCGAGACGCAGCTGACCGAGCTGATCTACACGTTCCACCCGCGGTTCGCGGGCGCCGACAAGGTGTACGACCACCAACTCGAGCATGTCGAGGGCGGCGACGTGCTCGCGCTCGGTCCCGGCGTACTCGCGGTCGGGGTCGGGGAGCGGACCACACCGGCCGGTGTGGAGCGGCTGGCGCGGCGAGTCTTCGCGAAGGGGCTCGCGCACACCGTTCTCGCCGTACCGATCGCTCAGCAGCGGGCCACCATGCACCTGGACACCGTGTGCACGATGGTCGACACCGATGCCGTGCTGATGTACCCGAACATGGCTGAGGAGATGCGGGCGCTCGCGGTCACGACCGACGGCGACCAGCTCCACGTCGCGGAGCCCGAGCCGTTCCTGGTCGCGGCGGCGAAGGCGCTCGGGATCGACACGCTGCGGCGGATCGACACCGGCCTGGACCCGGTGACGGCCGAGCGGGAGCAGTGGGACGACGGGAACAACACCTTGGCTCTGGCGCCGCGGGTGTGCATCGCGTACGAGCGGACCGTCGAGACCAATGCGCGCCTGGAGGAGTCCGGGATCGAGGTCATCCGGATCTCCGGCTCCGAGCTCGGCTCCGGGCGGGGCGGTCCGCGGTGCATGTCGTGCCCGGTCCTGCGGGCGCCCGCAGCCCCGTAAGGCCTACGACACGCGGAGTGAAATCGGGGCTTGTGCGGAGCCCCCGGCCTGAGTACTCTTCATGCCTAGGCCCAGGCCCTGTTGCTCCCCCGTCAGCAGGACTTGGGCCGTCCACGTTCTCGGCCATTTTTGAACGATCATGGCCTAGACCATTCTGAGTGAACAGAAGCGCCCGGCTGAGGATTCAGCCGGGCGTTCTGCTGTTCAGCGGATGGTGAGCTGGCGGCTGGCGAGGCCGGCGCGGGCGGCGCGCTCTTCGGTGGTCAGCGGGGCCTCGGTGGCGAGCGCCTTCTCGAGAGCGGTGGCGAAGTCTGCCGCGGGCTTCTCGACGTCGGCGGCCTCGGTGCCGGCGGGTAGCTCCCAGACCGGCGCGAGGACGCCCAGGGCGCGGAACGAGCCGATCAGGCGGCTGCCGTCGATGAGCGCGGATCCACCGGCGGCGTGCAGCCGGGCGAGCGCGTCGAGCAGCGTGTCCTCGGTGTGCGGCATGACCCACCGCAGGTAGATGCGGTCGCCGATCTTCGTCCAGTACGCCGCCTCGACCGACTCCAGCCGAACCGTCGGAGCAGCCGCTGCGTTCGCACGCTCCAGGCCGGCCGCGACCTCACCGGTCGGGTCCTCGACGTTCTCACCGACCCAGTAGTCGAAGCCTTCGTGGACCTTGATCTCGATCGGCTTGCTGGTGTCGATCAGGTCCTGCAGCCGCGGTCCGTCCTTCATCAGGTCGCCGACCTGGATCGGGTTGCCCGGGTCGGTCTTCAGCGCGGCGGTGATCGCGTGGCCGAGGTCGCGGCTCGGGTCGCCGGACGAGGCGTGCGTCTGCATGCCGATCCAGATCGTCTCGTCGTCGCGCACCAGGCCCGGCATCGCCATCGGCAGCAAGGTGACCAGGTTGACGACCGTTCCGGCGTTCTCACCGGTGAGTTCGACCTGCACCGTGCCCGACGGCACGATCTCGCGGAACGCGATCAGGTCGCACTCCGACGGCAGCCCTTCGAACGGCCGCACCACGAAGGTGTCGGCGGCCTGCGCCAGGTCCTTACCGTGGCACTGCTTGAACCGCTTGCCCGAACCGCACGGGCAGGGTTCCCGCGGCCCGACGTCGACCAGATCGGCCGGGTCGAGCGTGACGGTCGTCGTCGTGTTCTTCGCGCGCTGCCGCGACTTCTTTCCCATAACCCCGCAGTCTTGCAGCCGGGGGTGGTCCAGGGCGAACTAGCTCGGCACGATCGCGTGGACCGTGCGGTGGCGGGCGGCGGTGCGAACGCCCCAGCTGGAGGTGAGGACGTCGACGATGGCCAGGCCGCGGCCGCCGACCGACTCCGGGTGCGGGTCGGTGATCCGCTGCGGCTCGGTGTCCCCGCGCCCGTCGGTCACCTCGACATGGATCCCGGCCCGGTCGATCCACCACGCGGCCCGCACCTCACCCGCCGGCAGCGGAGGCGCGTACCGGATCGCGTTGGAGAGCAACTCCGAGAGCACCAGTTGCGCGTCGTCACAGGCGGCGGCGGTGATCCGGTAGCGCTTCAGGTAGGCGGCCAGACGGCGTCGGGCGTCCGCTACCGCGGACACTTCGTGCGGCAGTACGACGTCCACAACGCTCACGTCGGCGGGCAGGGTCGCAGAGGACAAGCAGGGTCTCCTCAGTGATGGGTTCAGCCACCAGGACTTCTCCCCACGATTCCGGCCCGGAAAACACCAGCGGATATTCCGTTACACAGCCGAGCGAAGATCACGCCTAAACACGGGGAAACCGTGATGAAATCGACGGTATTGAACGTTGCAATAACCGCCCGCATTCGCCTCGTTACGTATCCAGACCGGCGTGACACAACCCACTCAAATTCGTTCCGACGTGTCACAAACCCGCAGGTCATGGGCCTCCCGTCCTGGACTGAGGAGCGGAGGGAGCGCAGCGACCGGAGCGACGAGGGAAGGACGGGAGTTACAGCCCATGACCCGCCGCGACGGAGTCGCGGCATTTACACGGTCAGGTACGGCGTCCTGCCTGTTCCGCGCCCTCCGCGAGGACCTGTAACGCGACGTCCGGGCGGTCGCTGATCACGGCGTCGACGCCGATCTCGCGGCAGTGCCGGATGTCGTTCTCGGCGTTCACGGTCCAAACGTGGACCTGATGTCCGTGCTTGTGCGCGCGATCGACGTACTCCGGGTGCGCGGACACGATCTCCAGGCTCGGTCCGGCGTACGAAACACCGGTCGGTAGCGAGCCGTCGCGGAAGCGCAGGGGGACGCGGTCCATCAGCAGGACGGTGCGCAGGCCGGGCGCCGCGGTCCGCAGCCGGCGCAGGGAGAGCCAGGAGAAGCTCATCACCCGGGCCGGCGACTCCGTTCCGACCTTCGGGTGCGCCCAGCCGAAGCGGTCGAGGGCCTCGATCAGGCGCCGCTCGACCAGCCCGGCGTACCGGGTCGGGTGCTTGGTCTCGATCGCCAGCTCGACCGGCCGGCCCGCGTCACGCACGGTCGCGAGGAGCGTGTCGAGCGTGAGCACCTTGCGTACGTCGAGACCCGGCAGTTCGGCCTCGTCGTCGAGCTCGGCCCACGGACGCTTCCACGAGCCCCAGTCGTACTTCTCCAGCTCGTCGAGGCTCATCGTGGACAGCACGCCACGGCCGTTCGAGGTGCGGTCGATCCGGCGGTCGTGGACGCAGACCAGGTGGCCGTCGGCGGTCAGCCGGACGTCGCACTCGAGCCCGTCCGCCCCGACATCGATCGCTCGTTGGTACGCCGCCAGCGTGTGTTCGGGATTTACGTCGCTGGCACCGCGGTGCGCAACCACCCGTGGGAGCTTCCCCATGAAAGGAAACTCTTTCACATGCTCGTGCGAGATTGAGGATCCCGCCACCTGACGGGATCCTCAACAACCTCAGGCGGTCGCCTCCTGCAGCTGAGGAGTGCGGCCGGCGGGGCGTGCCAGGCCGTAATGGTCGCGTAGCGTCGTACCGGTGTACTCGGTCCGGAACAGGCCGCGCGCCTGCAGGATCGGGATCACCTCGTCCACGAACGTCGTGAGGCCGGACGGGAGCACCGGCGGCATCACGTTGAAGCCGTCGGCCGCACCGGCCTCGAACCAGTGCTGGATCGCGTCCGCGACCTGCTCCGGCGTACCCGAGAACGTGCGGTGCCCGCGCCCGCCGCCGAGCCGGCCGATCAACTGGCGGACGGTCAGGTTCTCGCGCCGGGCGAGCGTCACGATCAGCGTGTACCGGCTCTTCGCGCCCTCGATCTCGTCCTCGTCGGGCAGATCCGCCGGGAGCTGCTGGTCGAAGGGGAGGTCCTCCGGCGATACCCGCAGCGTCTTCGCGAGCTGCAACCGCGCGTACTCCGGCCGGATCAGCTCGTCCAGCTGCCGCTCCAAGCGCTGGGCCTCCTCGACCGTGGATCCGATGACGGGCACGATCCCCGGCAGGATCTTGATCGTCTCCGGATCCCGCCCGAGCGCCGCCGTACGCGCCTTCAGGTCCCGGTAGAAGTCCTGGGCGTCCTCCAGGGTCTGCTGCGCGGTGAAGACCGCCTCGGCGTACCTTGCCGCCAGTCCCTTGCCGTCCTCGGACGACCCGGCCTGGACGATCAGCGGATGCCCCTGCGGCGATCGCGGCAGGTTCAGCGGCCCGCGGACCTGGAAGTGCCGGCCGACGTGATCGATCGGCTGCACCCGCTCCTGGACCGCCCAAACGCCTTCGGCCTTGTCCGCGATCGCGGCGTCGTCCTGCCAGGAGTCCCAGAGCTTGTACGCGACCTCGAGGAACTCCGCTGCGCGCGCGTACCGCTCCGCATGCGCGGGCTGATCGGCCAGATTGAAGTTGCGGGCCGCCTCCGGACCAGCCGTGGTCACCACGTTCCAGCCCGCACGCCCACCGCTCACGTGGTCCACGCTGGCGAACCGCCGTGCCAGGTTGAACGGCTCGTTGTACGTCGTGGACGCCGTGGCGATCAGCCCGATCCGGGACGTGGCCGCCGCGATCGCGGTGAGCAGCACGGTCGGCTCCAGCGAACCGGCCGGACGTCGCCCGACGTCGCCGAACAGCACCGGCGAGTCCGCGAAGAAGATCGAGTCGAACTTGCCGCGCTCGGCCAACTGCGCCAAGGCCTGGTAGTGGGCCACCGAGGTGTTCGCGAACGGATCGCTCTCCGGCAGCCGCCAGGACGCCTCGTGGTGCCCGGTGCTCATCAGGAACGCGTTCAGGTGCAGCTGCCTACTCATACCGAAACTCCTAGAGCGTCGAGAAGCCGCGAACGAACCGCGGCGAATCCTGGATCGGCCGCACTCCGCGGCGCCGGTAACGTGATGGTCTCCTCGGCGACGATCCGGCCCGCGTCGAGCACGATCACCCGATCGGCCAGCACGATCGCCTCGTCGACGTCGTGCGTCACCAGCAGTACGGCGGGTTGGTGCGCCGCGCACAACTTCCGCAGCAGGACGTGCATCTTCAACCGGGTCAGCGCGTCCAACGCACCGAACGGCTCGTCGGCGAGCAACAGCTCCGGCTCCCGCACCAGCGACCGCGCCAACGCGACCCGCTGCTGCTCACCACCGGACAACTCGTTCGGCCACGCCTTCTCGCGGCCGGCCAGCCCGACCTCTTCGAGGCTCTTCCGCCCGCGCTCGTCCGCACCGCCCAGGCCGAGCACGACATTCTCCAGCACTCTTGCCCAGGGCAACAACCTGGAGTCCTGGAAGACGACCGAGACGTTCTCCGGTACGGCGAGCTCACCGGATCCGTCGACGTCGTGATCCAGACCGGCCAGGGCCCGCAGCAACGTGCTCTTGCCGGATCCGCTCTTGCCAAGCAGGGCGACGAACTCACCGGGTTCGATGTCCAGGTCCAGTCCGTCCAGCACGGCGCGGTCGTCGTACCGGCGTACCAGGTCGCGGACTTGAACGGTTACGAGGCCAACGTTCGTCGCCATGACAGGGCCCTCCTCTGGATCAGGCGGACGACCGCGTCGGACAGCAGGCCGAGGATGCCGTAGACGACCAGGCCGACGATGATGATGTCGGTCTGCCCGTACGTGCGGGCAAGTTCCATCATGTAGCCGATGCCGCTGGTGGAGTTGATCTGCTCGACGACGACCAGCGACAACCACGCGCCGGTGACGGCGAACCGCAGCCCGAGCAGGAACCCGGGCAGTGCGCCCGGCAGGACGACGCGCCGGACGAACTCCCACTGCGACAGTCCGACGGTCTGCGCGAGTTCGACGTACCGGCTGTCGATGGTGCGTAGGCCGTTGTGGGTGTGGATGTAGATCGGCACGAACACCCCGAGCAGGATGGTGACGATCTTCATCGACTCGCCGATACCGAGCCAGAGGATCAGCAGCGGCAGCAGCGCCAGCGACGGGATCGCGCGCTTGATCTGGATCGGCCCGTCGAGGACCGCCTCACCGAGCCGGGACAGGCCGGAGATCAGCGCGAGGACCACGCCCAGCACGATGCCGAACGCGAGACCGATCAGGGCCCGCTGCGCGGACGTCCACAAGTTCGACTGCAGGCGGCCGTCGGCGATCAGGTCGCCGGCCGTGGTCACCACGGTCCACGGCGCGGACAGTACTCGTTGGTCGATCCAATCAGTGGCGGATCCGATGCTCCAGATCACCAGCAGCAGCACCGGCCCGGTCGCGGCCCCGAACCTGATCGGCTTGCCGGGTCCGAGACGCCGGCGCCGTACGACGGGCGTCGAGGCGGTGCGCGGCCGCAAGCCGGGCAGTGTGGTCGCACTCATTTGGCGCCTCCCTTGATCGCGTCCGCGGCGACGGTCTGGAACCGCAGGTCGTACAGGTCCTTGGCCTGGATCACCTTGTTGCCGGTCTCCTTGGCGAGCAGCTCGATGGTCTGCTGCTGACGCTCGATCGCGTCGCTCCAGTCGGCGCTGATGTCCGGGTGCCCGGCGTTGTCGACGAGCCACTGCCCGTCGGCCTCGGTCAGGCCCTGGTCCTTCACGTAGTACCCCTGGATCCATTCCTTCGGGTGCTTGTCGATCCAGTCCTGCGCGATACCCCACGCAGCGACGTACGCACGGATCGCGGCGGCTTTCGCCGGGTCCTCGAGGGACTCGACCGGGCCGTAAAGGTGGCCGGCGTCGTCACGCAGGCCGTGGGCGATCGTGCTGGCCCCGTCCTTGCCGTACTTCGCCAGGTAGCGCTTGATCTGTACGCCGCCGATCGGGGCGACGTCGACCTGCTTGCCGGACAGCGCGTTCGAGTACACGTCACCCGTGCTCGGCAGCTCGACCAGCTTCACGTCCTCCTTCGTCAGGCCGGCCTTCTGCAGCACCTTGAGGACCAGCGCGCCTTGTGCCTGACCGGGGCTGTACGCGATCTTCTTGCCGCGCAGGTCGCCCAGCGTCTTGACCGAGACGCCCGGCGCGATGCCCAGCTGGTAGATCGGGTGGTTCAGCGGGTCCTTGCGGAACTTGGAGGCGACGATCTTCACCTGCAGGCCGGTCCAGGTCGCGTGGATCGGCGGGATCTCGGCGACCGAGCCGAGGTCGAGCGCGTGCGCCCGGAACGCCTCGGTGGTCTGCGGACCGCCGCTCAGGTTGGCGAACTGGACGAACTTCGAGACCTTGTCGAGCTGACCGGACAGCTTGAGCGCGACCTCGGTGGCGGGATCGCCGACGACGATCTTCGTGCCGTCGGGGACAGAGGTCGGGAGCGGAGCGTCCAGCGAGAGCTTGGCGGCGCCGTCGGCGGCCGCGTTGCCGCTGCAGCCGGTGACGAGCGCGAGCAGGGCGAGGGCGGAGTAGAGGCGTTTTCTAGACATGGTGGGCTTTCGCGTAGCGGCCGTCGTGGTAGAGCAGCGGCTCGTGCTCACGACGTTCGGTGTGGGTGGCGAGGCGGGCGACGACCAGGTAGTGGTCGCCGACGGCGAAACGGTGCGCGATCTGCGCGCGGAGGAAGCTCGGGGCGTCGTCGAGCGCGGGCTCGCCGGAGGCCAGTCGCGACCAGCGGGTCGGTTCGGCGAACCGGTCGATCCCGCTGGTGGCGAAGCGACCGGCGATCGCGTGCTGGTCGGCGGACAGGAAGTTGATCACGACGCTGCTCGCCGTACTCACGGTCGGCCAGCTGGACGCGCTGGTCGCGATCGCGAACGAGACCAGCGGCGGCAGCAGGCTGATCGAGACCAGCGAGGTCGCGGTGAAGCCGACAGGGCCGTGCCCGGAGTCCGCGGTGATCACCACGACGCCGGCGGCGTGGCGACGGAACACGGAGCGGTAGACGTCGGCGTCCACGATCCGTTCTTCGGAACGGTCAGGTACTACGGCCAGGGCAGGACGGTTCAGGGCAGGTACAGACATGTCTCTCCCTCGGAACGGGGCAGGGACCACAGATGAAGTGAGGCGTGATCAGACAGGCCTCATGCGGACGGCAGCAAGAGAACGGGTCACCGACAGGTGGCGCTCGCCGTCCGCAGCAGGTCGATGACGCGACGGCGGGTGAGGAGTGTCGTCGTCATGTCAGCTATCTTCGCATCAATGTCTATCGGCTAACTAGACAATCTCGGGATCCGGACTCACACCCGACCGGCGCCGTGCGTTCTACTTACGTGATGACTCGGGAGAAGGTCGGGTTGCCGCCGTTCCAGGCATTGATCGACGCGCACTGGCGAGACGTCGCCAGGCTGGCGCGGGCGATGGCCGGTCAGGACGGCGACGACGTCGCGCAACGCGCCTGGGAGAAGGCGTATGCGGCGTACCCGGAGCTGACCTCGGCGAAGAACCTTCGCAGCTGGCTCCTCACCATCACCGCCCGGTGCGCGACCGACGTACACCGGGCACGGAAACCGCAGCGCCCGCTGGACGAGGCGCCGCCGGTCGCGGTCGACGGACCGGAGGCCGCGGCCTGGCCGGATCCCGACCTGTGGCGGGCGGTCAACGAACTCCCGGAGCGGCAACGCTTCGCGATCACGCTCAAGTACGTCGGCGACCTGGACCACCACGGCGTGGCCGCCGCTCTGGATACCACGCCCGCCGCGTCGCGCCGGCTCGTCAGCGACGCGCTGGCGACCCTGCGCACGAAACTCGGAGTACACGATGACTGACCTCGAGAGCCGGCTGACCCGGCTCGACACCGCTGACCTGAAGCCACCTGTCCTGCCCGACGCCGACGTCGCCTACACACTGCACGACACCCCGATCGGGACTCTCCTGCTCGCCATCGCGAACGGCCGGGTCGTCGCCAGCTCGTTCGGCGACGAGGAGACCATGACCGCGCGGCTCGCCCGGGCCGTGTCCCCGCGGGTATTACGGCAGCCTCGGCCGCTGGACGACGTACGACGGCAACTCGACGAATACCTGTCCGGCAGCCGTCACGCCTTCGACCTGGAGGTGGACCTCGCGCTGGCGACGCCGTTCCAGCGGCTCGTGCTGAACGATCTGCCGGCACACACCAGGTATGGCGCCACGACGACGTACGGAACCGTTGCCGCCGACATCGACAAGCCCAAGGCGGCGCGCGCGGTCGGTACGGCGCTGGGCGCGAACCCGGTCTGCGTCGTACTGCCCTGCCACCGGGTCGTCGGCGCGAACGGCGCGCTCACCGGGTACGCCGGCGGGCTCGACGCAAAACGATTCTTGCTGAATCTCGAAGCAAAAAGCTGAGTTTTCCGGAATTGCCGGGAATGGATTTACACTCGCTGAAATAAGGAGCAGATCCCCAATGTGGAGTGGGGATCTGCTCCTGTTGACATGTCAGGAAGTTGTGGGCTGGTGGATCTCGAGGATGAGTCGGCGGCGGCCACCCCAGTCGCGTTTGTAGACCTTGTAGTCCGTGATGCCGGCCGCGGCGCAGAGGCGGCCGTAGCTGATCTCGTCGTGGATGAAGTGCACGCTGCTGCGGTCGTCGTCGTGCTCGGTGGTGACGATCCGGTGCTCCGGTCCCTGCCGCATCCCGTTGGCGATCTCGGCCGCAGTCGCCGGTCCCCAGACCGGGCCTTCGATGATCGCGATCCCGCCCGGCTTCAGCACCCGGGAGATCTCGCAGATCGTGGAGATCTGCTCGTCCTCCGCGAACAGCTCGTGGAACGCCGTCCACAGGCAGATCACCGCGTCGAACGAGTCCCACTTGTACGGCAGATCGGTCATCGAGCCGATCGCCCAGTCGATCGCGAGGTTCTCCTCCGCGGCCCGGGCGCGAGCGGCCTCGAGCAGGTTCGGCGAGATGTCCAGCCCGCGCACGACCTTGCCGGCACGGCGCAGCGGCAGCGCCACCCGCCCGTACCCGCAGCACAGGTCGAGCACGGACTCACGGCCCTCCAGCAGCTCCTCCACCGCCTTGACGATCAACGCGTCCCGCTCGGGCGACGTACGCGCGGCCAGTCCGTCGGCACCGAGTTCCGCATACTCGGCCCGACTACGCAATGCGGAGTTCAGCATGCCCGCCAGTATCCCGGTCTCGATGGGTCAGTTGTCCAGCGGGCGGCGTGCCCGGCCCGGAGCCTGCGCGTGTCAACTTTGTGCACCAGATCCGCACACCGGAGGCCGCGCCATACAGATCTGGTGCACAAAGTAGCCGCGATCACCCAGGAAGTTCGATCTCGGTGGACCCCTCGGGGGTGACTCGGACGGTCCATTCAGTGACGGGTGGCTGTCCGGCGGCTTGCCAGTCGCGGTGGGTGTGCTCCACCTCGGCCCAGAGATCCCGGTCGCCGATCACGCTGACAGCGGTTCCTCGCACCTGAGCCCACGCTCCGTCGGCTGTACTCAGACTGACCTCACCGTTCTGGTACCACGACCAAATGTCGAGGTTGCGGCGCCAGCAATACAACGCGAACGCCTGGTCGTCGAGGATCTCCGGCTGAACAAGGACGTCTCGCGTCTCGATCATCTCCGCCCGCCGTTGGTGTTCCTCTAGGGTCAGCTCGGGCAATTGCTGGCCGTCGTCGGCGAACTCGGGTACCTTCCGGGCGCTCATGAAGTAGCCGCGTGGAGGCATCAGCCGGCCTCTCGCGCCGCGACCGTCTTCATCGATCGTGACCTTTGCCCACGCACCGACCTGGCTGTTGGCGGGTGGCCGCAGGTCGGCGAGGATCACGGCGCCGGGCTTGCCCAACTTGATCCATTCGGGCGGGATGTTGTCGACGGCGTGCGTCGCGAGGATTCGGTCGTAGCTGCGAACCTGTGGTGTGGTCGACGGGTGGTATCCGAGGTCGACGAGCCGTTCGAGTGCTGTCTTCCGGAGGTCGGGGTCGATCTCGATCGTGGTCACAGCTCTCTCGCCGAGCAGATGGCAGAGGATCGCTGCGTTGTAACCGGTGCCTGTGCCGCTTTCGAGCACGGTCATACCTGGACGGATCTGAAGTTCCTCGATCATGTCGGCCATCACCGACGGCATCGAAGAAGACGAACTCCACACGAAGCTGTCGGGCTGTCCCCGAACGGGTTTGGTCTGCGTCATCAACGCCTGATCGGTGTAGACGGCGGTCAGGTACTGCGGGGTCGATCGGTCGACTGTGCCGTCGATGTGGGTCGCGCCGGAGGGACCGATGTCCAGTCGCAGGTACTCGGGCACGAAGTGGTGTCGTGGAGTCTCGGCGAACGCGGCTCGGAGACGTGGGTCGCTGAGATGTCCCTTTTGCTTGATGGAAGCAACGAGTTCATCGGCGAGGGGGTGCCACGGCAGCTGCTCATTTCTGTTGGTCATCGGGTGATCTCCAGAAGATCCGCGAGGGCGGCTGTCATCGGCAGCCCGGTTTCGAGTTCGAGCCAGTGCCACTGTCCTGCGGTGTTGCATTCGTACCAGACCCACGAGCCGTCGTTCGCGATCCCGAAGTCGAACGCGCCGAACAGCAGTCCGAGCCGGTCGAGGTACTGCCGGCATCGCAGCACGATGTGGTTCGGTGTGTCGATCACCGTGTAGTGGACCTGCTCGTAGTCGCGGCGCCAGTCAAGGTACGGCGATTCGATACGGACGCTGAATGTCCGGTTGCCGATGACAGTCGTTCGTACGTCGGCAGTCTTGTCCAGCCGCTGTTGGAACAGGTGCAAGGTCGAGCCCACATCGTCGTTGAGATCGGAGGGATCGACCTCATCGACCCAGATCGAAGCGGCCCTTCCGTCGGGTCCCACGAGATCAGTGTTCTGCAATGGCTTGTAGACGATCGATCCGTGCTCCTTGGCGAACGCGCGTACGTCGTCGACACGGTTGGTGATGATCGTCGGCGGGACCACGAAACCTGTCTGCTGTGCGGCGGCCAGTTGTGTCGCCTTGAACTCGGCCTCCAGCATCCGCCAGATGTGATTGATCCATCTGCCCCGCACCGCCGCGATGATGCCTGCCATACCGTGCTTCGCCTGCTCCTTCGCGAACTCTCCGTCCTGTTCGCTCATCTCTGATGGCGGCGAGTACGTCGACGGGCGCCGGTAGTACACCGATCGCACGTCGCCGAGATTCACGGTTCCCGCTTCGGTCTGCAGCAGGTGCTGTACGGCGCCGAGGCCGAACTGGGCCGACACCTGCAGCCTGCCTGCCAACAATCGGCCGGATCGCAACGGAACACAGGTACGCCGCGATGATTGAGCTCGTTCACGACCACGTCCGACGTCGGATCGTCGGCGCAGGTCAGGACGAGGACCGGTCCATCGACGCTCATCAGTCGGGGACGTACTCAACGACCTTGGTGTCATCGGGGTTGCCGGGTCTGGAGCCGTCGCCGGTACCCGTCGGCAGACTCTTGAACTGCGCCCGCTGCGTCCCGTGCTTCGGAGGCCCAGCCTGCACAATCTGACCGCTCGGGTCGCGATAGATCCCGAGCTGCGTCAGTGGATCGATAGTCACGGCGGTCAGGGACAGCGCATGGCCATCTGACAGCAGATCGGACTCGACGGCACGGCGTACACCCCACGGGCGAAGCGGCACGGCTGTCATTCAGTTTCCTCCTACGGATCGATGTGTTCGGCTGCGAGCACTGGCTCACAGGTGAGCCTGCGTCCGGGCAGGCCGTCGATGCGCTCACGGATCGAGTCGGCGCGATCCTCGGCCAACCCACGTGGCGCGACGTGCTCTTCGACGAGTTGAGCGCCCAGCCAGGGGCGAACCGCCCACAAGTGGGATGGCTCTGGGTCTATCGGGTCGCCGTCGAGTTGACGCTCGCCGCGAAGCCAGCAGGCGAATCACGCACCCGCCTGTGCACTCGGGGCTCACCCACCGCCCTGACCTACCTACAAGCCTGTCGCTCGACCCCGATCCGAACCACCGCGACGACCAGTGATCCTTTCGATCATTCCTCCCCGTCTAACGGGGACGTTTCGTGGCATCATGGGTACTGTGAGTGTCGATCCGGTGGTCAGGTCCAGTGGCGGACCGAGCCTGCGGCAGGCGCGCAGACAGTGGGCGTCGGACCTGCGCGGGCAGGGATCCACCTGGGTCGAGATCGCTGAGACATTCGCCGACGGATACGCCGTCAATCGGCGCGTCGCCTTCCGTCTGGCTCACAGCTGGAGCCAGCGCGAAGCAGCCGAGCAGTGGAACCGGCGATGGCCGGACGACCCGAAGACCTTCAAGAACTTCTCGTACTGGGAGCAATGGCCGGCCGCGACTGGGTACGCACCGTCGTTGGATGTCCTGTCCAGACTGGCGCAGCTGTACCAATGCTCGGTTGCAGACCTCGTTGTCGATCTGGCGGACTTCCGCGAGATCGACTCCGCCCAAACGGCCGGCGGGAACCTGACTGGCCTGTGGCGTTCCTCGTATACGTACTACTCGTCGGGCCGCGGCGAGGAACTGCACGGCGAGCACATCATCAGGCTGCGCCACGCCGGCGGCCGGATCGTCGGTACCAGTGATCGCGACGATCAGCAGTCCAGGCTCGCTCTGGACCTGTCACTCCGGGGAGCGATCGCCACCGGCACCTGGACCGAACGAACCTCACCTGCCGGGTACTACCGCGGCGCGGTCTATCACGGAGCCATACAGCTCGTTGTCAGTCCGCACTGGCGCTCGATGACCGGTCGGTGGCTCGGCTTCGGCAAGCAGTTCAAGGTGAACGCCGGTGATTGGCACCTCGACTGGTTCAACGACTGAGCTCTTCTGGGACCTCACCCGATCCACTGATCAAAGCGACGATCGTCGTACCCGGTGCGAAGGTCCCGCGACCCACTAGGTCGAACAGCGCATACATCATCTTCGCCTCGTAAACCCAATCCAGCAGCAACCCGTGCTTCTTGTCGAACTCCTCGACAAATGCGTCCAACTCGGTTGTCCGCTTCGCATAGCCACCGAAGTGGTAGTGGCATTCGAGCCGCCACGTGCCGGATCGGGAACCGTAGGCGGACTGCTGCAGTTCGACGATCTCGGCCTCCAAGAACGCACCGCCCTTCAGAACCGGAACACCAACAGCCGATTGACGCTCGCCCAGTCCCGCCGCGACACCGGCCAGAGTTCCCCCCGTGCCTACGGAGCAGAACAAGACATCGAACGGCTCCACCAGTTCGGCCGGGATTTCAGCGCATCCAAGCACAGCCTCCTTGTTGCTGCCCCCTTCCGGCAGCAGGTAGAAATCCCCGAACTCCCGGTGCAAGGCGCTGATCACAGCAGGTGACGTCTTGGCACGGTAGGTCGTTCGGTCGAGGTAGGTGAGCCGCATGCCGCGGGCCGCGGCGTAAGCGAGCGATGGGTTGAGCGGCAGATGTTCTTCTCCGCGGATCACACCGATCGTCTTGAAGCCCCCGTAGTAGCCAACCGCGGCGGTCGCTCGGATGTGGTTCGAGTAGGCACCTCCGAACGTCAGCAGCGTGTCGAGACCAAGCCGGCGCGCCGACGAGACGTTGTACTTCAACTTCCGCCACTTGTTGCCCGGGATCTCCGGGTGAATGAGGTCATCACGTTTCAGCAGGACACGGACACCCGTGTCGTTCAGTCGGTCATCGCGAAGCTCCGCCACCGGCGACGGCAACCGAGGACGCAACGACGGAAGCTCATCCACCGCTCCACGATCGCACAACAACACGCTTCAGTCGGTCGGCAGAAGGTTCAGCGTTGGGTAACGGTCAGTCGTTCAACAGGTGTGACTGGGCGGTTCGGAAGAAGTCGACAACATCGGGTAGTTCGGCGAGTGGGTGGGCGGCACCGAAGGGGGCGTTCCAGAAATCACCCGTGCGCGGCGTCCACGGGCCGATATAGGCATACGGCTCGGGGAGATAGTTGTCGCCGGGGGAGACGCCGTAGTTGACCTTGGCGACGGTGATGCCGACGTCGAAGTGCTCGGGCCAGAGCACTGGTGTCTCCTCCGGCGCGAGGGCTCTGAGGGCGGCGTCGCCGCGGGTGAAGGCGTCTGCGAGCAGACGGGCTGCGGCGGGGTCGATCTCCAGTTGTTCCTCGGGGGCGATCTTGGGACCACCGGAGTACACGTGGTCGAGCCGGCACGCTTCGATGCCCACCGCGGCCGCCAACTCGACGTACGTGCCTGCCAGCGGCACTGTTTGCGTTGGGGCGACCAGCAACTCACCTTCGACTCGGCGGGTGCCGTCTAGGGTGCTGAAACCGCCCGGTACGACGCGTAGTCGGAGTCCACCGCCCTCGCGGTGCTGCGGTCCGGCCAGGAGTAGTTCGGCGACGCCGTGCAGGGAGCGACGGGTTACGGCGAGCGAACGTTCATCCATCACGGCAGTCTCCTCCTGTAACGCAGGGCCGCGGGACGGCACTGTTCATTCAGACGGTCCGTGTCGCGAGGGGTGGGAGACGTTACATGACGGCGAACTGGCATCGGGTGGACGAGGTCGACGTACCGGCGGACGGCCGGGTCCGCAGTGTGGTGGTGGACGGCCGCAGTATCGCGCTGGCCCGTTGCGGGGCGCGGCTCGGCGCGCTGGACAACAAGTGCCCGCACCAGGGCGGCCCGCTCGGTGAGGGCTCGATCGAGAAGGGGCTGCTGCGGTGCCCGTGGCACGGGTACGACTACGACCCGATAACGGGTCAGCCGCCGGAGGGATTCTCCGACAGTGTCCCGTCGTACCCGGTGGACGAGCGCGCCGACGGCGTCTACGTGCAATTGCCCGAGCCGGCCGAGTCGGTCCGGACGGTTGCCGATGTCCTCGTCGAGACGTTGGTCGCGCATGGCGTCACGCACGTGTTCGGGATGGTCGGGCACTCCAACCTCGGGTTCGCCGAGGCGATGCGTCGGGCCGAGGACCGCGGCGAGCTCACCTACATCGGTATCCGGCACGAAGGCGCGGCAGCCTTCGCGGCAAGCGCCTACGGCAAGCTGACAGGCCGCCCCGCGGTGTGCTTCGCGATCGCCGGACCTGGGTCGACCAACCTCCTCACCGGTCTGTACGACGCCAAACTCGAAGCGACGGCGCGTCGACGACGACCGCGGCCGGGGCGTGTCGGCGGCGGCTGTCTTCGATGCTCTGTCCCGGCATCTGCCCGCGGACGCCGTCGTGACCGTTGACGTCGGCAACCATGCGTACTCGCTCGGCCGGTACCTGGAGTCGAAGGGCCAACCGGTGCTGATGTCTGGCTACCTCGGCTCGATCGGTTTCGGCTACCCGGCCGCGCTCGGCGCGTGGGCCGCCGCTCCGGGCCGGCCGATCCTCGCGGTGACCGGCGACGGCGGGTTCGGACAGTACGCCGCGGAGCTCACGACCGCGGTCAAGTACGGCATCCCGATCAATCACGTGCTGCTCGACAACCACTCGCTCGGCAAGATCAGCAAGGAGCAGCTCGCCGCCGACTACCCGGTCTGGCACACCTCCCTGCACAACCCGGACTGGGCGTCGTACGCCGAACTCTGCGGCGCGACCGGTCTGCGAGTCACCCGTCGTCAGGATCTGGAGGACGCGATGACCACCCTATTCGCCGCCACTGGCCCAGCCCTGCTCTGCATCGAGCAGGACGCCGAACTTCTCTGAGGAGCCATCAATGACCGAGTACGACGACCTTCGCGCGCTGTTCCTCAACTGCACCCTGAAGCGCTCGCCAGCCGTCAGCAACACCGAGGGACTCATCGACGTCAGCCGTCGCATCCTCGAGAAACAAGGGGTCCAGGTCGACGTGATCCGTGCGATCGACCACGACATCGCAACCGGCGTCTGGCCGGACATGACCGAGCACGGCTGGCCGAAGGACGACTGGCCGGCGATCCAGGAGCAGGTGATGGCCGCCGACATCCTGGTCATCGCCGGACCGATCTGGCTGGGCGACAACAGCTCGGTCACCAAACAGGTGATCGAGCGCCTGTACGGCAACTCGTCGATCCTCAACGAGCGCGGACAGTACGCGTACTACGGACGCGTCGGCGGCTGCCTGATCACCGGCAACGAGGACGGGGTGAAGCACTGCGCGATGAACGTCCTCTACTCGTTGCAGCACCTCGGCTACACGATCCCGCCGCAGGCCGACGCCGGGTGGATCGGGGAGGCCGGCCCGGGTCCGTCGTACCTCGACGAAGAGTCGGGCGGCCCGGACAACGACTTCACCAACCGGAACACGACCTTCATGACCTGGAACCTGCTGCACTTCGCGCGGATGCTCAAGGACGCCGGTGGGGTCCCGGCACACGGCAACCAGCGGTCCGAGTGGGACGCCGGCTGCCGGTTCGACTTCGAGAACCCGGAGTACCGCTGACTCCCGGCGCGCTGCTGTACCGTCGGGCTGTGGGGGTGGGGGTGCCGACGGACGACGTACTCGTCGCCGGTCTACGGACCGGGGACGAGGAGACGTTCGCGTGTCTGCTGAACGGCTGGTCGGGGTCGATGCTGCGGCTGGCCCGCTCGTTCGTGTCCACCACAGCCAGCGCCGAGGAAGTCGTCCAGGACACCTGGCTGGCCGTTTTCGAAGGGATCGGGCGCTTCGAGGGTCGCTCCTCACTACGCACCTGGGTCTACCGGATCCTCGTCAACATCGCCCGGAAGCGGGCCTCCCGCGAACAACGGACCGTGCCTTGGACCAGCCTGGCCCCGGATCACGAGCCGACGGTCGATCCGGAGCGCTTCCGCGGCGCCCACGAGCAGTACCCGGGCGGTTGGCGTGCGTTTCCGGACCGCTGGCCGACGACCGAGAGCGAGGTCCTCGCCCACGAGGTCCGGGCGACGGTGGCGGCCGCGATCGACAGCCTGCCGATCCGGCAGCAGGTGGTGCTGACGTTGCGAGACATCGACGGACACGCCGCGGAAGACGTGTGCGCGTTGCTGGAGATCTCCATGGCCAACGAGCGAGTCCTGCTGCACCGGGCCCGGGCAGCCGTTCGCGGCCGGCTGGAGGGCTACTTCACCACCGCCGGAGTTGAGTCATGACGTGTGCGGAAGTGGTCGAGCTCGTCACCGCCTATCTCGACGGCGCGTTGGATGCGGCGACCGAGCAGCGATTCGTCGAGCATCTGGCGCTCTGCGACGGCTGCGAGATCTACGTCGAGCAGATCCGTCGGACGGCCGCCGAGGTCGGGCAGGTGGAACCCGGGAACCTCTCCGACGAGACCCGCAACCGCTTGATGGACGCCTTCCGCACCTTCCCGCGCGATTGACCGCGTAACGTCCGGCCGCGTCGACGGCACTGAACGCGTATGCCGGATGTGCAGTTCACCAACCTGTTCGCGGTTACTCTGATCGCGCTGCTCGCACCGCTGCTGCTCGGGCTCGCTCCGCGCCTCCGGGTGCCGGCCGTCGTGCTGGAAATCGTGGCCGGGATCGTGCTGGGGCCGCATGGACTCGGCCTGGTCGACATCGATCTGCCGCTGCAGATCGTCTCGCTGTTGGGGCTGGGCTTTCTGCTGTTCCTGGCCGGCCTGGAGATCGACGTGCACCGGCTGCGCGGACAGGTGTTGCGGCTGGCGGTACTGGGCTACCTGGTGACGCTGCTGCTGGGTGGGCTGGTCGGCTTCGGGTTTTCCGCAGTCGGCTGGGTGCACAGCGCACTCCTGCTGGCAGTCACGTTGTCCGCGACCTCGTTGGGTCTAGTCGTGCCGGTACTCAAGGACGCGGACAAGGCCGAGGGAGTTGTCGGGCAGTTCACCATTGCGGCAGCATCGGTCGCCGACTTCGCTGCCGTACTGGTGCTGTCACTCGTTTTCTCGACCGAAGGTGGCAGCGCGGGTGAGCGACTGGTCATGGTGGGCCTGTTCGCTCTGCTCGTGGTTGTCACGGGTCTGGTGGTCGCCTCCGCTGGACGGTCGCAGCGACTCGGTGGCGTGCTGCTGCGGTTACAGGACACCACCGCGGAGATTCGGGTCCGAGCCGCCGTGGTGCTGTTGGTCGCGTTCGTCGCGCTGGCTGAGCAGTTCGGGTTGGAGACGATCCTCGGCGCGTTCCTGGCCGGTGCGGTGGTCGGGCTGGTCGACCGGGACGCCACGTCGCATCCACGCTTCCGGGTCAAGCTGGAGGCGTTGGGGTACGGGTTCCTGATTCCGGTGTTCTTCGTGACGAGCGGGCTCCGGCTCGACCTGCGCGGGCTGCTCGACGACCCGGCCGCGCTCGTGCGCGTGCCGCTGTTCCTGCTAGCACTGCTAGCGGTTCGCGGAGTACCGGCGTACCTCGCGGTGCGAACTCTCGGAGCTCGCGCGACGGCGGCGACCGCGCTGCTGCAGGCGACGTCGCTGCCGTTCATCGTGACCGCGACGCAGATCGGCGTGGCAACCGGTCTGATGACACCGGTCACCGCCGCCGCTCTCGTCTGTGCCGGGCTGTTGTCGGTGCTGCTGTTCCCGGCGGTTGCGCTGGTCCTGCTCAGGCAGGCTGCCGGCGGCCGATCCGGCCGAGGAGCACGGCGGCCAGCATCGAGACGATGATCGAGGTGTACGTCGCGCCGAGCCAGGTGGGGACGGGGTGGTCGTTGAAGAGGGCCTGCTGGACGTTCGTCCAGAACGGGGACCAGCCGGAGACGGTGCCGGGGTTCACCAACTGGTATGCGACGAAGCCGATCAGCCACGCGACGGTGGGTTGCCAGCGGAACTTCGCAGTACCGGAGACGTCCCACTTCATCTTGCTGACCACGAAGAAGTCCGCGATCGCGACCGCGAACAGCGGGATGAAGACCGAGCCGATCAGGTACAGGAACTGGGTGTAGTTGCCCAGGTCGATGAACAGCGCGATACCGGTGGCGATCACGCCGATCGCCACCGAGATCCAGCGGCGGTCGACGTGGCCGATCAGATTGTGTGCGGACTGCGTGGTCGAGTAGACGTTCGCGTACGCCTCGTCGACCTCGTCCACCAGCAGTACGAGCAGCGCGACCGCACCCGCGGGCAGTGTGACCAGTGCGGTGATCACGTCGTCGCTGTTGGTCTGCAGCGTTGCCACAGCGACGACACCGAGCGCGTAGTACCCGATCGCCGCCAGGCCGTAGCCGAGTGCGGACCCGGAGAACGCGGCCTTGTTGGTCCGCGAGTGCCGCGTGTAGTCCGCGGCCAGTGGTGCGAACGACACGACACCGGCAGCGGCCAGGTCGACCGCCGGCCAGAAGCCGAACACGCTGTCCTGAGGCAGGGCGTGCACCGGCTTGCTGAGCACCTGCACGAACAGGTACACCGACGCGAGCAGCACCAGCCAGACCATGAACTTCCGCAGGATCTTCACGCTGCCGAGCGGACGGACCGCCATCGCGGTGGCGATGATTCCGGCCAGTACGACGAACACCCAGCGCCACCGCTCACTCGTGACCGCGACCGCGGCCTGCGAGATCACGATGATCTCCATCGTCGCCCAGCCGACGTTCTGCGCGATGTTCAGCACGGTCGGCGCGATCGAGCCGCGGCGGCCGAACAGACCGCGCAGACTCGCCATCGCGGGCGCACCGGTGTGCGACCCGAACACGGCGGCACCGCCGAGCACCAACGCGCCGATGCCACAGCCGACGACCACGGCGAGCAGCCCCTGCCAGAGCGAGCCGGTGTACGCCGCCACGAGCGCACCGGTCACCGGGCCGAACAGCGAGATGCCGAAGTTGCCCCAGAGCGTGAACTGGTCGAAGAAGCCGAGCGTGCGCGGCGCATCGGTGGTGAGGACGAGCGGCGCCTCGGTAGTACTGGCAGGACGAACAGCTGTGTCGGTCATGAGCGACCCCACTCCCTACGCCGGCATTACCCGGTCAGGTTCAGGCGGTCGGCGACCCAGCTGTCGCCCTCTCAGCCCGCGCGTCCTCGGTGCGAGCTCCCGCATAGGTTTGTGCTGATGAGTCTAACTCGTCAGCTACTGTGCGGAAGAGCGGCCGCTCGTTCTATGAGAGCGGCCAGCTCGGGGCCGTTCGTGATGACCGGCATGTGCGCCCCGGAGTCCAGCGTGCGGGCCTCGCCGTGGCTGAGTTCCGCGAGCCGTTCGACCCATTCCGCCGTACACAGCAGGTCGTGCCGGCCGCGGACGAGGACCACCGGCGCTTGCACGTGGGACATGATTGCGGCCAGGTCGTGGTGTCTCGACGCCTCGCCGGCGCGGGCGATCGACGGCAGCGTCGTACGGGCGTATTGCGGACTGATCCGGACCAGCTTCGGCGCGTCCGGGATGGCGGAGCCGACGAGCCGGACCGCGCGGTCGACCCAACTCGAGAGCCGGATGTCGCCGGTCGGGGCGGCGAGCACGAGCGCGTGGGCCAGCTCGGCGTAGCGGACCGCCAGCTCGACGACGATCTGACAGCTCGCCGAGTGGCCGACGAGCACGGACCGCTCGCGGATCTTCTCGGCCAGCGCTACTGCGAGGGCACGGGGGTGCAGGTCCTCACGGGTGCCGGCCGGTTCGCCGTACCCGGGCAGAGTGACCACGTGGTACGGCGTGATGAGGTGCTCAACCGTCTGCGCGTACGACTCCGGGCCGAGGCCTAGGCCGGGCACGAGGACTACAGGTGCGTTCACTCCCAGGGAGCCTTGGCAGGAGCGCCTTTGACGACCGGGTTCGGTACGTCGGGCTTGAGCTCTCGGTACCCGAGGAAGAGGCCGACGGCCAGGATCAGCAGGCCGAAACCACCCCAGCCGTACGCCGTGGGCAGCCGGTGGACCGCATCGTCGCTGGCACCGAGGCCTGTGGACAACACCATGAGCAGCCAGACCAGGATCGGGACGACGGACACTGCGACCAGGAGCAGACCGGCCAGCTCGGCCGGGTCAGGCCGGCGACCGACCTTGTGGCGGGCCAGCACGTCGCGGATCCACATCACCAGCGCGGCAGTGCCGACGACCACGAGCAGCAGCTGGCCGATCGCGTCGAGCACATCCGTGCGGAGCGGGTGATTGAGCGGCGAGCCGGGCGCCTGCGAGATCTCACGGAGGGCGACGCGCTGCACGGAGACGACCAGCAGCCCGTAGATGGCGGCGATGAACCCGGCCAGGCCGACGACCCGGGCGGCACGTGGGTCGCGCGAGTGCTCCTCGCGGCCGTACGTCGGGAGCTCGTGCGGTTGCGGGCTCGCCGGGGTGCCGTACGGTGCACCGGGACGGTAGGCCGGGGGCTGGTGGTACGTCGGGTTGCCCTGCGGCGGTGGCTGCGCTCCGTAGGCCTGCGGCTGCGCATACGGGAACTGCTCCGGCGGGGTGGGCTGACCAGCGCCGTACGTGCCGCCGCCGTACGGCGTTGGTGGCGCGTAGTGATGCTCCTCGCCGGACCCCTGCTGCTCGGGCTGCTCGTCCCTGCCGTACGTCGGGAAGTCCTGTGATGACATCGTCTGCTCCCTCCCGTCGTACCCAGTTTCTCAGGTGGCCTTGATCGTCGGCCAGGCGTTCGGCAGGCAGCCGGCCAGACCCTTGGTCTGCTGCATCATCACCGGCGCGGGGGTCTTCGGGGTCGTGCAGGTCGAGTGCCCGTGGCCGAGCGCGTGCCCGACCTCGTGGTTGACCAGATAGCTGCGGTAGAGGTCGACCTGCCCGTTGTACGCCGGGATCGCGTAGAGCCACCGCTTCGCGTTGAGCACGACGCGGTCCTCGACGCGGCAGGAGACCTCACCGCCGGTGTCGAGCGGCAGGCACAGCTTGTCGGTCAGGGTCGGCGTCGCGAGGATGATCCGGAGGTCGGCGTCGACGCTGTCCGTCCGCTCGAAATTCACCTCGTGCACCGCCTGCCAGCCGCGCGGGTCCGTCAGCGTCTTGTGGATGGCCGCCGCGACCGCGGCACCGTTCACCGACACGCCCTGCTCGATCTCCACGCGGTACGTCATCTTGTCGCGCACACCGGTCGCCTTGTTGAACCCAGGCACCACGGCGAGCTTCCCGGTCGACACCAGGACGTTCGGCTTCGCACCCTTCGGCTTGCGCGTCAGGGTCGGTGCCGGTCGCAACGGAGTGGTGAACTTCTGCGTCGGCGTGGCAATCGGAACCGGCGTCGTCTTGGGCGTGACCGGCTCTTCCTGAGCAACCTCGTTGACCCCTGCAACCGCCTGCGCTGCCAGGCTGTTGCGGTGCGCGACATCCGGATGCGCCACCACCACAGTCCCCAGCACCGCCAACGCAGTCACCACAAGCCACTGACCCTTGTACGACTTCCGCCGACTGTGCCGCCCACTCCGCCGACGCCCAGGCGTGTGTCCGCGCTGGCCGCTCCGCCGGGTGGTCATGACACTCGACCCTACCGATACCTGCCAAGGCACGAAAGCCCGGTTTCGTTAAGCCGTCCGCGTCCGCAGGAATTTCCCGAAGTGGGGGACGGTGAAGGCGACGGTGCCGCGTTCGGCGGAGAAGACCAGGCCTTTCTTGATCAAGCCGTCGCGGGCGGGGGACAGGGACTGGGGTTTGCGCTTGAGGGTGTTGGCGACCTCGGCGGTGGGGACGGAGCCGTCGTCGACGCCGATGCCGAGCTCGGCCATGGCGCGCATGTACTCGCGTTCCGCGGGGGTGGCGCGTTCGTAGCGCGAGCCGAAGAAGCCGACGGTCAGCTCGGCCGACGCCTCAGGTCCTGCGACCGCGACGTCCTTGATGGTGATGGGTGAGGCCGGCGCGTGGTCCCAGGTCGAGTGCGCGAACGCCTGCACGAAGTACGGGTAGCCATCCGTCTGCGCGTACAGCTCGTCCAGCGCCTCCTCGTCGTACTGCACACCTTCGCTCTCCGCCGGCACCATCAGCGCCCGGTCGCATGCCTCCCGCGCCAGGCGGTCGACACGGATGTAGCGGAACAGCCGCTCGGAGTACGACTTGCTGGCCGACAGTACGGCGGGCAGATGCGGCAGACCCGCGCCGACGACGACCAGCGGCGCGCTTTGCTGCGAGATCTCGTGACACGCGGCGCACAGTGCGGACAGGTCGTCCGAACTGATGTCCTGCATCTCGTCGATGAACAGCCCGACCCCGACCGTCAGGTCACCCGCCAGGTCCGCGGCGTCGGTGAACAGCTCGATCAGGTCCATCTCCAGGTCACCGGAGTCGGCCCGGCCCTTTGCGGCGGCCACGTCCACCGGCGGATGCCAGCGGATCCCCTTCCGGTCGTTCGCCGCCGTCCGCAACGCGAAGGCCTTCAGTACGGCGCTGAACTGGTCGACCTTCTCGTCGTCGCGGTGCCGGTGTCCCAGCTCCCGCATCGCCGTGTGCAGCGCCTGCGCGATCGGCAGCCGGATGCTCTGGTCCGGCCGTGCTTCGATCTTCCCGGTGCCCCACGCCCGCTTGATCGCCTGCGAACGCAGTGTGTTGAGCAGCACCGTCTTACCCACGCCCCGGAGGCCGCTGAGCACCAGGCTCCGCTCCGGTCTGCCTGCCGCGACCCGTTCGAGCACTACCTCGAACTGCCGCACCTCGGTGTCGCGTCCGGCCAGCTCAGGCGGCCGCTGACCGGCGCCGGGCGCATAGGGATTCCGGATCGGATCCATGCTTTCACTGTATGAGGCCGTATAGCGTTTTCCGTAGATTGACCGATCGACGGCCAGAGCGTGTCGCGACAGGTCTCTACAGCTTTCTAGCGAAATCACTAGAAACCGATAGACACCACGAGCGACCTGCGGGCCACTATGGTTCCGGCATGGTGGAGTGGGTTCCGCAGGCTGGTGCGCTGTACGAGCGGGTGCACCAGCAGTACGTCGGCGGCGCACGCAAGCTCGAGGCGCTGATCAACGAGCTGATCGGTGAAGAGGAAGGCATCAACTACCTGACCGCCACCGCCCGGGCGAAGGATCCGGAGTCGTTCCTCGCGAAGGCGTCGAAGCCGCATCCCGATGATCCGACCCGACCGAAGTACGACGATCCGCTGAACCAGATCACCGACCTGGTCGCGGCCCGTGTCATCACGTTCCTGGTCGAGGCGGTGGACCGGGTCTGCGAGGTGATCGAGGAAGAGTTCGAGATCGTCGAGCACACCGACATGGGCGCGCACACCCGGGCGCAGGGCGTCTTCGGGTACGCCAGCAAGCACTACCTGGTCCGGCTGAACGAGCACCGCCGGGAGCTGCCGGAGTACGCCGTACTGAAGAACCTGGTGATGGAGATCCAGGTCCGG
The DNA here is from genome assembly GCF_004362255.1 of Kribbella sp. VKM Ac-2571. Taxonomy (NCBI): domain Bacteria; kingdom Bacillati; phylum Actinomycetota; class Actinomycetes; order Propionibacteriales; family Kribbellaceae; genus Kribbella; species Kribbella sp. VKM Ac-2571. The sequence goes on from NZ_SNWS01000003.1 coordinate 69,343, forward strand.
ACGGCGGTCCAGCACGCGTGGGCCGAGTTCGAGCACGACATCCGGTACAAGCTGGACATCCCGCCGGACCGCAAGCCCGAGTTCGACCGGCGGTTCCTGCTGGCCGCCGCGTTGATGGAGCTCGCCGACAACGAGTTCACCGAGATCGACCGGCTGTACCGCGAGCTGGCCGCGACCGCATCGGACAAGGCGCCGTTGGACCTCACGACGGGCACGTTGACGACGTACCTGACCCGCCGCTACCCCGACGCGCCGCACGCGAAGACCACGCACTATGCGTGGATCCTGGGCATCCTGCACCGCCTCGGCATCACTACGGAGGAGCAGCTCACCGAACTCCTCACAGGTATCGACAGCGAAGCAGTGCAGGCAGCCATGACGCACCGGGCCCCGGCCGGCACGGTACGACGCCTCGACGACGACCTACTCGCCGCCGAGGGACCTGCCTACCTAGACCTGTTCCCCGACGAAGAGCGCCGCCAAAAGATCCTCCGCGGCCGCCTCAAGGCCCTGAACCGCGCCGGGCTGGTCGAGAGTTAGCGGCTGTAATCCAGCTTGACCACGTTCCCGTCGAAGGTCCGCGCACCGGTCAGCGTCAGGCCCTGCCGGGACGACAACCCCTCCAGGATCGACGGTCCATGGCCTAGCGCCACCGGGTGCACGTAGATCTCGTAAGCGTCCACCAGGTCCCGGTCGGCCAGTGCAGTGATCAGCTGTGGGCTACCGATCACATAGAGGTCGCCCTCGGCGGTTCTGCGGTACTCCTCGAGCCCATCGAGCTCGTGGACCACGGTCGTGTTCCAGTCCGCGGACTGGAGTGTCCGCGAGAACACCAGCTTCGGCATCGCCGTCCAGACCTTGCCGTACTCAACCAGGAACGGCGCCCCTTCGGCGGTCGGCCAGTATCCGGCCATGCCGTCGTACGTGTTCCGTCCGTAAACGAACATTCCCGCCGTCCGGTGTACGTCGACGAAGTGCGCGTGCAACTCGTCCTTCACCTGCATCCAGTCGAGTGCGCCGCCTTCCGCCGCCACCCGGCCGTCCAGCGAAGCCTGCACCGACACCACGATCTTGTTGTTTGTCATGTCACCTGGTCGGAGCAGCACCGGGATCTTTGACAAGCGCCTCCGCGGTACCGCGAGCCCAGCGGCTCGTGGTGATGACGCCGAGGACAAGAACCAGGGCTCCGCAGCCCGCGATGATGTACCAGCAGAGCAGGGCGGCGCTGACGAAACCTGTTTCGAAGGAGCCGACCAGGCGGGCGGTGAGGACGGTGCCGGCGACAGCGACGCCCAGGGAGGCGCCGACCTGGCGGCTGGTGGAGGCGATGGCTGCGGCCACACCTGCCTGGGCCCGTGGCATGCCGGAGACGGCGGCATTGGTAATAGGTGCGTTCAGCATGCCGAAGCCGAGTCCGAAGACCAGGTAGCTGATCAGCAGATGCACGGTGGCAGTAGTAGTGGTCAGCTGAGACAGCAGCAGCCCGGACGCGGTCAGCATGGTGCCGGCCACCACTAGTGGTACCCGCGGACCTCTGTGACCGACCAGCCAACCGGACACCGGTGCGAACACCACGGTCATCGCAGCCATCGGCAGCGTGAGCAGACCGGCGTGCAGTGCGGTGAAACCACGCACCGACTGCAGATAGAGCGAGTTGAGGAACAGGAACGCCGACAGCGCCGAGAAACCGCACACCGCGATCAGCGTGGCACCGGAGAACGGTGCACTCCGGAAGAACCGTGGCTCCAGCAGCGGCTGCTCTCGACGGCGCTCGTAGTACACGAGCGCCACGAGTGCGACAACGCACACGACGAAGCACCCGATGATCAACGGCGACCCCCACCCGGCGGACCGGCCCTCGATGATCCCGTACGTCAGACCACCCAGCAGCAGTACGACGAGTACCTGCCCGACCGGATCCATCCGCCGCGGCACGGCGGCGCGCGACTCGGGGACGAAGAACGCAGTCATCAGTACGGCGGCCACCGCAACCGGCACGTTGATCCAGAAGATGAAGCGCCACCCGGCCGCGTCCACGAGCGAACCGCCGACGACCGGACCGACCGCCATGCTCAGCCCGACCACACCGCCCCAGACACCGATCGCCTGCGCACGCTCGCGCGGGTTCGTGAAGGTGTTCGTGATGATCGACATCGCCACCGGGTTCAGCATCGACCCGCCGACGGCCTGCAGCACCCGGAACGCGATCAGCAGATCGACGCTCGTCGCGACTCCGCACAGCAACGACCCGATCCCGAAGAGCACCAGCCCGACCTGGAACGTCCGTCGGCGCCCGACGCGGTCCGCCGTCGACCCGGAGACCATCAGGAGGCTGGCCAGCACCAGCGTGTAGGCGTCGATCGTCCACTGCAGCTTCGCGACGGAGGCCCCGAACTCGAACCGGATCGCCGGCAGCGCCAGGTTCACGATCGTCGAGTCCAGACCGACGATGAACAGGCTGGAGCAACAGATCGCCAGCACCAGCAGCCGCCGCCCCCGCGTCAGCTCCTCCACCCGGCTCCCTCCGTCCGTTGAAGACTTTACTACCGGTTCTGGAAACGGTTCCCGGGTGTCCGGGAAAACGGATTGACGGACTGTCGGCGGGGCCGCCTAGGCTTGATCTGTTCGCCTGGTCAGGTGCCTTCTTCCCACCCCTCTATGCCTCCTTGTGAGACGTCATGTCTTTGCGCCTTGTCCCGTTCGCCGATCCGGGTGTGCCCGACACCCGATCCGGCCTCCGACTCATCCTCTGGCTGGAGCACCAGCAACTGCGTGGGCAGGCCCTCGCAGTGTTCTGGGGCCTCGTGTACTTCGGCGGCATCGCCGCCGCTCCGGTCGCCGTCGGTCTCGCCGTTCAGGCGGCGATCGACCTGTCCTGGCCCAAGCTGATGCTGGCCGGTGCCCTCCTGCTCGCCTTCGGCGCGGCCAAGGCCGGCGCCGACTCGTTCTTCCACCGCGCCGTGGTGACGAACTGGATCAGTACGGCGTCCCGCCTGCAGCAGCTGCTGTTCCGCAAGGCCGCGGAGCTGGGCTCGCTGCTGACCCGCCGGATCGCCGCCGGCGAGGTGGTCGCCGTGAGCAGCGGCGACGTCGAGAAGATCGGCTGGTTCGTCGAGGTCCTCGGCCGGTTCGTGGCCGCGCTGCTGACCTGCTTCGCGGTCGTGATCGGCCTGCTGCTGTACGAACCGCAGCTCGGTCTGGTGGTCTTGGTCGCCGTACCGGTGCTCGCGTTCTCGATCGTCCCGCTGATGGGTCCCGCGGAGCGCCGCGCGGACGAGCAGCGGGCCAAGGGCGGCCGGGCCACGGAGCTGGCCGCCGACACCGTCGCCGGTCTGCGCGTGCTGCGCGGTATCGGCGGTGAGCAGCTGTTCCTTGAGCGGTACCGCGACGCATCCCAGGAGTACCGGAGCAGTGCGGTCCGCAGCGCCCGGATGTGGTCGCTGATCGCGGCCCTGCAGGTGCTGCTGTTCGGGCTGTTCCTGGTGGTCGTCGTCTGGATGGGTGTGCGGCTGGTGACGTCCGGCCACATCTCGGTCGGCGAGCTGGTCACGACGTACGGCTTCATCACGTTCATGCTGGTGCCGCTGCACACGTTCGAGGAGACCGCGAGCGCGTTCACCTTCTCGAAGGTCTCGGCGCGCCGGGCCGCGCGCGTGCTGTCGTTGCAGCGGACCGACGACACCAAGGGGACCGCTGCGGCCCAGCTGCCGGAGGGCGACGTGCTCGACCCGGTCACCGGGCTGCATGTCCCGGCCGGAAGCTTCACCGCGGTCGTCTGCGGCAACCCGGACCAGGGCGGTCTGCTGGCCGACCGTCTGGGCGGCCACAGCCCGTCAGCTACCGACGAGGCGTCCGTGCTGCTCGACGGCGTCGCGCTGGACGACATCCCGCTGGAGTCGGCGCGCACCGTCGTACTTGTGCAGGACAAGGACCCGGTGCTGTTGTCAGGCGCGGTGCGCGAGCTGTTCGACGTACCGGCCAGTGGTGCGGTCTCACCCGAGACAGCATTGGACGCGGCGCAGTGCGCGGACATCCTCGACGTACTGCGGCAGACGCTGCCGGCTGGTGAGTCCGACGCCATGAACGCGCTGCTGACCGAGCGTGGCAGGTCGCTGTCCGGTGGCCAGCGGCAGCGGGTGGCGTTGGCTCGCTCGCTGTACGTCGACCCGCAGGTGCTGGTGCTCGACGAGCCGACCAGTGCGGTCGACGCGCACACCGAGGCGCGCATCGCGGACGGTCTGCAGTTGCTCCGCGCCGGCCGGACCACGGTGGTGTTCACATCCAGTCCGCTGATGCTGGACCGGGCTGAGCGCGTCGTGTTCGTGCCGGACGGCCGCGTCGAGGCGGTCGGCACGCACCACGAGCTGCTGCACACCAACGCGCGGTACCGCGCCGTTGTGACCCGTGAAGAAGAAGCAACGTTCGAGGAGTCGGTGTGAAGCGCCCCGAGTACGACCCGGCAGCCCCGCAGGAGGTAGTGCGGCTCCCGGTGGCCAGTAGCGCGACCGTCCGTGCCTACATCAAGGAGCTGTTCCGCCGGCACCGGCGCAAGTTCCTGTGGCTGACGCTGGTGAACGCGGTGGCCGCGCTGAGCGGCATGGTCGGCCCGTGGCTGCTCGGCAACGTCGTGCAGAAGCTGTCCGAGGGCCACACCGATGTGGACCTGCCGTACGTCGTGATCGGCTTCGTCATCGCCCTCGCGGTGCAGACGGTGTTCGTGCGGCTCACGCGCCTGCGCGGCGCAGTGCTCGGCGAGGAGATGCTCGCGGATCTCCGTGAGGACTTCCTGGTCCGTGCGGTCGGACTGCCGCCGGGCGTGCTGGAGCGCGCCGGGACGGGTGACCTGCTGTCCCGGATCACCACGGACATCGACCGGCTGTCGCACGCGATGCGGGACGCCGTTCCGCAGCTGACGATCGCGATCATCTGGGCGTCGCTGCTGATCGGCGCGCTGATCGTGACCGCACCGGCGCTGGCGGTGGCCGTGGTGATCGCGGCGCCGATCCTGATCATCGGCGGCCGGTGGTACTTCCGCCGCGCACCATCGGGATACCGGTCCGAAGCGGCCGGGTACGCCGCGGTCGCGTCAGCGCTGGCCGAGACGGTCGACGCCGGCCGGACCGTCGAGTCGCACCGGCTCGGTGCCCGCCGGATCGCCGTCGGCGACACCCGGATCGGCCAGTGGGTCGCCTGGGAGCGGTACACGCTGTACCTGCGGATGATCCTGTTCCCGGTGATCAACATGACCCACACGGTCGCGTTGGCCGCCGTACTGGTCATCGGTGGCGGTTTCGCGATCCAGGGCTGGCTGACGGTCGGTGCGCTGACCACAGGTGCGCTGTACATCCAGATGCTCGTCGAGCCGGTCAACATGATGATCCGGTGGTACGACGAGTTGCAGGTGGCACAGGTGTCGTTGGCGCGGCTGGTCGGCGTCCGTGAGGTGGAGACCGAGGCGACGACGAGCGAGGACGAGCCGGACGGGCGGACGGTGCTGGCCGACGACGTACGGTTCGGGTACCTGGAGGGCCGCGACGTACTGCACGGGGTCACGTTGACGGTCGAGCCAGGTGCCCGCGTGGCGCTCGTCGGGCCGTCCGGTGCGGGCAAGTCGACGCTGGGGCGTCTGCTGGCCGGCATCTACTCGCCACGCGTCGGTGACATCACCTTGGGTGGTGCGGCGCTGGACCGGATGTCAGCCGAGCAGGTCCGTAGTCACGTTGCCCTGGTCAACCAAGAGCACCACGTGTTCGTGGGCAGCGTGCGGGACAACCTGCGACTGGCCAAGCAGGACGCGTCCGACGCGGACCTGTGGGCGGCACTGCGGTCGGTCGACGCCGACGGCTGGGTGGCCGGGTTCGACAACGGGCTGGACACCGAGGTGGGCTCCGGTGGGGTCTCGCTGACGCCGGCGCAGGCGCAGCAGGTCGCGCTGGCGCGTCTGGTGCTTGCTGACCCGCACACGCTGGTCCTGGACGAGGCGACCTCGTTGATGGACCCACGTGCGGCCCGGCACCTTGAGCGGTCGCTGGCGACCGTGCTGGAGGGCCGGACCGTGGTGGCGATCGCGCACCGACTGCACACCGCGCACGACGCCGACGTGATCGCGGTGGTCGAGGACGGCAAGATTGTCGAGCTGGGCGGCCACGACGAACTGGTCGACGCCCAAGGCGCGTACGCCGCGCTCTGGCACTCCTGGCACGGCGACCGATGACGACCAGGGGGTGTCCGGCGGAGCACCGTCGGACACCCCCTGGTCGTGTGAGGATGAAAGCGTGCTGCTGACGACGCTCTTCTCTCTTCCCACCACCATGGCCCTGGACGTCGACGACGAGGGCCGCATGCTGGTCCTGTACGACGACACCGGCACCCGTCAGGTCAACGAGGTCGACCCGGACGGGACCTGGCGTGCACTCACCGATCTCGACGACACCTGCCGCGGCGCCCGGTTCGTTCCGGGGAGCAGCCGTGTGGTCGTCGAGCACGACACCGGCGGTGACGAACGCGGTCAGCTGTCGCTGCTCGACCTCGACGAGCCCGGTCTGCCCACACTGACCCCACTGGTCCCCGACGCCGAGTACATCCACCACCTCGTCGCAGCTCGGGCCGGCAGTGTTCTCTACACGACGAACCGCCGCAACGGCGTCGACTTCGACCTGGTCACCCACGACCTGGCCACCGGCCGCGAGACCGTTCTGTACGCCGGCGGCGGTTGGGTGATGGGCGTCGACACGTCGCCGGACGACAAGTGGGTCGTGCTCTCGAAGGCGAGCAGCCCGGCGAACTCGAGGCAACTGCTCCTGCTCGAGACATCGAGCCGCACCGTCACCGAGCTCACCGCGGAGGACGCGCACAACGACCAGGGGCCGGTCGCCTGGCTGCCCGACTCGTCCGCGTTCCTGGTGTCGAGCAACGCGGACCGCGACCGGATGGCGATCCGCCGGTACGACGTCAGCACCGCAGAGTGGAGCGAACTCCTCGCGGACGACGCCCGCGACCTCGCCGGCTGGCCCTCACCGGACGGCGAGCACCTGTTGGTCGGCGTACTGGAGGACGGGGAGGTGGCGCTGGCGCTGCATCGGCTGGAGGACGGGTCGGCGATCGCTCCGCTCGACCTGCCCGCCGGTGGCTGCGCGGCGCTGCAGTACGCCACCCCGGACCCGATCTGGTCGCCGGACGGCTCGTTCGCGGCGATCACCTACAACTCCCCGGTCGTCCCGCCGACCGTGTACCGGTTCGTACCGGGCGGTGAACTGACCGCGCTACGCCCGGTGGAGGTCCCGGCCGAGCTGCAGCACCCGGAGAGCATGCGCGTTCCCTCGTTCGACGGAGAACAGGTGCCGGTGTTCGTGTTCCGGCCGACCGGTCCGAGCCTGGGGTCCACAGTCGTCCATGTGCACGGCGGTCCAGAAGGCGCCGCGATGCGGATCTGGAGCCCGATCATCTCGGCGCTGGCCGGTGAGGGCCACACAGTCGTCGTACCGAACGTCCGCGGCTCGGCCGGCTACGGCAAGCGCTGGTACTCGCTGGACGACCGTGAGTTGCGGCTGGACTCGGTGAAGGACCTGGCCGCGATCAACGCGTGGCTGCCGACGATCGGTGGCGACCCGCAGCGTGCAGCGCTCTGGGGCGGTTCGTACGGCGGGTACATGGTGCTGGCCGGTGTCGCGTTCCAGCCGGACCTGTGGGCGGCCGGCGTGGACATCGTCGGAATCGCTTCGCTGGTGACGTTCCTGGAGAACACGTCGGACTACCGCCGGGCGATGCGGGAGCGCGAGTACGGGTACCTGGCGACGGACCGGGAGTTCCTGGAGTCGGCGAGTCCGCTCAGCCGCGTCGACGACATCCGGGCGCCGCTGTTCGTCATCCACGGCGCCAACGACCCACGGGTCCCGTTGTCGGAGGCAGAGCAGATCACGGACGCTCTGACGAAGCGCGGCGTACCGTGCCAGCTGCTCGTCTACCCGGACGAGGGCCACGGCTTGGCCAAGCTCACGAACCGCCTGGACGCCTACCCGCAAGCGTTCAGCTTCCTGCGAGACCACTTGGGATAAGGGACCCAGCGGTCGCGTCGAGCCGTACCGGCAGTCCCAGCGGCACGGCGAGGTTCAGCGCCTCATGTCCGATCGCCGCACCCTCCACCGTCGGTACGCCGAGTGGCTCGAGCCGCTCTCGGATGGTGTCGTCGAGTCCCTCGCCGCCCTTGCTGAAGTCACCGATGACCAGACCGGTCACCTGCTCGAACCACCCGGCCCGCAACAGCTGGGTGAGCAGCCGGTCGGCTTGGTACGCCTCCTCGTTGACCTCTTCGAGTACGACGACACCCACCGGCGGCGCGTAGGTCGGCGTACCGATGCTTGCCGCCAGCAACGCCAGGTTGCCCCCGCGCAGTAGACCCTCGGCGACGCCGTCCACCACAGTGCGTGCCCCGACTGGTGCGAGCAGGTCGGTGACGGTCTCTGGCTCGAACAGGAGCGCCCGCAGCCGTTCACGTGCCGCATCTGTGTCGAGCTGCTCCACAGCAGCAGCCATCGGCCCGTGCAGAGTCACGAGACCACGTGCGTTCAGCGGCTCGTGCAGCGCGGTGATGTCGCTGAACCCGACGAACCACTTCGGTACGGCGACCAGCTCGTCGACGTCGACGTACTCGAGCATCCGCTGCACGCCGTACCCACCGCGTGCGCAGAACACCGCGGCGTACCGCGGGTCCAGCCAGGCGTTCCGCAGGTCCTCTGCCCGTGCCTTGTCGTCGGCCGCGAGGTACGTGAACCGCTCGTGCCCGGCCAGCACCGACGGCATCACGTCCACCTCGAGTCCCCAGGACCTGAGGTGGACCACTCCGGCGTCGAGCCGCGAAGCGTCCACCCGCCCCGACGGCGCCACCACAGCAACCCGGTCGCCGCTCCGCAGCCGCTGCGGCACCACCACGTCAGTCACGCCGCCGACGCTACCAACCGACCTGCAGCGTCGAGCTCTTGGAGACCCCGTTCACCGTTACCCCCAGCTGGGCTGTGCCGGGGCGTAGTGCGGTCAACACGCCAGTGGACGGGTCATAGGAGGCGACTGCCCAGAACGGGGCCGTCTTCGCGGGACCGATGTGCAGGGTGGACGAGCCCCACCAGTCCGCCGACACCGGGAACGCGACCGGTACTCGACGGCTCTCCTGTACGACGGTTGCTGCCGCCGTGCCGGTCTCGCCGCGCCTCAGAGACGTCGGCGCAGTCAGCTCGAGGGAGTCGACGTGCGGTCGCAGCTCGACCTGGAACCACGGGTGTGCCGACGAGCTGGGTGTCGTCGCGATTCCGACCAGTGCCCAGCCCGTGAAGCCGCCGGCGTCCGGTGCCGCCGCGGGGCTCTTGCCGGAGTTGCCGGTCAGCGGAAGCAGTACGCCGTCGGTCCGGGTCGCGGCGAACGTGCCCGCGTGCCCCGCCATGTACGCCGCGCCCTTGCCGGTCGAGGCGCGGAAATCGGCCAGCCACTTCACGATCATCGCGGCTTCCTTGCGGTCACCGAGCTGCGAGTTCTGGGTCGGCGACGGGTCGTCGATCGGGTGGTGGGCCATCACCACGACGTTCTTGATCGACTTGTTCGTCGCCGCGTCGTCGAGTTGCTTGCGGAGATCGAGAATCTGGTCGAACCCTCCGGCGCGCAGCGATCCGAGCGACGAGTCCCGCAGTACGAACCGGGTGCCCAAGTGATCGAACGTACTGGTCGCGTTGCCGAAGACCTTCTTCCACTCGGACAGGTCGCCCGGGCCGTACGTCTCGTGGTTGCCCGGCACGTAGTGCACCGGTACCTTGCCGGCCACCTCCTCGTCGATGATCTGCTTGGCCAGCGCGATGTCCGGGCCGAACGCGCGGTCCACGAAGTCGCCGTTGATCACGAGGAACTCGGGCTTCTGGGCGAGCGCCTCGCGGATCGTCCGGCGGGCCTGCTTCACGTAGTCCGAGTTCGGGTCGTCGGAAGTGAACTGCGCGTCCGACATCACCGCGAACCGCCAGCGATTGCTCGTGGTCACGGTCCCGTCGGTCACGACCATCGGGTCGATCACCGTCGCCGGCGGGTCCATCGTGACCGGCGGCGCGCTGCGGACAGTCAGGTCGTCGACCACGATTCGGCCCGAGTACTGCCGGGTCGGCGAGGTCTCGACGACGTAGATCCGCCAGAAGCGCAGCGGCATCGCCAGTCCGGGCGGGATGTCCGCCTCGACGTACTTCCAGCCGGTCCAGTCGACCGTGGGAGCCAGGTTGAGCGTCTGCGCCGTCCCGCCGGCAGCGTCGTACGCGTTGGCGCGCAGCCAGGCGCCCTTGCCGTCGCCGTACACCCAGGCGCCGAGCTTTTGCGGCTGCCCAGGCAGCGTCTGCTGCGGAGTTTGCGAGAGGTACGCCGCTCGCGTGGCAGTGCTGCCCGTCAGCGAGTAGTCGAGCGCGATCGCCTGCCCGCCGTCATGCCCTTCCGCAGCGGACAGCGATGCCGTCGCCTTCCCGGCCGGTACGGCGTTCGCTGCCCACTTGGTGACGTCGTCGAGCTCGTCTACCACCGTGCTGGTCAGGCCGGCCGTGACGCTGAGCTGTGTGCTGAGCGTGCCGACGGTCGCGGTCACCACGGCCGAGACGGCCTCGCCGCTCACCGCGTTGACCTCGAAACCATTGCCCTTCGCAACGATCTTCACCAGTGCCGGGTCGTAGCTGAGCTTGACGTCGCGCGGCTCGATCCAGGTCGAGAACCCGTCGGCGTCGTACCCGTCGACCTCGAAGAAGCCCTTGGCGGCGGCGTCGGCGAGCGAGACCTGCCGGGTCGAGGGCGCCAGGCGGGCCGGCGTACCGAGGACTGTCATCGGGAACCTTCCGTTCGCCGCGCCACGGGTCGCGGTGACGATCACGTCACCGGCGCGGCGGCCGGTGACCACACCGTTCTGGTCGACGCGGACGTTGCTGCCGGCGTACCAGAACGGCGTACCGGTCGCGGGCGCGTAGGTCTCGTCGTGACCTGTGGCGCTGAGGACTCGGCTGAGTCCGGTCAGGACACGGGAGCTGCGGGAGAGGTCGGTGTCGGGGCTCTCCTCGGACGTGCCGACGGCCTCGACACGGAAGCCTTTGAGCTGGCCGGAGCCCTTGACCGGGACCAAGCCGAGTCCGTTCGGGATCAGCCGCTCGCCGCCGTCGGACGGGTCGTTCACGACCTCCGGCGCGGCCTTGCCCGGGGTCCGGGCGAGCATCGTGGAGGAGCCGCCGCCGTCCAGGTTGAGCGCGTCGTCAGCCCCGAGGCTGATCATCAGCTGGCCCATTTCCTTCAGCGACAGGCCCCGCGAACCGGTCGCGCGGCCGTCGACGGTGAGCAGGATCATCCGGCTGCCGTCGGCGTCGAACCCGATCGCGGTGCGCGGCGCCAGGTCGGCGTCGGGCACCGTGTCCGGGACCTTGCCGTCCTGCGCGAGCTGGTAGTTGCCGCTGACGGCGGCGGCCACCTCACCCGCGTCCGGGCGCAGGCCGTACTCGACGCCGACCTTGTCGCCCACCTCGAACGCGGTGAGCGCGTCGGCGCCGGCCTCGCGGCCGATCAGCGCCTGCTCATTGGCGGCCAACGGGGTGGTGGCCGGAGTGGTGGCCGAGGAGACGACCACACCGTCGCGAAGGATCACCTCACGCACGGTCGGCAGGCCGTCCACGGTCCGGGTCCGGGCTGCGTCGCCCCACTCCGGGGTGTAGAGGCCGATGCCGCCGGCGTTGACGGTCGGCGAGTTGAGGTTGGTCAGCTCGAGCTTCGTGCCGTCGTCGGTCGCCGTACCTTGCAGGAAAAGCTCGGCGATCTTGCCGAGGCCGTCCTTGCCGATCACCGCGGTGTCGTTGTGGCCGGCGGCCGGCGCGTTCAGCAACTTGCCGGATTCGACCCCGACACCCAGCGGCGCCGTCGTGTCGTTGATGTCGAAGAAGTCCCCGTTGACGCCGGCGATCGCGCCCTTGCGGGCCAGTTGCTGACTGAGCGGCTGACCGCCGGAGACCTTGCCGGTGTTGACCAGGTCGACGGTCACGCCGTGCTTGTCCAGGTCGGTGTCGAGGATGTCCCCGCGCTGCCAGCCCTTCGCGTCCAGGCGCTCGAACGAGGTGTAGTTCACGCCGGGCGCGACCGGACTGTCGTCACGGGACGTCAGGACGCCGGTTTCGGCGATCGCGGCGTCCGGGATGCCTGCAGTCGTTTCGGCTGCAGCTGGACTGACCAGGACGCCGGCCAACAGGCCACCTACGCCGATCGCTGTGGTCAAGGGACGGATGAGCGACACAGGAGCCTCCCCACGGTGGACGGACGCGGTCATCCGACGCCGCGCTCGCTACCGCCTCATGAGCCGCAGGTGTACGCCGATCAACCGACCGGTGACAAAGTAACCCCTGCGGTCACCGCGTGGAAGGTTTTTCTCCAGATCAGGCCGGACGGATGAACCCGGTCTCGTACGCGACCACCACGGCCTGCACGCGGTCGCGGACGCCGAGCTTGGTCAGCATCCGGGCGACATGCGTCTTCACCGTCGTCTCGGCCACCACGAGTTCGGCCGCGATCTCGGCGTTGGACAGGCCGCGCGCGATCAGTCGCAGTACGTCGAGTTCGCGCTCGGTCAGCGCCGTCAGCTCGGCCGGCAGGCCACGAGGTGCGGACGGCTCGGCGAAGCGCTCGACCAGTCGCCGGGTGATCGCCGGCTCGATCAACGAGTCGCCGGTGGCGGCCGCGCGGACGGCGGCGATCAGCCGGGTCGACGGCGAGTCCTTGAGCAGGAATCCGGCCGCGCCCGCACGCAGTGCGCGGTACACGTACTCGTTCTGGTCGAACGTGGTGAGCACGATGATCGTCGGCGGGTCCGGCTGCCGCCGGATCTGCTCGGTCGCGGACAGCCCGTCGAGCTCAGGCATCCGGATGTCCATCAGGATCACGTCCGGCCGGGTGAGCTGTGCCTGCCGGACGGCCGCCGTACCGGTATCGGCCTCGGCGACCACCTCGATGTCGCCCTCGGCCTCCAGGATCACCCGGAACCCGGTGCGGACGAGCGTCTGGTCGTCGGCGACCAGCACCCGGATCTTGCGGGAGGTCTCAGGCACACGCTGATTGTGCGTCATCCGCGCGGCGGATGCCGTCATCCCCGCGGACGACGCCGGGTCCGGAGGATCGTCCTTGCGCCAGACGTGGACGACCGGCGCCGGAATCTACCTTCACGCCATGGGGTCATGAGACCCGGGGACGAAGGGACAAACCGATGAACGAGAGCTTGCAGGGGATCAGGCCCCTCGACTACGTGCTGGCCGGTCTGATGACTGCTGCGGGTGCGCTGGTGATGGTCGAGAACATCACGGCGACCGACGCCGACCTACCGCACCCGCTGTCGACGACGACGTGGGCGATGCTGCCGGTCTTCCTGCTGGTCACGCTGCCGATCCTGTGGCGGCGGCGCAACATCCTCGCGGTGGTCGGCATCACGGCTGTCACCACACTGGCGCATGTGATCGCCTTCGGCTGGGTGACCCGCTGCGGCGTCGTGATCCCGCTGGGCTTCGCGCTCGCGTACGCCGTTGCGCGGTACGCCGGCTCCTGGCTCAACCAGCTGATCGGTCTGGCCGGCGTGGTCGTCGTACAGCTCGCGATGCTGGCGCGGGACGCGTCGATCGACACGGTGGCCAGTGCACTGACGATCGTGCTGCCGGGCATCGCGCTCTTCTACGCGGCCGGTGTCCTCGTGCAGAATCGAGTCACCAAGCGGTCCGGGGGGATCGCGCCGGTGCACGAGCACACGGCTGCCTGAGCGGGACCGCTGGAGTAGGAGCAGGCCATGATCCTCGAAGGAGTGAAGGCCCGCGACTGGGGAATCGCGGGCGGCCTGACCCTGCTCGGCGTGCTCCTGATGATCGAGAACACCCAGACGACCGACGCTCAGGTGCGCAACGCCATCGCGGAGGGATCGATGGCGCACGCCCAGAGCTCGCACTCGCTGTGGATGATCCCGGTCTTCGCACTCGCGACGATTCCGGTCCTGTGGTGGCGGCGAGGCATCCTCGCCGTCGCCACAATCGCCGTACTGGCGATGGGTTCGCACGACCTGCTGTTCGGCTGGGTGACCCGCTGCGGCGCGGGCCTTCCGATCGCGTTCGTCCTGGCGTTCCTCGGAGCGCTGGCTGCCGACCGGACGACGGCCTGGATCGTGGGCGGACTCAGCGTCGTCCTCACGGTGCTCGTGCTGGTGATCGACGCGACGACCGGGCCGGGCGCGATCCTGCTGGCGCTGCCGATCGTCTGCATCGTGTTCGGGGTCGGCCTCGCGGCTCGTCGTCGTACGGCGCTGAACGAAGAGCTGGCGATCCGGGAAGCCGAGTTGCGGCAACTGCGGGACGAACGGGCTGCCATCGAGGTGGCCGACGACCGGGCCCGGCTGTCCCGGCAGCTCGACGGATTGCTGCAGGATCGGCTCGCCGACCTCACCACGGCGGCCGAATCCGCGAACGGCTTGCCGCCCGCACAGGCGAAGGCGGTCCTGGAGTCGATCGAGTCAGGCAGCCGCCGGACGTTGGACGACATGCGGGAGATCCTCGGGCTGTTGCGCGGTGACGACGTGTCGCTCGCACCGGCGCCGACAGTCGCTCATCTCGACACGTTGCTCGCCCGGCTCCGTACGGCGCACTCACAGCTGGTCGTGACGGGCGACCCGCGGGCATTGCCTGCGACGGTCGAGCTGTCGGCGTACCGGATCGTCGAGCATCTGGTGACCGCGCTGGCCGATCGGGCCGACGCTCCGATCGTGGTGACGGTGCGGTTCGACGCCGATGCGCTCGAGATCCGGGTGAACGGTCAAGTGGGCGAGGTCGCCGACCTGAAGGCGGCCGTGGCCCGGGCCAAGGAGCGCGCGAAGCTGCTGGGCGGTTCGCTCGACCTGAAGGTCGCCAAGGGCCGGGCGGGCGCGGTCGCTCAGCTTCCGGTCGTCGGCTGAGCGGGGGCGACGGTCGTGCGCAGGCTCGAGCAGGTCGGGATCGTGGTGCTGGTCGCCGCGCTCGTCGCCCTGCCGACCGCCATCCACGGGTGGCCGACGACCGTTGCCGGGAACCTCTTCACGGCCGCTCTGCTGGCCAGCGGATTGACGGTGGTGTGGTGGCGAAGTCATCCGCGGATGGTCGCTGTGGCCGGTGCCGCGCTGTGGCTGGTGCCCACGCTGCTGTCCGATTACGGGTGGTTCCCGGACACGACGTTCGCGATCCTGGCGCTGGTCACGCTGGTGGCGGCGCTCGGATGGTCGGGGCGGGCGGCGTGGGTCTGCGCGGGCGTGCTGGCGGCGTACCTGTTCGTGCTCTGGCTGATCCTCGGCGAGGGCAACGAGGTGCCGTTGATCATGTTCAGCCTGCCGAGCTTCCTCGCCGGCACAGTACTGCGGTTGCACCGGGAGTCGGCCGAGGAGCTGGCACGGCGCGGGCGTGAGCTCGAGGAGGAGCGCGACCTGTTCGCGGAGCTCGCCGTACGGCACGAACGGGCCCGGATCGCATCCGAGCTGCACGACATCGTCGGCCACGCGATCAGCGTGATGGTGATCCAGGCCGCGGCCGGACAGCGGCTGGTCGAGCGGGATCCGGTCGGGACCGAGAAGGTGTTCGCCGGGCTGGCGGAGTCGGCCCGGCAGGGGTCCGACGACCTGCGGCGACTGGTCGAGCTGCTCGGCGGAATGGAGGTCGGTGGCCCGGACCTGTCCTTGATCGACGAGGTGGTGACCCGGGCGGCGCGGAGTGGATTGGATGTGTCGTGCCGGTTCGAGGGGTCCCGTGACGGGGTATCCACTCCGGTAGCGCACGCTGCCTTCCGCGTCGTACAGGAGAGTCTGACGAACGCACTGCGGTACGCGCCAGGCGCCGCAGTCCGCGTGGTGGTGAACAGCACCGGCCGGGATCTGACCGTCCGGGTCACGAACGGTACGGCGCTACGGGAACGGCCGCTGCTGTCGGGTACGGGTCGCGGGCTCGCCGGATTGCGGGAGCGATTGCAGGACCTCGGCGGTCAGCTGGTCGCCGGGCCGATCGCGGGAGGCTGGCAGGTCGAGGCGAGCCTGCCCGATGACGGTGGCCGTCGCCGGGCCGGACGCTCAGGCCCCGGTCGTCGCTGAGCCGAGAACGGTCAGTTCGTGCTGACCGGGCGGCCGGAGGTCTGCCAGGCGTGCATGCCGCCGTCGAGGTTGATCGCCTCGCGGCCGAGCTGGTTCAGGAACTGGGTGGCCATGCCGGAACGGCCGCCGACCGCGCACACGCAGAGCACCTTCTGGTCCAGCGGCACCTCGCCCACGCGCTCCTGGAGCTCGCCGAGCGGGATGTGCGTGGCGCCCTCGATGTGACCGCGGTCCCACTCGTCCGGCTCCCGCACGTCGAGCACGAACGCCTCCGCCAGCAGGTCGTCGTCGAGCTCGGCCACCACGACCGAAGGAATCTCCTGGTTCCGGAACATGCCCCAAGCATGTCAGACCCGGGGGCAGGCGGTTGCCCGGAGTCCGGATAAGGCGTTGACAGCGGACGGCGGATTTCGGACCGTGGCTCGAAGGAGGCTGCGGTGGCACTGATTCAGGGGATCCCGGGGGAGTTCGAGCCGCAACCCTGGGGCGAGGCGGTCCTGCGGAGTCGCGAGCTGCTCCTGCTCCGCATCGCCTGCCGGCCACCGGACCACGAGGTACGGCTGCCCGGCCTCGCGACCACGCCGCGGCACGTCGTCGAGGACCACACCGGTAGGGCACTCACCTGGCGCCGCGACGGTGACGACCTGGTCGTCCGGCTGCCGGAGGCCGGTGAGCCACCGGTGGTCCGCGTCGCGCTGCAGGGCAAGCTGCGGATCGTCCCGCCGGACACCGTCACCGCCAACGCCGACGGCGTCTGGGACCTGACTCCGACCGGTACGCCGGCCCACCTCGTCGCCCGCCGCGCCACCGATGTCGCCGTACGGTTCTTCGGCCTGGTCGATGCCGACACCCGGCACCAGATCCGGTTGGCCGGTCGCAGGTACAGCGTGACCGGTCACGAGCTGACCCGGACCACGATCGGCCCGTTCCCGATGCCCGAGCTCCGCGTCCTTCCGCTGACAGTGCCGACCGGCGTACGGCGGGTGCTCGTCGCACCGGTCGGCACCGTGCTGGCCTCGATCCACCCCGGCCGCGACGAACTCACCGTGGTCGTGACGAATTTCGGCCGGACCCCGGCGCGTGGCGAGGTCGAGCTCCCACTCCCGGCCGGGTGGTCCGCGAGTGAGCAGGCGTGGACGTTCGACGGTCTCGACCCGGGCCGGTCGATCGGCTGGGCGACACGGATCGCCGGCCCGGCAGGTGCACGCGAACTGCGGGTGCGCCTGGACGCGGGCCGGCGCTCGGCGTCATCGCCGTACGTCGTGGACCTCTGAGCTGGGCGCCTCCTCCTTGGCGGGCAGGCACTTGCCGAGGTTGACGAAGAAGAAGATCAGGCCGAGGGTGATGGTGATGTGGCCCAGGCCGGAGATGCCGTCGAGGGCGGCGCCGGGCTCGTGGCCGAGCACGGTCATCGAGCCGCGGACGATCATCAGCCCGATGGTGAGCGCGAGGCCCGCGTTGTAGACCCAGAAGAACGCGGTGAACAGCTTGCCCGCGGTCAGGGTGAAGAGTTTCTCGAGCGCGAGCACGATCAGGAAGAACAACATGCCCAACGCAAGGATGTGCGTGTGGACGACGCTGAGCTGCGAGTCGCCGGTGAAGTCGTTCAGCTTGGTGAACTCGCGGTAGAACAGCCCGCTGACCAGCCCGAGAATCATGTAGACGTGTGCTGCCACGTAGATCTTCCGCATGGCGGGAACCTACTTGAGCAGCTTCGACAACCTCCGGTCGGCCAGCGGTTTGCCGCCGGTCTGACAGGTCGCGCAGTACTGCAGGGAGGAGTCGGCGAAGCTCACCTCGCGGACGATGTCGCCGCAGACCGGGCATTTCTGGCCTTTGCGGCCGTGCACCCGCAGACCGGACTTCTTCTCCGATTTCAGGTCCTGCACGGCGAGGCCGGCGGAGCGGTCGACCGCGTCCTTGAGGGTTTCGCGCATCGCGTCGTACAACGTCTTGAGCTCGTCGTCGGACAGGTTCGACGCCGGCTTGAAGGGGCTCATCTTCGCGACGTGCAGGATCTCGTCGGAGTATGCGTTGCCGATGCCGGCGATCACGGACTGGTTTCGCAGGACGCCCTTGAGCTGGACGCGACCCTGGCCTTTCAGGATCTCGCCGAAGTCCTCGAGCGACAGCGTGAACGGGTCCGGACCGAGGCGTGCGATCCCCGGGACCTCGGAGACGTCGCGGACGACGTACACCGCGAGTTTCTTCTGGGTCCCGGCCTCGGTCAGGTCGAACCCGGAGCCGTCGTCCAGGACCGTCCGGAGCGCGATCGGGCCCTTGCCCGGGCGCACCAGGCCGGTCGACTGCTCGTCCTTCCACCGCAGCCAGCCCGCCCGGGCCAGGTGGATCACCAGGTGCACGCCCTGCGCGGAGATGTCCAGGAACTTCCCGTGCCGCTGCACGTCGTCGATCAGCAACCCGACCATCGCCGAGATCGGCGGGTCATAGGTCTTCAGCGCACTGATCGCCGTGATGTCGGCCCGCACAAAGGCATGCCCAACCGCCCGCTCCCGCAAAAACACGGCCAGCGACTCAACCTCCGGCAACTCAGGCACCCTCCTAGTGTGCCTGACGCCAGGGACAGTTCCGGTGGATCACCCATGGGGATGGGTTGTGGGTACCGGTAGTTTCGGTGGCAACAGAGTTGGGAGGCCCTGATGGGGTTTGTGAAGACGATGCTCAAGGGTGCTGTGGTGGCCAAGTTGGTTCAGGTCGCGCAGCGCGAGCTGAGCAAGCCGGAGAACCAGCAGAAGATCAAGCAGGCAGTGCAGAAGGTCCAGCAGCGCCGGGCTCACTGAGGCTTGTGAGCCTGCAGGGTGTAGGTGGCGGCCAGGCGGTGCGGATGCTCCGTCAGGCGCCACTCACCCTCGGCGTCCTCGGTCATCAGACCGGGGAGAGCGTTCCACGGCGCGCTGTCATGCTCGGTGAGTGAGTCGAACACGAGACCGGCCGTCTGTACGGCGGTGATCGTCTCGCCGAGGCCGTGGTTCCACTCGTGTGTCTCGGTACTGCTGAACTCGGCGTCGGTCACCACGTACGTCCCGCCTTCGTCGACCACGGTCGGCGCTGCGGTCTCGAAGTACGGGTACCGCACGTCGGCGTACCGCTCACCCGGCTCCAGGGTTCCCAACATCGGATGGCCCTCGCGGACGAACAGTCGCCCGCCCGGCTTCAGCAAGCCGGCCACGACCTGGGCCCAGCGCTCGATGTCCGGCAGCCAGCACAACGCGCCGATCCCGGTGTAGACGAAGTCGTACGCCGACGCGCCCAGCACCCGCACCGCGTCGTAGGCATCAGCCACGTGGAAGTCGACCGACAACCCCAGCCGCGCTGCCAGCAACCGACCCTGCTCGACTGCCGGCTCCGAGAAGTCCAGCCCGGTCATCCGCGCACCGAGCCGTGCGAGCGACACGGTGTCGGTGCCGATGTGGCACTGCAGGTGTACGCCGCGCAGCCCACTGACGTCACCGAGCCGCGGCCGGTCGAACCGAACCACCCCACTGAGGTACGACGGGTCGGACAGGAAGTCGTCGACGTGGTAGCTGGGCGATGCCACGTGCGCCGGTACCCGCTCGTTCCAGTTTGCCCGGTTGACCTCGCGATAGTCAGTCACATGCTTGAGGGTAGAGCTAGCTCCACCGTCGAGGAGGATTCAGCGTGAGTGTGCGCTCAGGGTTGCCCTGATGTGCTGGAGTGCATGAGCCAGGTACTCGATCGAACGCGGATTCAGGACATCGACGCGCTGCGTGGTTTCGCCCTGCTGGGCATCTTGGTCGTGAACATCACCTTCGCCGCCTCCGGGTTCCCGATCCACCTGGCGCAGAATCCGGCGTACGACTCCTGGCTCGACCACTCGGTGCACTGGCTGTCGTCGGTGTTCGTGGACATGAAGTTCTACCTGCTGTTCTCGTTCCTGTTCGGGTACAGCTTCCAGTTGCAGATGCAGGCGGCGCAGCGAGCCGGTGCAGCGTTCAGACCACGGATTCTGCGGCGGCTCGGCGGTCTGTTCGTGCTCGGTGCGCTGCACGGCGTCTTCCTGATCACGGGCGACATCCTGAGCGTCTATGCGATCATCGGCCTGGTCCTGCTCGCCATGCGCCGAGTGAAGGACCGTACGGCGCTCCTGGTCGCAGGAGGCATCTACGCGTACCTCTTCATCACGCTCGCGCTCGCTGCGCTCTTCGTCGACACCACGCAGTTCACCGACCCCACCACGGCAGTAGCAGCCGCACAGGAGACGACTGCGAACCTGGCGGGGTCGTTCAGCGACGTCATAGGCGAGCACGTCCGCGCGCTCCCGACGTACGGCCTGTCGCTGCTGACAGTGCAGGGCCCGACCACACTGGCCGCGTTCCTCGTCGGCATGGTGGCCGGTCGACGGCGCCTCCTGCAGAACACGCACGGGGCCGATGCACTGCTGCGGCTCATCCAGCTGGTCGGCTTCGCGATCGGTATCACCGGCGGGCTCGTCTACGCGGCGGGCGGCAACGGCGACACCAGGGCAGTGCTGATGAGTGTGATGACAGCACCGTTCTTGACTGCGGCGTACGTCGCTTCACTGCTGCGGATCATGCACTCCGACCGCGGGGAGGAGATCCGCCAACTACTAGCGCCGGCCGGCCAGATGGCCTTGTCGAACTACCTCGGGCAGTCGGTGGCGACCATGCTGATCTTCACCGGTGTCGGTTTCGGGCTGTCGGGTCAGGTGTCTCCGCTGGAGACAGTGGGCTTCGCGGTCGGCGTCTTCGTCCTACAGGTGCTGCTGAGCCACGTCTGGCTCAGCAGCTTCCGCTACGGCCCGGTCGAAGGAGTGCTGCGGGCGGTCACCAACGGGACCGCCCCTAGCTGGCGAAAACTCACTCAGGCCGCGTGACGGCCGTGGTGCAGGCGGGCCGCGCGGATGCTGTGCACGGTCCCGGTGGTGGAAGCAGGCTTGTGGTTGAAGGGCTTGGCCGCTGCGCCGAGGGCGAGCAGGTCGAGCTTGGTCCGGGCCACGTCACGGTCGTCGGCGATCCAGGTGCCCCGCGGTCCGGCAGCCGGACCGGTCGAGTTGCGCCTGTTGCTGATCTCCAGAGCCGCGATCACGGCCAGCACGGTGACTACGAGAACGATGTATCCGGTCATGGCAGTAATGATTCTAGGTATCAGATCCTGCCACTAGTGGCACTATTGACATAGTCCGACAAATTACTGCCATACTGGCGAGATGCTGCAGAAGATCGCCGTCGTCCTGCTGGAGGACGTTGCCCTGTTCGAGTTCGGCGTATTGGCCGAGGTCTTCGGCATCGACCGCACCGACGACGGTGTGCCGCCCTTCGACTTCAAGGTGTGCTCGACCACGCCGGGCGTGCCGATGGAGACCAGCAGCCACTCCCAGGTGGTCGCGCCGTACGGGCTGGAGGAACTCGAGGACGCCGACCTGATCGGCATCCCGGCCACCACCTGGCGGCACGCGTACGACGAGCGGGTCCTGGACGCGCTCCGGCGGGCCGAGGCGCGCGGCGCGATCCTGCTCACGGTCTGCTCGGGAGCGTTCGTGCTCGGTGCCGCCGGCCTGCTCGAAGGCCGGGCCTGCACGACGCACTGGCGCTACATCGACAAGTTCCATGACCAGTTCCCGGCCGCGAAGCTCGACCCGGACGTGCTGTTCGTCGACGACGGCAACATCATCACCAGCGCCGGCACCGCGGCCGGGATCGACGCCGCCCTGCACCTGGTACGACGCGAGCTCGGCAGCGCGGTCGCGACCCGGATCGCCCGCCGGATGGTGGTCCCGCCGCAGCGCGACGGCGGCCAGCGGCAGTACGTCGAGGTGCCGGTGCCCGAATCGTCCGGGGAGAGCCTGCAGCCGGTCCTCGACTGGATGGTCGACAACCTGACCGTCGACCACACCGTGCCCGCGCTGGCCCGGCGCGCGCAGATGTCGGAGCGCACCTTCGCCCGCCGCTTCGTCGCCGAGACCGGTACGACGCCACTCAAATGGGTCACCACCCAGCGCGTCCTGCGCGCCCGCACCCTGCTCGAGCAGACCCGGATGGGTATCGAGCAGATCGCCACCGAGTCAGGATTCGGGACGGCCGCGCTGCTCCGGCACCACTTCCGTAGGGTGGTGGGCGTGCCACCACAGGATTACCGCCGCACCTTCCAGACCGCCGGCTGATGGTTGCCTATCGCAACGCTGCCGCGACCGACATCGACGCAGTACTGAGGTTCTGGGCGACCGCCGCCGAGGATTCGCACCGCCCGCCGGACTCGGCCGACGCCGTCCGGCGGCTGATCGAGCGTGATCCGGAGGCGCTGGTCCTTGCCGTTGATGACACAGACAACGAGGTTGTCGTCGGTTCGATCATCGTCGGCTGGGACGGCTGGCGTTGCCACCTGTACCGCCTGGCGGTCGCGCCGACCCATCGCCGCCAGGGCATCGGCCGCGAACTCGTCGCCCGCGCCGAGGCCCGCTTCCTGACGTACGGCGGAACCCGTGCCGACGCGATGGTGCTCGACGACAACGCCCCCGCGCACCGCGTCTGGTCCACCGCGGGCTACGCGCCGCAGCCCGAGTGGTCGCGCTGGGTCAAGCCGCTCTGACCCGCCCGATGTGAGCAAGGCATCACCGGGCGGATTTGCATCGCCACCCCACGCTCTGGCTAAGGTCACAGGGGGGTAACAGGCGAACGTAGATGGAGTGGTTGTGACGACGCCGGACCGCCCCCCGGGCAGGACCGCACGCCGACTGAGCTGGGACGTAGTGCGTGTCCTGGCGGTGCTGGCAGTGATTTTCACGCACACGACGTACATGGGCCCGTTCCTGCACCCCGAGCTCGGCGCACCACTGGGGCCGTACCCGTTCCAGGTCGGTGCCAGCATCCTGCTGGTGATCAGCGCGTACTTCGTCTGCGTGACGGTCCGGAAGGGGTCGACGTACCGCTGGTTGTGGCGGCGGGTGTGTCGCGTGCTCCCGCCGTACTTCATCGCGGTGCTGTTCACGTACCTCGTCGTGGTGCGGTTCGGGCCCAGCAACTGGGTGCTGCCGACGCGGCGTGATCTGTGGAGCAACCTCACGCTGGCCGCCTCGTTCGACCCGGGCGTCCAGCTCATCGACGGCTCGTACTGGACGCTGCCGCTGCAGCTGATGGCGTTCGGCGCCGCGGCTCTGCTCTGGCCGCGCGGCCTCGGGCAGCGGATCACCACGCTGCTCTGGATCATGATCATCGCGCCGGTCGTACTGCAGTGGAACGACCGCATCGACCACAGCCCGTTCTGGGTGCAGCAGGCGTGGAACGGTCTCGGACTGCATCGCCTGCAACTGTTCGCGATCGGCATCGCGATCTGGCTCTGGGCACAGCGGCGCATCGGCGTGGTGCATCTCGCCGCCCTGCTCGCGGCGACCGTCTTCGCGCAGCACGCGCACACCTCGGACCTGCCGTCGTCGCTGGGCATCGGGGTGCTGCTGGTGATCGTCGCGCTGGCCGCACGCGGTCCGGACTGGACGGTGCTCACCCGGTTCCGGCGGCCGATCCACTTCCTGGCGCGGATCTCGTTCGGGCTGTACCTGCTCAACCAGGTGGTCGGCTATCTGATCGCGTACCGCCTGATGGAGCTCGGCGCGGGCCGGCTCACCCAGATCGCGGGCGCGGTGATCGGCGTGATCGGGCTCGCCTGGCTGCTGACGAAGTACGTCGAGGAGCCGGCGTACCGCGCCTTCGCCCACCTCCGCGTCCGCGGCCTCGGTGCCCGCGCGTTCGCCTGGCTGAATACTTGACATCGGATACTCACGAGCTAATACTCGATTTCGAGTAATCGAGATCGAGGAGGGTCCATGGCGCGGCGCAAAGTGGCGAATCCGCTGGCGTTCGCCGTGCTCGGGAGTTTGAGCGAGCGGCCGATGCACCCCTACGAGATCTCGACGATGCTCCGGGCCCGTGGCAAAGACCAGAGCATCAAGGTGAACTACGGCTCGCTCTACTCGGTCGTGGCGGCCCTTGAGAAGCACGGGTTCGTCGAGGCGCTGGAGACGGTCCGGGAGGGCAACCGGCCGGAGCGGACTGTCTACCAGATCACCGACGCGGGCTCCGGTGAGTTCCGCGACTGGCTGGCAGAGCTCGTCGGTACGCCGGCTCGGGAGTTCCACCCGCTGGAGGCCGGTCTTGCCTACCTGCCCGGCCTGCCGCCCGATCGCGCCGTCGAGTTGCTCGAGCAGCGGCTCAAGGCGGTCGACACGGAGATCTCGGAGATCATCGCGGCACACGACCACATGGCGTCGATGGAGTTCCCGCGGATCTTCTGGGTCGAGTCGGAGTTCCGGCTGGCGCTGCTCCAGGCGGAATCGGCGTACGTTCACCAGCTCGTCGAGGAGATTCGCACAGACGCACTGGGCGGCTCCCGGTTCTGGCGTCAGGCCTGGAAGCTCTATCTGGAGGAGGGCATCAGTCCTGTCGAGCAACTGAAGGATCCCGTCAAGTACTTCGGGCAGGAGTTCGCCTGGATGCAGGCGATACCACCGGAAGCCCGATAAGAGACGGCCCTCGACCCACGGTGCGGCAACACCAGGGTCGAAGGCCGCAGTTCCTCGAGTCGGTCCGAAGACCTGGCACCCAAGGGCACAACCATCAGGATAGCCAGCTCGGAACGACTCCCGATCCCTTAGGGAGTCATGTGATGGCTACGCATGCCGTCGAAGCGGTCGAGCTGGTCAAGACGTACCCGGCCGGCCGCAAGAACCCACCACTCCGCGCGCTCGACGGCCTGACCGTCAGCGTCGGAGAAGGCGTCGTACTCGGTCTGCTCGGACCGAACGGCGCGGGCAAGTCCACCACCGTCAAGATCCTCACCACACTGTCCCGGGCCGACTCCGGCACCGCCGTGGTCGCCGGGTACGACGTGAATCGTTCGCCGGACCAGGTACGACGGTCGATCGGCTATGTACCGCAGAAGTCGAGCTCGGACCCGATGGCGACCGGTCTCGAGAACCTGGTGCTGAGCGGGCGCATCTTCGGCCTGTCCCACCAGGAGTCCTTGCAGCGCGCTCGTGAACTGCTGGAGCGCTTCGGACTGGGAGAGCATGGCGGTCGCCCGGTGAAGACGTACTCCGGCGGCATGCAGCGCAAGCTGGACGTCGCGCTCGGCCTGGTCCACCGACCGAAGGTCCTGTTCCTCGACGAGCCCACCACGGGACTCGACCCCGAGGCCCGCGCCGACCTGTGGAACGAGGTAGTCCGGCTGTCCGGGCAAGAAGGTCTGACCGTGCTGCTGACCACGCACTACCTGGAAGAGGCCGATCGCCTCGCGGGGCAGCTCGCGATCGTCGACCACGGCCGGATCGTTGCCGAGGGCACCCCGGAGGCATTGAAGGCCTCGTTGCGTGGCGACTCCGTACATGTCGAGCTCGTCGATCCTGACACCGACGGGACGGTCCGGGCATTGCTCGGGCAGTTGCCCGGCATCGGTGAGATCGTTGTCGAAGGCAACACGTTGCGTGCACGGGTCGATCGCGGTGCAACCGCCGTACCGGCTGTGCTGGGAGCCCTTGAAGACAAGGCGATTCCGGTAGTTGCGGTCACCGTGTCGCGGCCGTCGCTGGACGACGTGTACCTGCAGCACACAGGTCGTTCGTTCCGCGTGGCGGAGGAGGCGGCATGATCGCGCACACGGGCCTCGTCTTCGGGCGATGGATGCGGGCGTCGTACCGGCAACCGGCGTTGATCGCGTTCACGTTGGTGCAGCCGGCGATCTGGTTACTGTTGTTCGGGCAGCTGTTCCAGGGCGTCGTACGGCTCCCTGGGTTCGGCGACTCGTCGTACATCGCGTTCCTGACGCCGGGGATCGTGATGATGACGGCGCTGATGACGAGCGGCTGGAGCGGAACGTCGTTCGTGCAGGACATGGAGCGCGGCGTGATGGACCGGATGCTCGCGTCACCGGTCAGCCGCGGCGGGCTGATGGCGGGGCAGTTGCTCAGCAACGCGACAACCACGTTGATCCAGACGATCCTCGTGTTCGCGATCGGGATCGCCGCGGGCGCGCGGTACGACGGCGGGATCGTCGGGTACCTGGTCACGATCGTCGCGTCGATGCTCGTCGGTACGGCGTTCGGGTCGCTCTCGAACGCGGTCGCGCTGCTCACGCGTCAGCAGGAGGCGTTGATCGGGATATCCCAGTTCGTCTCGCTACCGCTGACGTTCATGTCGTCGATCATGATCGACCCGACGGTCGCGCCCCACTGGGTGAACGTCGCAGCCCGCTTCAACCCGGTCGACTGGGCCACCATCGCCGCCCGCCAGTCCCTCGCCGCCGACCCCAACTGGTCGTCGGTGTGGCGACACTGCCTGTATCTACTGGCCTTCACCCTGATAGTCGGCTGGCTCTCAACCCGAGCCTTCCGCACCTACCAAAGGTCAGTTTGAGGCTGCCTCCCTCCCTTCTCTTCTTCCCTTCCCTTCTCCGCGGTCAGTTTGACGCGTACCAAGGCTTGATCACGTTGTCGATGATCGCGAGGCGTTCGTCGAAGGGGATGAAGGCTGACTTCATCGCGTTGATCGCGAACCAGCGCAGGTCGGGGAGGCCGTAGCCGAACGCTTCCGCGAGCAGGGCGAGCTCGCGGCTCATCGACGTACCGCTCATCAACCGGTTGTCGGTGTTCACGGTGACCCGGAAGCGGAGCTTGGCGAGCAGACCGATCGGGTGGTTCGCGATCGAGTCGGCCGCGCCGGTCTGCAGGTTGGAGCTCGGGCACATCTCCAGCGGGATCCGCCGGTCGCGCACGTACGCCGCGAGCCGCCCGAGCTCCGCCTTCTCACCGGCCCTGTCGTACGTGATGTCGTCGATGATCCGTACGCCGTGACCGAGCCGGTCCGCACCGCACCACTGGATCGCCTGCCAAATCGACGGCAGCCCGAACGCCTCGCCCGCATGGATGGTGAAGTGCGCGTTCTCGCGCTGCAGGTACTCGAACGCGTCCAGGTGCCGGGTGGGCGGGTACCCCGCCTCCGCGCCGGCGATGTCGAACCCGACCACGCCCGCGTCGCGGTACGCGACCGCCAACTCGGCGATCTCCATCGAGCGCGCCTTGTGCCGCATCGCGGTCAGCAACTGCCGCGCCACGATCGGCCGCTCGGCAACCGCCATCCCGTGCTCGAACCCCTCCCGAACCGCATCCACGACCTGCTCGAGCGTGAGCCCCTTGGTCAGGTGCTGCTCGGGCGCGTAGCGGACCTCGGCGTACACCACACCGTCCGCCGCAAGGTCCTGCACGCACTCACTGGCCACCCGTTTGATCGCCTCGGCCGTCTGCATCACGGCAACCGTGTGATCGAACGTCTCCAGGTACCGCTCCAACGACCCCGAATCCGCCGACTCCACGAACCAGGCCCCGAGCTCACCCGCATCCGTGCGCGGCAACACATGCCCGATCTCCCCCGCCAACTCAACCACCGTCCCCGGCCGCAAACCACCATCCAGGTGGTCATGCAAAAGAACCTTGGGCGCCGCGTTCAGCTGCTCGGGACTGATCATCCAGCCATCTTCGCAGCCACCCCACAATCCGCCCCCATCCCCACGCACCTACGTGTGCTGCCCGTTGCCTGTGGCTGAGCGGGTGCGGTGGGTGGTGTGCAGCGGATGAGGTGGGGTTGGGGAGGTTTCCTGCCCGATTCGGGTAGACGATCCTCCCCAACCCATTCATTCGCGCGGATATCCCCTGGCGTGGCGAGGGACGCGGGGGCACATCACCACGACTGGAGACACTCGGTGGGGTCTGGGAACAGGCAATTGCGTGTTCCCAGACCCCGGCGGTCGTCTCCAGTGCCGGCAGACGACTGAGTGCCCGTGCGGGCGTAGGGCATCCGGCAAACGTTCAAGACTTGGGGCGGTGGGGGTGTCATCGTGAGGGGATGGTGAGGCGGCTGTGGGAGCGGGATGAGTGGCGGTTCTTCGGTGTGCTGCCGCGGGCGGATCGAGGGCTGGCTGCTGCTTGGTGGGTTCTGCTGATTGCCCGTGGCGCGTTGCCGGCGGTGTTCGCGGTGGCGATGGGGTGGCTGGTGGGAGCGGTGCAGCACGGGGAGTCGTTGGCCGCGCCGTTGGGGCTGATGGGTACGACGTTCGTTCTGCTGCAGGTGCTGACGCCGGTACATCAGGCCGTCAGCGCCAACCTGGGGAGTCGAGTGTCGGCGTACCTGAACGACGCGTTGGCGAAGGCTTGTGTGGGGCCGCCGGGCATCGGGCATCTCGAGGATCCGGAGCTGAGTGAGGACCTGACGGTGGCCCGGGAGTTCGACCACGGGCAGACCGGGCCGCCGATGTACCTGAACGTCGACTTCGTTGCCGGGAGTCTGGTCGAGCTGGTCGGCGGGATCGCGTCCGCGGTGGTGCTGTTCGGGTTCACGTGGTGGGCGCCGCTGGTGCTCGTCGCCGCCTGGTCCGCGACGCATTGGCTGCTCCGCGAGAGCGGCGTCTGGAAGGACCGGAACACCGCCGAGGTCCGTTCGGCGCAACGGCATGCGCACTACGCCTACGAGCTGGCGGTCGAGCCGGACGCGGCGAAGGAGCTGCGCCTGTTCGGCCTCGCCGACTGGACCGTACGGCGCTTCACGGAGCGACGCCGACGCCTGTTCGAGCTGCAGTACGCCGCTACCCGCCTGCGGGAACGCCCGATGATCTGGAGTCTGCTGATCGTGGTGGTGGCCAACGGTCTCGTGTTCTGGGCGCTCGGGGCGGCCGCGATCGACGGGCGCCTCCCGCTCGACCGGCTGGTGGTGTTCGCCCAGGTCGCGATCGGAGTCAGCATGATCGCGTTCGGCGGACTGAACTGGGCGTTGGACGGGGCAGCCGCCCCAGTCGCCGCCGTACAGCGGCTGGAGCCCGCGATGGCACCGGCCGGTGCGTTGAGCATCGGGCACGGTTCGGCCGGCCAGGGTCCCGTCGAGGTCGAGCTTCGGGGACTGAGATTCAGTTATCCACAGTCCGATCGCCAGGTCTTCGACGGGCTGGACCTGACGATCCCGGCCGGGTCGTCGCTCGCAGTCGTCGGTCAGAACGGCGCGGGTAAGACCACGCTTGCCAAGCTCCTGTGCCGCCTGTACGACCCCGATTCCGGGACGATCCGGGTTGATGGCAGCGACCTGCGGGAGCTCGACGTCGACGCCTGGAGGACGCGCGTCGCAGCCGTCTTCCAGGACTTCCTCAAGCTCGAGCTGCCGTTGCGGGACAACGTCGCACCGGCTGGTGCGCCCGAGGCGGACATCCGCGCCGCACTGGCGGACGCGGGTGCCGACGACTTGGCCGACCTCGACACCCGGTTGGCCACGGGG
Source organism: Kribbella sp. VKM Ac-2571 (assembly GCF_004362255.1). Lineage (NCBI taxonomy): Bacteria > Bacillati > Actinomycetota > Actinomycetes > Propionibacteriales > Kribbellaceae > Kribbella > Kribbella sp. VKM Ac-2571. The sequence continues at coordinate 98,770 of NZ_SNWS01000003.1, forward strand.
TACGGCGACGGCACCGACCTCTCAGGTGGACAGTGGCAACGGGTCGCGCTGGCGCGGGCACTCTGCGCGGTCCGGCAGGGCGCCGGTCTCGTCCTGCTCGACGAACCGACCGCTCAGCTGGATGTTCGCGGTGAGGCGGCGATCTTCGACCGGATCCTGACCGCGACCCGCGACGTCACCACGATCCTGATCTCGCACCGGTTCTCCACCGTCCGGCACGCCGACCGGATCTGCGTCCTGGAGCAGGGCCACGTCGTCGAACTCGGAAGCCACGACGAACTGATGGCGCTGGGCGGGCGATACCGGACGATGTTCGACCTGCAGGCGCAGCGCTTCACGGCCGAGGTCAACGAGGAGGGGCTCAGCTATGACACGCTCTGACGACCTGCCGCGCGCACTGCCGGCGATGTGGCGCCTGTGCAAGCTCGGGTACCAGCACGAGCCCTGGCTGCTCGTTGCCGCGTTCCTGATGACGCTGCTGGCCGCCGTACCGGACGCGTTGCTCGCTCTGTGGCTGAAGATCCTCGCCGACGGCGTACTGGACGGCGATCGGCGGACCGCACTGCTGGCGGCAGGCGGCCTGGCGTTGTCAGTGACGGCGACCTGGTTCCTGCGGACGTTGTCGACGCGGATCTCACGCCGGTTCCGGGATCGCGTCACGATCATGCTGGAGGCGCATGTCGCCCGGTTGCAGGCGTCCGTCGCCACGATCGAGCACCACGAACGCCGTGACTACCTTGATCGGCTGGCCGTACTGCGCAAACAGGTCTTCGTGCTCGACCACATGTACATGTCGTTGTTCTCCACCTGCGGCTGGATCCTGCGTCTCGGCGTGACGGTCGCCCTGCTCATGTCGATCCATCCGGCTCTCGCGTTCCTACTGCTCTTCGCACTGCCGACGGTCCTCAGCTCCAGTTGGCGACCGGGCGTCGAGCGCGAGGTGGAGGAGCGGCAGGCCCCGCACAGCCGGCTGGCCGATCACCTCTTCAAGACCGCGACGACATCTGCCCCCGGCAAGGAGGTCCGAGTCATCGGCATCGGGCCCGAGCTCGTCGCAGGACGTCGTCGCGAGTGGGAGCAGTGGTACGGACCGATCGCCGCCGCGCGTTGGACCAGTGCCGCGTGGCACGGGATCGCCTGGGCGATCTTCGGCGCGGCGTACGTCGGCGCGGTGCTGTTCGTCGCCTCGGGATTACACGGTTCAGTCGGTCAGGTGCTGCTCATCCTGGCGGCCGGTGCGCGGCTGTCGGCGTACATCGGAGCGACGGTCGGCGAGATCGGGTTCCTGCGGGGGATCTGGCTGGACGGGTCGCGGCGGCTGGTCTGGCTGGAGAACTACGCGGCCTCGTTCGACAGCACAGCGGATCAGCCTGCGCCCGAACGGCTCGTCGACGGCATCCGCCTGGAGCGCGTGTCGTTCTCGTACGCCGGAGCTTCGCGGCCTGCGCTGCAGGACGTCGACCTCACGCTGCCGGCCGGCAAGGTGATCGCGGTCGTCGGAGAGAACGGCGCGGGCAAGTCGACCTTGGTGAAGCTGATCTGCAAGCTGTACGAGCCGAGCAGTGGGCGGGTGCTGCTGGACGAGCAGCCACTGGACCGGATCCCGGCCGAGGCGTGGCGCTCGAAGATCGCGGGTGCGTTCCAGGACTTCTTCCGGTTCGAGTTCCGCGCGGCGCACAGCGTCGGACTCGGCGATCTGCCGCGGCTGGACGACATACCGGCTGTGACCACTGCTGTCGGACGGGCCGGCGCGGAGGACGTGCTGGAGCGGCTCGAATCGGGGTTGGACACGCAGCTCGGCTCGACCTGGCCGGACGGGGCGGAGATCAGCTTCGGGCAGTGGCAGAAGCTTGCGCTGGCTCGCGGGTTCATGCGGGACCGGCCGCTGCTGCTGGTGCTCGACGAGCCGACCGCTGCCTTGGACGCCGAGACCGAGCACGCACTCTTCGAGCGGTACGCGGCGGCAGCGAAGGAGAGTTCTGACGGGCGGATCACGATTCTCGTCTCACATCGGTTCTCGACGGTGCGGATGGCCGACCTGATCGTCGTACTGGACGGTGCTCACGTCGTCGAGACCGGGACGCACGAAGAACTGATGACGCGCGACGGCCACTACGCGGACCTCTACCGGATCCAGGCGGCCGCCTACCATCGGACACCCCCTAACTGATCTTGAAGACCGGGACACCCGGGGCGACGTGGTGCAGGACCTCGTCGGGGGAGTTCTTCGAGACGTCGCCCTCGAAGAACGTGCCGACCTCCCAGGCCCACTTCTTCAGGTACATCCGCAGCGCGGGGATCTTGTCGGCGTCGGCAACCTCCTCGGCGTGGAACGTCTCCACCTTGCTCCCGAGCTGCAGCCGGCCGGTGCCGCTGGCGCGCAGGTTCTTCACCCACTGGGTGTGGCCGCGCGGCGCGACCAGGTAGCGCTGACCGTCGACGACCAGCAGGTTCACCGGCGTACTGCGCCATTCGCCGGATTTGCGCCCCTGGACGGAGAGCACCCGGCTGCCCATCAGGCTGAGACCGAGCTTCGTCAGCCGCGCGACGATCTTGTTGAAGACCCGCATGCTGCCCTCGTTGAGGGTGATCACGCGCTTGCTGTCGTAGGTCTGCTTGTACTCGGTCACGGTGGTTCCTCACTGTTCTGCGAGAGCGGTGCTCTCTGTTGTGATCAGTGAACATCAGATCGCCGCTCACTGTCAAGAGCAGTGCTCTCGTTTCTGTGGCACACTGGGTCCATGAACGCCGGACGTACCGCCCGTGAGCGAGCCCGGGCCGAGCTGACCGAGGAAATCAAGACCGTTGCCCGGCAGCAGCTGGCCACCGTCGGCGCCGAGGCGCTGTCGCTGCGCGCGATCTCCCGTGAGCTCGGGATGGTGTCGTCGGCGCTCTACCGGTACTTCGCCAGCCGCGACGAGCTGCTGACCGCGCTCATCATCGACGCGTACGACGCTCTGGGCGCGGCTGCCGAGGCGGCGGCGTCCGGTGACGATCCGATGGACGACTGGATCGCGGTCTACGCCGCTATACGCGATTGGGCGCGGGCCAATCCGCAGGAGTACGCGTTGATCTACGGCTCCCCGATCAGCGGTTACCAGGCGCCGCAGACCACCGTGCAGCCCGCGTCCCGGGTGCCGTTGTTGTTGCTGGGGGTGTTGCAGCGCGCCCAGGCGGCCGGGCGACTGGTGACGCCGGTGGACGCGCCCTCGCCATCGGGAGCGCTAGCTCAGCAGACGGAGGTGCTGGTCGCGTTGGCTCCGGATGTGCCGCCGGCGGTGCTGGTGCGAACCGTGATCGTGTGGACGCAGTTGTTCGGGATGCTCAGCTTCGAACTGTTCGGTCAGCTGGTCGGGTCGATGGATCCTGCCGACGAGTTCTTCGCGTCGGCCGCGCGGCAGATGGCGGCCTTCGTCGGGCTCAGCTGAACGCCTTCGGCAGCGGGACCTCGAGCGCCTTCGAGACACGGCGTACATAGCTCTCACGCGGGATCGAGACCGCGCCGAGTGTGGCCAGATGATCGGTGACCCATTGGATGTCGAAGACCCGGTCGGCGGCGTACTCGTCGTTCAGCAGCTCGATCGCGCCGGCGACGGCCGCCTTCGAGCCGTCGGTCTTGTGGTGGAACATCGACTCGCCCGCGAACAGTCCGCCGACCGCGACGCCGTACAGCCCGCCGGCCAGCTCGTCGCCGTCCCATGCCTCGACCGAGTGCACCCAGCCGAGCCGGTGCAGTTCGGTGTACGACGCGATGATCGCGGAATCGATCCACGAACCCGGGCGGCGCGGGTCCGCACACGCCCGAATGACACGGTCGAACGCGGTGTCGACCCGGATCTCGAACTTCGCGCGAGCCCGCCGCAGCGACCGGGTCGGCCGGTATCCGGCGACCTCGATCACGCCGCGGTCGACCGGCGACCACCACAGCACCGAACCGCGATGGTCCGGCATCGGGAACAGCCCCCTCCGGTACGCCGCGAGAATCGTTCCCGGCGCCAGGTCGGCGCCGCCCGCGACCACATCGCTCGCCCCGGCCACACCGACCGGCGGGAATTCCCACTGGGACGGAGCAGGTTCGATCGGCACGACACCATCCTGCACCAGGGCACACCTAGGGTTTGTCCCGAGTGCCGCGAGCTGCCGAGCCACGTACAGTTGAAGCACGTCCGGGTTCTTACGCGTGGGGCCGGGCGGGAAGGAGCACCGTGGCCGGAGTAGCCAGGTTCGTCGCCAGCAGTCTCGCGCCCGCCGCCCAGCGGTTCGCCCCGACGGCAGCGGGCGGTGTGTTGCGCCAGATCCTCGAGATCGCGATCGACGGGTACCAGCGGTTCCCGGGCGCGGAGCGGATCGCGGACAACAAGCTCGAGCGGTGCGACGGCGACGTCACCGATGCGATCGAGGCAGTGATCGACCAGCACATCCGGCTCGCCGGCGTGCAGGGGTTCGTCACCAGCATCGGCGGTCTCGTCACCCTTCCCGTCGCGCTGCCCGCCAACCTGACCGGTCTCGCGGTCGTCCAGTGCCGGATGGTCGCGGCGATCGCGCACCTGCGCGGATACGACCTCGACGACCCGCGGGTCCGTACGGCGGTCATCACCTGCCTGCTCGGTGAGGACGGCGTGGCGGCCCGGCTCCGGAAGTCGAGCCTGGTCTCGTCTCCGCTCGCGATCGCGACAGCTCCGGTGTTCGACCCGGAGCTGGATCGTCAGATCTCCGGCGAGGTCGTCGCGGAGCTGATCGGGCGGATCAGCGGCAAGCGGATGGCGGTCACCTTCACCCGCCGGATCCCGTTGCTCGGTGGCGCCGTGGGCGCCGGCGTCGACGGCTGGACGACGTACCGCGTCGGCCAGTTCGCCGACAAGAGCCTGGTACGGCGCATCCGCCGACCTATCGAGCCGTAGCCTCCCTGCGAGTGAGTTGGAGTTTGGCCCGGGTTTCGTCGTCGGCGGGAGTCTCGACGTAGAGGACCAGGTCGGGGTGCGCCGACACCGCTAGTTCGGTGACGGTGAGGTGCAGTTCACCGGCGATCGGGTTGAGGATCCGACGCAGGCGCGGCGTACAGGCTGCGACCTCGTGGCGTGACCACAGCTGGGCGAACTCGGGGCAGATCGACTGCAGGCGCTCGAGGTCGGTCTCCCAGTCCGGGTCGCCGATGTGTTCGCCGTACGCCGAGCGCAGGCGGCCGACGAGATACGGGACCTCGGTGTCGTAGTTCAGCAACTGCTCGCGGGCGGCCGGCTCGGTGATGATGCACCAGAGCAGGTTCTTGTGGACGCAGGGCAGCTGGTGCCAGTCGTGGAACAGGTCGTGGTACGCCTGGTTCGCGCGGATGATGTCGAACCGGGTGTTCGTGATCACCGCGGGCAGCGGGTCGAGCGCCGCCACGATCTCGTCGAACACGGCCTCGCTCGCGCAGTCCGTCGTACGCGGCAACCGCACCGGCGTCGCCTCGGCCAACCGGTACAGATGCTCCCGCTCGACCGGCGTCAGCCGCAGCGTGGCCGCGACCGCGTCCAGCACCTGCCCGCTGGCATTGATCGGCCGGCCCTGCTCGAGCCAGGTGTACCAAGTCACGCCCACACCGGCGAGCAACGCCAACTCTTCGCGCCGCAACCCAGGCGTCCGCCGCCTTCCGCCGCTCGGCAGGCCAACATCCTCCGGCGTCACCCGGGCCCTCCGAGCCTTCAAGAACTCGCCAAGCTCAGCTCGCTGCGCACTCACCAAGCCAGGGTGGCATGGGCCACCGACAGTTTTCAGCCAGCGAGGGCCTGCACTACTCGGCTCGGGGAGGGTTTACCCAGTTGTTCGGCCATCCAGGTGCTGGTGGAAACGAGTTTCTCCAGGTCGACGCCGGTTTCGATGCCGAGGCCGTTGAGTTGCCAGAGGAGATCCTCGGTAGCGAGGTTGCCGGTCGCGCTCTCGGCGTACGGGCAGCCGCCCAGGCCGCCGGCGGAGCTGTCGACCGTGGTCACGCCGTCGCGCAGCGCGGTGAGCGTGTTGGCGAGCGCCTGCCCGTAGGTGTCGTGGAAATGCACCGCCAGCTTGTCCACACCCACGCCGGCCGCACCGAAGGCGGCTAGCAGCGCACCGACCTGGCCTGGCGTCGCGACACCGATCGTGTCGCCGAGCGAGAGCTCGTGGCACCCGAGGTCGATCAGCCGCGCACCGACCTTGACCACCTGATCGATCGGTACGTCGCCCTCCCACGGGTCGCCGTAACACATCGACACGTAGCCACGCACCGACAGACCCTCGGCGAGCGCACGCTGGATCGTCGGCGTGAACATCGCGAACTGGTCGTCGAGCGTGGAATTCAGGTTCTTTCCCGCGAACGTCTCGGTCGCGCTCGCGAAGATCGCGATCTCCCGGACGCCGGCCGCGAGCGCACGGTCGAGACCGCGCTCGTTCGGGACCAGGACCGGGGCGCGTACCCCGGCCGGCAGCTCCAGCTGGTCGAGCAGCTCGGCCGCGTCGGCCAGCTGAGGGACCCATTTCGGGTGCACAAAACTCGTCGTCTCGACCGTCGTCAGACCCGCGTCGAGCAGTCGCCGGATGAACTCGGCCTTGACCGCGACGTCGACGATCGCCGACTCGTTCTGCAACCCGTCACGGGGCCCGACCTCGTAGATCGTGACCCGGTCGGGCAGCCCCTCGGCCTTCACCAGCTGCGGTTCGCGCATCGTGCTGCCTCCTCGTCGAGCGTGGCACGGGTCTCCGCGACAATGCTCGTGATGACATCTCTTGCTGCCATTCTGCGGGGCGTCGAGCTCGGCGTGTTCCCGCCCCCGGATCTCGGGCTCACCGTCGTACCCGCCTCGTCGGAGCGGGAGTCGTGCGTGGTCGCGTTCACCGGGCACACCGTGATCGCCGCGGACGTCGATCCGGCGTGGGTCGCGGAACGAGTGCCGGAGGGGGATCTGTCCGCGCCGACGAGCCCGCGGTTCCTCGCCGCGCTCGAGGAGTTCACCGGCCGGCAGATCGACGCGATCGACGCCATGCTGCTCGCCCCGGCCCTCACCGACCTGGCTGCAGTTGCAGGGCTGACCGAGCTCGCCGACCACGACCATCCGCGGGTCGAACGCGCGCGGCGATACCGCGACGACGTCCGGGTGTACGGCGACGCCCACGGAGGGATCGTGGCGATCGGCCGCGGCCTGGCCGGGCGACTCGAGTGCGCGATCGAGGTGCCACCGAACGCCCACGGCCAAGGCAACGGCCGCCGGCTGGCGTTGGCAGCCCGGGCATTGATCCCGCCGGACACCTCGATCTGGGCTCAGGTCACACCGGGCAACGCGGCCTCCTTACGCACCTTCCTGGCGGTCGGCTACAAGCCGGTCGGATCCGAGGCCCTGCTGGTCAAGTGACCAGCAGATGAACGCCCGGCAGATCGTTGCTGACAGCCCCCAATCCACATCTGTGGATAACCCTGGGGACAAGAGCGATCGCACCCACCTCTTGTCTACGAGCTGGCTACCAGTTACCGGAGGGTCCGGTGTCTCCACCGGCTGTGGAACCGGCCGGAACCTTGGGGCTGGGGCTTGGGCTGGTCCGTCCACCGGGGCTTCGGCTGTTCGCGCGGCCACCGGCTGACCGGCTGCCGCTCGACCGAGGCATGGACGCCCCCGAACTGCCACCACCCGCCTCACCCGCCGAATGCGCCGCCGCCCCGGCGAACGCCCCTGCGGCCTTACGCGCCGCGGCCGCGGCAACACCCGCCGGCCCAAGCCCGGCAGCCTTGGCGCCGGTCGTCGCAGCCCCACTCGCCCCCGCACCCGAGGCCCCGACCCCCGAAGCCCCGGCACCGCCACCGGATGCCCCTGCACTACTACCGCTGCGGGAGGACGGACCGACGTTGACAGCGCCCGACGCCAACGACCCCATCTCGGGCCCGGTGCTCCCCATCCCGGCCGACCCGCCCCCGACGGCCGCGGTGAGTGGCACCGCGAGACGCAGCAGCGCCGGCAAGGCGAAAATCGCGAGCATCATCATCATCACGCCGGTGAGGGACGGCAGCAGGCCCGAACTCCCCTGGGCGAACATCTTCTCCTGCTTGAGCTTGATCGCAGCCGCGTAGATCAGGGCCGCTGCAGGCTTGTAGGCGATGAAACCCAGGGTCCACGCGCAGTACTTCTTGAACCACGCCTTGCCGACCTCGGTGTTGGTCGCCGCGGCTGCGAGCGGCAGCGTCGAGCCAAGGAGCACCAGCATCGCCGATCGGATCAGCATCAGCACGATCTGGATCAGCGAAGCCCAGGCCGACAACTGTCCGAGAAGCACCAGCATCAGCACTGACTTGACCACGTTCCCGTACCCGCCACCGGTGTCGGACGGTCCGCTGACCACATTCTTCATGGCGTCCATGAAGCTGTGGCCTCCGATCGCGTCCTGTACGACGCTCAGCGCGAACTCATCCGACCACGCGATGAGAAGTTGCACCGCGGCGGTTCCTGCGCCGCAGACGACCACGAATGTCAGCATCGCCTTCAGCAGGTCCTGAAGCGGTTTGGCCCGTTGCTCCCAGGCCATCCGCATTCCGGCGATGACGATCGCGAGAGCGAAGATCGTCAACGTCAGTCCGAGCGTCTTCTCATGCACGAACGCGACCGTCTTGCTCTCCGTCCAGGTCTGCCCGTCGGCGCTGGAGGTCGCAAGGGCGACGGGGGTTTTCGGCTTGACCCAGAACGTCGCCAGCGAGTTCAGGATCGTCGAGAAGAAGTCCGTGGTCATCCGCTCGAAGGCCGCCATCCCGTTGTTGGCGGCGGACTGGACGCCTTCCACCACGTGGCACTTCATGTCCATCGGTGAGCACATCAGATACCACTCCACTTCACGAAGTCGCTCAGGTCGCGGTGTTGGGAGAAGGGGGCTCCGACGGCCTCGCCGGGAGGTGGCGGTTGGAGTCGCCAGTCGCCTTGGTGCCAAACCAGCGTCAGGTTGGCGCTCATGTACACGGACTCGACGGGCATGGCGAGCATGAGGGTCACTCGGTCCGGTGCGGCGTCGATGACCCGGTAGCCGACGATCTGGACCGTCGAGCTGCTGCTCGAGGACCCGTCCGCGGCGACTTGGCGGAGCAGGCTGTCGGTCGCCGAGCCGGGAACCATGAGCTTCTTGACGGTCGGGACGAGCTTGCTCTGGTCCGCGATCGCCGCGATCGCGCTGTACGCCGCGTACACCGCGCCGGTCGGCGAGTGCGCGAAGCAATGCCGGAACCCGTCGGAGTCGGTCGTCCCCGGTCCGTACTTCGAGGAGCGCGGTACGACGACCCGCCGGCTGACCTCCCAACCGTCGACCGCCGGCGCCTCAGCGGGAACGGCCTGGTCACCGGCCGGAAGACCGCACGAACCCGTCCGTCCCTCGCTTCCGGAGCTGTTGGTGTTGCTGATCTGCGCCGGACCACCCTCGGGCGTGCCAGGCGCGGAGGCCGGCTCGTCCGTGGGCTGAACCGAGGCGGCCGCGACGGGCTGCTGGCCCGTGGCGCTCGCGCGGGTCGAGCCGCCCCCGCCCGCGAAGATGATGACGATCCCGCAGATCAGGACCGCACCGCCGACGATGCAGGCCGCGACGAATCCAGCGCCGTACGGCGAACTCTCGTCCTTGTCCTTGCTCATCCGACTCCCCGCCTCCGTTGATCCACGACCTCGCGGATCAAGGCTCGCAAAAATCGCCGGACCGCCGCGGAAGTTATCCACAGGCCCGAAGAGTCAGCTCCCGGGGCTGGTGTATCTCGGCATCATCTTGGTGAAGAAGGAGTAGCCGAGGACGAGGACGAGGAGGCCGGCGAGCGGGGAGAGGGTGGTGAGCCAGGTGGGGAGCGGGACGTCGGAGGTGCGGCCTAGGAGGACTGTTGCCGGCAGGAAGGAGATGAAGGCCATCGGGAAGAGCGAGCAGAAGGCGTAGAAGGTGGCCCGGCCGAACATGGTCAGCGGGTAGCCGGAGAACTGGGTGATCGAGCTGTCGGCGAAGATGCGAAGGGAGAAGGTGGATGTGGCGACGAAGGACAGGCCGCAGAAGAACGTCTGGATGCCGGTTTCGACCAGACCCCCGCCGACGACCGCGAGGATCAGGTAGCCGATCTTCGCCGGGGTCCAGTCGACGGGCGCCTGCCAGCCGAAGATGAACAGCGCACCGAAGCCGAGCAGCGCGTCCCCGAGGGCCATCAGCTGGAATCTGCGTGTGATCAGTTGCAAGAACGGGTTCACCGGCCGCAACAGGACCCGGTCGAACTCACCGTCGCGGACCATCTCGTCGGTGAACAGCAACGCCCCGAACGGGACGACGTACAAGGCGTGCGACGCGAGTCGCATCGCGAACACGAACGCGACCTCGGAGAATCCCCAGCCGCCGATCAGTCCGAACTTCCCGAGGAGTACGCCGAGGAACAGCAACTGCGTGCCCTGGTACGCGACCCCGCCCATCAGAGTCGTCCAGAAGTTCACCCGGTACTGCAACTGCGCCCGCAACGCGGCGCGTTCGAGGATGACGTACTGACGCAGCCACGTCTGCTCAGCCACCCTGCACCACCACCCGGTACCGCGCCCGTCGCCAGACCAGTTCGAGGAGGACCGTCAGCAGGACCACCCACACCAGCTGTATGCCGACCAGTGCGAGCGCCTGGCCTCCACGTGTCTGACCGAGATAGATCGACACGGGCGTGTACACCTGCGCCTGGAACGGCAGCCACTCGACCGACGCCCGCAACCATCCCGGCATGAACCACAACGGAATCAACGACCCCGAGAGGAACGCACTCCCGAACCGGTACACGATCAACGGCCCGCTGATCTCGAACGTCCAGAACGTCACCATCGAAACGATCAGGTTGCACAGCATCGCGACCAGTACGCCGCCGACCGTCGCCACGACCGAGAGGAGTCCCGCAGCCCACCCCGGCGGAAGCGTCAACGCACCGAGGACCGCCGCGGCCGCGAGCCCGAACGCGCCGAGCGGGAGCCGGCCGAGCAGTACGCCGAGGTTCTGCCCGAGGACCTGCCAGATCAGGCCCAGCGGCCGGGTCAGGTCGGTCGCGATCTGCCCGTTGCGGATCCGCATCGGCAACGACGAGAACTGCCACGGAAGGAGCACCGATTGCAGACACGCCGCGATTGCCACGTACGCCACCGCGGTCCGAGCGTCCACGCCGTCGACCGGCCCACGCCCGGAGTACACGGTCCGCCAGACAGCGATCGCGAGGACGACCTGGATCACCAACGTCACCGCGCCGGTGATCAGATCGCCTCGGTAAATGAGGACGGATCGCGTGCCGGCACGGGTCATCCCGCGGAACGCCCTGACCTGCTCCGCCGTGCTCACGTCAGCAATCCGTCGTACAGCTGGGAGATCACGTCGGTCAGCCGTGGATCGACGATCGACAACTCGTCCACCTGGTACACCTGCGACGCCCGCGCGATCAGCTCGGGCGTGGTGATCTCCCGCGGGTCGAACCGTAGGACGACGCTGCGGTCCGGATACGGCAGGACGGTGCCGACCGCGCTGGTCTCCACCTCGGTCGCGAACGGGATGTCCGCGACCCGGCGGATGCTGCGCTCGGCCAAGGTGAGGACGAGGAAGCGGTACGGCATGAAGCGTTCCTTCAACCGTGACAGGTCGCCGTCGTACAGGACCGTGCCCGAGTCGATCACGATGATGCGATGGCAGAGCCGCTCGACGTCTTCCATGTCGTGCGTGGTCAGCACCACCGTCGTACCGGCGGACCGGTTGGTCTCGGCGATGAACTCGGTCAGCCGCGCCTTCGCGACCACGTCCAGGCCGACAGTCGGCTCGTCCAGGAAGAGGATCGACGGCTCGTGCAGCATCGCGGCCACGAGATCGCCGCGCATCCGCTGGCCGAGTGACAGCGAGCGGACGGGCGTGTCCAGGAAGTCGGACAGGTCGAGCAGCTCGGTGAAGAGACCGACGCGGTTGCGGTACGTCGTTCGGTCGAGGTTGTAGAGGTCCGCGAGGACTTCGAACGAGTCGCGGAGCGGGAGGTCGTACCAGAGCTGCGTCCGCTGGCCGAAGACGACGCCGATGTTGCGGGCGTTGCGGGCGCGGTCCCGGGACGGCTCCAGCCCGGCGACCCGGCACACACCGGACGTCGGAGTGAGGATCCCGGTCAGCATCTTGATCGTTGTCGACTTGCCGGCGCCGTTCGGGCCGAGGTACCCGACGAGCTCGCCCGGCTCGACCTCGAAGTTCACCCCGTTCACCGCGCGGGTGATGTCGCGTTTGGTGCTGAACAGCGCCCGCAGCCGCGGCAGCCGGCCCTCCAGCACGGCCGGCCGGCTGAATTCCTTGACGAGCTCAGCCGCCTCGATCACCGCCACGCGCACCCTCCCCAGCAAGAGCGAACGGTCATCCTCCCACCGATCCGCCGGCATCGCAGTCTGAATTTCACCGTTCTAGACCGGATCTGTCGGAAAGTGCTCAGTTGCGCTCAGGGGCTTACGGTTCTGGGTCGATGTGTAGCCGAAAGGTCACCCCGTGTAGCGAAGTGACCTAGTCAGCTAATAGAGTCCGCGCATGACCATCGCGCCTTCGCTTTGCTCGCCCCTAGCGCTCGCCGATGCAGAACCCACCCGCGCTGCCGAACCCTGGGAAAGCGACGTGCTGACGGCTTACGGCCTGCTGCGAGAAGCAGCAGCCGAGCTGGATCACTTGATGCGTCATTCCCTGAAGCGCAGTGGACTGCAAATGGCAATGTTCGAACTGTTGCTGCGGCTGGCCCGCAGCAACGGGGAGAAGCAGCGTCTTACCTCCCTCGCCCGGGAGTTGACCGTCACCACCGGCGGCATCACCCGGCTGGTCGACCGTGCCGAGAACCTCGGACTGGTCCGCCGGGAGCCTTGTCCTGACGATGCCCGCGGCTCGTTCGCGGTCCTGACCGAGGAGGGAAAGCGGCGGCTGCGCGACGCACTGCCGGACCACCTCCTCGAAATCGACAGCCTCTGGATGTCCCAGTTGGCCGACGAGCAGGACGTCGTTCTAGGCAAGCTCCGTCGAGTGCGGGACAACGCCCGCCGCTGGCCGAACGGCCGCCCGGGGCTCGGGCCCATCACCCCCGACCGGATCTGACCAACCTCACAACTACACAAGAGCATTACCCGCGACTAACGGATGGGGCGCCCGACTGGTGTCGGGCGCCCCATCGCGCAATGGTTGAGAAGTGAAACAACCCCCGGATCAACTACACCCCGGCACGGTCACGCCGGACCCCACCGCCCGCGCACCCCGCGGCGGTCCAGGAGCTCCGAGCGCAACCACTCCAGGAGCCTCGGGCGCAACCGCCGGTCCGGGAGCTTCGGGCGGAGCCGGGGGGCCCAGAGGTTCCGGTGGAGCCGGCGGTCCAGGCGGTCCTGGTGGGCGGGGTATGGCAGGGCCGGTACGTCGGGCGATCCGTTGGCGCGCGGCAGCTGGTGGCGTACTCGCCGCCCTCGCCGGACTGGCAGTTGGCAGCGTCGCGGCCGGGATCCTCGGTACGCGGCAGACGCCCGTCGTCGCGATCGGGTCCGCGTTCATCGACCGCGTGCCTCCGTGGCTGAAGGACCTGGCGATCTCCTGGTTCGGGACCCACGACAAGACCGCGCTCCGAGCAGGCATCCTGATCGCCGTCGCGGCCCTCGCCGCAGTCGGCGGCATCCTCGCCGTACGACGCTATTGGGCAGGTGCTCTGATCACGATCGCCCTGGCCGGCATCGCCGTCGCCGCAGCCATGACGCGCGCCGACTCCGGCCAGACCGGCTTCCTCCCGTCGGCACTCGCCGGCGTGACCGCACTGATCATCCTTCGCCTGTTCAGCCGCCGACTCGAACCGCTGCTGGACTTCCCGGACGACGGAGTCAGCCGCCGCGGCTTCCTGCAGTTGTCGGCCGGCGTCGCCCTCGGCTCTGCGGCGATCGGCGCACTGGGCAAGGTCGTCGGCGGGAATCGCGCCGCCGTGGCGGATGCCCGCAAACAGCTCAACCTCCCACTGCCGCCGACCCTCGCCCCGCCCGCCGGCGTCCAGGCCGACGGCGCCGTGCCGTGGGCGACGGCGAACGACGACTTCTACCGCATCGACACCGCCCTCTCGGTCCCGCAGATCGTGCCCGCGGACTGGAAGCTCCGCATCCACGGCATGGTTGACCGGCAGCTCGAACTGTCCTTCGACGATCTCCTGAAACGGCAGGTCATCCACAAGTGGGTCACGCTCACCTGTGTGAGCAACGAGGTCGGCGGCGACCTGATCGGGAACGCGTTGTGGTCCGGCGTACTGCTCAAGGACCTGCTCCTGGAGGCCGGCCCGTCGAAGGACGCGGACGCGATCCAGTCGACGTCGAAGGACGGATTCACCGCGGGTACGCCGCTGCCGACGCTGCTCGACGACCGGCAGGCGATGCTCGCGTTCGCGATGAACGGGGAGCCGTTGCCGGTGGAGCACGGGTTCCCGGTGCGCATCGTCGTACCCGGGCTGTACGGCTACGTGTCGGCGACGAAGTGGCTGGTGGACATCGAGGTGACGCGGTTCGACCGGTTCGAGGGGTACTGGACGCCGCGCGGCTGGTCGGCGCTCGGCCCGATCAAGTTGTCGTCGCGGATCGACACTCCGCTGGGGAAGAAGGTCGAACCGGGACGGGTGACCGTCGCCGGCGTGGCCTGGGACCAGCACATCGGGGTGTCGAAGGTCGAGGTCCGCGTCGACGGGGGCCCTTGGCAACAAGCCACGCTGGCCGCGGATCCGTCGATCGATACCTGGCGGCAGTGGCACTGGACGTGGGACGCGTCGCGCGGCACGCATGTGCTGCAGGTACGGGCGTTCGACGCGGAGGGCAATCCCCAGGTCGAGTCCTCGGCGCCACCCGCTCCGAACGGCGCGACCGGCTTGCACACGGTCAACGTAAAGGTCGGCTGACCGCTTCCAGCACCATCGGCAGGAACGTGTGCTCGAGCGAACCGGCCGGGACCTCCCGCGGCTCGAGCAGGCTCTGTGAGCGCGCACCCTCGTGCAGCGCCATCACCATGCGCACGAACTGCTCGGCCGGCACGGTGAGCTCCAGCCCGCCGGTCTCGGCGATCTGCTCGACCAGCCGGGTCAGGCTCTCGCGGAACATCGCCCGCTGCCTGTTCAGCGCCTCCGCCGCGTCCGGATCACGCAACGCGTGCAGCGTGAACTCGGCGGAGATCAGATGCCATTGCCGCCCGTCCGGCGAGGTCTCGTCAAGCAGTCCCAGGACGGCGTCCAGCAGCGTGCCGGGCTGATTCGCCAGCTCGGGGAGCAGCGCCTCGATCTGCTCCAGGAGCCGGTCGGTCGTGGCCTGGAACAGGGCGAGCACCAGCTCGTCCTTGGAGCCGAAGTTCGAGTAGAAGGCGCCGCGGGTGAACCCGGCCCGCTCGCAGATGTCCTCCACCGACGCGCCGTGGAACCCGCGCTCGGCGAACACCTCCAGGGCCCCCTCGAGAAGTCGGGCCCGGGTGTTGGAGCGGCGGCGCTTGGGCGTTTCCATAAGCGTAGGATACAGTTCTGTATTGAATACACAACCGTATTGAACGGGGATGCAGGATGGAGCTCGAGGCCACCGGGATCAGTGTGCTTGGACCGCACGCACCGATGCTGCACGCCACGTCGGTGTCGGTCGCGGATCATCAGGTGGTGCTCCTGACCGGGTACCCGGGCGCGGGGCACGTCGCGGCGGCCCTGGGCCTGTCCGGTCGGCTGAAGCCCGACACCGGGCGAGTCCGGTTCGACGGCAAGACCGACCCGGACCTGCTGCGGCGACGCGTTGCTGTGGTCGACGCGCCCGGCATCACGGAGCCGGACGATGCACTGCCTGTTCAGACGGTGGTGGGCGAGGAACTGGCAATCGCCGGCCGCAAGGCGGGGCGTAAGGCCGTGCTGGAGTGGCTGAACGAGCATGACGCCGCAGAGCACGCCGACAAGCGGTTCGAGCACCTGCCGGTCGCCGTACGGACCAGACTGCTCACGGAGCTCACTGTGGCGCGTCCCGACGTACAGGTGGTCATTCTGACGATGCCGGATCGACACGGCGGCGATCCGCATGACTGGTACGAGCTGGGACGCGGGTTGGCGGCGCAGGGGTACGGCGTGATCATCACGTGTGCTGACGCGTCAGCACGGCTGCTGGACATCAAGGCCGCGCGAATGGGTGAGACCGATCAGCCCGACCCGGTGCAGGTCACTCCTGTGGCTCCCGTCGAGCCAGTCACCCCGATCGACGAAGAAGACCCGATTGACGAAGAGGAAGAGGAGACAGAGGCGTGACCGCGCTGCGGATGGCCCTGAGTGAGTTGCGGCGTCTGACGGCCGGACGGCTGCCGAAGCTGGCTGTGGTCGCGCTACTGCTGGTGCCGGTGCTGTACGGCGGCCTGTACCTCTACGCGAACCACGACCCGTACGGGCGTCTGAACAAGATCCCGACCGCCGTCGTCGTCGAGGACGCGGGTACGACGCTTGCGACCGGCGAGAAGCTCAACGTCGGACCGCAGGTCGCGGACGAGCTGGTGAAGTCGAAGAGCTTCGACTGGCATCAGGTGAACCGCGTGGCCGCGACGCAAGGGGTGTCGGACGGGACGTACGAGTTCGCGCTGGTGCTGCCGAAGTCGTTCTCGTCCGACCTGGCGTCGAGTGCGGACTTCACACCGCGACAGGCGCAGCTGGAACTCCTGACGAACGACGCCAACAACTACATCGCGCACACGATCGCCAACCAGGTCGTGGCGCAGGTGACGAAGACTGTTGCGTCGCAGGTGAGTGAGACCGCGGCCTCGCAGCTGCTGGCCGGTTACAACACCATCCACAAGCAGGTCGGTTCTGCGGCTGCTGGTGCTGCGCAGCTTCAGAGCGGCCTGACGTCGGCCGCTACCGGAGTCACGAAGCTGCAATCCGGCGCTACGCAGCTCAACACTGCACAGAAGCAGCTGTCAGCAGGAGCGACACAGCTCGCCGCTGGCACTGCACAGGCGTCTCAGGGGGCGTCTTCGCTCGCAACCGGGGCTGCGAAGCTCGACAACGGTCTGGGTACGTTGAAGAAGAAGACCGCGTCCCTGCCGAGGCAGACGAAGCAGTTGGCGGCCGGAGCGGATCAGGTTGCTGACGGCAACGAGAAGATCGCGACCACGGGGCGGCAGGTAGCGACCGCGTCCAGCACGTTGGTGAAGGATCTCAAGGCGTTCGACGCACAGCTGGCTGCGCGGTTGAAGCAGCAGGGCCTGAGCCAGCACCAGATCAGGGTGATTCTGCAAGAGACGGCGAAGTTGCGTGCTCCCGTCGTACAAGCGAACACCAAGATCCAGACGACGTCCAAGCAGCTCAACCAGCTCGCGGGCGGTGCTCGGAAGGTGTCGAACGGTGCGTCGGCGCTGGCCAAGGCAACGCCAGCTCTGACGGGTGGAATCAGTGAGGCGTCCAGTGGGGCGCATCAGCTCAGCACGGGCGCTGGGCAGCTGAAGACCGGGCTGGGCACGTTGCAGACCGGTGCGCAGAAGCTTGCTGCGGGCGAGAAGCAAGCCGTGACTGGGCAGGGGCAGTTGCTGACGGGGGTGAACAGCCTTGCGACCGGTGTGGGTCAGCTGAAGAGCGGGGCGACGCAGCTGAACACCGGTCTCCAGAAGGGCGTGAAGCAGATCCCGAACCCTTCCGCCGACCAGCGCAAGGCGGTCGCCGAGACGCTGGGTGCACCTGTCACGCTGCAGAACGTCTCGCAGGCCACGGCCGACAGCTACGGCGCCGGCCTGGCCCCGTTCTTCCTCAGCCTGGCCTGCTGGATCGGGGCGTACGTCTTGTTCCTGCTGGTCCGGCCGTTGTCACCACGCGCGCTCGCTGCACTGCAGTCGCCGTTCCGCGTCGCACTCGGCGGTTGGTTGCCTCCGGCTCTCTTCGGCGCGATCCAGGCCACGCTCGTCTTCGTCGCCGTGGTTCTGGGTCTCGGTATCCACGCGGCTCACCCGTGGCTGACCGTCGGCTTCCTGATCCTGACGTCGTTCACCTTCGTCGCGATCCTGCACGCGCTGTCGGCGTGGTTCGGAGCCGTGGGCAAGTTCCTCGGTCTGGTCCTGATGGTCGTCCAACTGGTCAGCGCCGGCGGCACCTTCCCGTGGCAGACGATTCCCGAACCCCTGTACTTCTTCCACCACGCTCTCCCGATGAGCTACGCCATCGACGGCGTCCGCCACCTCATGTACGGCGGCCCCGGCACCTCCCTCGGCCGAGACCTCCTTGCACTGGCAGCCTGGTTCGCAGTAGCCCTGGCCGCCTCCACCCTGGCCGCCCGCAAACAACGCGTCTGGCCCGCGAAGAAGCTCCAGCCCGAACTGGCCCTTTAGCTGTTGACGAAGGTGGCGGTTTCGGTGAGGAGGGTGTTGGTGGTGGGTTGGTCGAAGAAGGTGATGAGGGCTTCGTAGGTGCCGGCTTCGGCAGCGGACGGGTCTACTACGTAGCCGTAGTAGCCGTCGGTGTAGCCGATGACGCGGGTGATGGGGTGCGTGCTGTCGGCCTGCAGACAGGCACCGTGGACGGCGAAGAGTTCTACCGGGAGGTTGATCCAGCAGACGTCGCCCATCGTCACATTGCTGACCGGGAGGTCCAGAGCCGGTGGGAGGTTGGCGGCAGCCATCAGGGCCTGGCCGCGCGCGCCCTCCAGGCGGGTTTGAGAGATGCGGCCTGAGGGGCCGCCAGCGTGCTCGGCGTTGACGCGGCTCTCCATGGCGGACACGAGTTTTTCGGACTCGTCAACGGGTGGGACGGACCGCACCGGCAAGGTGAGAGTGGTACGTCGGATGCTCGGCGCAGACTGAGGCAGCTCCAGGCCAGGGGTGGCCAGCGCCTCACGGACTCGTGAAGCCAGCAGACCGCCCAACCGGGCGACCTCCGCAGCGCCACGACCCTGTCGAGTAAAGCGAGGACTGACGTCGCCCGCAGCCCCTTGCAGGAAACCGACCACAGCGGGAGCGAGAGCAGCACGTGCGGCTCCCGGCCAGTCGGCCGAGTACTGCAGGTTCTCCGGGCCGTACGTCGTCGGGTGGCACGCGAAGTCCAGCAGCACCGCGTCGAGCGACCCGTCGAGCCCATGCAGCGCGAGGATGCCGGCGGTGTTGTCGTGCGGACCGTTCTTGCGATGCCGGTTCGTACCGACGCCGATCACCTCGACCGAGCGCCAGCTCGCCGTCACCGGATGCCGCTCGAGCGCAGCCGCCCGTACGGCACCGACCAGCGAGTCGACCAGCGGCCGTTCCCGCTCAGCCGGAATGACGGGATGAATTTCACCGGTCCAGCCGGAGGGCCCGGAGTGGGTGTGCGACGCGGACACCACGACATGCGACGGCGGGATGCCGGCGGCGGCTCCGGCCGCCTCGGCGAGCTCCGATGAGAGCGCGCTCCCGACGGCGATCGCGTCCAGCGTCAGCCACAACACGCCGGGATCGTCCGCGGTGGACAACCAGATCAGGGTCGCGCGGAGCGGGTCCGCGGTACCGGTCGAGAGCCCGGCGCGGGCGGCGTACCCGTCGAGCCGGTGGCCGGGCGGCGGGGTGACGTCGAGAGACGTCGCGGCCAGGAGGAGTTCGTTCACGTGAAGTCTCCAGCTGTCGTACCGGCACGGATCGGACGATGCATGGTCAAGATAACGGTCTACACCGTAATTATCGAGATGGCGCTCGACGGTGTGTGACGATCAGATCGGCATACGTTCCGGCTGCTCGGGTTGCGAGGCGTTCGGCGCCGTCGAGCGAGTTGCCCGCCGCCGGCGTCAGCTGGGCTCGCGACGGCAGCGCCTCGCGGACAGGTGTCAGCAACTGCTCACCGGCACCGTCGAAGAGACCGCCGACACAGGCGACCGGGACGGGTCCCTCACCGGCCAGTTGGTCGACCGCGGCGCCGATCGTCTCGGCGATGTCGCCGGCCGCTTGGACCAGGAGCTCGACCGCGACCGGATCGCCTTCGGCCGCACACCGCAGTACTTCGGGTGCGAAGCGGGCCACATCGTCGACCAGCGTGGACGACCGGTACAGCGCGACCGGATCGAGCGCGGTGTCCGCGAGCTTCGTCACCGGACCACGGCCGTCCCGAGCACGCTGTACGGCGACCAGCCCGGCGCGGCCGATCGCAAAGGCACTACCGGCGTCTCCGAACAGGTACCCGTGCCCGTCGAGCTTTCGCCACGTGCCGTCGCGATCGACGGCAAGACACACGAGCCCAGTACCCGCGGCAACAACCACGCCGTACCCGTCCGGCAAGGCGCCGGCGTGCGCGGTGACCATGTCCTGGGTGAGGCGTACTTCGTCGGCGTTGAGCACCTCACCGACGTCGGCCGCGAACCGTTCCGCGGCGCCGTGCGCCTGTGGGTAACCGGTGAGGCCGAGCGCCACGACCTCGACCGGACCGGTCAACTCGGCCTCGGATGCGGCAGCGCGAATCGCCTCGAGGAGGTTGGAGACGGCATCGGGTCCGTGCGTGTAGCCGGGGCCGTTGCCGGTACGTCGGGACGGAAGGACACGAAGACGGAGAGCCGACTGGCCGCCGTCGATGGCGATGCGGGTCATTGAGTGGTCCCGGGTGGATAGTCCTGACAATGATGACAGGCAGCGTACCCACAGGCTCCGGTTACCGGGTAAGGGCTGCCTCGAGGTCATTCAGGAGCACGTTCAAGGGAACGCCGGTCAGCCGGATGTTCGGCTGCATCCAGTCGTTGAGGATCGGATCCTCGGTGGCCAGATGGTCCGAGAACTCGGTCTGGCTCAGTTCGAAGACATGGGCCGGGTTCCCGGTGAGGTCGACGACGGTCTGCATCAGCCGGCCGACCTGGTCCTCCCACACCACGTCCTCCAACTCATGCCGATCAGGACGGATCAGCAACAGGTCGACATCACTTTCGAGATCACCGCCACCGCGGGCGACCGCGCCGTACACACTCGTGTGCACCGGCGGGATCCGCCAACCGCTGATCTCGTCGGCGAGCCGGGTGATCAACGTACTGCGGAGGTTCGCGAGCTGCTCGACGATCGGTGCGACCAGGTGCTTGCGGTTGAGGCGATAGAGCAACGAATTGCCCAGATCGTCGACGTGCACCAGCCCGGTCGCCGCCAGCCGCTGCAGCACGAGCCGCACACCCGCAACGCTTCCGGATCCGGCGAGCTTGTGGATCTGCCGCCCCGACAGACCACCCTCAGCCTCAGCCAACACCCGCAACACCGGCCCATCCAACGACGGCACCACCGTGCTGATCGGGCTGCTCAGATCCATGCCCCGACCCTAATGACCCCCCGACCACCCAAGTAATCACCATGACAAGTCAGCTACCCCGACCTGAGATGGGACGCACACCTGTGCTCTGCCCACGCGTGCTGCGCAGCCGCTTCCTTCGTCGCTCCGCTCCTCAGCGCGCCCGCTACGCCCGCTCCCACCCACCCGCCGGCTATCGCCGGAACTTGCCGGCTGCCGCCGGCATCTGCGCGCTGCCGCGCGCCCGTGACTGCCCTGGGATGCCGCGCAACCGCAACCGTCAAAGCGGCCGATCGCACCCGAGCCTTACACGCGACCGGCATACTGGCTGCGAATCTCCTACCTCAGCGGAAGTCGCCAACTCTGCCCGCCAGGGATGTGAACGCGCTGCTCGTCCGGTGCCACGGTCACCCGGAAGGCTTGGATATCCACCTCGCCCGAGGCACGCCATGACGCGACAGCGCTCTCGACTTGGTCCCAGAGACGTTGCGGGCCTCCTTGCTCGATGGTCCAACCGCCCGGCACTCCGATGAAGGCGGCATACGAGTCATCAGCCTGGACAAGCAGATGCTCAGGGAAGTCGCTGCCTGGGCCGAAGCTAATGTGCTGAGCTTCTGGAACGGCGAGCTGCGCTACAAGCTGACCAGGTCCGTAGGTCGTGAGCACATCCGGCCCGAGCTCTGTCTCCCTCAAGTCTGCACCTTCAGACAGATCGGGGATGACGACGGGCTCGGGGCTGTGTGCCCGAGCCGGCATGAAACCCACGTACCCCGGCAGGAATTGCCCTTCGGCTGTTTCGTCGCCAGTGACAGTCAGCTTGACGAGACCGGTTCCTCCGAGCCAGCCCGACAGCGTGACCAGGATTATCGTCCCGGGCTTGGACTGCTGAAGCCACGCCCGCGGAACATACCGAAAAGAACACGTCGCGATGATCCGGTCATAGGGTGTCCCGTCGAAGGACCCCTCCTCCCCGTCGCCAACGATCAGCCGCGGGTGGTACCCGGCTCGGGCGAGTGCGCGACGAGCCCGTTCAGCCACTTCGGGGTCGACCTCCACTGACGTCAGGTTGCTTTCACCGAGCCTGTGGCAGCCCAGCGCGGTTGAGTACCCGGTGCCGGTGCCGACCTCGAGCACGCGGTTTCCGTCGACCACCTCCAGGTCTTCCCACATCCGAACCACCAGGCTCGGCATCGTGGACGACGAGGTTGGGTTGCCGTCGACAGGATCTGCGACATCGGCTGGTGTGATCTGGCCGTTCAGCTGAGTCACGTGCGACAGGTCGTCGTAGGCGAGTCGCAGCCACCTCTCGGCACCGGACCGCTCAGCCGAGATGGGATCCCACAGAGTCGGCCCATCCATTCGATCGATCTTGGCGAAGAACTCGGGGATGAACTCTTCCCGCGGCACCTCCTCGACTGCGGCTCGCCACTCCTTCGAGCGGAGATGGCCGACGTCGGCAAGGTCCATAGCGAGCCGTGCTCGCAGGTCGGCCGCGTACCAGGTAGGCTGGTTGGAGGTCACAGATTTCCTTCCAGTGCGTCGGCGATGGCAGCTGCCATCGGCAGCCCGGTCGGTGGTTCCATCCAGGCCCACTGGCCGTTGGGATTGCACTCGAGAAAGTACTGCACGCCACGGGCGTCGATTGCAAAGTCGAAGCAACCGAAGATGAGGCCAAACCGCCGAAGGTAGAACTGCGCACGCTCGCTGATGCCGACAGGTGGTTCGACGGCCTCGTAGGACAGGGTGTCGTAGTCGGAGCGCCAGTCCAAGCGGTCGACCGACGAGTCAATGCGGACGCAGAACACCTCGTCCCCGACCACGGTGACTCGCAGGTCGGCGACTTTGTCGACCACTTCCGCTTGAAACAGGTGTGCGGTGCCTGCGATGGAGTCGTTCAGTTCGTCAAGCTCCACGCGCCGAGTCCAGATAGCCTGCGCCCGTCCGCCGCGCACGAGCGAGGTGACTCGCAGCGGCTTGTAGATGATCGGTGCGTGTTTCTCGGCGAACCACCGGACCGCGGATGGGTCCGCTGTGATGAGCGTCGCCGGGACGTTGAATCCGAGTTCGGCCGCCACTGTCAGCTGGTTCGGCTTGTACTCGGCCGCCCAGTTGCGGTGGGGGTGGTTCACGTAGCGGGCATTCGGGAGACTGGCGAGCACACCTCCGACACCTTCTCGCACCTGTGCCCTGGCGAACTCGGCAGCCTCCTGATCCAGCCCCGGGAACGCGCTCGGGGTTGGCCTGCGCCAGTACACCGAAGTCACGTCGGTGAGGTCGAATTGCCGGCTCGACGTACTGAGCGGCCCGGTCCATCGCCCTGATTCGGGATCCAGTGATGCCGACATGCTGACGTCTCGTGGGAATTCCCCCGGGTCGACCCGGGCAACGTCACAACGCCCGCGCCGATTCAGCTCAGCGATAACCGCATCGGCCGTGACGTCATCGGCCCCGGTGACCATGACGATCGGCCCGTGAAGTTGGCGGGGAGTCATCAGTCACGGTCGCTGTCAAAACCTGAGTCGCTGTCCGGGGCGGGACCACCGCCACCGTCCTGACCAGTGGCCGTGCGCGGGTTGGTCGTCGTGCCAGAGCCGTGCTTCGGCGAAGCCATCACCGGATCTACCACCACACCGTTGCTGTCCCGGAACCGACCCAACTGTGTCACCGGATCGACGTCGATGATGGTGTAGGCCAAGGGCGCGGCCTCCGCGAAGTCGCTGGCCCGACTGAGTCCCCAGGGTCTGATCGCGCGTTCATTCATCAACACCACTCCTCTGTGTGGATTGCACAGCGCTTGAGCTTCAGATGTGGAGTGGCCGGCACAGGACGGGCTCGCCTCACGCCCCGCGCCAGCCGGACGGTGAGCGATCCTCGGCTGAGCCCACCAGCTCATGGTCAGCATCGAGGGCCCTACCAAGGTCAGCCGACTCGTTCGTGACCCGCAGGCTGAGGAACCGTCGCCGCATGCCCGCCTCGTACTGAGCGGCATCCTCGGCGGCACCGATGTAGTCCGCGATCAGATGCTCGCCGAACCACACTCGAACGCGTCGATCCGGAGGCAGCGGCGCCTTGATGCGAGTCGTCACCGATCACTCACATCCCGGATGATGTCTCGGACCATCAGCACGGCGACAACCGCGGTACCGACGACCAGCACCCACATTCTCGGAATCACTACAAGCCACCTCATTCCGTCTTCTTGCCTAAGTGCATGTCGTGGTGCCTCGTGGTGGACGGGGCCGGCGCCGGTCTCAGGGCTTCACAGCGCCGGTCCCGCCGATCGAGGAGAACGACACCAGTCCAGCTGAACCAACCGCCGTCCGGGAGGAGCAAAGACCGTGCACTAGGCAACGACCCGTGCAGAACCTGTGCACTACGCGGCAAAATCGCCGGAAGTAGGGAGTGTCCGGGGCGCCATGCTCCGGCTACAGTGAGTGGTCTGGTCCAGGATCGCGAAGAGGCTTATGAATTCGCCCAACGAGTTGTTTGCCGCGCTGATGGACGATGCCGGCTGCTCACGAAGTGCACTCGCCAGGGACATACTGGAGCTTGCCCGGGCGAGAGGGCACAAGGACGTCCGATGTGACCACGTCGATGTCGGTCGATGGCTGAATGGGATGACGCCACGCGGCGAGAAGCCTGCACTGATCGCCGAGGCGCTTGGCCGACGCCTAGGTCGCGCTTTGTCGTTAAGCGATCTTGGCTTTGCGGGCGGGCGGCCGTTGGCGCTCGCATTGTCGTTCTCTGAGTCACGTGACGCGACGATCCGAACCACTCAGATGCTCTGGACAGAAGACTTGAAGCGATCCGAGTTCCTCCGGATGGCCGTCAGTGGCGGTGCACTCACTACTCCGATGGCGCGGTGGCTGGTGTCGCCTCCGGCCGACCCGCCGTACGGCACGCATGCTTCCCGAAGGGTCGGCATCGACGATGTCGACGCAATACGTGCGACGCTGCGCATGTTCGAACGTCTCGATCATCAGTTCGGCGGCGGCCACGCCCGCTCCGCAGCGGTTCAGTACCTCAGCGATGCAGTAACGCCACTCCTGCACGGGAGTTACACGGATGCGATCGGTCGAGAGTTGTTCTCGGTCGCCGCACAGTTCACATACAAGACTGGCGCGATGGCGTACGACGTCGGCGTGCACGGTTTGGCGCGGCGATATTTCGTCCAGGCGTTAAGTCTTGCCCACGCTTCCGGAGATCGCCCGCTGGGCGGCAAGGTACTGGCACTCATGAGTCATCAGGCCAACTACCTCGGCGAGTACCAGGACGCTGTGGATCTGGCGAGGGGAGCGGCGCTCGGTGCTCGCGGTCAGGCAACGCCCCGGATCCGGGCGATGTATGCCGCGATGGAGGCACGAGGCCTGGCAAGTATTGGCGACAAGCGCGCATGTCTGCGGATGATGAAGCAGGCAGAGATGAATTTCGGGCAGAGTGCGGGCGCTGACGAGCCGGCGTGGATCGAGTACTTCGACGAGGCTGAACTCCAGGACGAGCTCGCGCATTGTTTCACCGCTCTCCGAGCGCCGAGGGACGCTGAGCGGCACGCGAATCTGGCCCTGGGCGAGTCCTCGGGCCTGCATCCACGAAGCCGTACGTTCTGCCGACTCTCCCTCGCTACGTCGTACCTCGACGCGGGTGATCTGCCGCGCGCTTGTGACACGGCAATCGAGGCCGTCGAAGCGGCGGGACGGATCAAGTCTGCGCGGGTCCGGAGATATGTGAGCGTCTTCGATCGCCGGTTGGACGACTTCGGGCGTCAGCGGTCGATCACGGAGTTTCGTGAACGCGCCCAGACGCTGATGGCTACCGCCTCGTGATGGTCAGGTGCCGGGCGTCCATGAGCGTGGGGCGTCAGGCTCACGGAGTGAGGCGATACGGATGTTTGCTTCGTTTCTCAGTCGTGGCTCGCGGACCAGGCGACTGAGCAGCCAGGCAGTCATGCGAAATTCGCGGAGTGCTGCGTAGGTGGCGAAGCCAGGCCAGGTTCGGACGTCCCAGCCATAGGCTTCGACGAAGGCGTTGTATTCGGCGTCTGAATACCAACCCAAGCGCTGATAGACGGCTGGGACGATCAGATCCCATTCGCGCGGACCTACGCTGAATCGCTCGAGATCCAGGAGCACGGCTCTGCCATCGCGACCACGGATGGCGTTCTTGCGGTTGGCGTCGCCGTGAATCACACAAACCTGCAGTCCGGCGCTGACAGATGTGTAGTCGGCCTTGAGTTGTTCGAGATGGTTGGCGAGGAAGTCTCGGTCGGTCGAACTCAGCTCGGACTCGGCGGCCTCGAGATGCTCGTTCAGTCGTACGAACGGGTCCAGTACAGGGATGTCGAAGTCCGTCGGCATCGGCAATGTGTGCAGTTGACGCAGCAGGACTGCGAGTTCCGCGGTGCTTGCGATGGATGGCTCGGGAATCTCGTGCCACAGCGTGACCACGTGGCTGTCGATGCTCAGCGGCTGATGAATCGACTCCAGCGGCTGCACGGCCGGGAAGCCCTGAGTCGCAAGCCATCGCCCGGTGCGAACCTCGCGGAGAGCCCGATCCTCCGCTGCGGATGTCGCTATCCGAGCTACCGTCCGCCCCGGCAAGCGAAACACCGCATTGTCAGCGATCGGCCCCAGTAGCTCGATCTCGCCACGGTCGAGGCCGAGCTTCGCGGCGACCGCCCGGACCACCCCGAACGCCGCCTCGCGATCAACCGCCATCCGAGCAGTCTGTCACCCCGACCGAGCTCCGTTGCCACCCCGCACAGGGCAAGCCGTGGCATGGCCGGCGAGTCCCGCTGCTTGGCTGGACCCCGCAGGACAGCTCGAGCTTCAACCGCCGGAGCGGACGCCCATGCAGGCATAAGTGCCGCAACCGTCGGATTCAGCGGGCAAAACCGCGGTTCTGCATGCGTGGGGGTCCACATCACCCAAGAAACAAGCACGGTTGATTCTTTTTGGTGGGCGTGGGACGCTCGGGAGCACGAGGGCCTCTTGAGGGAGTGCGGCGTGCGACTGGACGAAGTGCTGGCGGACTTGTGGGCCGAGAGTGCGGAGTTGGATCGGTTGGTCGGTGGGTTGGCGGCTGGGGAATGGGCGACGCCTACGCCGGCTGAGGGGTGGACGATCGCGCATCAGATCGCGCACCTCGCCTGGACCGATGAGGCGACGCAGCTGGCCGCGACCGATCCCGAGGCGTTCAAGGAGTTGCTGCAGAAGGCAGCCGCGAATCCGACGACGTACGTCGATGACGGCGCCGAGGAGACTGCCACACTGCCGCCCGACCAACTGCTGACGTACTGGCGGGAGACCCGGGCCGAGGTTGCCGAGGCGCTGAAGAAGGTTCCGGCCGGCGAGAAGGTGCTCTGGTACGGACCGCCGATGAGCCCGACCTCGATGGCGACCGCGCGGCTAATGGAGACGTGGGCGCACGGGCAGGACGTGTTCGACGCCCTCGGCGTACAACGGCAGCCGAGCAACCGTCTGCGGCACGTCGCCCACCTCGCGGTGCGCACGCGCGACTTCGCGTACCTGCTCAACGATCGCACGCCGCCCACCGAACCGTTCCGCGTCGAACTCACCGGACCGGACGGCGACGCATGGACCTGGGGTCCGGAGGACGCCGCCCAGCGGGTGACGGCGCCCGCGGTCGACTTCTGTTTGCTTGCCACGCAACGTCGACACCGGGACGACCTGGCCGTGCAGGCTGAGGGCGCGGACGCCGAGGAGTGGCTGGGGATCATCCAGGCTTTCGCCGGCCTGCCCGGGAAGGGTCGTCGGGCAGGACAACATGACTGAGCCGATCCGGATCGGCAACGCGTCCGGCTTCTACGGGGACCGGTTCAGCGCGGTGCAGGAAATGCTGACCGGCGGGCCGTTGGACGTGCTGACGGGCGACTATCTGGCTGAGTTGACGATGCTCATCCTCGGCCGCGACCGTCTGAAGGACCCGGCGCTGGGCTACGCACGGACGTTCCTCAAGCAGCTGGAATCCGGGCTCGGCGAGGCGCTCGATCGCGGCGTGAAGATCGTCAGCAACGCAGGGGGCCTCAACCCGGCCGGGCTCGCGCAGGCGATCCAAGAGCTGGCCGACAAGCTCGGGCTGCATCCGAAGATCGCGTATGTCGAGGGCGACGACCTGTTGGACCGAAGCAAGGAGTTGGGGCTCGGCACGCCCATGACCGCCAACGCCTACCTCGGCGCGTGGGGTATTGCCGAAGCGCTTCAGGCCGGGGCCGACGTGGTGGTGACCGGTCGCGTCACGGACGCTTCGGTGATCGTCGGGCCCGCCGCGGCGCATCACGGCTGGAAGCGGACGCAGTACGACGAACTTGCCGGAGCTGTCGTGGCCGGGCATGTGATCGAGTGCGGTTGCCAGGCGACCGGCGGGAACTACGCGTTCTTCACCGAGATCCGCGACTTCGGGCGCCCCGGTTTCCCGATCGCGGAGATCCACGCGGACGGCAGCAGCGTGATCACCAAGCACGACAACACCGGCGGCGCGGTCACGATCGACACGGTCAAGGCGCAGCTCCTGTACGAGATCACCGGCGCCCGGTACGCCGGTCCGGACGTCACCACGCGCCTCGATTCGATCGAGCTCGACGACGACGGCCCCGACCGCGTGAGGATCTCGGGCGTTCGCGGTGAGGCCCCGCCGCCGACGTACAAGGTCTCGCTGAACAGCGTCGGCGGGTTCTGCAACGAGGTCGACTTCGTGCTCACCGGGCTGCAACTGGAGCAGAAGGCCGAGCTTGTGCAGCGGCAGCTCGAGCAAGCATTGCCGAAGCGGCCGGCCGAGCTCAAGTGGACGCTGGCCTGGACCGAGAAGCCGAACGCCGAGTCCGAGGAGGAGGCCAGCGTGTTCCTCCGGTGCGCGGTGAAGGATCCGGATCCGAAGGTCGTCGGCCGCGCGTTCAGCAACGCCGCGGTCGAGCTGGCGCTCGCGAGCTACCCCGGATTCCACGTCACCGCGCCGCCCGGCGACAGTTCGCCGTACGGCGTGTTCCGCGCTGGGTACGTCGACATCCACGAGGTGGAGCACGTCGTCGTACTGCCGGGGGGCTCGCGTCGCACGATCGAACCTGCGGCGGAGACGCAACCGCTGCAGCCCGTCGACGACATCGAGGCGCCGATGCCGTTGCTGCAGCTCTCGAGCGGACCGCCGCGGACCCGCGAGGTACCGCTCGGCCGGATCGCCGGCGCCCGCTCGGGCGACAAGGGCGGCGACGCGAACGTCGGCGTGTGGGCGCGTGACGAGAAGGTCTGGCGCTGGCTCGCGCACACGCTCACGATCGAGCTCTTCCAAGCGCTGCTCCCGGAGACGCAGCCGCTGATCGTCACGCGATACCTGCTGCCGAACCTGTGGGCGATGAACTTCGTCGTCGAGGGCCTGCTCGGTGAGGGCGTCGCGGCGCAAGCACGGTTCGATCCCCAGGCGAAGGCCCTCGGCGAGTGGCTCCGGTCGCGGTACGTCGACGTACCGGAGGTGCTGTTGTGAACGCCTTCCGGGAGTCTGTCCGGCGGTTCATGGCGGCGGAGGTGTTGCCGCATCTGGACCAGTGGGAGCGGGACGGCGAGCTGCCGCGGGAGCTGCACAAGAAGGCGGGCGCGCTGGGGTTGCTGGGCGTCGGGTTCCCTGAGGCGGTCGGTGGTGGGGGCGGATCGTTGCTCGATGCGCTCGGGGCAGTTGAGGAGATGCACTATGCGGGCGCGTCCGGTGGGCTGGTCGCTTCGCTACTGACCTGCGGCATCGCACTTCCACACATCATTGCCAGCGGCAACGAGAAGCAGATCGAGCGGTGGGTTCGCCCGACCCTGGACGGTGAGTTGATCGGCGCACTGGCGATCACGGAGCCTGGTGGTGGGTCCGATGTGGCGTCGATCCGTACGACGGCACGTCGCGAGGGTGACGTGTTCGTCGTCAACGGCGCGAAGACCTACATCACGTCAGGTTGCCGCGCGGACTTCGTGACGACGGCTGTTCGTACTGGTGAGGCGGGAGCGCACGGGATCAGCTTGCTGGTGATCGAGCGCGGTACGCCGGGGTTCGCGGTGTCGCGGAAGCTGGAGAAGATGGGGTGGCTCTGCTCGGACACGGCTGAGCTGTCCTTCACCGATGTTCGCGTGCCGGTCGAGAACCTGGTCGGGGCTCAGGACTCCGGTTTCGTGCAGCTCGCGGTGAACTTCGTGGCCGAGCGGCTGACGTTGGCGGTGCAGGCGTACGCCGGTGCGCAGCGGGCGCTCGATCTGACGGTCGAGTGGTGCCGTCAGCGGGACACGTTCGGGCGGCCGTTGATTTCGCGGCAGAGCGTGCAGCACACGCTGACCGAGATGGCGCGGCGGATCTCCGTGGCGCGGGTCTATGTGCACGACGTGGCGCGGCGGGCCGAGGCGGGTGAGGACGTGATCGCCGAGACCTGTTTCGCCAAGAACACCGCGGTCAAAGCGGGGCAGTGGGTGTGCGACCAGGCGCTGCAGTTGCACGGCGGTCTCGGGTACATGCGGGAGGCCGAGGTGGAACGCCAGTACCGCGACCAGAAGATCCTCGCCATCGGCGGCGGCACCACCGAGATCCTGACCGGCCTTGCCGCGAACCGACTGGGGTTCACTGCATGAGTAACCGTGAGCTGATGCTGGAGAAGCTTGCCGCGTTGGACGCCGAGCATGCGAAGGCGCTCGCGGGCGGTGGTCCCAAGTATGTCGAGCGGCACCACAAGCGGGGCAAGTTGCTGGTGCGGGAGCGGATCGAACTGTTGCTCGACCCGGACTCGTACTTCCTCGAACTGTCGCCGCTGGCCGGCTGGGGTTCGGACTTCACCGTCGGCGCCAGCCTGGTGACGGGGATCGGTGTGGTCGAGGGCGTCGAGTGCCTGATCACCGCGAACGACCCCACGGTCAAGGGCGGTGCGAGCAACCCGTGGACTCTGAAGAAGGCGTTGCGAGCAGATGAGATCGCCCGGGCGAACCGGCTGCCGGTGATCAGCCTGGTCGAGTCCGGCGGCGCGGACCTGCCGACGCAGAAGGAGATCTTCATCCCCGGCGGGGCGATGTTCCGGAACCTGACCCGGTTGTCGGCCGAAGGGATCCCGACGATCGCGCTGGTGTTCGGCAACTCGACCGCGGGCGGCGCGTACATCCCCGGCATGAGCGACTACGTGGTGATGGTCGACGGCGGCGCGAAGGTGTTCCTCGCCGGGCCGCCGCTGGTGAAGATGGCGACCGGTGAGGACGCGGACGACGAATCGCTCGGCGGCGCGTCGATGCACGCGCGGAAGTCCGGTCTCGCCGACTACTTCGCGGTGGACGAGCCGGACGCGATCCGGCTCGGGCGGCAGATCGTGTCGCGCCTGAACTGGCGCAAACAGGGTCCCGCCCCCAAGCCGTCGTACGACGAGCCTGTCTATGACGCGGACGAGCTGCTCGACATCGTGCCGGGGGACCTGAAGATCCCGTTCGATCCGCGGGACGTGGTCGCTCGCGTGGTGGACGGGTCGGTGTTCGACGAGTTCAAGCCGCTGTACGGGTCGTCGCTCGCGACCGGGTGGGGATCGGTGCACGGGTACCCGGTGGGGATCCTCGCGAACGCGCGCGGGGTGCTGTTCAGCGAGGAGTCGCAGAAGGCGGCGCAGTTCATCCAGCTCGCCAACCGCGCGAACACACCGTTGATCTTCCTGCACAACACGACCGGGTACATGGTCGGGCAGGAGTACGAGCAGGGCGGGATCATCAAGCACGGCGCACAGATGATCAACGCGGTCTCCAACTCTCGCGTGCCGCACATCTCGATCCTGATGGGGGCGTCGTACGGCGCCGGGCACTACGGGATGTGCGGGCGGGCGTTCGATCCGCGGTTCCTGTTCGCGTGGCCGTCGGCGAAGTCGGCGGTGATGGGTCCGCAGCAGTTGGCCGGCGTACTGTCGATCGTCGCGCGGGCGGCGGCCGACGCGAAAGGGCAGCCGTACGACGAGCAGGCCGACCAGCAGATGCGTGCGTACGTCGAGGGGCAGATCGAGGCGGAATCGCTGCCGATGTTCCTGTCCGGCCGCCTGTACGACGACGGCGTGATCGATCCCCGCGACACCCGAACCGTCCTCGGCATCTGCCTGTCCGCCATCCACTCCGCCCCGGTCGAAGGTACGTCGTCCTTCGGCGTCTTCAGGATGTGACGCGCATGATCACTTCGGTCCTGGTGGCCAACCGCGGCGAGATCGCCCGGCGCATCTTCCGCACCGCCCGGTCGCTCGGCCTGTCGACGGTCGCGGTGTACTCGCGCGCCGATGCCCGGATGCCGTTCGTCGACGAGGCGGACGCGGCGGTGCACCTCCCCGGGAACACGCCGGGCGAGACCTATCTGCGGTCCGACCTGATCATCGATGCGGCGCGGCGGGCGGGCGCGGACGCCGTACATCCGGGGTACGGATTCCTGTCGGAGAACGCGGCGTTCGCACAGGCGGTGATCGAGGCAGGGCTGACGTGGATCGGGCCGCCGATGGATGCGATCTCGTCGATGGGATCGAAGATCGAGGCGAAGAAGCTGATGGCGGCGGCCGGGGTGCCGGTCCTCGCCGAGCTGACTCCGGCCGAGGTGTCGGCGGCCGAGCTGCCCGTGCTGGTGAAGGCGTCGGCCGGCGGTGGCGGGCGCGGGATGCGGGTGGTGTCGCGGCTGGAGGATCTTGCGGCCGAGATCGACGCGGCGTCGGCGGAAGCGTTGTCGGCGTTCGGCGACGGGACCGTGTTCTGCGAGCGGTACCTGGCGACCGGGCGGCACATCGAGGTGCAAGTGATGGCCGACCAGCACGGCACGATCTGGGCGGTCGGCGAACGCGAGTGCTCGATCCAGCGTCGCCATCAGAAGGTGATCGAGGAGGCCCCGTCGCCACTCGTCGAACGGATCCCCTCGATGCGGGCGGAACTGTTCGACGCGGCACGGAAGGCGGCCGCCGCGATCAACTACGTCGGCGCCGGGACGGTCGAGTTCCTCGCGGACGAGGAGGGCGCGTTCTACTTCCTGGAGATGAACACGCGGCTCCAGGTGGAGCACCCGGTGACGGAGGAGACGACCGGCCTGGACCTGGTCGCACTACAGTTCGCCGTCGCCGCGGGCGACCACCTTCCACCCGAGCCACCGCCGACGGTTGGTCATGCGATCGAGGTGCGGCTGTACGCCGAGGATCCGCTAGCCGACTGGCGCCCGCAAACCGGTCACCTCCACCGCTTCCAGGTCGGCCACCTTTCCGGAACAAATGTTGCACCTGGCGGCGAAAATGTTCCGGAAAGCCGCGGTGCGGGGGTGCGGGTGGACTCGGGAGTCGAGGACGGGTCGGAGGTCTCGCCGTACTACGACCCGATGCTGGCCAAGGTCATCGTCTACGGGGCCGATCGGACCGCAGTCGCGCGACGACTCGCCGGCGTACTGGAACGCGCGACGATCCACGGGGTAGGGACGAACCGTGAGTTGCTGGTGTGGATTCTCCGCCACGCGGCGTTCCTCGCGGGCGACACCGACACCGCGTTCTTCGACAAGCACGGTGTGGGAGCGGGACCTGACGACGCGGTGGTGCGGCTGTCGGCGTTGGCTGCTGCGTTGGCGGATGCGGCCGGGCGGGCGGCTCCGGTGCGGGTGCCGAGCGGCTGGCGGAACCTGGCGTCGCAGCCGCAGCGCAAGGGCTACCGCGTGGGCGACGTGGTGCACGAGGTTGCCTACCGACACACCCGTGACGGCCTGATTGCCGACGGCAACATCTCGCTTCTGGACAGCAGCCCCGAGCGGGTGGTACTCGAGGTCGACGGCGTACGGCGGTCCTTCGCCGTGGCGGCGTACGACGGGATCACGTGTGTGGACTCGTCGCTCGGCAGTGTCGCGCTGCATCCGGTGGAGCGGTTCGTGGATCCTGCTGACCAGGTCGTGGCCGGGTCGTTGGTGGCGCCAATGCCGGGGACCGTGATCCGGGTCGGCGTCGCGGTCGGTGACGTGGTGAAACAAGGCCAGCCGCTGCTGTGGCTGGAGGCGATGAAGATGGAGCACACGATCGCCGCCCCGGCGGACGGGGTCGTCGATGAGTTGAAGGTGGAAGCGGGACAACAGGTCGAGGTCGGCGCCGTACTGGTCGTGGTTGGGGAGGACGCATGAACGAGCGCAGCGAGTTCATCAGAAAGCACAGCGTGATTCGTGCCTCATCGGCGCCCGGAGCGAAGCGAGGACGACGATGAGCTACATCGAGTCCGAAGAGCGCCGGGAGCTGCGGAAAGTCGTCGGCGAGC
The DNA here is from genome assembly GCF_004362255.1 of Kribbella sp. VKM Ac-2571. NCBI lineage: Bacteria > Bacillati > Actinomycetota > Actinomycetes > Propionibacteriales > Kribbellaceae > Kribbella > Kribbella sp. VKM Ac-2571. The sequence continues at coordinate 133,237 of NZ_SNWS01000003.1, forward strand.
TCGGCAAGAAGTACGGCTACAAATGGTTCAACCAGCAGGCTCGTACCGGCGGTCACACCACCGAGCTGTGGCTGGAGGCGGGCAAGCTCGGGTTCCTCGGCGTGAACCTCCCCGAGCAGTACGGCGGCGGAGGCGGCGGAATGGCCGACCTGTCGATCGTCCTCGAGGAGCTCGGCGCGGCCGGCTGCCCGCTGCTGATGATGGTCGTGTCACCGTCGATCTGCGGCACCGTGATCTCCCGGTTCGGCACCGACGAGCAGAAACAGCACTGGCTTCCCGGTCTCGCCGACGGCACGACGATCATGGCGTTCGCGATCACCGAGCCGGACGCCGGCTCGAACTCGCACCGGATCACCACCACGGCCCGCCGTACCGAGGACGGCTGGTCGCTGACCGGGCGCAAGGTGTTCATCTCCGGACTCGACGTCGCCAAGGCGATCCTCGTGGTCGGGCGGACCGAGGCTCTATCGGCTGATGGGGAGCGCACCGGGAACCTCAAGCCGGCGCTCTTCATCGTCCCGATCGACGCGCCGGGCGTGGAGTTCCGCCAGATCGAGATGGACCTGATCAGCCCGGACAAGCAGTACGCGTTGTTCCTGGACGACGTACGGCTGCCGCGCGAGGCGCTCGTCGGGTCCGAGGACGCGGCGCTGATGCAGTTGTTCGCCGGCCTCAACCCGGAGCGGATCATGGCGTCCGCGTTCGCGATCGGCATCGCGCGGCACGCCCTCGACAAGGCAACGGCGTACGTCAAACAACGGCAGGTCTGGAAGGCTCCGATCGGCGCGCATCAGGGCATCGCGCATCCGCTCGCGCAGATCAAGATCGAGCTCGAGCTGGCCCGCCTGATGATGCAGAAGGCCGCCGCGCTGTACGACGCTGGCGACGATCTCGCCGCGGGTGAGGCCGCGAACATGGCGAAGTACGCCGCGGGCGAGGTCGCCGTCCGCGCCACCGACCAGGCGGTGCAGTCACTCGGCGGGAACGGCATGACGGTCGAGTACGGCGTCGCGTCGCTGGTCGCGGCGGCCCGTGCGACCCGGATCGCGCCGGTCAGCCGGGAGATGATCCTGAACTTCGTCGCCCAGCACAGCCTCGGGCTGCCGAAGTCGTACTAGGCCCAAGTCGTACCAGGAGGAGTGGGGCAATGATCATCACCAGTGAGTTCCCGCCTGTCGAGGTGCTCGACGTACCGATTCACGACGCCGTGCTCGGCAGAGCCCAGGAGTACGGCGACCGGCCGGCGATGGTCGACGGTGTGACGGGTAAAGAGCTGAGCTACGCCCAGCTTGACCACCTGACCCGGCGGGTTGCGGCCGGACTGGCCGAGCTCGGCATTCGGCGCGGTGACGTGATCGCGCTCTACAGCCCCAACACGATCCTGTACCCCGTGGTGTTCTACGGCGCCACGCGCGCCGGCGCGACCGTGACCACGGTGAACGCGCTCTACACCGCGGACGAGCTGCACAAGCAGTTGATCGACTCGAAGGCGAAGTTGCTGGTGACGATTTCGCTGTTCCTGCCGACCGCGAACGCGGCGATCGAGGGCACCGGGGTCGAGCAGATCTTCGTCTGCGACCAGGCCGAGGGGTACCGCTCGGTGCAGGAGCTGTTCGCGTCCACGGGTCCCGAGCCGGTGGTGACGATCGATCCGGCGGTGGACGTCGCGGTGCTGCCCTACTCGAGTGGGACGACCGGCGCGGCCAAGGGAGTGATGCTGACGCACCGGAACATCGCGACGAACATCTCCCAGGCGGAGGTGATGATCCGGCTGGGCGAGGAGGAGCGGATCATCGCGATCCTGCCGTTCTTCCACATCTACGGGCTGTCGGTGTTGATGAACCTGCCGCTGCGCCTCGGCGCGACGGTCGTCGTACTGCCGAAGTTCGACCTGCAGCAGTTCCTGACCACGCTGGACGAGCAGCGGATCACGCGGGCGTTCGTCGCGCCGCCCGTCGTACTGGCGTTGGCGAAACATCCGGCCGTTGACGGGGTGGACCTGTCGCGGCTCAAGTACGTGACGTCGGCCGCTGCTCCGCTCGACGGCGAGCTGGCCGAGGCGTGTGCGAAGCGGCTCGGGTTGCACGCCGTACTGCAGGCCTATGGGATGACGGAGTTGTCCCCGGGTACGCACGCCGTACCGCAGGACGACCAGGAGCCGCCGCCGGGCGCGGTCGGCAAGCTGTTCCCGTCGACCGAGATGCGGCTGGTCGGTGCCGATGGCAACGACACCGACGAGGGCGAGATCTGGATCCGCGGGCCGCAGGTGATGAAGGGGTACCTCGGGCGGCAGGCGGAGACGGACGCGACGATCGACGCGGACGGCTGGCTGCACACCGGCGACATCGGGCGGATGGACGCGCGCGGCTACCTGTACGTCGTGGACCGCGTGAAGGAGCTGATCAAGTACCACGGCTACCAGGTGCCGCCCGCGGAGCTGGAGGCCGTGCTGCTCACCGACGACCGGATCGCGGACGCGGCAGTCATCGGGATCGATGCGGACGGCAACGAAGTACCGAAGGCGTTCGTGGTGCCGATGCCGGGAGTCTCGCTGACGCCGGACGATGTCATGGAGTACGTCGCCGCGCGGGTGGCGCCGTACAAGAAGATCCGGCAGGTGGAGTTCATCGACGCCGTACCGAAGGCTGCGTCGGGGAAGATCCTGCGGCGGGAGCTGCGGGCGCGTGAGGCTGCGCGTGAGTGAAGCTCTGAAAACACCTCAGCAGGACCGGTCGCGGGCGACGCGGCAGCGGCTGCTGGAGGCCTCGGTCGAGTCGCTGGCCGAGGTCGGGTACGCCGCGACGACGGTGTCGGTCGTCGCGGCGCGGGCCGGGGTGTCGCGGGGTGCGGCGCAACATCACTTCCCGACGCGTGCGGACCTGTTCGCGGCGGCGGTCGAGTACATGACCGAGGTGCGGTTGGCGGAGATCCGCGCGCAGGCCGCCGCGTTGCCGAGCGGGGCTGGGCGCACCGAGGCCATCGTGGGGATGCTGGCGGACGTGTACACCGGGCCGCTCTTTCGCGCCGCACTGCACCTGTGGGTGGCGGCGTCGACAGAGGAGGCGTTGCGGCAGCAGATCGTGCGGCTGGAGTCGCATGTGGGTCGGCAGGCGCACCGGGCGCTACTCGAGGTGCTGGACGTCAGTGAGCGGACTCCTGGGGTGAGGGAGACCGTGCAGGGGGTGCTGGACATGGCGCGCGGTCTTGGGTTGGCTGACCTGCTCACGGACGACAGTGCGCGCCGGCGCGGCATTGTCCGCCAGTGGAGCCGCATTCTCGATCAGGCCCTGCGTGAGCCGGGTGTGTGACCGAAGGCGCGGCGAAACGTGTCAATGAACGCACTGGTCGACGCCCAGCCGGTGCGGTGCGCTACCTGAGTCACGGAGGCTCCCTCTGCCAGAAACCTCAACGCAGCATGCAACCTGAGCTGAGTCCGCCACTGCGGGAAGGTCATCCCCAGATCGGTTCTGCACAGACGGCTGAGAGTCCGCTCACTCGCACCAACCTCCCGCCCGAGCTCCGTCAGCGTCCTGCTCTCCGCAGGGTTGTCGCGCAACAGATCGCAGACGGCTGCAAGCCGAGCATCGCGTGGTGAAGGTAGATAGGTAGGCCGCTGAGGCGACCGCCGCAGCTGGTCCAGCAAGACCGCCAGCAGCCGACCCCGCTCAGCCCTGTCGCCCCGCCCGCTTGCGGAGGCCCGCTCGCTTCGGGCGGTCTCTTCCTCGTCAGACGTGTAGCTGAGGATCAGCTCTCGGAGGAGGGGGCTTACTACTAGGGCTGACGGGGCGTCCAGATCTAGCGGGTTCTCCTCCAGGCCCAGCGTGTGGAGCGTTGTCTCGCCGTACGCGCGGTGTTGGTGGAGGGTGCCTGCTGGGATCCAGATGGCTCTGGTCCCGGGGGCTACCCAGCTGCCGGCGTCGGTGGTGACGGACAGGACCCCGCGTCCGGCGTACACGATCTGGTTCCGGTCGTGCCAGTGCGGCTCGATGCCGCCACCGGCCCGGATCGGCTGGTGGCCGGTGCTCGCGGGACGTTGGCTGGTTTCCGGCATCAATTGGCATTTTATCGGAAGCCGGACAACAGGTCGGGCCGTGACGATCGAGGGGTGCGGAGACTTCGACCGATCGGGCTGATGGCCACCGGCCACGCGTGCGTGGACATCTACCAGGGCTGCGTGCCGGCACTCGTACCGTTCCTGGTCGCCGAGCGCGGCCTCGGGTACGTCGCGGTGTCCGGCATCACGCTCGCCGCGACCCTGCTCTCCTCGGTCGTCCAACCCGTGTTCGGCGTACTGACCGATCGCCGCCCGCTCACCTGGCTGATCCCGGTCGCGATGACCACGGCCGGACTCGGCATCGCCCTCCTCGGCGTCGGACAGACCTACTGGCTCATGTGGTTGGCGGCCGCACTGTCCGGGCTCGGCGTCGCGGCGTACCACCCGGAGGCCGCCCGGATGGCCCGCGTCGTGAGCGGCGGCAGCCACGTCGGGATGAGCTGGTTCTCGGTCGGCGGGAACGTCGGGTTCGCACTGGCGCCGGTCCTGGTCACACCGATCGTCGCCGCGGGCGGGTTGGCGCTGACGCCACTGCTCGTCGTACCCGCGCTCCTCGGCGCCGCGATCACCACCTGGGCGGTCCGCTCGCGCGCTCACGTGGTGATTGCCCGGGGTGGCGGTGAAGGGACGGACGACTGGCCGTCGTTCCTGCGGCTGTCGCTGATCATGATCTGCCGGTCGATCGTGTTCGTCGGCCTCGGTACCTTCATCGCGCTGTACGCCGGCCAACGGGTCGGTGGCGGGACCACGACCGGCGGGATCGCCTTGTTCGTCCTCTTCGCCGCGGGCGCACTCGGCACGCTCCTCGGCGGCCGCCTCGCCACCCGCTACGGACGAGTCCGGACCCTACGGACGTCGTACGCCGTCGCGGTACCCGCGATCGCCTGCCTGGTGTTCGTCCCCGGGCCGGCGTTCTTCGGCTTCCTCGCGGCGACCGCGATCGCGCTGTCGATCCCCTTCTCGCTGCACGTGACCCTCGGCCAGGACTTCCTCCCCAGCCGCGTCGGCACGGCGGGCGGCATGACCCTCGGCCTCGCCGTCAGCATCGGCGGCGTCGCGACCCCGGTCCTCGGCACCATCGCCGAGCACACCTCTCTGCGCCTCGCCCTCAGCACACTGATCGCGCTGGTCCTGTGCAGCACCCTGATCGGCTACGCCCTGGACGAACCGGCTTGAACTGCGGCTGACCGCGATTCGTCGCGGGTACCGGGAGATACAGCGGAAGCGCCGCGGACTGCGGCTGAAAGTAGCTGACAGCACACCGTCGGTACGGCGGTCTTGTCAGGGAGGGACCATGATGCGTCGGCGAGGCGCGGTCCACGGGGGCCCCAGGGTCATCGAGGTCGGACTGGACGAGTTGTTGCGTACCGGCTACGAGCACACGGCGCAGGATCCCGACCCGGATACGGCTGCGGACGATGCCGATCGTGCCGAGCGGCGCGCGGACGATGCGGGTGTCTCGTTCGGCGTCGCCTTCTTCGGCTGGTTGGTTGCCAGCGGCATCGTCGTACTGCTCCTGGCAGCCGTCGGCGCTGTCGGTACCCTGATCGGCTGGAACAGGCTTGCCGGCTGGGAGTGGGTCTATGTCACCGCCTGGATCGTCGTTGTTGTGTCGCTGGGAATCGGTGCGTTCTCGGGCGGCTACGCCGGCGGACGGATGGTGCCGGCGCATGGTGGACGGCAAGGCCTGGACGTGTGGCTGCTCGGTTGGGCCGCCACCGCCCTGATGGTCGGTCTCGGGTACCTCGCCGACCGCGAGTACGGCCTCGTCGCGAGGATCGACTGGACGGCCCTACCGATCGCCGAGACGGATCGTGCGGCGGCGCTGGTGCTCGGACTCGCCGCCGTTCTGCTCGTCACGTTGGTGAGCGCGGTGGTGGGCGGTGCTGCCGGCAGCCGCTGTTCCGCGCGGTTGAGCCGGCTCAACCAGCAGCACCAAGCTATGCCCTGAACGAACCGGCTTGAGTGCGGGCAGCACCGCGACGACACAGAGCACCCCGATCGCCGGCCAGACCCAGCCGACGTACGGCGCGACGCGCCTCCGCTTGCACTCGGCCGCACTGCTTCGTCGTACACAGGGGGCCGTCCGGTGGGCGGGCTGTGAGTGGGGAACAGTTGCCGGTTCACATAGATTGGTTGGTGATATGACTACGGAGCGGATCGACCGGACGGGTGTGGGGCTTCGGTCGGAGCGGGGCCCGATCCTGCTCGCGGTGATGCTGAGCGTCGGGCTGGTCGCCATCGACGCGACGATCCTCGCCACCGCCGTACCGTCCGTCGTCGCCGACCTCGGCGGCTTCACCCAGTTCCCCTGGCTGTTCTCGATCTACCTGCTCGCGCAGGCCGTGTCGGTGCCGATCTACGGCAAGCTCGCGGACCAGCGCGGCCGGAAGCCGATCATGCTGCTCGGCGTCGGGCTGTTCCTGCTCGGGTCGGTGCTGTGCGGGTTCGCCTGGAGCATGCCGGCGCTGATCGCGTTCCGGCTGATCCAGGGGCTCGGCGCCGGTGCGATCCAGCCGATCGGGATGACGATCGTCGGCGACATCTACACGGTCGCGGAGCGGGCCAAGGTGCAGGGCTACATCGCCAGCGTCTGGGGGATCTCGTCGTTCGTCGGACCGACGCTCGGCGGCGTGTTCTCGGACTTCATCTCCTGGCGGTGGATCTTCTTCGTGAACATCCCGCTCGGGATGGCGGCCGCCTGGGTGCTGGTCCGCCGGTTCGACGAGCAGGTGGCGGACAAGACCAGGCACCGGATCGACTACGCCGGCGCGATCCTGCTCTCGGTCGGCGGTTCGCTGCTGCTGCTCGGGTTGCTCGAGGGCGGCGTGATGTGGGCCTGGGACTCCCCGACGAGCATCGTGATCCTGGCCGCGGCCGTCGTACTGCTGACCTCGTTCGTGCTGGTCGAGCGGCGCGCGGCCGAGCCGATCCTTCCCCTGTGGGTGCTCGGCCATCGGGTCCTGAACTCGGCCAACTCGGCCGCGCTGCTGATCGGCTTGCTGATGATCGGGCTGTCGACGTACGTGCCGCTGTTCGCCCAGAGCGTCCTCGGTACGTCGGCCCTCGTCGCCGGGTTCACGCTCGCCGCGATGACTCTCGGCTGGCCGATCGCGGCGTCGCTCGCCGGGCGGATCTACCTGCGCGTCGGCTTCCGTACGACGATGTCGATGGGCGCCCTCATCGTCGTCCTCGGATCCGGTGTCCTGCTCACGGTCAGCGCCACCAGCGCCGTACTGCACCTCGCCGCGGCCTGCTTCATCATCGGCATCGGGCTCGGGTTCTCCGCATCACCGTCGGTCGTGGCGGCGCAGTCGTCCGTCGAGTGGCAGACGCGCGGTGTGGTGACCGGAGCGAACATGTTCGCCCGCTCGGTCGGCAGCGCGGTCGGGGTCGCGGTCTTCGGCGCAGTGGCGAACGGCGTCGTCGCCGCCCGCCTGGGAGACGACCACGCGGACCTGGAGAAGGTCCCCGCCGGGGTCCTGGCCCCCGCCATCCACGACGTCTACTACGGCGCCGGCGCAGCCGCCCTCCTCCTCGTAGCAGCCGTCCTCTTCATGCCCAACCGAATCACCGAACGCCCACCCCGCTAGCTCTGTAGGTTGAGGCCATGCGCACGGTCGACTGTGTAGGTGCATTGATCCGGGACGGCGAACATCGCGTCTATCTGCAGCGGCGTACGGCGGAGCGGCGGTTGTTGCCGGGGATCTGGGACATCGTCGGCGGGCATCTGGAGGCGGGAGAGACGCCTGAGGAGGCGCTGGCGCGGGAGGTCGAGGAGGAGACCGGCTGGAAGGTTCGCGACATCGTCAGGACCGTCGCGGACTGGGAATGGGAGTGGGAGGGCCGGGTACGGCGGGAGGTCGACTACCTCGTCACCGTCGACGGGGACCTCAGCCGCCCGCGGCTCGAGGCCGGCAAGCACGACGCGTCCGCGTGGGCCGGGCCGGGTGACCTTGACCTGCTGATGGTGAACCGGACCGACGGCGACCGGCGGCTGCGGGACCTGGTGGCGCATGTGGTCCGGACGCGGTTCACGGACCGCCTCCGGTTGGAGCCGATCACTGGTCCGAACGGTGTCCTGCCCGGACATGGAGCGGACCTGGTGCGGCTGTACGCGGACCCGTGGGTGGCCAGGTGGTACGACGGGTCGTGGTCACCGGAGGAAGCAGCCGCGCGAGCCGCCCAACAGCAGGAGGGCTGGGACCGCGACTCGGTGGGCAAGTGGATCGCCTACGAGCGGTCGAGTGGCGAACTGGCCGGGCGGGGCGGAATGTCCCGAATCCCCGCCGGTACGCCGACTGCCGAGGCAATCGCCGCGCTGGTAGGACCCGAGTGGACGGGCCTCGAACTCGGCTGGGCCCTCGTCGAGTCCGCCCGCGGCCGCGGTCTCGCCACAGAAATCGGCCGCGCGAGTCTGGACTACGCCTTCAACACCCTGCACGCCGCCTCCGTGATCGCATTCACGGAACAGGTCAACACCGCATCCCAGGCCGTGATGAAGCGCCTCGGAATGCAGTACGCCGGCGAGATCCGCGCAGAAGGCTGGGCCGCCGACGCCCCCGACGTACAACCGGACGCCCCGTTCGCCGTCTACGTCATCACCCGGTGACACCCTGACGGGGGCCTTGAACAGGCTATTCAGGGTCCCCCGCCCCCAGTTCCTGTCCACACCCCCACCTCTTCGCCGGCAACCTGGCGTGAAAAGGCTCCGAGTGTGACCGCCCAGGCGCGACGGTCACACTCGGAGCCAGCCACCTCAAGGGGGAGGTTCCCGGTGAGGTGTCGGGAGCCTCCGGTGTCCTACCGCCCAGGACACTCGGCCCTGCCTGGCCCGAGGTGTCGGCCAGGAGGTGGGTTGGAACGGCTGGGCGGCGGCGACACAGGGACTCAACCGCCAAGCCCAGCCGGGTCGGGAGGGCGGTGCGGTCCGGAGCTGAGGAGTGCTCCGGACCGCACCTCGGGTTTCGTCCGGAACTGAGGAGTGCTCCGGACCTTCCAAGCGCTGCCCCTGGACGTGAGGAGACTCCAGGGAGCAGCAACCGGGTCTGAGGAGGACCCGGAAGCGATCAGGTGTTTCAGTCGGTCGAGTCGAGCGGGCCGAGCAGGTCGTTGGTGACCTTGAGACCGGCGAAACGGCGCCGCATCGCCTGTTCGTAGCGGGCTGCCAGCGGCGCCTCCGCGACGTACTGCGCGATCACGTGCTCGCCGAACCAGACCCGGACTCGGCGCCGGTGCTGTCTCGACGTCATTTCCGCGATGGTCACAACCTCTCACCCCGTAACTCTCAGGCCTTGCAACCAGTTGGACTTACTGGTTGTCATGGCAGTAATGGTGCACGAGCCCAACGTGACCGCTCTAGGACCTGGACCGGACCTTTGCCGGACCTCTTCCGGTCCTCTCGCGGACATCTGGGGGACAGCACCTTGTCGTGGGGCACAAGTCGAGACAACGTCTGACTGACGTGAACGGGAGGAACGATGGCGAGTAGGTATGCGCCAAAGACGGTCCTGGCGCACCTGATCCAGCGCCGGAACCAGACCTACTCCGAGATCGTCGCCGAGTTCGTCGAGCTGGGTGGAACCATCACCGAGCGGCACCTGCGTCGCCTCGCATCGGGCGAGCGCGCGGGGACCACTCCTCAGACCCGGCGCACCCTGCAACGCCTGTTCGGCAAACCGGTCGAGGAACTCCTCGCGCCGTACGTGCCGGAACAGGCCGCCCAGGTGGTGCCGGCACCTGCCGCGAGTGGACGGATCACGACAGGTAATGAGATGGAGGTTCTCGACATGGCTGCCAGCCGCGCGAGGGCGTTTGCCCTCGCGGCCCAGTCCGGTCTCGGAAGCGAGGCCATGGAACAGGTGTACGACGACGTACGCCACGCCGCCCAGGCGTACCCCCAGCGTCCACTCCCGGAGATCCTCGGCCAGCTGGTCGAGACGCAGGACCTGGTGTTCGGTCTGCTGGAGAGCCGCCAGCGCCCGGACCACCACCGCCAGCTGTACTTCCTGGCCGGTGTCACCGGCGGGCTGCTCGCCAAGGCCTCCCACGACCTCGGCAACCCGCACGCCGCGCTGACCCAGGCGCGGACCGCGTTCATGTGCGCCGACAACGCCGACCACCACGGCCTGCGCGCCTGGGTGCGCGGCCTGCAGTCCCTGGTCTCCTACTGGGCCGGCAACCCGCACGACTCGGTGCGGTACGCGCAGCTCGGCGCCGGGTACGCCGAGCAGGCCAACAGCACCACCAGTGTCTGGCTCCCGGTCAGCGAGGCCCGTGCCTGGGCAGCGCTCGGTAACCCGGAGGCCACCCGGGCCGCGTTGGAGCGCGCCGAGGAGGCATGGAACTCGGTCCACAACGACGACCTGGACGACATGGGCGGCCTGTGCACCTTCGGCCGCAACCGCCAGCTGTACTACGCCGCCGACGCGCTCGCCCAGCTGCCCGGTGAGGTCGAGCAGGCCCAGCGGTACTCGAGCCAGGCCGTCGACGCGTACACCGACGAGAACCACCCGGAGTGGGCCTTCGGCGACGCCGCCGGCAGCCACGCCGCGATGGCGATCACCCGGATCGCGAGCGGTGAGCTGGACGGTGCGGCGGACGCGCTGGCCCCGGTGCTGACGCTGCCGACCGAGCGCCGGATCAACGGCGTGGTGCACTCGGCCCGCCGGGTCCACCAGGCCCTGCGGCAGTCCGGTCGCGCCGACGACGCGCGGGAGCTCCAGGAGGAGATCGAGACCTTCACCCGGACCCCGATGCAGACCTACCCCCGGTAGCCTGCCCGGATGGAGGCACTCAGCGGACGGCTGACTGTACTGCGGGAATTCCGGACAACCGACCTCGACGACTATCTGGCGATCGCCGGTGACGACCGGGTCACCACCTGGATGGCGTTCGACAGCTACGACCGCGCCAAGGCCGAGCAGAGCCTGGCCGCCATCGTGGCGCGGTCCGCGCAGGAGAACCGTCCCGACTACATGCTGGCCGTGACCCGGCCGGACGACGATCGCGTGATCGGGTTCGGCCGGATCGCGCCGAGCGGGTCGTGGACCGCCAAGCTCGGTTACGCGATCGGTGCGGACCACTGGGGTCACGGGTACGCGACGGACGCGGCCCGGGTGCTGCTCGGCTTCGCCTTCGGCCCCCTCGGCCGGCACCGGGTCACGGCCGCGATCGGCCCCGAGAACGAGGCATCGATCGGCGTCGTCAAGCGCCTCGGCTTCACCTACGAGGGCCACCTCCGCGAGCACGTCTTCACCAACGGCGCCTGGCGCGACTCCCTCCTCTACTCACTGCTGCAACCGGAACACACCGACTGAGCAACACTGGTCGTATGGCCGCCACCTTCCCTGCCCAGTTGAGCCCGTTGCGCGATGGGCTCGCGCGGATGATTCTGACGAAGGTTGCGGGTCCGGATCCGCAGGCTGAGCGTGGGCGAGTGCACAACACGCCCGGTCCGCGCTGGTTCGCACCGGAGAGCCCGATCCGGCGGGTGCACGGTGACGCGTCGATGTTCGCCGGGGGACTGCGGGCGTTGCTGCTGCAGTCGCTGCACCCGCTGGCGATGGCCGCCGTGGCAGCGCACTCCGGGTACCGGGGCGATCCGTGGGGGCGTCTGCGGCGTACCAGCTACTTCCTGGCGATCACGACGTACGGCGCGATCCCGGACGCCGAGGAGGCGATCGCACACGTCAGGTCCGTGCACGAGCGCGTCCGGGGGACCAGTCCGGACGGGGTGAAGTACCGGGCGTCGGACCCGCACCTGCTCAAGTGGGTGCACGTGGCCGAGGTGGACAGCTTCCTCGCCGCACACCAGCGGTACGGCGCGCATCCGCTCACCGCGGCGGAGCAGGACCAGTACGTCGAGGAGGCGGCGCTCGTGGCAGGCAAACTCGGGGTGATCGACCCGCCGACGACGGTGGCCAAGCTGCAGGACCTGCTGAAGCAGTACCAACCCGAGCTACGCGGTACGACGGAAGCACGCCAGGCGGCCCGCTTCATGCTGATACACCCGCCCGTGCCGTGGGCCGCGCGACCCGCGTACGGCGTACTGACGGCTGCTGCGGTCGGGCTGCTCCCGTGGTGGACCAGACTGCCGCTACGGCTCCCGTACCTACCACTGGCCGAGCAGACCGTTGTACGGGCTGCCGGCGACGGCCTGACCCGGACCATCCGCTGGGCCCTCGCCTCACCAACACTGGCCTCACCAACAGTGGCAGAAACCGGCGCGGAGGTATGACGCGCCGGTAGGTTGTTCTCGTGCCGCTGCGTCCTCATCGTCCACTCCCGTTGGCCACTCCAGCGGGAGTCGAGGTGCTGACCAAGATCCTGACCCAGGGGCCGATCCCGCGGGTGGAGATCGCGCGCCGGACCGGGCTGTCGCAGGCGGCCGTGACGAAGGCGGTCGCGCCGCTGATCGAGACCGGGTTCGTCACCGACCAGGCGGCCCCGGCCGACGGCGACGGCCAGCTCGGGATCGGACGGCCGGTGAGCCCGCTGACCGTCGTACCGAGCAGCGTCTCGGTGATCGGGGTCAAGGTCACGCCGACCAGCCTGATCGGAGTCACCACCGACTTCACCGCGGGCATTCTCAACGTGCGGCACGACGAGCTGGACAGCACCGACCCGGAGGCGGTGATCGAGCAGCTCGCCGCGCACGTGAAGGCGCTGATCGCAGCCCTCAAGTCCGGTACGGCGGTGGCCGGTCCGCTCGCCGGGATCGGGATCGCGGTGTCGGGCGATGTCGACGCGGCTCACGGCGTGGTGCGGGACTCACCGCTGATGGGCTGGCGCGGCGTCCCGGTCGCGGAGCTGCTCGGCGAACGGGTCCGCGTACCGATCGTCGTGTCGAACGACGTCCGTGCGCTGACCGTCGCCGAGCACTGGTTCGGGGTCGGCGTGAACGCGGACTCGTTCGCGGTCGTGACGATCGGCTCCGGCATCGGGTGCGGGCTGTACATCAACGGCGAGGTGGTGTCCGGCGCGTACGGCGTCTCGGGCGAGCTCGGCCACCTGCCGCTCGCGCCGGGCGACCTGGTGTGCACCTGCGGCCGCCGCGGTTGCGTGGAGACCGTGGCGTCGTCGGACGCGATCCTGACGCGGACGCGGGAGACCACCGGACAGGCGGACCTGGATCTGGCCGGTGCGATCAAGTTGGCGCACGAGGGCAACGCCCACGCGCGCGAGGCGTTCGACCGGGCCGGTGAGGTGATCGGCGCCGCACTGGCCGCGATGGTGAACCTGGTCGGGCCGGAGCTGGTGATGATCGCCGGCGAGGGCGTCGCGGAGTACGACCTGTACGAGGAGCGGATGCGGCTCGCGTTCGCGGAGCACGCGTTCGGAGCGGCCGGGGACTGCCGGCTGATGCTCCGCTCCCACACCTTCGACGACTGGGCCCGCGGGGCGGCCGCCACGGTCATCCGTTCGTACGTCCGCGGCGAGCCACCCCTCGAGCGTGGCGCCTAGGAACGGGCCGCGGCGAGGATCTTGCGCCAGACCTTCTTGTAGGACTCGAGGCCGTCGGCCGCGAGCGGTCCGGTCGGTCCGGCGGTGATGGAGACCCGCTCGGGGATGGTGCCCCAGACCGGGATGTTCTCCTGCGCGTACTGCTGCATGGCGTCCTGGTACGACCGCGTGTAGGTCCGCGCCGAGCAGATCACCAGGCCGACCGGGATGTGGTCGGGGACCAGTTCCAGCACCGCCTTGACCCGGGGCGTCTCGACGCCGCCGACCCGCGTCGGCAGGATCACGATCCGGGCCCGTTCGAGCGCCTTGTTGAGCATCCGCTCGTGGGACGGCGGCATGTCGACGATGCCGATACCCTCCGGCGGAACCTTGTCCACCGCCTTGCTCAGCAGGCGCTCGGTCGGCGCCTCCGCGATCTCGATCCGGTTCAGGTGCTCGTCGTCGGACTCCGCGATCCAGTCCGCGGCGCTACCCTGCGGATCGGCGTCGATCAGAGTGGCTGTGCGACGGTTGGAAGATGCCAGCGCGGCCAAGTACACCGACGTGGTTGTCTTACCGACCCCGCCCTTCAGTGCAGCTGTCACGATGATCATGGAACAGAACTTACCCGGTTCTGTCCGAAATCCGGCGTGTCATCGGCGTTGCCCGCCGAGATCGTGATAGTTGCCCCCAGCCCGTGTGTACAAGCTCAACCCCACTTCAGCCGTGAATCCTTTCGCCCGGCCGCTGACTCTTACTCCCGAAATCGCATCCGATGAAGGAGCTCACCATGACCGTCACCCTGATCGTCGCGGCCGTCGTCGTCGCCCTGTTGCTCGGCACCTGCAGCATCGTCGTACTGCGCCGGAGGGCCCGTGGCTGACCTCGACGAACAGTTGATCCGCGCCGCCCAGGACGGCGACGTCAACGCCCTCACCGCGCTTGTCGCGGACTCGCATCCGACCGTACGGCGGTTCGCCCGGACGCTGTGCGCGACGCCGGAGGACGCCGAGGACGCGGCACAGGAGGCGCTGATCATCCTGTACCGCAAGATCGGCATGCTCCGCGCGACCAGCGCCCTCACGTCGTGGATGTTCCGCATCATCCGCAACGAGTGCCTCCGCCGAGCGCGCGCCGTACTCCGGGACCAGCAACTGGCACCGGAAACAGGACCGTCGGCGGAGGACGAGGCGCTGCGCCAACTGGAGGCGCAGGCAGTTGCCGCAGCCATCGCGCAACTGCCCGCCGACCAGCGCAGCGTCCTGATCCTCCGCGACGTCCATGGCTACAGCGGCCCGATGGTCGCCAAGGCCCTCGGCCTCACCGTTCCCGCCATGAAGTCCCGCCTGCATCGCGCCCGCAGCACCGTGCGCGAATCCCTGGGAGCCCCCACATGACTTTCGCCAGCACCTCACTGCCCCGTCACCTGCTTCGGGGCGCACTCGGCTTCGGCAGCCTGATCGCCGCCTTCGCCCTACTGCCGGCAGTCGGGCCGGCCAGCCTCCTGCTCCTGCCCGTGACCCTCCTGGCCTTCCGAGGCTGCCCCACCTGCTGGGTCATCGGCCTGCTCGAAACAATCTCCCGCGGCAAACTTCAACGCGACTGCGTCGACGGCCAATGCAAGCTGACCACCGCCGCCTAGCTGGGCTTTCGGACCATTTCGACCAGTGCGCTCAGGCCGTCGGCGCCGTACCCAGCGGCGTCCGCGCGGGCAAAGAGAGCGGCCACCGCACCTGGCACGCTCGCGTCGAGGCCTGCCTCGGTGAAGGCCTGTACGGCGTGCTCGGCTCCGATGGCCTGCATGTGAAGGTTGTTCTCCGCGCCGGGGTGTTCACCGGACTCCAGTTCCGCGGTCAGGATGCGGAGGAAGCCCATCGGCCCGTCCTCGGTGAGATCGGTGAGCATCGTCGCGGCGTACGGGCGTAGCTTCTCGGCGCTGCCGACCAGCGTCGCCGAGTAGAAGTAGCTGATCAACGTGGTCCAGAAGATGTTCAGCATGGCCTGGTAGTAGAGCATCGCCTGCCCGGGGTCGGTGCCGACGTGGTCGACGCGGCCAAGCACCTCGAGCGTCGTCCGGTGCGCGACGACAGCTTCCTCGGAGCCGGCGTAGAACAGGTACGAACCGGGCTGCCCGATCCCCGGCGGCGGCACCATGATGCCGCCGGTCACCAGCGTCCCGCCGCGCCCTGCCACCCATTCGGTCGCCTTCCGCAACCGCTCCGGGCTGTCCGAGCTGAGGTTGAACAGGACCCGCCCCCGCAGGTCCGCGTCGGCCAGCGACTCGAACATCGCGGCGTAGTCGACCTGACTGATCACCACAACCTTGCTCGCGGCCACCGCCTCGGCGGCGGTCGCCGCCGGTACCGCTCCCAGACCGTCCGCCTTGCCAGGTGTCCGGTTCCAGACGGTGGTCGGATGGCCTGCCGCGACAAACACCCTGGCCATCGTGGACCCCATCGAACCGAGCCCGATCACTGTCACTGCTTCACGTGAACTCATGCACCCGATGCTCGAAGAACGCGCTACGGGTTTACTACGGGTATGTACTTCGGGGTGCTCGGTCCGCTGCTCGTGCGGACGGACACCGGCGAACCGGTCGCCGTACCCGACACGAAGGTCCGGACGCTGCTCCTCGATCTGCTGGCGAACCAACGCCGCCCGGTCAGCGCGGACCGGCTGATCGACGACCTGTGGGGCACCCGGCCGCCTCGCAACGCGACCGGCACGCTGCAGGCCCGCGTCTCCCAGTTGCGCACCACACTGGACCGTGCCGAGCCTGGCGCGCGCAGCCTCGTCCAGTACGGCCCGGCCGGCTACACGCTGGCCGCGGACGTTGTCGACAGCAACATCTTCGAGCAGCACGTGCGGGCGGGCCGGCTACCGGAAGCGCTCGCACTGTGGCGTGGACAGCCATACGCCGACCACGAGTTCGCCCGAGCGACCCGCGAGCACCTGGAGGACCTCTACCTGACCGCGATCGAGCAGCTGTCCGACCGCGGTGACGACGTACTGCAGCAGACGACCGCACTGGTCCAGCAGCGCCCGCTCGACGAGCGAGTGCACGCTGCGCACCTCAAGGCGCTCTACCGAGCAGGGCGCCAGCACGAGGCGCTCGACCGGTACGCCGAGCTTCGCAAGGCACTGGCCGACGAGCTCGGCGCCGACCCAGGGCCAGAGCTGCAGGAACTGCACCAGGCGATCCTGCGCCACGAGCTCCGCCGCCCGACCTCGCTCCCGGAGCCGCTGAACGATTTGGTCGGCCGGGACGAGACGCTGGCCGACGCACAAGAACAGCTCGCCGCGAACCGGCTGCTGACGCTGGTCGGTCCCGGTGGAGTCGGTAAGACGCGTCTTGCGTTGGAGCTCGGTCGCGGCGCGCCCAACGCGCGTCTGGTCGAGCTCGCTCCGCTTCAGCAAGACGACGTGCTGGACGCGGTGGCCACCGCGGTCGGTCTCCGCGACGAGTCAACCGACCTCCTGCCGCGGCTGCTCGATTCACTCAGCAGCAGGCAGCTCCTGCTGATCCTCGACAACTGCGAGCACCTCGACCTGGCAGACCTGGTACGGCGTTTGCTCGCAGCAGCTCCCGGTCTACGCGTACTCGCGACCAGCCGGGAGCCGCTGGGCCTCACTGGTGAACGAGTCCTCGACGTACCGCCCCTGACAGCAGCAGCCGCGGGAGAGCTGTTCCGGGCCCGGGCCGGTGTCACCGACGACGTAACCGCGATCTGCGAACGGCTCGACGGCATCCCGCTCGCACTGGAGCTGGCGGCGACCCGTGTGCGCGCGCTGGGTGTCCAGGGACTCGCCGAGCGTCTGGACGACCGCTTCCGGTTGCTGACCGGTGGCAAGGGTGGGCCGGAACGCCAGCGCACGCTGCGGGCCACCATCGACTGGAGCTGGGACCTGCTGGACAACGAGGAGCGCCAGATGCTCCGGAGACTCGCGGTCCAGGCCGGCACGTTCTCCGTGGAGGCTGCGGCCGAGGTGAGCGCTCTGCCGGAGCACCACCTGCTGGCGCTGGTCGACAAGTCGCTGGTGGCGGCGAGCGACGGTCGGTACCGACTGCTCGAGTCGGTCGCTGCCTACAGCCTGGAACGGCTACGCGAGGCCGGCGAGGAGGCAGCCGTCCGGAACCGGCACGCGGCCTACTACCTCGCGCTCGCGCAACGGGCCGACCTGCACGGGCCCGGCCAGCGGAAATGGCTTCACCGGCTCGACCAGGAGGCGGCGAACTTCCGGGCCGCCCCGCCCTCCCTCGAGCTCGCGACAGCGCTCGCCTGGTACCGGTACCTGCGCGGCCGGCTCGGCGAAGCACGTCGTACGCTCACCGCCGCCCTCGCACTGCCCGACCAGGAACCGGCGCTCCGTGCACAGGCCATGGTCTGGCTGGCGGGCATGGCCGCGACCGACGCCGAGGGCACGGATGTCGCAGAAGCCGGTGAAGCAGCGTTGCGAGCCGTCGGCGACGACCCGCACGCACTCTGGTTCCTGACCATGACCCGCTGGGCGTACGGCGACCCGGAGGTGCTGTTCACGCGGATCGACCGGGCGATCGAGGCGTTCACCGAGCGCGGCGACCGCTGGGGTCTCGCGGCGGCGCTGAGCACTCGGTCGCAGCTGCACATCGTGCGCGCGGATCTGGGCGCGATGCGCCGGGACAGCCTGCGCAGCCTCGAACTGTTCGACGCCCTCGACGACGACTGGGGACGGCTGCAGGCGACGTACGCGCTGATCGTGGCCGCCGAGATCAGCGGTGACTATCCGACCGCCACGGCGTACCTGGAGGATGCGATCCGGCACGCGGAGGATCTCGGGCTGTGGGCGGAGGTCTCGTTCCGGACCGCGGGCCTGGGCCGGATCGCGCTGCTGACCGGCGACTACGCGCGGGCCGACGAGCTGCACGAGCGGGCCCGGCAGCTGGCGATCGAGCAGTCCAACAAGTCGGCCGAGGAGTACGCCGAGGTCGGTCTCGGCCTGACCGCCCGTCGCCAGGGCCGCCTCGACGACGCCGAGCGGCACTTCACCAAGTGGCTCGACTGGCTGACCCGGGTCGGCGGCACCCCCGGCATCGCCTTCATCACCAACCAACTCGGCTACATCGCCGAACAACGCGGCGACTACGCAACAGCCCGCACCCTGCACCAGCGCGGTCTCCGGCTCGCCCGGGAGATCGGCGACCGCCGAGCAGTCGCCCTCGCACTCGAAGGCCTGGCCGGCGCGACCGAGAACCCCGACCGCGCCCTCGAACTACTCGCCGAAGCAACAGCACTACGCCAGCAGATCGGCGTACCGCTGCCACCAGGTGAACGCTTCGACGTAGACCGACTCAAAGCCAGAATCAACCCCAGCTCACCAGCCTGAAAGATCGTACAAACTGTTTGTACTACAAACAGTTTGTACGATCGCACGCCCGGCCGGGGTGGGGTGGGGAGTGGGGACAGGTGCAGGTGACTGGGGATAGGCAATAGCAGGTTCCGACCCACCATTTCCTGTCCCACGACCCCGGCTCGAGCTGATCATCCACGCATCAGGCGGGTGAGCCTGTTGAACTAGATTTGGTTACTACTTCCCGAGCCAGGCGTTGACCTTGGACTGGTTGTCGTTGACCCATTTTTCGGCGGCCTGGTCGGGGGTCAGTTTGTCTACGGCGATCATGCGGGCGACGGCGTTCTGGTCCTCGTTGGTCCACTTGAAGTTCTTGACCAGGTCGTACGCCGGGGTGCCGGAGTCGGCGAACTTCTTCGAGACGATCTTGTCCAGGTCGTACGGCGGGTAGTCGCAGGCGATCTTCGCCGGGACCGCGTCGCAACCGGCCTTGTAGGCGGGCAGGTTGATCTTCACCAGCTTGACCTCGTTGAAGAACCACTGCGGCTCGTAGAAGTACGCGAGCAGCGGCCGCTTGTTCTTCTCCGCGTCCCGGAACGCCTGGATCAGCGCGGTCTCGCTGCCGCTCTGCACGACCTTGTAGTTCAGCGCCAGGTTCTTCACCAGCGCCTCGTCGTTCGTCACGTACGACGGATCGCCGTCGAGCAGCTGCCCCTTGCCGCCGGACTCCGACGTCTTGAACAGCGCGGCGTACTTGTTGAGGCTCTTCCAGTCGGTGATGTCCGGGTACTTGGCGGCCATCCACGGCGGCACGTACCAGCCGATCACGCCCTTGACCCCGGTGGAACCCGCCTCGACCGCGACCTTGTCGGTGGTGATGTACTTCTTCTTCAGGTCCTCGTGCCCCCAGTTCTCCAGGTTCACGTCCACCTCGCCGGTGGAGAAGCCCTGCCAGGCGATCTCCTCCTTGAGGTTCTTCTTGACCACCTTGCAGCCGAGGTCCTTGGTCGCGACGTACGCCACGACGGCGGCGTTCGCCTCGTACCCGACCCACGGGCTGACCGTGAGGTTGAAGGTGCCGCACTCCTTGCCGGCGCTCGGCTGCGGCTGGGAACCGATCTTCTCCCCGCCGCACCCGGTCAACGCGAGCGCCACCGCCGTCAGCACACCGGCGTACCGGAGCTTCTTCACCGCTTGTCTCCTCTACTTTGGAAATCTTGGGTACGGCGGGCCGCCGCCTGCGTGATGCGGTCGAGCATGACGCCCAGCAGGACGATAGCGAGCCCGGCGGCCAGCCCTTTGCCGTACAGCTCGCTCTGCGCGAAGCCGGCGGCCACGTCGTACCCCAACGCGCCGGCGCCGACCAGTCCGCCGACGACCACCATCGACAACACGTAGATCAGCCCCTGGTTGACCGCGAGCGTGATCGCCCGCCGCGCCACCGGCAGCTGCACCTTGCTGATCACCTGCCAGGCGCTCGATCCGACCGAGTTCGCCGCCTCGACGGTCGCGACCGGCACCGCCTTGATGCCGTCCGCAACGATCTTGGTGGTCACCGGTACGGCGAACACCACCGCGGCCGCGATCGCGGTGAACCGACTCGTCCCGAACAAGGCGAGGAACGGCACCAGGTACACGAACGGCGGCATCGTCTGCCCCGCATCCAGCACCGGCCGGATCCAGGTGTCGACCCGACGGTTCCGCCCGGCCCACACACCGAGCGCGAGCCCGACGGCCACGACCACGACCGTCGCGAGCAACGTCGAGGCCAGCGTGACCATGCTGTCCTGCCACACGCCAGTTGCCACCAGCAACACGAGGCACACGGCCGCGGGTACGGCGCCGCGCCAACCTCCGAGTACGGCGGCCAACGCGACGACGACCGCGCTGACGAGCCACCAGGGCGACCCGGTCAGGAGCGCTTCGAGCGGGTTCAGCAGACCGATGGTGACCGCGTCCCGCACGCCGTACGTGAACCCGCCGAAAACGTTCTGCACCCAGTCGGTCACGTCCGTGGCGACCACAGCGATCCGCGAACCCACGTTCACGTCCGACGGGAACTCGGCCGCCCACACGTAGGTGCGGGAGAACCAGACGGCAATGAGCACCGCAAGAGCGCCTGCGCCGAGGAGCACCTTCCGCCGAACACTCGCCGTACGCCAGGGCCGGTCGCCCGCTGCGGTCGTCACCCGGTCGAGGACGATCGCGATCACCACGATCGCCAGCCCGGCGTTGAACGCGACGCCGACGTCCAGCGTCTGCAGCGCCTTCAGCACGGTCTGGCCGAGGCCCGGTGCGTCGATCAGCGCGGCGACGGTCACCATCGAGAGCGCCGCCATGATGGTCTGGTTGATGCCGACGACAACGGTCGACCGCGACATCGGCAGCAGGACCTTCAGCAATGTCTGGCCGCGGGTCGAGCCGAGCGAGCGCGCAGCCTCGACGCTCTCCGGTGGCACCGAGCGGATCGCGTGCGCGGTCAGCCGGACCGCGGGCGGCGCCGCGTAGATCAGGGTGGCGATCGTCGCCGCGGCCGGCCCGATCGCGAAGAACAGCGTCAACGGCGCGAGGTACACGAACGTCGGCAGCGTCTGCATCAGGTCGAGCACCAGCGTCGCAACCCGGAACGCCCGGTTAGACAGGCCGGCCCAGATGCCGAGCGGGATCGCGAACAGCAACGACAGCAGCACAGCCGCGACGGTCAACGCGAGCGTGTCCATGCTCTCCTGCCACAACCCCTGCATCCCGACGAATCCGAGCCCGGCCGCGGTCAGTGCGGCGACCTTCCAGTTGCCGAACGCCCAAGCGCAGTACGACGCGATCGCGACCACACCGAGCCACCCGATCACCGGGACCGGGCGGTCGAACGACGGCTGCGAGATGACGTTCTGCAGCAGTACGACGAAGTGGTCGACGACGATCCGGATCGCCTCGAAGAACACGTTGCCCTGACCGACGTCGTCGCGATGTTCGGTCAGCCAGCGATGCAGCGGGGTGGTCTCTTGCCCGCCGAGGACGAGCGTGTCGATCCCACGCAGGACGAAGTACGCGGCGACCCAGACGACGAGCAGCACCCCGACGACCACGCTGCGCCGTGGCCGACGTACCTCGACCTCCACGTCGCTGGTGATGGCGGCCATCAGTTGTCCGCGACGACGGCGAGGATCTCCTCGTCACCGATCACACCGAGCAACGTGCCGTTCGAGACGACCTTGACCGGCCGGTCCGCCTCCAGCACGAGACGGGTCGCCTCGCGGACCAGGACGTCCGGACCGAGCTCGGGTCCGTCCAACGGCTCGCCGTCGCGTGGTCGCCGGGCGATCCATCGCAGGGTCAGTACGTCGGCACGCTGGACGTCGCGGACGAACTCACGCACGTAGTCGTCGGCCGGCGCACCGACCAACTCGTCGCCGGTGCCGAGCTGGACCGCGGCGCCGTCGCGCATCAACAGGATCCGGTCGCCCAGCTTCAGGGCCTCGGACAGGTCGTGGGTGATGAACACCATCGTCTTGCCGACCTCGCGATGCAGCCGCACGACCTCGGTCTGCATCTCCCGCCGGATCAGCGGGTCGAGCGCGGAGAACGGCTCGTCGAAGAGCAGTACGTCGGGATCGTTGGCGAGCGCCCGCGCCAGGCCGACCCGCTGCTGCATGCCGCCGGACAGCTGCTCGGGGTACAGGTGCTCGTTGCCGGCCAGACCGACCAGGTCGATGACCTCCTGGGCGCGGCGCCGCCGGTCCGGTTTGCTCTCGCCGCGGATCTCCAGGCCGTACGAGACGTTGTCGATCACCTTGCGGTGCGGCAGCAGCCCGAAGTGCTGGAACACCATCGAGAACTTGCTCCGCCGCAGCGCGCGCAGCCGCTTCTCGTCGGCCGCGCGCAGATCCTCGCCCTCGAAGAACAGACCACCGGCGGTCGGCTCGATCAAGCGGGTGAGACAGCGGACCAGCGTCGACTTACCCGAACCGGACAGCCCCATCACGACGAACACCTCACCGGGCGCGACGTCGAAGCTCAGGTCGCGGACGGCCGCCGTACAGCCGGTCTTCGCGTACAGGTCGGTGCGGTCGAGAGCCGCGAGCTCCGGCCGGCGCGGAACCCGCTGGGCCTTGGGCCCGAACACTTTCCACAGGCCCTGCACGGACAGCAGCGCATCAGAATGTTCAACGTCGGGGTATTCGAGCTGAGCGGTCACAGGTAAACCCTCGCATCCCCGCCGGCAGACACAACGTGAACCGGGACTCTACCCAACCACAGGACCCCCAACGCTTGTCAGGGCTGGTACGGCGGGGCCTCGCCCCAGCCCCAGTGCGGGACCGGGGCCTTCGGTGGCGGGGTTGCGCCGGGCTGGGAGTTCGCCAGGGCGATCCGCGTACCCCACTCGACGTACGCGACGAAGGCCGAGCGGAACTCGGGGTCGTCCGGGAGGCCGGCGGGGTCGGCGCTGCTCGCGATCAGGGCGGCCCAGCGCGACCGCTGCTCCTCGGTCAGCCCGAGGTTCAGGTGGTGCGACAGCATCGCCGGGTAGCCGCCGAGCTCGTCGGTGTAGCGGCTGTGGCCGCGGAACACCTCGCCGAGCCAGATCGCCACGTGCTCACGGTGATTCTCGCTCATGTGCGCGAAGACCGGTGCGAGGATCGGGTCCTCGAGCACCTTGTCGTAGAACACCTCGGTCAGCCGGCGCAGCGCCTCGTGCCCGCCGGCCCACTCGTACAGCGTCGGGGTAGTCACGTAATCATGTAATCACACGTAGAGGGCATCGGACACCGCCTTCAATTCCGCTTCGATCCGGGTATCGCCGTCGGCGGTGAACCACAGCACGTTCTGCAGGATCCGCCCTGCCGTCCACCCGAGCGCACGATCCCGGTCGGTGCCGGTCACCTCGAGCATCAGGTCGAACCGGTCGCGGATCGCCTGCGAGAGGTCGCCGGTCGCCACCAGATCGTCCCACCGGTTCCACACCGCCGGCATGAGTTCGAACGCCGGGTCGCCGGCCAGCGGCTTCGGGTCGATCACCAGCCAAGGCTGCCGCTTCGCCGCCATCACGTTGTAGTAGTGCAGGTCCCAGTGCAGGAGGCGGTCACCGGGTTCCGGCAGCAGCTCGGTCACCTGCGCGACGTACCTCCAGGCCAACGCCTGTTCGGCCGGGTCCGCGAGCATCGGGATCACGCGGGGCGCGTCCTCGATCATCCCGGCGGCGATGTCCGAGAGGCGGCGGATGCCGGGTGGGGCGGGTACGGCGCTCAGGTGGTTGAGGAGCTCGGCGAGGATCCGGGTCGCCTCGACGTCGTCCGGCAGGTCGTCGAGCGTTCGCGGTTCGAGCCTTTCCAGCAGCAGCGTCGACGTCTCCGGGTCGTCCTCGTACACCTCGACGACGTCGTCGTGGTTCCACGTCCGCAGCGCGAGCGCCTCGCTCTCGGACTCGTCGTTGACGCTCTGCAGTTTGAGCATCGCCTCGGTCCCGTCACGCCGTACGACGGGGAGGATGAGCGACGCCTCACCGCTCAACGGGTCGCCGGACACGGTCAGCTGCCACTCGTCGACGTACCGCTCGACCGCCCCGGGCAGCCCGGCCAACCAGCCGGAGGCCTTCTCGCTGTGGTTCCGGACGAGCTTCGCGGGAATCTCGATCACGCTCTGCACAGTAGGTGGTTCGGGCAAGATGTGCTTGGGTTTTGCCGTGGAGAGCAGGCTTCGGCGGGTGCAGCGGATCGTGGCGGCGATTTACCTGGGGATCCCGGCGGTGCTGCTGGTGGTCGTCGCGGTGATCGCGGCGACGGGTACGGCGGCGGCGTGGATCGGCTGTGTCGTGCCGGTCGCGATGCTGGTGATCGGGATCGTGCTGCGGCGGCGGCATCGGCACCAGCCGCGGTGGTGGCTCGGCGTCGCCGGCTTGTTCGGCGGTCTGGCCGGTCTGATGGTGACCCTGTTCCCGTTGGCGGTCGGGGTGTGGTGGCCGGCGATCCTCGCGCTGCCCGGCCTGATCCTCGGGGTCGTCGCGGGGCTCGCTCTGGCGCGCGCCGCCGACCGAGCACTGCTGGTCCCGTTCGACCCCGAGCTCGCCGGTACGCCGTACGAACTGGTCTTCCGGCTCCGAGGCATCCCGCTCGCCGCCGTCCTCGTCGGCGCTGACTCGGTCACGGTCCAGTCGCACCCGGTCCCACGCGCCGCGCACCAGTTCCGCACCTATCCGCTGACCGCGATCACCGGCACGTACGAGTTCTCGCTCTCCGGCTCGGAGCGGCTGCGCTTCCCGATCACCGTGACCCACGCGGTCGCCGGCCAGGGCCCGGCCGTGATCCTGCAGGCGAACGGCGAGGACTGGGTCCTCCCCACGAATCAGGCCGCAACGCTGATCGACGTACTCACCGAACGCCGGAGCAGTTGAGGTCTAGTCAGGTCCGCCGCAGAGTGCCACGCTGCTCACATGTGGGGGCACAGAGTGGTTGCGGCGCTTGTGGCGTCGGCAGTGGTGGGGACCGGGATCACGGCAGCTGATGCTGCGGTGGATCCCAAACTGACGGTCACGAGCGTCACAGCCGACCGGACGGCGATCGCGGTGTCGGGGCTGAACACCGTTCCGGTGAAGCTGACCGTCGCGGCGAAGTACGACACGACCAATCCGGACGACAACAACCTGGTACTGCTCGTGTACATCAAGCGGATCAGTGGGTCCGGCCCGATGAGCGAGCTGCTCTCGACCGATCTGCCGCGCACGTCCGGCACAGTGCAGAACGGGGTCTGGTCCGGCCCGGTGCACATCCCGTCCACCGCGAACGGGACCTACAAGGTGTACGGCGTCTCGTACGGCCCCTACTTCACCTGGCAGGCAGGCGGGATGCTGCCCGACCCGACACCGGTCGACGGCCCGACGCTGACCATCACCGGCACGCATCAGCCGAAGATCACCGCGAAGGTGACACCACCGGTTGTACCGTTCGGCCCGAACTACACGATCACCTGGGCGATCACCGACCGGACGACCGGTAAGCCCTACGGCACCCGCGTCCGGGCCCTGCTCGGCGTCGACAACCAGTGCGCCGAGGAAGCGGGCGGGGCCAACGTGCTGACGACAACCGGCGGCCTGGTCTCCTACTCGTACCCGTCCAGTGCCGGCGAGTCGGTCAACTGCCTGCGGATCAAGAGCACGCCGCTCGACATCACCGGTCTCGGCCTCGCCGTCATCCGGCCCGGTGTCGTGTCGGCCGTGCCGTCGAAGACGAGCGCGACCGTCGGCACGATCGTTCCGGTCAACGGCAGCGTGCTCGGACCGGCGGCCTTCTGCCCGGTCCTGCTGCAGCGCTTGTACGGCGCTTCGCAGTGGCGCGGTGTCAGCACCGCCAAGACGCGGCAGAGCGGGCGTTACACGGTGAGCGCGCAACCGGCGTACAAGGGTCTGATCCCGTACCGGGTCTACTTCCCCAAGTGCGGCCGATACCTTGCGGGCGTGAGCCGGGTGTTCTACATCCGAGGGCTCTAGGAACGTTAGCGGCGGGCGGTCTCGGCCTTTTCCGCCTGCCAACCGTCCTCGTTCTTGCCGAGTCGCCAGTAGCCGGACAGCGAGACGTTGTCCCGGCTGAGTCCGCGGTCCTGGAACAGGTTCTTGCGGATCCGGAACACAAATCCGGCCTCGCCGTGCACGAACACGTGCGGCGTACCTTCCGGGAAATCGAGGGCCTCGACGGCTGCGACCAGACCGTTGCCGCGTTCACCGCCGGAGGTCGAGCGGTGGAACCACTGCACGTCGGCTTCGCCCGGGCCGCCGAACTTCTGCTCCTCGGTCTCGTCCGCCACCTCGACCAGGACGGTTGCGCGCGCACCCGGCGGCAACTGCTCGATCGCGGCGCCGATCGCCGGCAGCGCGCTCTCGTCACCGACGAGCAGATGCCAGTCGGCCGCCTGGTCCGGCGCGTACGCACCGCCGGGACCGTTGAACCACAGCACGTCGCCCGGCTGCGCCGACGCGGCCCACGGACCGGCGATGCCCTCGTCGCCGTGGTGGACGAAGTCGATGGTCAGTTCCCGCGTAGCCTCGTCCCAGCTGCGGACGGTGTAGGTCCGCATGGTCGGCCAGTGCTCGGCCGGGTAGGTCTCCCGCACCACGCCCATGTCCAGCGGCTCGGGGTACTCGACGCCGTCCTTGCAGAACAGCAGCTTCACGTACTGGTCGGTGAAGCCGTTGCCGGCGAAGTCGTCGGAGGTGAGCACGACCCGGATCATGTGCGGGGTGATCCGCTCGGTCCTCAGGACGACGGCGCGCTTGCTGACGCGGTTACGGCGGGGTGCGGGGCTGGTCACTCGACCACGGTCCTCTCGGGCGGATAAGTTAGGTGAACCTAACTCAGCCTAACTCACCCGCCCAACGAGGATCAGGTTCCGCGGATGTAGAAGACCTTGCTGACACCGGCCTGGTAGTTGTAGCACTTCGGGAAGTAGACGCGGTACGGGATCAGACCCTTGTACGCCGGTTGCGCGTTCAGCGTGAACTTTCCGCTGTAGGACCGGATGCTGCCCGCGGGGCTGACCGTCTTCCACTGTGTGGCGCCGTACAGCCGCTGCAGATACACCTTGCACGCGGACGGCGCCCCCTGGACGACGCCGTTCACCGGGACGATCGCGCCGACCGCTGCGCTGGTCTTCGACGGCGTCGCGGACACGATGCCGGGCCGCGCGACGTTGAGTCCCAGTCCGCCGATCGACGACGGATTACCTGGCAGCAGCAGGCAGTTGACCCATTGGGCGTCCGAGGCCGGGTAGGACTTGGTCACCACGCCGCTGGTGTTGGTGAGGTTCGTGTACCCCGGGCCGAAGTACTCGGCGCAGGTGTTGTCGGTCCCGAGGACGACGCGGACCTTGCTCCCGTACGGCTTGCCGGTCTGCGCGTCGGTGACCGCCCACGTGATCGAGAAGCCGGAGCCGAACGGCACCACCTTCGGGGACACCGACGCGGTGATCTTCGGCTGGTGCGTCCCGGTGACCGCGAGCGAAGGACCGGCGTACGGCGTCGGGTCCGTCATACTCCCGCTGCCCGGGAAGAACGGCCCGGTCAGTACGCCGGTCACCTTGAAGGTGCCGTTCGCCGTCGACGGGACCTGCAGCGGTCCGCTCCAGGTGCCGTTCGCGAGCCGCGGCAGGTTCGTGGAGAACAGCGTCCGTTCCTGGCCGGTGCCGCCGGTCCGCTCGAGGATCACGTTCACCGGCGTGCCGGCGTCGGCGGCGTACGTTCCCTTCACCGTCACCGTGACCGGCGCGGTGTTGAGTCCGCTGACGGCGACGCTGGCCTTGTTGAGCGTGATCGAGTCGATCTTGAGGTCGGGGTCGGGCGCGGCCTGGGCCGCCACGGCCGGGAAGCCGGCCAGCAGCAGCGGTGCCGCGAGCAGCGTAGCGAGCACTCGTCCGGTTCTCATGCACTGAGGGTGACAGCGGTACAGGCCGCTTCCAAGCATTTCGCCTCAGGTGTGCGCGATCGGGACGCGCTGTGTAGACCGGTTGCCGCCGGGGCGTAATTCAACTTCCAGGGGGTGAGTGTTAACCGGTAGGTAACTCACCGACCGTGTCGGGGACCGCTACGGTCCGCACGCTGTCCCCATGAGCCAGGTCTTCGGAGCCGACGGGCGCCCGGCGTACTTGATCACGCGCAAGGACCAGCTCGGTACGCCGCTCTCGTTGAGCGGCGTACTGCCGGAGAGCAAAGCGATCCTGTTCCAGGGCGCGCCCGGCATGGGCAAGACCACCGAACTGAACCGGGTGGAAGATCTGGCCGAACTCCACGGCTGGACCACGATCCGGGTGACCGCATCCGAGAACATACCGCTCGAGCACCACCTCACCACCGCGTTCCGGAAGAAGCTCGAAGACCTGCAGGACAGGTTCGGCAAGCGCCGGGTACGCGGCCTCAGCAAGACGGTTCGTGACCTGACCGAGAGCGGCCGGAACACCCGATGGGGATGGGAAGCGCGGCTCGGTGGCGGTCCCGTCCCGGTCGAGTTCGTCGGTAAGCGCGAGAAGGACACCACCGCGCACGACAAGCTCGGTACCACGCTGAACGACTTCGCCGATGAACTCGGCCGGATCGCCGGCCACGAGAACGAGCCGATCCTGCTGCTGATCGACAAGATCGACGCGGCGTCGGAGCACGACCAGGCGGGCGTCAACGACCTGGCGATCCATCTCGAGGAAATGGATCGCCCGGTGTGGCTGGTCGTCGCCGGCGGCACGAAGTCGACGAGTTCGCTGATGCACGCGTCCCGGCGGATGTCCGGCATCGCCACCACGATCACCAACCAGTTCAGTGTCCGCGAGCTCGAGCCGCTGTCCGACGCGGATCTCGCGGTCTTCCTGACCGAGCCGCTCGACGCCGCGGAGATCCCGTACGAACACGACGGTATCGACGTACTGGTCCGCGCCGCCAACGGCAACCCGAGCCAGTTGCGGAAGTTCGCCCTGGCCGCTGTCGCGATGCGGGAGCCGGAGCGCGGGATCACGGCGGCGGCCGCGGAGGCGGCGACCGTCAGGGTCTGGACGGACTCGGAACACAGCTACCAGAGCAAGTGGAATCAGCCGGAGACCACGCACGCCCAGAAGGACCTCCTCGCCAGGGTCGCAGCGCAGGGAACGAACGGTCTGTACATGCCGCCCGAGACCCGTCCCGATCTCCCGGACGAGTGGCAGCAGGTCGACAGGGCACGCCAGGAACTCGTCGCCCGCGGAATGCTCCGGGAGCACGACGGCCAGCTCGTGACGATCCCCGACAAGGGGTTCCGGGACTGGGTCAACACACACCTCGACCAGACACCGGCGCTTGCCCGCGGCCCGGAAGCCGGCCGGCCCGCTGCCAACCTGGCACCGGTACACCTGGCCGGGGAACGCGCTGCGGTCAACAGGGTGTTCGGCG
The DNA here is from genome assembly GCF_004362255.1 of Kribbella sp. VKM Ac-2571. NCBI lineage: Bacteria > Bacillati > Actinomycetota > Actinomycetes > Propionibacteriales > Kribbellaceae > Kribbella > Kribbella sp. VKM Ac-2571. Next base: position 162,957 of record NZ_SNWS01000003.1, read on the forward strand.
CGCCTGGTCAGCTCGTCGAGCAGATCGACCGCAAGGACAAGTTCGGCCGGCCGATCTCGCTCGACCAGGCACTCCCGATCGGAACAACGGTGCTGTTCACCGGCCCTCCCGGCATCGGCACCAGTCACGAGCTGACCCGGACCAAGGCGCTGGCCGACCGGGAAGGCTGGATCTCGATCCGCTTCAGCGCCTCGCGCCGCGAGTCGGTGGAGTCCAGGATCATTCGCGCCGTTCAGAAAGAGCTGGACACGTTCAAGCAGCGGTATCCGGCCGACCAGGTCAAGGAGCTGAAAGAGATCCTGAACCGGATGGCCGTCCGGACCAAGAACTCGATGAACACCGCGCAACTGCGGGCCGGCCTCGCGCCCGGACCCAAGATCGGCGTCCACCGGGCGTGGGAAGGCGTCACGAAGGACTCGGTCGGTCGCACCTTGAGCGAGCTCGGTGAACAGCTCGGCAAGATGGCCGGCCCACGCCGCGAACCGATCGTGCTGATGGTCGACAACCTGGACGCCGCGTCGGACACCGATCTGGTCGCCCTGACCGGCCTGTCAGCCACCCTGCACGAGAACCGGAAGCCGGCCTTCCTGATCGCGGCGGGCGGCAACCAGATGGAGTCCCGGCTGCTGTCGGCATCGGGTGGCCGCTCCGGGACGGAGACCGAGCTGAAGCTCGACGTCCGCGAGCTGGTGCCGATGAACGCCGACGAGATGCGCACGGCACTTGTCCGGCCGCTGTCCAAGGCCGGTATCCGGTGTGAGCCGGGTGCTGTGGACAAACTGGTGGAGGGCGCACAGGGCCACCCGAGCAGGCTGCGGACACTGGCCGGCGCGGCCCTCGAGCTCGTTCAGCCCGGCCAGAACACCATCACCACCGAGATCGCCGTGACAGCGGCCTCTCGGCTGAACACGCGATCCCAGTCGCTGTACGCCGCTGCCTGGGCCAACTGTTCGGACCACGAGATGGCGTTGCTGGCGAAGACCGCGGCGCACGGGACCCACGGCGTACCGATCCCGTCCCGGACCGAGAGTCCGGATCGCTGGGACCTCGACAACGCGTCCAAGACGCTGATCTCACGCGGCTTGCTGACCCGCACCGATTTCCGGATCCACGTCACCGACCCAGGCTTCCAGGACTGGGTACAGACCCGGCTCGGCACGTCTACTGCGCTGTCCGGCATCGCAGCACCGGTCAGACCCCAGGCGCAGCGCACGACGAACGGAGGGCGGACCGTGGACCACCGGCCCGCCCTCGGCGCGAAACAAGACGTACAGCAGAACCGCTGACCCTTACGGCCAGATCGACGCGACCCACTCCGGGTGGTCGATGAACGGGTTCCGGTTGTGCTGGAACTGGCTGTAGATGACCTCGTTGCGGTTCTTCTCGAAGGCGTCCGGCGGGTCGGCCGCAGCCCAGGCCTTCAACACCGAGACCTTGCCGATGTACGGCGCGGTGCCGTTGCTGACGGAGTCGTTCAGCTCGAGGTTCGCGAACCCGTCGTCGCCCTCGTAGCGCACGGCCATGTAGAAGATCATCCGGGCGACGTCACCGCGGACCGCCGCACGGGGCGCGAACGAGTCCGAGTCCGCCGTACAGCCGGAGCACTGGGCGACCGACGTACCGCCGTTGTCGAAGTCGAGGTTGCCGCGGGCCGAGTTCACCGTCACGTCCTCGGGGCGGAGGTGGTGGATGTCGGTGCCCGGGCCGGTCGCGGTCCCGAAGTCGCCGTGCGACTTGGCCCAGACGTGCTCGCGGTTCCAGTCGTCGGCGTCGCTGCCGTTGAGGGTCTTGCTGATCGAGCGGCCGGAGTAGATCTCGATGACGTTGCTGCTGTTGTTCGGGTCCTGGTCGGTGACCTTCAGCGCGTCCCAGACCTGGTCGTAGGTGAGCTTGGTCTGGCTCGAGATGATCGTGTGCAGCGCGGACTTCAGCGCCGCCCCGGTCTTGCCTGCCGCGCCGGCGTAGTAGTCACCCGGATCCGGGCCCGGGTCCGTGCCGCCACCGCCGGTGAAGGCGGTCGCGTTCTTCAGGCCGGGGTGCGAGAAGTACGCCGCCAGCGTGCCGGTGACGGTGATCTGCTTGCCGAGCAGGCTCGGGTTGCTCTGCAGTCCGTACGACGCGCGGAACGCGGTCGGGATCTGGACGTAGAGCATCGACGACGTACTGGCCTGGGACGCCGAGTCGGCGAGCGCCAGCGCGTAGTCGTTCGGGAAGTTGCTGCGGACAACGGTGCTGGTGGCGGTCGGCTGGCCGACCACGTACCCGGTGACCGAGGCGGTCGAACCGTCTTGGCGGCCGATCGCCGTGGCGACCGTGATCGAGGTGGCGGCCCCGGCCGGCGTGATGCCGAAACCGAGCAGGGCCAGTACGGCGGTGACAAGCAGCGCCGGACGCAAGAGTCGGGACACGGCTACTCCCAGGGGCGGTTGGGGACCGGACGCAGGTCAGTCTGCCCAGGATGCCGAGCCGCCGAACATCCGGCATGCAAACACTTGATGAAGAGTTGAACCGGTGGGGCGATGAACGAATGAGTGCCGCTCACCACCCCACCTGGGTGAATGGGCCCCCATCAGGCCGAGACGCACAGCCGCAGCCCGCTCTGCCCACACACCAGCGAGGCGCCACTGGCGGGCGGCACCTCACCGTCGAGGTCGGCGTGGGACGGACGCCGTTTACGGACCGTACTCACTTCAGCACGCATTGTCCATGCCTTCGCCGGAGCCATCTCACACTCCGACCGGTAGCATCGCGCGGGTGACCGTGCCGTTGCGACTTTTCAATTCACTCGGACGCCGGGTCGAGGACTTCACCCCCGGCACAGACGGCATCGTGCGGCTGTACAGCTGTGGCCCGACGGTCTACAGCTACGCGCACATCGGCAACCTGCGGGCTTACACCTTCGCGGACACCTTGCGCCGGGCCCTGCTCTGGAAGGGCCTGCAGGTCGAGCACGTCATCAACATCACCGACGTCGGTCACGCGGTCGCGGAGGCCGAGCTCGGGGAGGACAAGCTGGAGGTCGCGGCCGCCCGGGAACGCCGGTCGGTCGAGGAGATCGCGGCGATGTACACCGAGGCGTTCTTCGCCGACCTGGCCGCGCTGAACATCCTGCCCGCACACCACTATCCGCGGGCCACGCAGTACGTCGAGCAGATGATCGCGTTCGCGGAACGGCTGGTCGAGCGCGGCTTCACCTACGAGATCGAGTCCGGGCTGTACTTCGACACGTCGAAGGATCCGACGTACGGGCAGCTCGGTCTGATCGACGTGAGCGGTCAGCTCGAGGGCGCCCGCGTCGAGGAGGTGCCCGGCCGACGGGCCAAGACCGACTTCGCGCTGTGGCGCGCGGAGGCTCCGGGGCAGTTGCGGGCGATGCGCTGGAACTCGCCGTGGGGCTGGGGAGCACCCGGCTGGCATCTCGAGTGCTCGGTGATGAGCATGCTGCTGCTCGGCGAGCACTTCGACATCCACACCGGCGGTGTGGACCACCGGCAGTTGCACCACGTCAACGAGATCGCCCAGAGCGAGGCGTACCTCGGCGACGGGCAGCCGTGGGTGAAGTTCTGGCTGCACAACGAGTTCCTGCAGCTCGGCTCGGCGAAGATCTCGAAGTCGGCCGGTCACATCCTGACCGTCAGCGACCTGGCCGAGCAGGGATTCCATCCGCTCGCTTATCGGCTGTTCCTGCTCGGCGGTCACTATCGCGCTCAGCTCGAGTTCACGATGGCCGGACTCGACAGCGCCCAGTCCGCACTACGCCGGTTGGTTCGCCGTACGTCGTCACTCGGCGAGCTGCCGCCCGTGACGACAGCGGACGAGGCTCGCGCAGCGGCCGGTGACGACGCTGCGGCTATCGCCGTGATCGACCAGATCGACGACGCGATCAGCTCGGACCTCAACACACCACGCGTGCTCGCGTTGCTGCAGGAGTCGCTGCGTGATCAGGCCCTGTCCGAGGCGGGGCAGCGGGCGGTCGTGGCCGCGTGCGCCGCCGTACTCGGGCTGCCGTTCGGCCAACTCACCCCGGCTGACGTCGAGCCGGTTGCGACCGGGCTGCCGGAGCTCGACGAGGGTGCGGTAGATCAACTGGTCGCGGACCGCGAGGCCGCTCGGGCCGCTCGGGACTGGGCCCGCGCCGACGCGCTCCGTGCGAAGCTGACCGAGCTGGGCGTTCAGGTCACCGACACCACCGACGGCCCGACCTGGACCCGCATCAGCTGAGCAGCCAACCTTCAGCGCCGCTTCTCCAGCCAGTCGGACCAGACCGCCAGAGCCTCGTCCGGCCCGCTCCGACCGAGCCCGACCCGGAAGCGATCCGTCGGTGTCGCGGTGAGCTCGGACGAGTAGATACTCGCCGGCAGCAGCAGTACGCCGGCCTGCTCGACCAGCTCGCTGCACATGGATTCGACTCCGTCAGCGCCGAGGTAGCGCGGATAACATACGCATCCGCCGTCCGGGGCGGTGAACTCGAACAGATCCGGGTACCGCCCGAAGAACTCGGCGAACAGCGGCAGATTCCGCGCGACGATGCCCCGGTTGCGCTCCAAGATGCGGTCGCGGGCGCGCAGCGCGATCAACGCGAGGACCTCACTCGGCCCCGCGTTGCAGATCGTCGTGTAGTGCTTCGCCCGTTCGAGCCGACCCAGGACGGTACGGTCGCGGCAGGCGACCCACCCGATCCGCAGGCCGGGCAGCCCGTACGCCTTGGACATCACGTTGAGAGAGATCGCCATACCCGAAAGATCTGTTGCCTGGGGCAAAGGATCCGCTTCGAGGCCGCGGTAGACCTCGTCGGAGAACAGGATGATGCCGCGCTCGTCGCACAGCTGGACGAGTCGCGACCAGGCGTCCGGTGAGGGGAGTGCACCTGTCGGGTTGTTGGGGAAGTTGACCGACACGAGCCGGGTGTTGGGGCGTAGAGCAGCTGCTACCGCGTCGACGTCAAGTGCCCAGCCTTCGCCGGACTGCAGTGAAACCCCAGTTACGTCACAGACGGACAGTGGGATGGTTTCTGCTGCCTGGTAGTTGGGGGTGAGGACGACGGCGTGGTCGGTGGGCTCGAGCAGCGTTCGCATCGCCAGGTAGATCGCCTCTTCGGCGCCTGCGAAACACAGGATGTCGTCGGGCCGGACCTCGGCGTACGTCGACGCGATCGCCTCGCGCAGCGCCGGCAGACCGCGGGTTTCCGTGTAGCCGAGGGTCAGCGACTCCCACCGCTCGCGACCGTCGTCGTCGGCCATCGCCAGCAGCTCGGACATCGGCAGCGTCTGCGCGTCCGACGCGGTCAGGTGGTAGCGCGCGCTGAACTCCCAGCGCGCGAAGTACGTCTCCAGGCGGAAATCAGGCAGCACGATCTAGACCGTAGCCGGGACATCGGCGCGCTGGGCGCGCTTGAGGCCGTAGAGCAGGAGGCCGATCGAGATCGCGCCGACGACGGCGTAGGTGATGCGGCCGCCGATCCCGTCCCAGGTGGAGTGCAGCGCGACGGCCAGCGCGTACATGCCGAGGAAGCCGGCGAACCGCTTGCCGGTCGGCTCGAGCACGAACCGCCACAGTCCCCAGCAGGTCAGACCGGTCCAGGCCGCGTGCCCCGCCGGTGAGAGCAGGCCGCGGATGAACAGTGTCTGCTCGGCCGCGCCGACGTTCCCGTCGGACTGCAGTAGCGCGACGAACGCGTAGCCCATCGTCTCCAGTACGGCGAACCCGGTGCCGACCGCGACCCCGATGACGATCCCGCGTCCGATCGAGGTCCGGTACCGGTGCCCGAAGAACACCACGAGGATCGCCGGTACGACGAGCTTGGCCGCCTCCTCGATCAACCCGACACCGACCATCGGCCGCGTCCCGAGCCGGCGTATCGCGTCGTACTCGAGCAGGCCCGCGACAACGACCCCGACCACTCCGCCGAACAGCAGGCAACCCCCGAGCGTCGGCCCGTCGATCAGCCACCGCCCGGACCGGCCGGCGGCGAACGTCACGAAGGTCAGCGGTACTACGAGTGCCCCGAGCAGGATCATCGTCGGGAACAGATTCGGGTTCCCGGTGTCGGTCAGCACCGCCAGCACGGCCAGATACAGCCCCGCTCCGATCAGAAACGTCCCCACCCAGGCCCACCGGCGTACCAGCTGTTGTGTCATGGACTGAATGGTGCCGGTTGCTGTCCTCATTGCGCCATGTCGCAGGGACGGCAGTGGTGGACAGGGCGGATTGCTGTGACCTGATTGCAAACTCAGTCCGAAGAAGAGGTGTGCCTGCTCCAAACCTCTCGAAGGAGAATTCCGCCTATGTCCTCCCTCCGACGTGCCGCCGCGCTCACCACCGCGGCGGTACTTGCTCTCGGCGCGGCGACGGTGATCCCGTCCGCCGCTGCCCCTCCCACGGGATCCACAGCGATCAAGACGTCCTCGGTCACGCTGATCACCGGTGACGTCGTCGAACTGACCGATGCCGGCGCCGGCAAGAAGGCCGCCACGGTCCGCCCCGCGGCCGGCCGCGAAGGCGTCTCGTTCCACACGATCGAGGCCGACGGCGGACTCCGCGTGCTGCCGAGCGACGCCGTACCGTTCGTGTCGAGCGGCGTCCTGGACGTGGACCTGTTCGACGTCGACGAGCTGATCGCCGACGGGTACGGCGACGCCGCGAGCCTCCCGCTCATCGTCAAGGACACCCCTGGCATTCGGTCTGCGCAGAACCTCGCCGGTACGACGACGACGCGACAGCTCCCGTCGATCGGCGGCCGCGCCCTGACCGCCGCGAAGGACCAACTGCCGCAGCTGTGGAAGTCTCTCAAGCCCGGCGTCGGCACCCGCTCGCTGAACAGCGGCGTCACCAAGATCTGGCTGGACGGCAAGGTCCGTCCGGTGCTCGACAAGAGCGTCCCGCAGATCGGCGCGCCGGACGCGTGGAAGGCCGGGTACGAGGGTTCCGGCGTACAGGTCGCCGTACTGGACACCGGCGTCGACGCGACGCACCCGGACCTGGACGGCAAGGTCAAGGAGAGCCAGGACTTCTCCGGCAGCCCGAGCGGCACCGAGGACCACTTCGGCCACGGCACGCACGTTGCCGCGACCATCGCCGGCACCGGCGCGGGAGCCGGCGGCACCCGGAAGGGTGTGGCGCCGAAGGCCGACCTGCTCGTCGGCAAGGTGCTCGGCGACGACGGGTACGGGTACGACTCCTGGATCATCGCCGGGATGGAGTGGGCCGCGTCCGAGGGCGCGAAGGTCGTGAACATGAGCCTCGGCGGCGAGGCCACCGACGGCACCGATCCGCTCAGCCAGGCGGTCAACGACATCACCGCGCAAACCGGCACCCTGTTCGTGGTTGCGGCCGGCAACGAGGGCCAGGACGAGACGGTCGGCACGCCGGGCGCCGCGGCGTCCGCGCTGACGGTCGGTGCCGTGGACCGCGAGGACAAGCTCGCAGACTTCTCCAGTCGTGGACCGCGGCTCGGTGACGCGGGCCTGAAGCCGGAGATCACCGCCCCCGGCGTCGGCATCATCGCCGCCCGCGCGACCGGCACGGTCATGGGCGACCCGGTCGACGAGCTCTACACCGCTGCCTCCGGTACGTCGATGGCGACGCCGCACGTCGCCGGTGCAGCGGCCCTGCTCGCGCAGCAGCACCCGGACTGGAAGGCTGACCAGTTGAAGAACGCGCTGGTCAGCACCGCGAAGACCCAGCCGGAGCAGACCGTGTACGCACAGGGCGCGGGTCGGGTCGACCTCACCCGGGCCGTCGCGCAGAAGGTGACCGCCAGCGGCGTGGCGGACTTCGGCGTACAGACGGCGGAGGCGGGCACGCGGACCATCACCTATCGGAACGACTCCGGCAGCGCGGTCACGCTGAACCTGTCCGTCCAGGTGACGAACCTCGACGACAAGCAGCCGGAAACCGACGGCTTCGGTCTGCCCGCGACCGTCACGGTCCCGGCCAACGGCACCGCCGACGTGCCGCTCACCCTGGACCCGGCCAAGCTCGGCCGCGGTCAGTACAGCGGCTGGATCGTTGCCACCGGCCCCGACGGTGTCGTCACGCACACCGCGGTCGGCGCGCTCCGCTCCGGCCCGAAGCACAAGGTCACGCTGCGAGCGGTCGGCCTGGACGGTCAGCCCACCGGCGTCCCGGTGATCTCGTTGTACGGCGACAACTCGCGGTCCGACGTACTGGCGTGGATCCCGAACGGTGCGACGTACACCGCCGAGGTCGAGGAGGGCACCTACCTGCTGCACTCGCTGGTCGAGAACAGCGACCCGCAGGACGAGCAGGCCAGCCTCTTCACCGACCCGAACGTCGTCGTCGACAAGGACACCGAGATCGTCATCGACGCGCGGAAGGCGGTCCCGATCAAGATCGAGACGCCGAAGCCGTCGGAGCAGCAGGCGGTGCTGAGCTACTACGTGCACCGCGAGTACGGCAACGGGCGGTCGATCAGCCACGGGGTCATGCACTTCAGCACGGTCAAGCAGGTGAACGTGACGCCGACCAAGCCGGTCAAGGACGGCAGCTTCGAGTTCTCGTCGCGCTGGCAGCTGGTCGCCCCGATGGTGCAGGCGTCGATCCCCGGTGTGACAGGTCCGTTGGACATCAACCTGCTGCACCAGTCGCCGTCGTACGAGGGCAAGAGGCGGTTCCCACTGGTGTACGCCGACTCCTCGCTGCAGGGCGTCAAGGGCGCGCTGGCGGTGCTGGACTCCAGCGAGGACGGTTGGGGCAACGGCAGCGAGCAGGACCAGATCGCAGCAGCCGCGAAGGCCGGTGCCGCTGCGGTCATCCTGGTCCGGCCCGCCGACTGGTCCGCCTGGACGGTCTGGCGTCCGGTCGGCGACCGCGAGCCGATCCCAGCCATGGTGACGACGTACAAGGACGGTCAGAAGCTGATCGCCCGGGCGCGTCAGGGCCACGCGAGCATCGACCTGACGCTCACCACGTCCAGCCCGTACCTGTACGACGTACAGCAGGTCTCCACCGGGTTCATCCCGGCGCAGATCGTCTACAAGGTGACGGCGGCGAACAGCGCCCGCATCACCACGCGGTACGCCGACAACGGCGGGTTCAACTGGGCCAAGGAGCAGCGGTTCGGGTGGCGTCCGTGGCAGGAGTACTCGTGGAACGACTCCCAGCGGTTCGTCGAGACGCCGAAGGTCCGCGAGGAGTGGGTGACGTCGGGTGACTCACTCTGGCAGCACCGGGTGCACCACCTGTACACGTGGGACACCATGAACCCGCTGGCCGGCGGTATGACGTCTGTACCGCGTAGCTACCGGACCGGTTCGTCGGACGAGACGTGGTTCGGTCCGGTCGTACGTCCCGCGGCTGCACCGGGCATCCAGTCCACGCGCACCGGTGACCGGCTCTCGCTCCGCATCCCGTCGTTCGTGGACGCAGCCGGGCACTACACGATCGGTGAGGCTACGAAGGCCTCGGCGACGCTGTCCCGCAACGGTCAGGTCGTGGCTGAGCTTCCGGACGCGTGGGAGGACGTGATCACCTCCAGCGACAATGCGGCGTACAAGCTCGACCTGTCCACCGAGCGCATCGACTCCGAAGGCGAGTGGAACTGGGGGACGCGCACGCAGACCTCTTGGGAGTTCCACTCGGCCAAGCAGGCGGACGACAAGGCAACGCCGCTCGCACTGCAGCAGGTCGACTACAAGGTCCCGGTCGACCTGACCGGCCGGGTGAGCGCCCGGACGCACGTAGTCGGATTCGAGTCGCTCCGGGCGACCGGACTGCAGGCCTGGTCCTCGTTCGACGAGGGCAAGACCTGGCAGCGCCTTGTGGTGCTCGGTGCCTCCGGTCACTACCTGGCCGTCGTCCCCAACGCCCACGACACCGTCTCGCTCAAGGTCGCGGCAACCGGCCCGAACGGCACGAAGGTCACCCAGACGGTGATCCGCGCGTACGGCGTCAAGTAGTACGGCAGCCCGCCGGCCTGGCTAGAGCCAGTCGCGTTTTGCGGCCTGGAAAGCCAGGCCGGTGCGGGTGTCCACACCGGCCAGCGCCATGAGGCGGTCGAGACGCCGCTGGACCGTACGGCGGCTGATACCCAACTGGTTGGCGATGGACTTGTCCGGTACGCCGCCTACGAGCATGGAGAGCAGGAGCCGCTCGGAGTCGTCCAGACCCTCGTCTTCGTGCTTCTCCTCGGCGTGGAGGCGCACGGGTGTGGCCAACTCCCAGTAGCTCTCGAAGAGCGCCAGCAACGCGTCGAGGAGCTGCCCGCGGCTGATGATCGCGGCGGACGGCTCTCCGATGCTCTGCTCGTCGTCTCGCACCAGGGGGCAGATCGCCGTCGACCGATCCACGATCGCGATCCGGACCGGCAGTGTCGGCACTACCCGGGCCTCCTCGCCCCAGCTGACGCCCTCGGCGATCGAGTCCAGCTCACCGGGTGTCTCGATCAGTGCGCGCTCGTAGATCGCGCGGTACCGGACGCCGCGGGACAAAGCGCCGTACTCCTCGGTGTTCTCGGCGCCCTGCATCGCGAGCGGGTTCGCGCGGCAGAACCAGAGGATCTCCTCGCGGGCCGAGTTCTGCAGGTCCCGCAGCCGTTCGCGGAGTGTTGTGGCGCCGACGATGACCTCGACCAGGTGGTGCGCGTCGCGCCGGCTCACGCTGGCCCGGAACTCCTCGCTGAGTGCGCTCACCGTCTTGCGGGCCGCCTCGAGCGACTCCTGCCGGCGCAGCAACGTCGTACCGAAGGCGACGTCCGGCGGCAACGGCCGGAACACCGGATCGTCGGCCGGCTGCGCCGTCACCAAACCCTTGGCCTGCAACCGCTGCAGCACTTCGTCGGCCTCCGGCTGCGTGAACTTGGCGACCTCGGCCAGGTCGGCCGCCTTGGCCGCCGACAGCCCGACGAGCAGCCGGTACGCCTGTTCTTCCCGTTCGTCCAGCAACATGCCGTCCTGCATCCGCCCCACCTCCCGGGCACCACCTAAGCAGGCATTCCAACGTGGAAGCGAGCATTTTCCATCTGGCACTCATCAGCCACGGCACGGTTATGTCATCACGGAGCAGGTGAACTCCCGTCACCTTCCGGTCAGACACCCGCGGAACTCGCCAGCCGCCCGCCCTGGAGAAGAGAACGCATGATGAGCCTCACCGACTACGCCGGCGTCGCCGGCCTGATCGCCGCAACCGCCGTCGCGATCTGGATGCTCCGCAACCACCGCACCACCGCCCCGACCGCCCGACCCGCCCGCCACCGCGGCTCGCCTGCCCTGCGCCTCCCACGCCCGACCCACCCGGAGCGCGCGTCTTCGCGGCGGTAGTCTCAGCTCACACGACTGGCGAGGGTGGGTACGACCACCAGGGAGTGACGCGAACGGCATCGACCGCCTGGGTGCCTACGGCAACGACGCCGAGGAGTCGCTCCATGCACCGTGTTCTACACCTGTCAGACACCCACGTGAGCCGAACCGGCCCTGATGAGGACGGTGTCGACGGGCTCGCCGCGCTACAGGCTCTCCTGCACGACGTACGACACGTCCCGGACCTGGACCTGGTCGTCGTCAGCGGAGACGTCGCGGACGACGGTTCCGCTGAGGGGTGCGCCAAGGTCCGCATCGTTGTTGGCGAGTTCGCGGCCGAACGCGGCATCCCGCACGTCTACTGCACGGGCAACCACGATCGTCGCGACGGTTTCGCGGCCGCGCTCGGCTCGGGTCATCTGGGCCCGGACGGCTCCCCGATCGGCCGACCCGCCGGCCTCGACGGGGTGATCGCCGCGGTCAGCGAGGTCGCCGGCTTGCGGGTGATCACGCTCGACAGCCTCGTCCCCGGAGAAACGTACGGCGTCCTGAGTCGCGACCAACTGAACTGGCTGGCGACAGAACTGAGCGCACCCGCGCCGGCCGGATCGATCGTCGTGCTCCACCATCCGCCGATCTGGGTCGATGCAGTTCCGTACCTGCGGTCCGTCGTTCTCCAGGAGCCGGAGGAACTCGCACACGTCCTCGCCGGCAGCGACGTGCACGCCGTGCTTTCCGGACACCTGCACCACCAACTGTCCGGGCAAACAGGCGAGAAGCCCGTCTGGGTTACTCCCGGCGTCATCACGCGGATCGACCTCACCGCGCCCCCCGCGCTGGTCCGCGGCGTACTCGGCGCAGGCGCCACCGTCGCCGACCTCGGCGGCCGGTTCGGTCCGACCTTCCACACGCTCCACGCCCGCGACCCACACGCCGGCTCCCAGGTATACGTCTACGACCCACTCACCGGCGAAGACGCCTCGGAGTGATCGTCAGGGGCCGTAGTGGTAGCGGCAGGCGATGATGTGGATTCCGTCGTCAGCGATGCGGTAGACGAGACGGTGCTCCGTATTGATGCGCCTCGACCAGTAGCCGGCGAACTCGTGCCGTAGTGATTCCGGCTTGCCGATGCCTTCATGACCGTTGCGGTCGATGTCCTCGATCAACTGGTTGATCCGTTTGAGGAGCTTGCGGTCGTTCCCCTGCCACCACAGGTAGTCCTCCCAACCACGGTCGAGGAAGACGACCTTCATGCAGCGCCACCCGCCGTTCCTCCGTCATCGGCGGCGTCGGGGTCGGCCAGTTCGCGCACAGTGCCGTCGCCCGCCCTGTCCTGTTCGATCGCCTCGCGGAGCCGTCTGGCGTTGGCCGGAGACCGCATCAGGTAGTCGGTTTCCTTCAGCGATTCGTACTCCGCCAGCGTGACAACGACGACGGGCTCGTGCCCGGCGCGGGTGATCACCAGCTCCTCCGCGTCGTTCTCGACCGCGTCGAGGGCGGCAGCCAGGTTCGCCCGCGTCTCGGTAAAACTCATCGTCTTCACGCTGTACAGAATAACGTACATCGGTCACAGACTCGTAGAGACGAGTTCGAGATCCTCCGAAAGGAGGAAATGCCCGACAACGCAAAAGTCCCGGTCTGGTTGACCGGGACTCTTCGTTGTGCGCGAGGGGGGAGTTGAACCCCCACGCCCTTTCGGGCACACGGACCTGAACCGTGCGCGTCTGCCTATTCCGCCACCCGCGCGCAGCCGCCTGACACATCTCTTGGCGACGAGAAGGAACAGTAGCACGGGTTCTGCCGGTGCTTCACATTGCGGGTTCGGTCGAACCTCCCGATACGATCGATCGTCGTACCCGGTGTGTCCGCCTGACCGGTGGACATCTGTTGGCGTACCGACCGTGGAGGAGGAGGCGTGCGACCGCTACAGCGCTTCGAGCGACGCCTGGAAGGCATTGTGAGCGGTGTCTTCGCGCGCGCTTTCAAGGGTGACGTCGAGCCGATCGAACTGGCCGCCGCGCTCAAGCGTGAGATCGACAACACCGCGCGGATCCTGTCCCGGGACCGTCGGCTGGTGCCGAACCACTTCACCATCGAGCTCGGTCCGGACGACTTCGAGCGGCTGAACGCGTACGGCCGGACCCTGAACCACGAGCTCGCCAACGAGCTGCGGGACCACGCCGACATCCAGCGCTACACGTTCTCCGGGCCCATCGACATCGAGCTGGTCCAGCAGGATGATCTCCCGACCGGTAAGTTCCGGGTGGTCAGCGCCACGGTCGGGACGCCCCAGCGGCGCCCGCCCTACGAGCCCCAGCCCTACCAGCAGGAGCCCTACGTGCCGCCGAACGAGCCGGTCGTGCAGACCCCGCCGCCGCCAGCGCAGCAGTTCCAGCAGCCGCCGCAGCAGCAGGCGCCGCGCCGCGGGCACCCGCAGGTGATGCTCGAGGTGAACGGCCGCCGCCGCCCGGTGAACCCGCCCGGCGTGGTGCTCGGCCGCGGCACCGACGCCGACATCCAGATCAACGACCCGGGCGTCTCCCGCCGGCACGCCGAGATCCGCCTGATGCCGGAGGGCCCGGGCGGTATCCGGGTGGTGATGGTCGACCTCGGCTCCACCAACGGCACGCTGGTGAACGGCCGCCGGACCACCGAGGCCGAACTGGTGGACGGCTCGACGGTCCGGATCGGCAACACGACCATGACGCTGCGTCTCGCGGACGAGCCGATGGCCCAGCCGCCGAGCAGCGGGTGGTGACTGACCTTCCATGTCGGAACTGACCCTGACCCTGATCAAACTGGGGTTCCTGGCCCTGTTGTGGATGTTCGTCCTCGCGGTGCTGTCCGTGATCAGGTCCGACCTGTTCGGCGCGAAGGTGGACAGCCGGGCCGCGGCTGCCGCCGTAGCGCAGAACTCCCGTACGCCGAAGCCCTCGAAGCCGGTCAAGAAGCGCAAGGGCCTGCCCGGGTCGGTGACGATCGCGGACGGCCCGCAGGCCGGGGTCGGTGCGTCGCTGGGTGACGAGCCGGTGATCATCGGACGCGGGTCGGACTGCCAGATCCGGCTGGACGACGACTACTCCTCCACCCGGCACGCCCGGTTGTTCCTGTCCGAGGGCCAGTGGTGGGTCGAGGACCTCGGCTCCACCAACGGCACGTACCTGGACGGCCAGCGGGTCACCCGCCCGGTCCCGGCCGAGATCGGCGGTTCGATCCGGATCGGCCGGACGACGCTGAACATCGCGAAGTAGGCCTGCCTCGATGACCCTGTCGCTCGACTACGCAACCCTCTCCGACGTCGGACGAGTACGCCGCAACAACGAGGACTCGGCGTACGCCGGTCCGCACCTGCTGCTGCTCGCCGACGGGATGGGCGGCGCGGCAGCCGGTGAGGTGGCCAGCGCGGCGGCGGTCCAGGTGATCCGGCGGCTGGACACCGCCGACATCACCGGCGAAGACATGATCGAGGCGCTGGCCGGCGCGATCCACCGGGCCAACGAGCGCCTGTCCGAGCTGGTCGAGGAGGACCCCGAGCGCGAAGGCATGGGCTCGACGGTCACCGCGCTGATGTTCGACGGCAAGCAGCTCGGCCTGGCCCATCTGGGCGACTCCCGCGCGTACCGGCTGCGGGACGGGCAGCTGTACCAGCTGAGCCACGACCACACCTTCGTGCAGTCGCTGGTCGACGAGGGCCGGATCTCGCAGGAGGAGGCCTTCACCCACCCGCACCGGAACCTGATCCTGCGTGTTCTCGACGGCCGCCCGGATTCCGACCCCGACCTGGAGATGCTCGACGTCCAGGCCGGCGACCGGCTGATGCTGTGCAGCGACGGCCTGCCCGACTACGTGAGCGACGAGGTGATCGCGGCCTCGATGGCCTCCGGTACGCCGGACTCGGTCGTCGTCGACCTGATCACGCACGCGCTGGAGGCGGGGTCGAACGACAACGTCACCGTCCTCGTCGCGGACGTCGTCGAGACCGAGCCCGCGAGTGGCGTCCAGCCGCAACTGGTCGGTGCGGCCGCCGAGCTCGCGCAAGGCAGCACCGGGCGCGGTGAGCCGACGGTCGCGGTCCGCACCGCCGGTGGTGACGGACACGGCGGCGGCGGTGGTCACGGCGGTGCGCTCGACCCGGAGGAGCTGCGGTATGCGCCGCGCCCGCCGAGGCGGTTCCCCTGGCTGCGCCGGATCGCCGTACTGGTTGTGGTCCTCGCCCTGATCGGCGGCGGCGGCTGGTTCGGGTACAGCTGGACCCAGAAGCAGTACTACGTCGGCACCGACGGTGATTACGTGGCGATCTTCAAGGGCGTCGAGGCGGATCTCCCCGGCTTGACGCTGTCGAAGGTGTACGAGCGGCAGGCGCTGCAGGTCGACAAGCTCCCGACGTACAGCCGGCAGCAGGTCGAGGGCAACATCCAGGCGGACAACCTGGCCGGCGCCCGCTCGATCGTCGCGGAGCTGCAGCGCACTGCTGCCGAGTGCGCCGCCCGAGTCAAGCCGACCCCGACCCCGACGCCGAAGCCATCGACCCCGCCCGTCTCGAAGCCCGCGGTCTCGACACCGCCGGTCTCGAAGCCCCCGGTCTCGAAGCCTCCGGTTTCCTCGCCGCCCGCGTCGACGGCCCCGACCGGTACGGCGTCGCCGAGCACGCCGGTCGATCCCGACGACTGCGACGGGGTCCGATGACCGAGCGGAGCGAGGGCATCAAGACAACACAGCGCGCTCGTGCCTCATCGACGCCCGGAGCGAAGCGAGGACGTCGATGAGCATCGCGTCAACTTCCGTCATTCAGATCATCCCGCGGACCCGGCGTGGGGTGGAGCTGCTGCTGCTCGTGATCGCGATCGCGGTCTCGGTCGGCGCGTACGTCAACATCGGCGTCACCGTGCAGAACGCCGTACCGGCCAGCACCGGGTATTACGCGGCCGGTATCGGGCTGCTCGCCCTGATCGCCCACCTCGCGCTCCGTTACCGGGCGCCGTATGCCGACCCGGTGCTGCTGCCCTGCGCCGTGCTGCTGAACGGCCTCGGCGTCGCGATGATCCACCGCATCGACCTCGGCCTGGCCATCGTCGCCGAGGCGAAGGGAAAGGTCCCGAAGGGGCCTGCGGCGCCGCAGCAGATCACCTGGACCGCGGTCGGCGTCGTGCTGTTCCTGGTCGTCATCCTCGTGATCAGAGATCACCGCCGGCTGCAGGCGCTCACCTACACCGCCGGCCTGGCCGGTCTGGTGCTGCTCGTGCTGCCGCTGATCCCCGGCCTCGGCGTGAACCTGAACGGCGCCCGGATCTGGATCCGGCTGGCCGGCATGTCCTTCCAGCCCGGTGAGTTCGCCAAGATCTGTCTGGTCGTGTTCTTCGCCGGCTACCTGGTGGTGAAACGCGACGTCCTGACGCTGGCCGGGCATCGCTTCCTCGGGCTCGACCTGCCGCGGGCCCGCGACCTCGGCCCGATCGGGATCGCCTGGGCGGTCAGCCTCGGCGTCCTGGTGTTCGAGAGCGACCTCGGTTCGTCGCTGCTGTTCTTCGGCCTGTTCCTGTTCCTGCTGTACGTGTCCACCGAGCGGGCCGGCTGGCTGATCATCGGCGGCCTGCTGTTCGTCGGCGGCGCGTACTTCGCGTACATGACGTTCGGTCACGTGCACCGCCGCGTCACCGACTGGCTGAACCCGTGGGCGATCGACGGCGGCCAGGTGAAGCTCGGGCTGATGGGTCAGGCCTGGGGCGGCATCCTCGGCCGCGGTCTCGGCCAGGGCCACCCGGAGGCCACTCTGTACGCCAACAGCGACATGATCATCTCCTCGTTCGCCGAGGAGCTCGGGCTGACCGGGCTGATCGCGATCCTGCTGGTCTACACCCTGATCATCGAGCGCGGCCTGCGGACCGCGCTCGGCTGCCGGGACATCTTCGGCAAGCTGATCGCGACCGGTCTGGCGATGTCGTTCGCGCTGCAGGTGTTCGTGATCGTCGGCGGCGTCACCGGGCTGATCCCGCTGACCGGTCTCGCCACCCCGTTCATGGCGCTCGGCGGTACGTCGCTGGTCGCCAACTGGGCGATCATCGCGCTGCTGCTGCGGATCAGCGACCAGGCCCGGCGGCCGCAGACCCCGGCCGCCCCGGTTTCCGACGAGACGATCGCGATGGCGGTGCAGAAGGCATGAACTCAGCGATCCGGCGACTGGCCGTGGCGGCGATCATCCTGATGCTCGCGCTGATGGCGAACTCGACGTACCTGCAGGCCTTCCGGGCGAACGAGATCAACGGCCGCAACGACAACAACCGGGTCCGCGACTCGCAGTTCTCGGTCAACCGCGGCCCGATCCTGATCGGCAGTACGCCGGTCGCGCAGAGCAAGCCGTCCGGAGACCGGTTCAAGTACCAGCGGACGTACGCGGGCGGCCAGGTCTACGCGCCCGTGACCGGGTTCTACTCGTACCTGTACGGTCGCGGCGGTATCGAGCTGACGATGAACGCCGAGCTGAACGGCTCGGACCCGTCGATGGCGTTCCGCCGGATCATCGACGTGATCAGCAACCGCCCGCAGCAAGGCGGCAGCGTGACCCTGACCCTGAACGCCGCGGCCCAGCAGGCGGCGTACAACGGCCTGGCCGGGAAGACCGGTGCGGTGGTCGCGATCGAGCCGAAGACCGGGCGGATCCTGGCGATGGCCAGCCGGCCGTCGTACGACCCGAACCTGCTCGCCTCGCACGACACCGAGAAGGTCGGCTCGGCCTGGAAGAACCTGAACGCCGACAAGGACAAGCCGCTGTCCAACCGCGCGGTGCAGGAGCTGTATCCGCCGGGGTCGACGTTCAAGCTGGTCACCGCGGCGGCCGCGCTGTCCAGCGGCAAGTACACGCCCGAGAGCAAGGTGAACTCGCCGGCCGAGCTGCCGCTCCCGCAGACCACGGTCCCGCTGGTGAACGAGGACGGCAAGAACTGCGGCGGCAGCAACAGCGCGACGCTGACGATCGCGCTGCGCTACTCCTGCAACACCGCGTTCGGCACCGTCGGCCTGGCCCTCGGCGCCGACGCGCTGAACGAGCAGGCCGCGAAGTTCGGCTTCGGCGCCCGGCCGCTGACCGAGCTGCCGAGCGTGGCCACCAGCCAGTTCCCCGGCGACCCGAACGAGCCGCAGACCGCGCAGTCCGCGATCGGCCAGTTCGACGTCCGCGCCACCCCGCTGCAGATGGCGATGGTGGCGGCCGGGATCGCGAACAAGGGCGAGGTGATGAAGCCGTACCTGGTCCAGAACGTGAAGACCCCGGACCTGAAGACGGTGTCGGAGACCAAGCCGGAGTCGCTGCACCAGGCGGTCACGCCGCAGGTCGCGGCCCAGCTGACGGCGATGATGGTCGATGTCGTCAACAACGGCACCGGCAGGCCGGGCCAGATCAAGAACGTCCAGGTGGCCGGCAAGACCGGTACGGCGCAGACCTCGAAGGACCGCCCGCCGTTCGCGTGGTTCACCGCGTTCGCGCCGGCCAACGACCCGAAGGTGGCCGTGGCGGTCCTGATCGAGGACGCGAACATCGCGCGCAACGACATCGCGGGCGGCACGTTGGCGGCTCCGATCGCCAAGAAGGTGATGGAGGCGGTGCTGGGCCAATGAGCATCCGATGAGCACCATACGGAATGATGCGATGACAGCGCGTCTTTCCAACGGGGATCCGCGTGTGGCGGCCGCTACCGTGGGCAAGTTGACTGATTTACCGCAGACAGGTTGGAAGGCTGAGTCATGACATCGCAGGCACGTCTCGTCGGCGGCCGGTACGAAGAAGGCGAACCGCTCGGCCGCGGCGGCATGGCGGAGGTCCGCAAGGGCCTCGACAACCGGCTCGGCCGGAGCGTCGCGATCAAGCGGCTGCGCGTCGACCTCGCGAGTGACGCCACCTTCCAGGCGCGGTTCCGGCGCGAGGCCCAGTCGGCCGCGTCGCTGAACCACCCGACGATCGTGTCGGTGTACGACACCGGCGAGGAGCCGGACCCGAACGGCTCCGGCGTCACCATCCCGTACATCGTGATGGAGCTGGTGACCGGCAAGACGCTGCGGGACCTGATCCGCGAGGGCCGCAAGATCATGCCGGAGCGGGCGCTGGAGATCACCTCCGGTGTGCTCGAGGCGCTCGACTACAGCCACCGGGCCGGCATCGTGCACCGCGACATCAAGCCCGGGAACGTGATGCTGACCCCGCAGGGCCAGGTCAAGGTGATGGACTTCGGTATCGCCCGTGCGGTCGCCGACACGTCCTCCACGATGACCCAGACCGCGGCCGTGATCGGCACCGCGCAGTACCTGTCCCCGGAGCAGGCCCGCGGCGAGACCGTGGACGCCCGCTCCGACCTGTACTCGACCGGCTGCCTGCTGTACGAGCTGCTCACCGGCCGCCCGCCGTTCGTCGGTGAGTCGCCGGTGTCGGTGGCCTACCAGCACGTCCGGGAGCAGCCGCTGCCGCCTTCCTCGTTCGACCCGGACATCCCGCCGGAGGTCGACGCGGTCGTCCTGAAGGCGCTGGCGAAGAGCCGCGAGGAGCGGTACCAGAGCGCGTCCGAGATGCGCGCCGACATCCACCGGGTGCTGGCCGGCCAACAGGTGACGGCGCCGATGGCGGCGGTCGCCGAGACCCGATCGATGGCACCGACAGCGGTGGCGGCGGCCGCGACCCAGCAGTACCAGCAGACCTCGGCGAACGACCTGCTCCCGCCGGGCGGCGACGACCTGGACGAGGCGCAGGACGCCCGGTCCCGCCGCAACCGCGGCCTGGCCTACTTCCTGCTCGGCCTCGCGATCGTCGCGATCGCGGTCGGCGCGTACGCGCTGTTCTCGAACCTGAACAAGGACACCACCGCCGGCGGCGGGGCGACCAACACCCCGGTGGCGAAGGTTGCCGTGCCGGACGTCAGCGGCAAGTCGGTGGCCGACGCGACCGCGTTGCTCGCCGCCAAGGGCCTGAAATTCGCGCAGGGACCGTCCGAGACCAGCGACACGGTCGGCCGCGGCTCCGCGATCCGGCAGACCCCGCCGGCGGGGACCGAGGCCGAGCAGGGCTCGACGGTCACCGTGGTGTTCTCGTCCGGCCGGACGGCGTTCCCGGTGCCGAACGTGATCGGCATGTCGGAGTCGAAGGCACGCTCGACGCTCGAGAACTCGTCCGGGCAGTTCAAGGTCAAGGACCAGTCGGTCGAGCAGGAGAGCGATCAGAAGAAGGGTGTGGTCCTCGCTGTCAACCCGGACCCGAACGGCAAGTACGCGCAGGGCACCGAGTTCACGCTGACCGTCTCGTCAGGCAAGCAGGAGATCGAGGTCCCGAACGTCGTCACGGTTCCGGTCGACGACGCGACCAAGCAACTGAAGGACCTCGGCTTCCAGGTCGGCTACAAATACGGCAACGACCCGAACTCACCCGACCAGACCGTGCTCGAGCAGAGCGTCCCGGGCGGCACCAAGAAGCCGAAGGGCACCACGATCACGCTGACGGTCAACAACCCCCAGCAGCCGACGAAGACGCCTCCGTCGAGCACTCCGACCGAGTCGGAGACACCACCGCCTTCGACACCGACGAGCCCCGCCATCACGATCCCCGGCGGCTGAGACGACAGAACCCCCGGAGCGCGTCAGTCACGCTCCGGGGGTTCTTCAGTTCTCCGGACTAACTGACGACCGGGGCCAGGCCGGCGGAGCGGGCGACCGCGTCCGGGTCGCCGCAGATCTCGAGCCAGTTGGCGAGCATCCGGTGGCCGCCCTCGGTCAGCACCGACTCCGGGTGGAACTGCACGCCCTCGACCGGCAAGTCACGGTGCCGGGCCGCCATGATCACGCCGGCCTCGGTCCGCGCGGTCACCTGCAGCTCGTCCGGCACGCTGTCCTGCGCGATCGCCAGCGAGTGGTACCGGGTCGCGGTGAACGGCGACGGGAGCCCGGACAGTACGCCGGCGCCGTCGTGGAACACCTGGCTGGTCTTGCCGTGCAGCAGCTCGTCCGCGCGGCCGACGACCCCGCCGTACGCGACGCCGATCGCCTGCAGGCCGAGGCACACACCGAAGATCGGGACCTCACGGCCCTTCTCCTTCACGATGTCGACGCAGGCACCGGCCTCTTCCGGCGTACCCGGACCGGGCGAGAGCAGCACGCCGTCGTACTCCGCCGCCTGGTCAGGGGTGACCTCGTCGTTGCGCAGCACGGTGGTGTCGGCCTGCAGTTGCTGCAGGTACTGCACCAGGTTGTAGACGAAGGAGTCGTAGTTGTCGACGACAAGGATCCGCGGCATGCGGTCCATTATCGCCCGCTGGCGGTCGGGCTTGTCGAGGGAGTCCGCGGGAACCCGGGGACCGTCGCGCTCTGTAGGTCCAGGGTGCCCTCGTAGGCCGGCATCGAGATCGACGACTCGTTCTTCACGTCGTACCCGAGCTGGAACTTGACCACGTAGTCCTGCAGGTTCTCGATGTACTGCGAGTCGTCAAGCGCCTGCTGCAACTTCCGCCGGTCCCCGATCGCGGTGATCTTGTACGGCGGGAGGTACGGAACGCCGTGCAGTACGACGGAGTTGCCGACGCACTTGATCCCGGTGGTGGAGATGACCCGGTGGTTCTGGATCGAGATCGCGTCGGCGCCGCCGGCCCAGAGCGCGTTCACCACCGCCTGGATGTCCTGCTGGTGGATCACCAGCCAGTCGGCGTCGACGTCCGGGTTGTCCTTGACGACCTCGGACGGCGCGTCCTTCAGCGTCACGGTCAGCCCCGGCCCGGTGACCGGGGTGGTGCCGACGGCGTCGGACAGGTCCTTGAGCTGCTTGGCCAGCGCCGGGTCGATCGAGCCCTGCTGCTCCTGGAGCTTCTCGATGTCCTGGGTCAGGGCCGCGTGCTGCCGGACCAGGCTGGCGCTGCGCCGACTCTGTTCCTCCACGAGGCCCGCGAGCGTAGTGTTACGGCTGGGCCGGAGGTCGGTGCCCCGGGCGTTGGTGGCGCTGGTGGCGAACAGCAGACCGGCGCACAGCAGCGCCAGCGGCGCGACCGCACGCCACAGCGAAATCCGCCTCAACCTACGCACCCGTGATCTCCATATTGCTCTCTGCACTACGCTAACCCGGACCGGACCCCTACCAGGTCCTCGCGGTCAGCTTATGCGTCCGTCCTTACAAGGAGTTCAGTCGTGCCCGAGTCGAGCAGTCGCCCCAAGAAGAAGACCGAGAAGGTCAAGGCCGAGAAGACCCCGAAGAAGCCACGTACCACCAGTCGCGTGTGGGTCGCGCCGCTGATGCTGGCGTGCTGGCTGCTCGGACTCGCCTGGCTGGTCGTCTTCTACGTGGCCGGCCAGGACATCCCGGTGATGAAGGACCTCAACAACTGGAACCTCCTGATCGGCATGGGCCTGATCGCAGTCGGCTTCGTCGTCTCCACCCAGTGGGTCTGACCGAGAGTTATCCACACTCGTATCCCCAGTTGTGCACACCGATTCCGTGGAGTTATCCCCAGGTTCAGTGATACTTCTCCACTGAATGTGGTCAAAACCGGCTCAAATCTGTGGATAACTCAGGTTTGAGTCGACCAGTTTCCACATCGTTCACGTCGGCAGCGGCCGGTTGTCCACGACCTTCTTCATCACGATGGTGGACGTCAGCCGCTGCACCCCCGGCAGTCGCGCCAGCCGCTCGTCGCGCAGTTTCTGGAACGCGGCAATGTCTGCGGTCACCACTCTGACGAAATAGTCCGGCTCCCCGAACAGCCGCTCGGCCTGCACCACCTCGGCAATCCCGGCGAGCCCCGCCTCGAACCCGGCGACCGATTCCTCCCGGTCCATCGTCACCGCCAGCAGCACCTCGAACCCGTGCCCGACGGCAGCCCCGTCGACGACCGCGCGGTACCCACGGATCACCCCGGCTCGCTCGAGCTCCCGCAACCGCCGATGACACGGCGCAGCACTTAACCCGACCCGCTGCGCGAGTTCGGTGACGGTCAGCCGGCCGTCTTCCTGGAGCACGGCAAGGATATTGCGATCAATGGCATCCACAAGAAAGATCTTATCTCCAAAGGCCACTGAGCGGCATGAAGTCGCACGAATCAGTCGGCGATTCGGCAGTAATCTTGCGCCATGCTCGCCCTGCTGCCCGTCATCGCCGCCGCGTTCGGCATCCCGCAGTACCTTCCGCAGCTCCTCAAGCTGCGCCGCACCGGCGACACGGCCGGCGTCTCCTGGTCCTGGGCGACGCTGACGAGCATCAACAACGCGGCGTGGTTCGGCTACTTCATGGCCTCGGGCTACTGGACCGCGAGCCTGCCCTCCACCGCGGCGGCGTCGCTCGCCGGCACCCTCTCGGTGATGCTCGTACGCCGTGGTGCGCTGAACACACGCGCCGTCGGGTGGATCGCCGGGTGGGCGGGGCTGCTCGTGGTCGGCGCGATCGTCGGCGGCCGGATCGGACTTGGCAGCCTGCTCGCCGCCGCCTCGATCGTCCAGGTGACGCCTTCGCTGTGGACGGCGTACCGGACCGCGCACCCGACCGGGATCTCGGCGGGCACCTGGGCGTTGGTCCTCGGCGAGCTGTCCTGCTGGCTCGTTTTCGGCCTGTGGAACGCCGACGTACGCCTGACTACCCTCGGCGCGACCGGTGTGCTCGCGAGTCTGCTGATGCTCGCCCGGGCTCGGGCTACCAGCTGCCGGCGGGTTGTCGCGGCTGATGCCGTCGACGGCGGGAATGGGCGGGCGTAACGTCGAAATCGCCAATGAACGATCCGCGAGACCAGGGAGGGCTCTCAGATGTTCGTTCAGGTCATTCAGGGGCAGGTCACCGATGCCGAGCAGGCTCACACGGCGATGGATCGGTGGATGGAAGAACTGGCGCCCGGGGCGTCCGGCTGGCTGGGGACCACCGCCGGTGTCACCGCGGACGGCAAGTTCATCGCGCTGGCTCGTTTCGACTCCGCCGACGCCGCGCGGCGGAACAGCGAGAGCCCGGCACAGGACAAGTGGTGGCACGAGTTCTCGTCGCTGCTCAGCGACGGAGCCACCTTCCACGACACGGAGGACGTGGTGATCGACACCCATGGCGACCCGGACGCCGCTGGATTCGTCCAGGTGATGCAGGGCGCCGGCAGCAACCCGGAGCGCGCACGGGAGCTGATGGGTCAGCACCGCGACGAATGGGCCGAGTTCCGGCCCGAGGTCCTCGGGAGTGAGGTCGCCATGTACGACGACGGCGACTACACGATGGCGATGTACTTCACCTCCGAGGCCGAGGCCCGCGAAGGCGAGCAGAAAGAGGTGCCATCGGAACTGAAGGCGGAAATGGACGAGATGAACAGTCTCTCCTCCGGACCGCCGATGTTCTACGACATCGAGCACCCCTGGCTGTACTCACCCAAGTAGACAGCCACCCGAGGCGGCCGCGACGGATCCCGTCGCGGCCGTCTCCTTCTACGTAGGGACATACGTAGACATCTGCGCACCCGTGTGCGTATAGTTCTACGTAGGAGGAGACAAACGATGCCGAACAAGACGATCTACGTGTCCGACGACGACCTGCCGCTGTACAAGCGGGCCGGGGAGCTGGCCGGGAACCTGTCCTCTGCGATCTCGATCGCACTGCGCAAGTACGTCGAGCTGGAGGAAGGCCGGTTCGAGGGGTACGAGGAGATCACCGTGCGGGTGGGCCGGGGCACCGGCCGCAAGCAACGGTTCTCCGGCGTACTGCTCGCTGAAGGCGGCCGGTCGAGCAGTACCGGGTACGAGGCCTTCAAGGTCTACCGCAGCCGCACCGGCAAGTTCGTCCTGCACGCGGACCGCCGCAACCAGTTCAAGCAGAACGCCGACGACGAGCGCTTCCTCACCGGGTGGCGTTCCTGGGTCGGCAACTGGAGCAGCGACCAGTCCTGGAGCATGGCGCAGGGCGAGGCCACCCTGCATGTCGTGGACACGGTCGACGAGCTCCGCGAACTGATCCCCGAGGACCTCTATCAACTCGTCGAGGAGGCCGCCGATCAGCCGGCGGTCGAGGATCTCGACATCTAACTGAACCCACACCACCACCGGACGCCGGCAGCCGGCCGTCCGGTCGGTGGGGCACGCCCAAATCCTCCTCCAGCAGACCCGTCAACCACCCCGGGTCAGGTTCACCCTGCCCGAAATCACCCCAAGGATCCCTCATGTCAGCAGCGATCGACGTCCGTGGACTGCGCAAGTCCTACGGCGAGAAACTCGTGCTCGACGGCATCGACCTGAACGTTGCCGAAGGCACCATCTTTTCCCTGCTCGGCCCGAACGGCGCCGGCAAGACCACCGCGGTGCAGATCCTGTCCACCCTGGTCGCCGCCGACGCCGGCGAGATCCGGGTGGCCGGCCACGACCTGCATCAGTCGCCGGAAGCGGTCCGTGCCGCGATCGGCGTCACCGGTCAGTTCTCCGCGGTCGACGGCCTGATGACCGGGCGCGAGAACCTCATCCTGATGGCCGATCTGCACCACCTCGGCAAGCAGGAGGCCCGTCGCCGCGCGGACGAGCTGCTCGAACAGTTCGACCTGGCCGACGCCGGGAAGAAGCTCGCGTCGACGTACTCCGGCGGTATGAAGCGCCGGCTCGACCTCGCCATGACGCTGGTCGGCCGCCCGCAGATCATCTTCCTGGACGAGCCGACGACCGGTCTGGACCCGCGCAGCCGGCACCGCATGTGGACATTGATCCGCGAACTGGTTGCCGGCGGCGTCACGGTCCTGCTCACCACGCAGTACCTGGAGGAGGCCGATCAGCTCGCCGACCGGATCGCCGTCCTCGACCACGGGCGACTGGTCGCCCAAGGTACGGCGGAAGAACTCAAGCGGCTCGCGCCGGGTGGGCACATCCGCCTGCGCTTCACGTCGCCGGAGGAGTTCACGCTTGCCGGTCAGGTGTTGCCGACCGCCGTACCCAATCCCGAAGCACTGGTCCTGCAGGTGCCGAACGACGGCAGCGTGCACGCGCTGCGCGATCTGCTGGCCCGGATCGACGACGCCTCGCTCGAGGTCGACGAACTCACTGTCCACACCCCCGACCTGGACGACGTGTTCTTCGCCGTCACCGGTCAGCCCACGTCCGAAGAGGTGGCCGCACGATGAGCACTACCGCAACAATCCGCCCGATGGCCGACATCGGCACCATGCTGCGCCGCAACCTGCGGCACGCCCAGCGGTACCCGGGCCTGTCGCTCGGCGCCCTCGGGATGCCGGTGATCATGATCCTGCTGTTCGGTCTGGTCTTCGGCGACACGTTCTCGGCCGGGCTCGGCGGGGGCGCAGGAGGCTTCGACTACATCGACTTCCTGACCCCGGGCATCCTGCTGATGTCGATCGCGTCCGGGACGATGTCGCCCGCGGTCGCCGTGTGTATGGACATGTCCGAGGGCATCGTGGCCAGGTTCCGCACGATGGCGATCTTCCGGCCGGCCGTGCTCACCGGGCACGTGCTGGGAAACGTGCTCGTGACGATCGTCAGCCTCGCCCTGGTGGTCGGCTTCGCGATCCTGATCGGGTTCCGCCCGAACGCGTCGATCGGGGACTGGCTGCTGGCGGCGGTGTTGCTGATCGGATTGACCATCGGCCTGACCTGGTTCGCGATCGCACTAGGGCTGACCAGTAAGACGCCGGAAGGCGCGAGCAACGTCGTACTGCCGATCAGCCTGTTGCTGCCGTTCCTGAGCAACACGTTCATCCCGCTGGAGGCGATGCCGGGCGGCATCCGCTGGTTCGCCGAGTACCAGCCGTTCACCCCGATCATCGACAGCCTGCGCCATCTGCTGCTGGGGACGCCGATGGACTCCAGCAGCGGCTGGCTCGCCGCCGCCTGGTGCGTGGCGATCGCGGTGGTCGGGTACTTCTGGGCCCAGTCCAGCTACAACAAGGGGACCGTGGCCTAGGGGGTGGCTGATGGTTCCGTGCCGAGTGCCCCGCAGTAGGCGCGGGACCGTCAGCCACCCCCTCAGGACGGTGCGCCCAGGACGTTCGCGCGGCTGCGGATGTGGGCGGGGACCAACAGGTCGCAGTCGGGGTTGTTCTCCGGTTCGCCGGCGACGACTTGGAGGGGGATCACGCCTGTCCAGTAGGGCAGGTCGAGGTCCTCCTCGTCGTCGTTGGCGGGCCCGGAGCGAGTCTTCACCGAGGCCTCGGTGAGGGAGAGCGCCAGCACCGAGGTCTTCGCCAGTTCCTTGCGGTTCGGTGGGCGGACAGCGGTCGACCGGCCGGGGACGAGGTGGTCGACGATCCGGTTCAGAGCGTGCAGTTTCTCGTCCGGGTCGGTGACCAGCCGCGGTACGCCGAAGATCACCGCGGACCGGTAGTTCACCGAGTGGTGGAACGCGGACCGGGCCAGCACCAGACCGTCGGTATGCGTGACAGTGACGCACACGGTCTGCTGCGGGGCAGCGACCACGCTCCGAGCCGCGACCGACCCGTGCAGGTACAGCTCCCCGTCCGGTCCGCGGTCAAGGTCCACGCCGTACGCGGTCGGCAGCACGAGCGGATCGCCGTCGACCACTACGCCGAGGTGGCAGAACATGCCGTCGAGCAGTACGTCGTACAGCACCTGCCGCTCGGTGGCGGCACGTTCCTTCGAGCGACGCAACGAGGTCCGGGCGGTCGGCTGCAACGGCGTAGTGGTCATGTAACTAGGTTCGATTCTGAGTGGACTGGCTGCACGGGCCATTCCGGCTCGAATCAGCTAGTCCATTCGTGCAGCGGGACGGCCTGGTTGATCACGTGGCGGCGCCGAGTCGGCAGGCCCATGGTCGGGTTCTCCGTGCCCCACGCGGCGCCCTTGCAGATCAGCTCCTTGTAGACGGCTGCCACCCGGCCCGTCAGGGTCGCGTTGACGGCGCGGTCGTCGGTGGTGACGTACTGGATCAGCCCGTCCTTGCGCCCCAGCGAGATGCACTGGTTGAAGTAGAACAGCGGCGCGTGCCCGAGCTTGCCGCCGGTCAACCGGGCTGCGATGGAGTCGGCGGCCTGCCACGCCATCGGCTGCCCCGAGGCGCACGACATCCGCAGCGGCTTGTTCTTCGAGCCCATCGCGTACGCCGCGTCGCCGACGGCGTACACGTCCGGGTGCGAGACGGACCGCATGGTCTCGTCGACCACGATCCGGCCGGTGTCGCTGACCTTCAGCGACGTCGCCTCCACGATCGGGTGTACGGCGAACCCGGCCGTCCACACCGTGACCGCGGCCGGGATCGTTCCACCGTCTGCCGTCGTCAGCTGATCCGCGTCGACCCTCGTCACCGCCGCGTTCTCGTGCACAGTGATGCCCAGCCGGTCGACGACCTTCCGGAGGTGCCGGCGTCCCTTGGGGGACAGCCAATCGCCCAGCTCTCCGCGGACGGCGAACGCCACGTCGAGATCCGGCCGCGACTCGGCGAGCTCGGTCACGAACTCGACGCCCGTGAGGCCTCCGCCGACAACCGTCACGGTCTGGCCGGCAGTCAGTGACGCCAGGCGCTCACGCAGCCGAAGTGCACCGGGACGACTCGCGATCTCGTAGGCGTGCTCCGCGACACCCGGAACGCCCTGCGGGTTCCAGCGGCTGCCGAGCGCGTACACGAGCGTGTCGTACTCCAGCTCTTCGGAGTCCATCTCTCCGGAGTCCATCTCTCCGGAGTCCATCTCTTCGGGGTCCAGCGCGACCGTCTTGCGGTCGACGTCCACCCCGGTGACCTTCGCGAACTTCAGCTCGACGCCTGTCCCGGCGAACATTTGCTCGAACGGACGGAACTTGAGGTCCCGGCCGGTGGCTACCTGGTGCATCCGGACCCGCTCCACGAAGTCGGTCTCGGCGTTCACGAGCGTGACGCTGACCTCGTCGCGGTACAGCCGGGCGGCGAGACGGCCGGCGGCGACGGCTCCGGAGTACCCGGCGCCGAGAACTACGATGCGGTGCTTCATATTCGTACTCCCGTCTGATTCGGTCACCCCTTGAACCGGGCAGGCGGGCGTTTCATGACAGGTCTGCGATGTGAAGCAGCTCACAGGATGGTCGTCAGCGGTTCCCCGTGATCGGAGGCGGCGAACAGTTCGGTCGCACGCGCCAGCTTGTCCGGGTTCGCCTGGGTGCGGACGGCGGTCACACCGTCGGCGGTGACCTCGAGGCAGATGACACCGATGACCTCGCCGTTCACGACCACCACGAGAGCGGGCTCGCTGTTGACCGTCCAGGCGTAGACATCCGCCGGACCGCCGACGTACATGCGCTTCGCTTCGGTCGGCCTGAACAGACCGCGCAGGAAGCGGGCGACCGCGAGCGCGCCTTCGACCGCGGTGGTCCGGGCCGGGACCTTGCCGCCACCGTCGCCGATCGAGACGGCGTCGGCGGTGAGCAGCCGCACGATCGAGTCGGTCTGGCCGCTGGTCGCGGCGGCCAGGAACTCGTCGACGATCCGCCGGGCCACGGCCTCGTCGACCTCGGTACGCGCCCGGCCGTCCGCGAGGTGCTGCTTGGCCCGGCGGAAGGTCTGCTGACTGGCGGACTCGCTGATCTCGAGGATCTCGGCGATCTCCCGGTGCGCGTAGTCGAACGCCTCCCGCAGTACGTAGACCGCCCGCTCGTTCGGCGCCAGGCGCTCCATCAGCGTGAGTACGGCGTACGACACCGACTCGCGCTGCTCCACGGTGTCCGCCGGGCCGAGCATCGGGTCGCCGTCGAGCAGCGGCTCTGGCAGCCATTGGCCGACGTACGTCTCCCGCCGCGCGCGTGCGGAGGCGAGCTGGTTGAGGCAGAGATTGGTGAGCACCTTCGTCAGCCACGCCTCGGGGACCTCGATGCGGGTGGTGTCGCTGGCCTGCCAGCGCAGGAACGTCTCCTGTACGGCGTCCTCCGCCTCGCTCGCCGAACCGAGCATCCGGTACGCGATCGCCTCCAGCCGACCTCTGGACCGCTCGAAACGAGACACGTCCTCCGCGGTCATGGTCATGCTGCGATCCTAGTTGGCGTGCAGAGTTCGCTGCCGCTGACGATCGACCGGGCCGCCGGACTGCCGTTGCACCTGCAGCTCGCGGAACAGTTCCGTGCGGCGGTGCTGGACGGGCGGCTCCATGCCGGTCATCGGCTGCCGTCCACGCGCGATCTCGCGCGGGAGCTCGGGGTCTCGCGGTCCGTGACGCAGGCGGCGTACGACCAGTTGCATGCCGAGGGCTGGATCGAGGGGCGCACCGGCGCCGGCACCTTCGTCACGGACGTCGTCCCGCTGCAACCCGCCGTACGACGACGCCCACAACACCGGCCCGGTGCCGACGCGAAACTCCTCACGCTGCGCCCCGGTATTCCGTACATCGCCCCGACGCCTGATCCGGGCTGGCGGCGAGCGTGGCGTGAGGTGTCCACCCAGTCACCGCCGCGCGGGTACGACGACGCGGCCGGGCTTCCCGCGCTGCGCGCCGCTCTGGCGGACCACGTCGCCCGGGTCCGCGGAATCGCCTGCGGACCGGAGAACGTGCTCGTCACCAACGGCACCGTCCACGGACTGCGGCTGCTGCTCACGGTCACGCGGCAGCCCGGCGACCGGATCGCGATCGAGGACCCCGGCTATCTGAACGCGGTCGTCGCCGCGCGCGACCACCGGCTCGAGATCGTCGACGTCCCGGTCGACGAGGACGGCCTGCAGGTCGACGCCCTCACCGAGGCTGCCGCCGTCTACGTCACGCCGTCGCACCAGTACCCGCTCGGCGGCCGGTTGCCCGTTGCCCGACGCAACGAACTGGTCCGCTGGGCGCGCCGCACCGGGAGCCTGCTGATCGAGGACGACTACGACAGCGAGTTCCGGTACGACGTCGCGCCGCTGCCCGCCCTCGCGCAACTGGATCTGGAGCGGGTCGTCCATCTCGGGACACTGTCGAAGACGCTGAGTCCAGCACTCCGCCTGGGCTGGCTGGTGGCGTCCGAGGCGATGGTGGATCGGCTCGCCGCGTTCCGGGCCGACTCCGGCGACTGGCCCGGCTGGCCGATGCAGGCCGCCATGCTCGCCATGCTCCGCGACGGCTACCTCGACCAGGCCGTTCGCCGCGGGCGCCGGATGTACGCGGACCGTCGTACCCACACGTGCGCAGTACTGTCGCCGTACGGTCAGATCGTCGGCCAGGACGCGGGCCTGCACATCACGCTCTTGCTTCCCGACGACGCGGACGATCTGCGCATCGCGGCCGCGGCCCGCGAGGCCGGCGTCGTAGTAGCACCACTGTCCGAGTACCGCCGCACCGTGCCGGGCCCCCCAGGCCTCGTAATCGGCTACGCAACTCCGTCAACACCCGACCTGCACCGCGCCCTGACAACCCTGACCGAAATCCTCACTCACCGCTGAGCGGGTCGTAGAAGTCGACCGGACCCCAGCGGAAGTGCCGGATCGACGAAGGTGCCGTTGACCTTGCCGAGGTTGTTGATCACCGTTGGCGTGACCAACGGCGTACAGATAGCCGCTCTTGGTGTCCTTGTCGATGCCCAGCAGGAGCGTGCCGTAGTTGCCGCACTTGTTGGCGATCAGGGTCTCGAAGCCCCAGTGGCCGTATGCGCACCGGCGGCGGTAACCGACCCGGCCTCGAACCGGAAAGGTTCTGGATTATGCCGAGCGCGGTGCGCGGAACTGGTCGAGGTCCAACTCGACCTCCATGCCGTTGAGGACTGCAACGATGCGTGGATGTTCCGCCCCGGTCGCGTGGAGATAGTCCGCGAGGGTGGACAGCAGCATGTCGTTGCGCCGCTCCAGCCGCGACACGACTGCTTGGCCGACTCCGAGCTTCTCCGCCACCTCCACCTGAGTCAGATCACCAGCCCGGCGAATCATCGCGAGATTCTCTGCGTAGACTCGATCCAGCTCACGGGCCTCGGCCTCGACTTCGGCGACGCCGGCAGCGATGTCCGGACGCGCCAGCAAGTCATCGAGGCGCTTGTTCCCGCGCACGAACGTCGTACGGTCGGACTCGTTGCCAGTCATGAGCGTCCCCTCATCGCTTCTCGTTTCCACTGGTCGATGAGACCGTCGGCCCGAGCGCCGACGGAGTTGTAGAACACGTCACCGATACGCGCTTTGTCACCGGCGAACAAGGCGACGACAACGGTCTCGGAGTCCGGCGGAAACCAACAGATGAGCCGGACGGCGACACCCGGCCGGTACGGGTGCGAGACGCGCCAGAGCAGATGCCGCCTCGACTGCCGGACCCACCGGAGGCTCGCGCTTTCTTGGTCGCGGGTGGGTGGCTCCTTGAGTTCCTGCAGACGTTTGAGTGCAGCGGTGACGAGGATGAGGATCTGCTTCGCATGCCCGTCTCCTTTCTCGACTCGCTCTTCAAGGTCGTCGAGCCAAGCACCGAAGTCAGCTGGCCAGTCGATGTGCACGGCGCAACTATGATACCAGAGACATATGACTCACAAATCATATCGGCAGTGCCTGGCTGCCACAATCGGCGTTCTTGAACCGTTATGTTGGTGCGGATGCACTCGCCGCGCCGGCCACAGCGGAGAACTGTGCCGTTGGCGTACAGCAGGTACGACGAGTCGCCCACCACCCCCACCCGGTGCGGTCCACGCCGCCGGTGTCCGGCTCGGACTCGAACGTGGAGCTCAGGCGCACCTGGCCTCTTTGATGCGGGGCGGAGCGAGATGGGTCAGGGGTCCAGGGGGTTGTGTGTCAGGGGTGGTTGGACGATTGGGGTGTCGGCGTTCCAGGTCAGGTGGGAGAGCCACATGGTGCGGCCCTTGGGGTCGGTGCCGACCTGTGTGGGGTCCCAGGCGTGGTAGACGAACCAGTCGCCGAGGACCATGTTGTGGCCGGGCCCGGCTGCGTCGGGGCTTGACTTCAGGATGGGATCGCCGGTCTTCACGCAGGGACCGATCGGCGACTCGCACAGTGCATGGCCGACGGCGTACGTCGCCTTGTCGAACGCGTTGCCGGAGTAGAACAGATGGAACTTCCCGTTCCGCTCGACCATGTACGGCGCCTCGACCAGGTCGCCCTCCCACGGCAGGTCCTGCTTGATCAGCCGATGCACCGGACCGGTCAGCGTGAGACCGTCCGCGGACAGCTCGGACACGTAGATCCAGGTGTCGACGCCGATCGCGTTGCCGTCGTTCTTCCAGTACAGCCAGCGCCCGCCGGTCGAGTCCTGGAACGGCGACGCGTCGATCGAGCCGCCCTCCTCGGCCTGACTGATCAGCGGCTTCATCGATTTGTCGACATATGGACCTGTGGGGGTGGACGCCACCGCGACGCCGACGGCCTGCCGATCCGCCGCGGTGTCCCGCGACGTGTAATACATGACGTACCGGTCGGGCGCGTGCGCCGCGATCTCCGGCGCCCACACCCGTCCGGGAGCGGTCCAATCCGGCAACGACGGCAGCGCGTCACCCACCGCCTCCCACGACACGAGGTCGCGGGAGGTCAGCGTCTGCACGTTGCCCAGCGGCCCGTTGGTCGCGAAGGCGTAGTAGTCGTTGCCGACCGCAATGATCTGCGGATCGGCGAAGCTGCCGTCGTACACCGGATTGGAGAATCCCATTTATCTGCTCTCGTAGAACTTCAGGTAGTCGAAGGTGGCGACCGGCGGTGGGTTCGCGCCGGTGAACTCGCCGTGTGCGTAGAGACCAATGCGAGCCGCTCTCGGCAGCACCCACGACGCGCCCCAGGTCCAGTTCTTCCCGTCCACCGAGGTACCGGCGCGGTAGACGTGCTCACCGGCAGCGTTCTGGTGGTACGCGAGCCGCATCCACAACGTCGGCGCCGAGCGCCCGATCGCGGCCGCGCCGTACGACGTCGCGCCGTCCGACGGCCGTGCCACGAGCTCCCGCCCGTACTCCGTCTGGCGGGTCTTCCAGATCGCCACACTGCCGAGCCGGGCGAAGTCGCTGTCGTTCAGGTACGCGATCATGCCGGCCTGCTGGTAGTTGCGGACATCTCCCTCCCCGGTGTCGAGGTGGAGCTTGGTCTCCGCGATCCAGCTGTTCCCGGCAGGCGTCGCGTGCAGCAGCAACCCGGCGTTGTTGGACGATCCGGTCATGTCGGCGTTCTCCAGCGGCCACGACAACTTGCCGTCGGCAACAGTCGCCTTGTCGTCCTGACGGACCCACGACCAGTCCGCACCGAGCGGACCGTCGAAGTCGTCGCCGGACAGCAGGTCACCGGTCCGCGGTACGTCGGCCAACTTCGTCACTGGCCGCGCTACCGGGCGGACAGTCAGGTTGTCCACCTCCGCCGAGCCGAGCCACCGCACCGGGGCCGAGCTGAGTTTGAGCCCGGGCACCTCCAGCCGTGCCTCCGCATAGAGATCTCCGAGGCCGGCGTCGTTGAGTCGTGCTGTCACGGTGGATCCGGAGACCTGCACGGACAGGTTGTTCCACTGGGTGCGGTCGAAGTCGGGCGGCAGGCTCGCCGACGTCGTACGGCGACCGACCGTGAGCGTCACCCGATTGTTCGCGACAGTCGCCACGACCTGGTTGCCGAGGACCGTGGTGAAGGAGGTGCCGAGTCGGGCATCCGCCTCTACTCGGAGCGAACCAGCAGGTGCAGCTGCTCGGGTTTGGGCGGCGCCGTTGATGGTCGCGGTCGGTCCGCCGAGCGAGTCGCCCGGTTGTCTGGTGGCGCCTTGGATGCCCGACGCCGGGTCGGTGGAGTCGATGCCGAGGGACGAGCCGGTGGTCGGCGCAGGGACCGGGCCCTCGGACGGGCCGAGGCCGGCGCGCGTGCGGGGCCAGCCGTTGATCCAGTCGATGTTGTCGATCAGCATCGGCCGCCGGTTGATCCCGAACGGATCGGTCAGCCACGGCGTACCGCGGTCGATCGCGTGGTAGACGATGTGGTCCTGTCCGGCCGCGTCGGTGATGAACGCGTGGTGGCCGGGGCCGATCCACTTGTTGCCGTTCTGCGTGATGACCGTCGTACCGCCGACCCGGGAGTCGGTGAGCGCGGCGCCGTCGGCGTCGACGAACGGGCCGCGGGGGGAGCGGGAGCGTCCGGCGAACACGGAGTATCCGGTGGTCGGCCCGGCGCAGCAGTTCATCGACGAGCCCATGAAGTAGTACCAGCCGTCGCGGTAGACGACGTACGAGCCCTCGTAGCGGTCGCCGATCGTGATCTGTGTCGGCTCACCGACCGCGTGCATGCCGTCGGCGCTCAGCTCGGTGACGGAGATGCCGCCGTAGAAGCCGCCGTAGTACAGGTACCGTTTGCCGTCCGCGGCGGTGAGCATCGCCGGGTCGATGGTGCCGAAGAAGCCGCCGTTGCCGTCCGGCTTCGGGGCGACGACAGGCCCGTCGGTCGCGGTCCACGGTCCCGCTGGAGTCGGGGCGGTGGCCACGCCGATTGCGGGGTCGCCACCGGGGTTGGCCACGGTGTCGGTGACGGTGAAGTACATGACGTAATGACCGTCGAAGTACCTGATGTCCGGCGCCCAGAAGAACGAGCCGGGCGCGGCCCAGGCCGGCTTGGTCTGGTCGTTGAAGACCGTGCCGAGGTACTCCCAGGAGCTGAAGTCCTTGGTCCGGGCCATGTGCATCAGGCCGAACGGGCCTCCTCCCACCAGTGGATCGGAGGTGGCGTACGCGTACCAGTAGCCGTCGCGGCCCTGGATGATCGACGGGTCGGCGAAGGTGTCGGCGAAGCTGGAGCTGATCGCGTTGGTCGTTGTCACCGGTGGTGCGGCAGTCGCAGCCGAGGTGCCGGCTGCGACGGCAGCCACAGTCAGGACTGCGGCGAGTAGTCGTTTCGAAGGCACGGGCGGGTCCCCTCTCGAATCAACTGCTGAGTTGGATCACGTGCCACGATGCGGGCGGCAGCATGGCACGGCAGACACCGTCGACGACCTCGGTGGTGTCGACGGCCCGGGGCTGGACCCGGTCCGGATCGTCCGCCGTGTTCACGGCGGAGCGGTCCTCGTCATAGAGAGCCAGGTGCCGGATCACACTTCCGGTCACCGGGATTTCCAGGTCGATCTTGTCGGTCTCGCTCCGGTTCACCACGAAGATCGCGGTCTCCCCGGTGTTCTCGTCGTACGTCGCTGTGCTCCAGAGAGCCGGGATGCGGCCGAAGGCCGAGGTGTCGAGCTCCGGGCCTCCGGTGATCGCGGTCCGCAGCACGGTCGGGCCGGCGTACTGCGCGGTCAGGGCGAACGGGTAGAAGATCGTCTGCCGCCACGCGCGCCCACCGGGCTCGGTGCGGATCGGGCCGATCACGTTCACCAGTTGCGCGAGGCAAGCGATCTTCACCCGGTCGGCGTGCCGGAGCAACG
The DNA here is from genome assembly GCF_004362255.1 of Kribbella sp. VKM Ac-2571. Lineage (NCBI taxonomy): Bacteria > Bacillati > Actinomycetota > Actinomycetes > Propionibacteriales > Kribbellaceae > Kribbella > Kribbella sp. VKM Ac-2571. The sequence continues at coordinate 199,432 of NZ_SNWS01000003.1, forward strand.
TGATCAGCAGGCTGCCGACGACCACCGCGTCGTCGACGGTGTAGGTGTCCTCGATCAGTGGGCCGACCTCGCGGATCGGCAGGCCGAGCTCGCCGGGGAAGTGCTGCTGGTACCAGACGTTCCACTCGTCGAAGGACAGCGTCAGCTCCTTGTCGCTGCGTTTGAGCGCCTTCACGTGGTCGGCGGTCGCGACCACCGCGGAGATCATCCGGTCCATCTCCTCGGCGGCGGCCAGGAAACTCGCCTGGTCGCCGTCGCGCGGCTCGTAGTACGCGTGCAGGCTGATGTGGTCGACCAGGTCGTAGGTGCGCTCCAGGACGACGCGTTCCCAGTCGCCGAACGTCGGCATCCCGGCGTTGCTCGATCCGCAGGCGACCAGTTCGAGGCCGGGATCGACGCGCCGCATCGCGTTCGCGGTCTCCTCGGCGAGCCGCGCGTACTCCTCGGCGGTCTTGTGGCCGATCTGCCAGGGGCCGTCCATTTCGTTGCCCAGGCACCAGATCCGGATGTCGTGCGGCTCCGGGCTGCCGTTCGCGACCCGGCGGTCGCCCAGCGCGGTGCCCGCCGGGAGGTTGCAGTACTCGAGCAGGTCGACGGCCTCGCGGATTCCACGGGTGCCGAGATTGACCGCCCAGATGGGTTGTACGCCGGCCTTGCGCGACCAGGCGACGAACTCGTCGGTGCCGAACTGGTTCGGCTCGATCGCCCGCCAGGCCAGGTCGAGCCGCCGCGGCCGCTCGTCCTTCGGCCCGACGCCGTCCTCCCAGTCGTAGTTCGAGACGAAGTTGCCGCCCGGGTAACGGATCGCGGTCACGCCGAGCTCGCGGACCAGCGCGAGCACGTCCTGCCGGAACCCGTCCGCGTCGGCGGTGGGATGCCCCGGCTCGTAGATCCCGGTGTAGACGCAGCGCCCCATGTGCTCGACGAACGAGCCGAACACCCGCCGGTCCAGCGCCCCGACCACGAACGCCGGATCCACCACTAGGCGCGCCACCAGGTCGTGTCTGCTCATCACACGCCGTCGCGAGCAGGTGCTCGGTGCGGTGAATCGGCGTGCGGGGGCGAAGGTCTCGATGCGGAGCATCGTGGCCTTTGCACCCGTGCGGCGAGGTGCCGTGCCGAGTGCCGCGCAGTAGGCGTGTGATGAGCAGACACGACCTCGACCTCCCGGGGACCGGTTACAACGTTTACCGTGGATGTCTACAACGATTGACAATCGGTGTAAAGAGCTGAGCAATGGCACACTCGGGCGACGGGACGGTGACAGGAGGGTGCTCCGATGGCGACCAGGCTGAGCGACGTGGCCGCGCGGGCCGGTGTGTCGGTGAAGACCGTCTCGAACGTGATCAACGACTACCCGCACATCACCGCGCGCACCCGGGCCAAGGTCGAGGCCGCGATCGCCGCCCTGGACTACAAGCCGAACGTCAGCGCCCGGTCGCTGCGCAAGGGCCGCTCGGACTTCATCGCGCTGGCCATCCCGGAGATGGGTTCGCCGTACTTCGCCGAACTCGGAGCGGAGATCAGCCGGGCCGCGAAGCGTCGCGGGATCACCGTGCTGATCGACCAGACCGAGGGCGAGTCCGCCGCCGAGCGATTCGTCCTGGACGGCATGCGCGGACAGCTGATCGACGGCATCATCTTCTCCCCGCTGGCCACGGCCCCGGCCAAGCTCACCTCGGCGGACACCGGGAAGCCGCTGGTCCTGCTCGGTGAACGGCCGGCCGGCGGTCAGTTCGACCGCGTCGCGGTCGACTCGGTGCAGGCGTCGTACGACGCAACCACCCACCTGATCTCACTGGGCCGGCACCGGATCGCAGCGATCGGCGTCGGCGGGACGAGCACTGGCGCGGTCCGGCGGAAGGGGTACCGCAAGGCGCTCAAGGCTGCCGGGATATCGCACGACGCCACGCTGGAGCTGGCCGCGTCGGGGTACCACCGACTCGACGGAGCCATGGCAATGCGGGAACTGCTGGCGCTGCCCGAGCCGCCGGACGCGGTGTTCTGTTTCAACGACCTGCTCGCTCTGGGCGCTCTGCGGGCGCTGGCCGAGGCGGGCCTGCGGGTGCCGCAGGACGTGGCCGTGGTGGGCTTCGACGACATCGAGGACGGCCGGTACCACTCGCCGTCACTGACCACGATCTCGCAGGACACGGAATGGCTGGCCGACAACGCGGTCGCCCTACTCCTCGACCGCATCGCCGGGAACGGTGGGTCCACCCACCGCGACCTCACCGTCCCGTACACGTTGCAGATCCGCGAGTCGACCGGGGGTTAACGCTCCGGGAAGCCGGCCAACTGCTTGGCGAGGCCGTTCTGGGTCTTGCTCACTCGACCGACCAGGCTGAGTACGGCGTTGCGCACCGGGCGGATCGCGCGCGGGACGTTCGCGAGGCGGGTCAGGCGGTGTGCCAGGCCGATCACCCGGACCGCCTCCGCACGGCTGTTCGCGGCGTAGGCGTCGAGGCCCGACTCGTCGCCTGCCAGGGCGGTCGACAGGGCGTCTGCCAGGGTGACCGCGTCGCGCAGGCCGAGGTTCATGCCCTGGCCGCCGGCCGGACTGTGCGTGTGGGCGGCGTCGCCGGCCAGGAGCACGCGACCCGCACGGTAGGCGTCGGCGACCCGCTCGTGGATCCGGAACCGCGAACCCCAGACCACCTCGGTGACCTTCGGGTGCGCCTTGCGCGGACCACGATCGGCCAGCAACCGCTGCGCGTAGGCGAGATCGGGATGCTCCGGCGCGTCGTGCATCTCGGCGACGAGCCGGAAGCTTCCGTCCGGCAGCGGCGCCACGACGAGCAGTCCGGCAGAGGCGAAGTACAGCGCGACCTCGTCGACCGGCAGGCCACTGTCGACGCGGACGTCGACCAGGCTGCACGAGATCTGCAGGGTGTTGCCCGGCATCCGCAGGCCGGCGAGTTCGCGGATCGTGCTGTTCATGCCGTCGGCTGCCACGACGTACTGCGCCTTGATCACGTCGCCGCTGTCGAGCGTGACCTCGGCACCGTCGGCGGTCTGGGTCAGGCCGGTCGCGGCGTACGGACGGAGCACCGAGCCGCCGAGCTCCTCGAGCCGTTCGAGCAACACCTGCTCGGTGACCGGCTGGGGGATCATCGTGACGAACGGGTAGGCGGTCGGCAGGTCCGCGAAGCCGACCGGGATCAGCTTGCGGTCGCCGGCGCGGATCGCGAAGTCCTCGAGCTCCAGGCCGAGGTCGACGAGCCGCTTGGTGACGCCGAGCTGCTCCAGCACCTCCAGCGTCCGCGGGTGGATCACGCAGGCCCGCGAGGTGTTCGCACCCTCGGCCTGCTGATCGACGACCACGACGTCATGTCCGTGCAGCCGGAGCCCGACCGCCACGGCGAGCCCGACCGGACCGGCACCGACCACCACGATTTCTGCCTGCTGGGGAATCATCGTCGCTCCTTTTATCAACACCTGTTGACTTTCACGCTAGGCCCAGGGATAGCAAAAGTCAACAGGTGTTGGCATATGCTGTGGGCATGGCGGAGAAGAAGTCCGATCGGACCAGGGCGGCGATCCTCGCGGCGGCCCGCGAGCGGTTCGGCGCGGACGGGTACGAGCGGGCGACGATCCGGGCGATCGCGGCCGACGCGGCCATCGACCCGGCGATGGTGATGCGGTACTACGGCAGCAAGGAGAAGCTGTTCGCGGCGGCAGCCGAGTTCGACATCCGGTTGCCGGACTTCGGCGACATATCGCTGGAATCGCTGGGGGAGGCACTCGCGCGGCACTTCCTGGAGCGGTGGGAGGCCGACGATTCATTGCGGGTGCTGCTGCGGACCGCGGTCACCAACGAGGTCGCGGTCGAGCGCATGCGCTCGATCTTCGCGGCGCAGCTCGCTCCCACGCTGCGGGTACAGGCAGTCGATCAACCCGACGTACGGGCAGGTCTGGTCGCGAGTCAGGTGCTCGGCTTCGCGCTCTGCCGGTACATCCTCGGCTTCCCGCCGATCGCGACGATGCCCGACGACGAGGTGGTCGCCTGGCTCGGGCCTACGTTGGCCCGCTACTTGACCTCGCCGGCTCCGACGCTCAACCAGGCGTGAACGGCCGGCAGGGTCTCCGCCAATGACGGGAGCTGCGGATGCCACTTGAGCTCCCACTCGAGGGAGAGCGGGTAATCGGTGCCGTCGAGAACCGTCAGCAGCTCGCCGATCGGGAAGTCGCCGGCGTCGATCGCGACGGGGCGGTAGTCCTGCTGTGAGTCGGCCTGCTTGAACTGGACCAACTCGAGCCACGGCCGCAGCAGGGCGAACGACTCGGCCAGGGCCTCGCCGTGCGACCAGGTGTGCGACGTGTCCCAGAGAGCCTTCACGTTGTGGCCGGGGACGTCGGTGTCGAGCAGCGCACAGAACGCGGCGACCTGCCGGGCCGTCGAGTGCGAGTCGTGCGTCTCCAGCAGGATCGGGACGTCCTTCGGTGCGGTCGTCACCCGGTCAAGCGCGCGGATCTCACCGGCGCTCGGGCCGTCCGGCGTACCCTCACCGGGATCGTCCCCGGGGAACACGCGGACACCTCGGGCGCCGAGGTCCGCGGCGAGTTCGAGGTGTTCCTCGAGCGGCTGCTCCTCGACCGCGCAGAGCTTCACGTAGCTGCTGACCGCGAAGATCTCCAGGCCGGCGTCCTCGATCCGGGTCCGCAGCTCACGGCGCTGCGTCGCCGACAGACCCGTGTTCGTGAACTCGTCCGGCGCGGCCCGGAGCTCCAGGCCGGCGAAGTTGTTGCCCTGGGCAAGCGCCAGGACGTCGTCGAGTGCGGCTCCGGGACAACCGAGGGTGGCGAAACCTAAACGCATACTGCTATCTGATCAGATCCAGCGGCCACGGCGCGGCAGGGTCCGCGGACCGGTCGGCTGCTCGGGGTCGGTCGGCTGCTGCTGCTGCTCGTAGGCGTACGGCGAGTGTTGCTGGTGCTCGGTCTGCTCCGGCTCCGGCGAGTACTGCGTCCCGTACGACTCAGTGGCGTAGTTCGGGCTGTAGGTCTCGTAGGACTCGGTGCTCGTGTACTCCGAGCTGCCATTGCTGCCGTACGCGTCGTAGTTGTTCGAGCCGTAGGACTCGGAGTTGTACGACGAGGAGTAGTCCGAGGTGTACGACGTCTCCTGGTCGGAGTACCCACCGGAGGAGTACGTCGGCTCCGGACCGTACGACGGCACCGGCGGGAGCGGCTTCGACGGGGTCAGGAAGTCGTCCTGCTCCTGGTAGCTCGGCGCCGGCGCCGGCTCGTAGTACCCGGACGACGCGGACACGTGCGACGACGGCTGCGTGTGCTCGGACGGCCCGTAGACGTTGTGGTCCGAGTACGAGGAGTACGTCTCGGCCTGGGAGACGCGCGGCGAGTGGTTCGGCACCGCCGGCTGAATCGCCGACGGGCTGTCGACCGCGACCCGAGCGGCCCGCCGGCCGGCGCGCGCAACAGGCGCGGGCTCAGGCTCGGGTGCGGTCTGCGCCTCCACAGGGGAGGCCGTCGAGGTGAGGTAGTCGGACTCGTACGAGTACGGCTCGGAGTAGCGCGCCGCCCACGGCTCCTCGGCGGGCTGGGGCTGGGGCTGGGGCTGGGGCTGGGGCTGGGGCTGGGGTTCCGGCTCGGGCTGGTAGCCGTAGGGGTCGGGCTGTACGACGGTCATCGGCGCAGCCTCGTCACGCCAGCTGCTCGTCGTACCGAGCACGTCCGCGGTGAGCGAGCTGCGGTAGTCGTCCCAGCTCTGCTGCGGCGCCTCGTACGTCGTCTCCTCGACCGGCTTCTCGTCCCGCCAGGTCTCGATCGGGTTGAACTGCTCGGTAGCCGGACCGGCGTCGTCGTCCTGCCAGTTCTCGGCGACCGGGGCGAACGGGCTCCACTTCGGCGCGTCGGCGGCCGAAGGACCGCCGGCGAACGCCGCCGGGGCGGCAGCACCGTCGCCCGGGAAGCTCTGCGGTGCCGGAGTTGGGGCGAACGGGTTCTGCACGGGCGCCTGCGGAGGGCCGGCCATCTGCAGCTGCGGCGCGCGGACCAGACCGAGCGAAGGCCCGGCGGCGATCGGCTCGGAGATCGCGGGCTGCTCGTCGGTGTCGTCGTTCGCGTACGACGGCACCTGCGTCACCTCGTACGACGGAACGGCGCTGAGCTTCGGGCCCTGGTCCCACCACGGCACCCACTCACGCGTGGTCTGCATGTGGTTGATCTTGCGGATCACCATCGTCGCGGCGACCGCGGAGACGACCGTCAGCACGAGGGACGCCGTACCGGCCAGAGCGATACCGCGCAGCGAGCCGACGGTGGCTTCCATCCACATCAGGAACCGGCGGACCACCACGTCGAACGCGAGAGCGCCGATCCAGGCGACCCACCACACGGAGGTGAGGGTCGGTGTCCTGAACCGGCGCAGGTCGTCGGTGTACACGGGGGTCTTCGGGTCGCTGGCGATCCAGACGTCGTCGACGATCTGTTTCGGGTACCAGAGGTTGGGTCCGGGGACGAACCAGCTGGCCAGTACCCAGCCGTGGCTGCGGCGGTGGTCGGCCTGCGAGAAGACCTCGGAGTTGACCCGGGCCCGCCACAACCAGATGACGAAGACGACCGCTGCGGCGACCGAGACGATCACGTTCGGGATCGCGGTGACCTTGGCGATCGCGTCGGCGCGGTTCAGGTCCGCGTCGTCGACGTTCGGCATGCCGCCGAGATAGCGGTGCACCACGGAATACGTGTTCCAGTCGGACCAGGTGGACAGCAGGTGAGTGACCGTTGATGCGCCCAGTAGTCCGATCGCGATCTTGCCGACCGTCCCGACCTGCTGGAACTCTTCAGCCGCGTGCGGCTGCCACTCTTCCTGATCCTCGACAGCAGTCATCAATGCCTGCGGGTGGCTCACGTCTCGCGTCCCTCGCGTTGCTGGAACTCCGTCGTCTGTCCGGCGTATCTGCCTGGCCCTACCCCCGCGTGACCGAGCCACATTGATACCACGAAGTAGGTATGCCAGGGCAGTCGGCCCCAGCGCAGAGGGTGTCGACTTAACGTGTTCTTTTCGTACGCCCATCACCAGTGGTAACGAGGGAGAAGACGGGGCGTGACGGTTTGGTTTACCGCGCAGGTGGTTGGAAGCCGCTCTGCGGTGTCCCGACCGCCCACCACGGCACCCACGGACGACTGCTCTGAAGCTCGTCGATCCGCTGGATCAGGATGACTGCGAGCACGGCCGCGCCGGTGGTGAACAGCGCCGAGACGGAGGACAGTATGACGTTGGTCCGCAGATCTCCCAGCTCCGACGCGCCGACGAGAACCCCTCTTTGCACGATGTTCCCGGTGACCAGGCCGGCCACCCAGGTCAGCCACCAGGCCCAGACCAGGGGCGTGCCCGGAACGTCCTTGAGCATCGGGGTCAACGGATCGGTCCGCGGGTCGCTGGCCGCGACGACGTCGTCGACGACCTGCTTCGGGTACCAGAGGTTCACCACCGGGACCAGCCAGCACCCGAGCACCCAGCCGCGGGTGAACCGGTGCTCGCCACGGCAGAACATCTCCGCGTTCCAGCGGACCCGCCACAGCCAGACGATGAACACCACCGCGGCCGCGAGCAGCGCCAGCGCGGCGACGATCCCGAGCGAGCCGGAGATCAGGTCGGCCTCGGCCAGTTTGTCCGGGTCGCCGCCGTACACCTTGCGGGTCCGGTACAGGTTCCAGTCCGACCACGCGGTCGACCACGTGGTGACGGTGACGACCCCGATCAGGATCGACGCACCGATACCCATGGCCCGCTCGGAACTGAACCACCGGTCCTGCGGTACTTGCGACGCCCGGCTCGGCATGGATCAGGCATAGCACAACAGGCCGTGACCGAGCGAGAACCTCACGTTGCGGCCACTCCGTGGCGCATTTCTGCCAGAAAAGTGTCGGTGGAGGCGGGGAGGATGGTCGTATGCACTGGTCTGTTGTGGACTCACCGATCGGCGATCTCACGCTCGCGGTCGACGAGACCGGGCTGTGCCGGCTGCACTTCGGGGCGACCGACCGGCCGCTCGGCGCCGATCCGCTGCTGACCGAGGCCGCCGAGCAACTGAAGGCGTACTTCGCCGGCGAGCTCCAGGAGTTCACACTGCCGCTCTCGGTCCGCGGCGGCTCCGACTTCGAGCGCGTGGTCTGGACCCAGCTCACCCGGATCCCGTACGGCGAGATGCAGACGTACGGCGACGTTGCCAAGATCGTCGGCGACGCCGGGGCCGCCCGCGCCGTCGGGACGGCGTGCAACCGGAACCCGATCGCGATCGTCGTGCCGTGCCACCGGGTGGTCGGCGCCGGCGGGAAGATGGTCGGCTTCGGCGGCGGCATCCCGACCAAACGGCACCTGCTCGAGCTCGAGGCCCGGGTCACCCTCGAGACGCTCTGGATCTGAGACCTGACGAAGATCTGACACTCGGCAGGCGCAGATCGAGGCGCGGTGGCCGCACAGGGGCACTAACGTTTGAAGCGAGTGATTCAGTGCTAGTCGCAAACCCACCCCACCACCCGATTCAGGCGTCCTCCCACCTGCCTTGGAAGACACATATAAATGAACAAAGCCCGCACCACTGACCACCTCCACCCCGACCTCAGCGCCCTGATGGACAAGAGCGCCGAGGAATGGTCGGCCCCCGAGATCCAGCACGCGGCCCGCACGGCGCTCCGGATGCACGCCCCCGATCGGGAGCCACTGACCTGGACCAGGCGGCTCAAGGTCGTCCCCTGGCTGCACCGCAACGACGCGGTCTGCCTGAGCTGCGGCGGCACTTACCCGTGCATCACGCACCGGTACGCCACCCAACTGCTGTCAGCAGGCCGGTACACGATGGCGAAGTCCGACGACCCGGAACCACAGGTCAACTGACGTCGTACGCGCAAGGCGACGTCCGGACAGACGAAGGTCCCGAACCCCAGCCGGGGTTCGGGACCTTCGCCGTTGCGGTGGTGTCAGGAGTCGCTGGGCTTGGACTCGCCCGAGCCCGTCGACTTCCTGGTGGTGGTCCTCTTGGTGGCGCCGTTCGAGGCGGCCTTCACCTCGTCCTTGGCCGCATCTGCCTTGGCCTCCGCCTTCGGCGCCTCGGCCGTGGAACCGTCCGCCTGACCGTCGGTCTTGGGGGCTTCGGTCTCGGATGCGTCGGTCTTGGTCGTGTCGGCCTCCGGCGTGGCGTCGGTCTTGCCGTTGGACGACGGGGTGTCGGTCGGGCGCGACGACGTACCCGCCGGGGCGGAGCTGTAGTCGCGACCGCTGGTCGGCGTGGACTGCCAGGCCGGCTCCGGCGGGGTGAGCAGCTTCTTCACCGCTGCCGCGGCCAGCGCGCCGAGGCCCAGGAACAGCACCATGTTGCGGAGCTTGTGGCTCTTCTTCGGCACCTCGAGCTCGCCCTTCAGCGCGGCCTTGGTGGCCTTGCCCCGGCGGGCGGTCTCCTCGACGACCGGTTCGGCGGCGGCTGCCATCGCCGCCAGCGCGGCGGTCACCTTCGGCAGTACGTCGTCGTTCAGCCGCTCGCGGGCCTTCTCGGCAGCGTGCTCGGTGGCCGGACCGACCTTGGCGAGCGCGTCGTCGAGCACCGGACCGGCCTTCTCGACCGCCTGGTGAGCAAGGTGTGCGCCCCGCTCGACAGCCTTCTCGGCGTACGGCGACACCTTCTCCCGTGCGGTGCCCACAGCCGGCCCGAGGTGGTCACGGACCTGACCGACGGCCGGTCCGAACTTCTCCGACGCCGACTCGGCGAGTGGCCTGACCCGGTCCTTCGCGACCTCGACCCGGCCCTTGGACTTCCTCAAACCCACGGTTCCCTCCTCGGTGCCGCCCGCGCCGCGGACAGCTCTCCCGCCCATCGGCGACATGGACGCTTTCTGGTGACGACTCTGGACAAACCCGGCTTCATCTGCATCGTACGACGTTTCCGGCCGATAACCCGGTGCCCCCACGGCACTGTCCGTACACATCCGCGTCGATGTCGGAGTTCTTGGAGTGACATGACAGGATCGAGGGGTAAGCCGTAGTGATCCGACTAGGAGTGACTCCCGTGGCCGAAGAGCTGTACGCGACCCTGCAGACGAACAAGGGCGACGTCGTCATCAGGTTGTTCCCCAACCACGCGCCGAAGACGGTGAGCAACTTCGTCGGCCTGGCCGAGGGCACCAAGGAGTGGACCGACCCGGAGACCGGGCAGCAGGTCACCAAGCCGTTCTACGACGGCCTCGGCTTCCACCGGGTGATCGACGGGTTCATGATCCAGGGCGGCTGCCCGCTCGGCACCGGCACCGGAACGCCCGGGTACCAGTTCGACGACGAGATCCACCCGGAGCTCCAGTTCGACCGTCCGTACCTGCTCGCGATGGCGAACGCCGGCATCCAGTTCGGCCACGGCACCAACGGTTCGCAGTTCTTCGTGACCGTGGTCCCGACGCCGCACCTGAACCGCAAGCACACGATCTTCGGTGAGGTCGTCGACGACGACTCGAAGAAGGTCGTGGACGCGATCGCCTCCGCCGACACCGCGCCCGGCGACCGGCCGCTCGAGCCGATCGTGATCAACAAGGTCGTCGTCGAGCGCAAGAACGCCTGATTTTCCGGAGCGGGGCCGGGGCACGCCCGGTCCCGCTCTTTCACAGGAGGACCCACCCGCGTGACCGAGACCGTCTGCTACCGGCACCCGGATCGGCCCGCCGGGGTGCGCTGCCAGCGCTGCGACCGGCCGATCTGCCCGGCGTGCATGAACAGCGCCGCCGTCGGCTTCCAGTGCCCGAACTGTTTCAACGAGGGCGTCCGCTCGGTTCCGCGGACCCGCACCTCGCTCGGCGGCATCCAGCGCGCCGGCAGCCAGCAGGTCGTTACCTACACGCTGCTGGCGCTGAACGTCCTGGTCTTCATCGCGGTCCGCACCGGCAGCCCGCGGCTCCTCGGCGACCTGGTGATGGTCCCGGTGCTGACCGAGAGCGAGCCGTGGCGACTGCTCACGTCGGCGTTCACGCACGTGCAGCTCTTCCACATCTTCTCGAACCTGTTCATGCTCTGGCAGCTCGGTCCGCCCCTGGAGCAGATGCTCGGCCGGCTCCGCTTCACGGTCCTCTACCTGCTGTCCGCGCTGGGCGGCAGCGTCGCAGTCTGGTTCCTGTCGGCCCCCGGCGGCGCGACCCTCGGCGCCTCCGGCGCGGTCCTCGGCCTGGTCGGCGCCCTCCTGGTGATCAGCCGCGCCCGCGGCCAGGACATCACCTGGATCATCATGTACGTCGCGGTCACCGCCTTCCTGTCCTTCGCCATCCCGAACGTCTCCTGGCAAGGCCACCTGGGCGGCTTCGTAGTGGGCGCCGCAGTCGCCTGGATCTACCTCCAACTCGCAAACCACCACCGCAACAAACAATCCGCCTAGCTGGTTAATGGTTCGCCTGGCGGGGTGGTGGGCGGTGAGGATGAGGGGGATGACTACTTCTTCCGCTCCGGCGGTTCGCTTTGTCGAGATGACCGGGGCTGCGCTGAGCGCGTTGCTGGCGGATGACCGCGCTGCGGCGCAGGCTGAGCTCGGCTTCGCGCTCGGCGACGAGTTCCTCAGTGACAGGGCCAAGTGGCTGTGGCAGTACCGCCTGGATCAGCTGAACCGGGATCCCGCCACCTTCGGGTGGCTCGTCAAGCTCGCCGTGGCCGAAGGCATCGTGGTCGGCTACGCCGGGTTCCACGGTCCGCCTGACGAGGCCGGCATGGTGGAGATCGGCTACACGGTCGACCCGCCGTACCGGCGCCAGGGTTTCGCCAAGGCGATCCTGACCGCGCTCCTCGAGCGTGCGGCGGCCGAACCCGACGTACGGACCGTCCGGGCGACGATCAGCCCCACCAACCAGGCATCGCTGGCCACCATCGCCGGCTTCGGGTTCGTCGAGAACGGCGAACAGTGGGACGAAGAGGACGGACTCGAGCTCATCTTCGAACGCCCAGCCCGCTGACACGAACTTGCGTTCGTGATGCAACCGGATCCTCCTGCCGGGACTCGTGCAGGCAAAGGGTCCGATCTGGGGAGTGGTGATGGCTGACGGCGACACGGTGCGCGAGCTGTACGAGGGGTGCTACCGGCGGCTGGTCGGGCAACTGTTCGCGATCTGCGGGAACCTGGGCGAGGCCGAGGACGCCGTGCAGGAGGCGTTCGTCCGCGCCGTCGAGAAGCCCCAACGGCTCGCCCAGCTCGACAACCCGGAGGCGTGGCTGCGTACGGTCGCGCTCAACGCCGTACGTCGGCGCTACCGCCGCGCGACCCGATTCCACGGGTTGCTCTCCCGGGCAGGTGTCCCCGAGACCACGACAACCGGACTGTCCGCGGACCGCGTCGCTCTGGTCGAGGCCCTGCGGCGGCTTCCCTACGAACAGCGCGAGGCGATCGTGCTGCACCACATCGTCGATCTGCCGGTGAGTGAGATCGCCGTACAGCTGGGTGTGCCGGTGGGGACCGTCAAGGCTCGCCTCTCCCGGGGCAGGTCCCGCCTGGCTCCGCTGGTCCACGAATTCGCTGACGACGTCGAGGAGGTCAACCATGTCTGAGCTGAAAGAGCTGAAAGAACTGTCCTGGGAGGTCCAGGAGACCGTCCAGCCGTTGCCCTTCGAGGCTCTGGAGCGTCGTGGCGTCCGCCGCCGGCACCGTCGCCAGGCGCTGACCGGCGCGGGAGTCGTTGCGGCGGTGACGATCGCAGTACTGGCCGCCGTACTGCCGCTCGAGAACGTGACCGGCACCGAGAAGCCGCCGGCCGCCGGCACGCCGGCGTCGATCGCTGTTGACCACGCGGCCGAGAAGCTGATCGGCGACAAGAAGTCGGGTCTGGCCGGTATCGCGTTCGCCACACCGACGCGGTGGGCCTCGGGGTGGACGTCACTACAGCCGCGAAACACCTGGAACTACGCCGCGGTGCTGAGCCGTGACGGAGTACGGACCACCGCACCGGTCCGCAAGAACCAGTACGTCGTGCTGCAGACCCGTGACGAGGCACTGGCAGTGTCGATGCCGACGAGCATGAAGGGCAGCGATCCGACCTGGGCCCAGTCCGTGATGGTTCGCCTGACGGATCAGGGCCGGGTCGAGAAGCGGCTGCGCTGGGCTGCGCCGACCAGCGAGTTCGCCGAGGGCGACGTGCTGCTGGCTTACGGCACTCTGCGGGCGCTGAATCTGGAAACCGGCACCCTGCGGGAGGTGAAGATCCCCGGGATCGACAACGCCTCCGAGCCCCAGCGCGACAGCACCGGACGGTGGTGGCTGGTCGGCGCCAGGAACAGCGGCGTCAGCAACATCTACTGGACCGACGACCACGGCAAGACCTGGGACCACTCCGTCATCAGCCCGGGCCGGATGGGCGGCCACCTGGGTGTCAGCCCCGACGGCAGGACGATCGTGGCGATCCCAGGCGGCAAGCCCGGTACGCCGAATGACCTGGTCCCGCTGCGGTTGTCCACCGACCGCGGCGAACACTGGACGACGGTGGCCACCCGGAACGCGCCGTACCTGTCGTCTCCCGTTGCCTTCGACAACGGAACGGGGCTCGCGCTGTTTCAAGGCAAGAAGCGCGAACTCCTCCGCCCCGGCGCCGGTAGGCCGTTGACCCCGCCGGCCGACCTGGGCCAACTGAACGCGGTAGGCGAGTTCGTCTACGGGCTGCAGTACAACGGCGACCACGCCCTCACCAGCACCGACCACGGCAAGACCTGGAAGTACTTCGACCCTCGCTAGGGGCTCCGGAGATTCAAAAGGAAACTAATCGGCCTAGGCCACAATTTCGGCTCAGTTGGATAAAAGGACATGACAGGTGAGGGCTTGTGCTCGTCTAATCAAGTGACGTCCCGACGGGGGACCGAACGGTTAGGACATCGGTATGAGCCCACGTGCTGTGGACAAGCGAGCCCGGCCCGGTAACGAGCATCAGGTTGTGCGGCCGGCCGCGCCGGAGTCTCCGAACGCGGTGACCGCCTTGCAGACCAACCGCATCTCCCAGCAGAAGCAGCAGGCCAAGGCCTCCTGACTCAGCAGCCGCGCGAGCGGAACCCCGGGGTAATCTCGAAATACCCAGGGGAAGCGAAAGCCGGAGCGAGGGGCCGTGGACGCGGTGACCGAAGGCAGCGGCACCTCTACCGCACCGGCGTTGTCGGCCGATCGGCTGAGCAAGCATTTCGGCGACCGGGTGGCGTTCGAGGAGGTCTCGTTCGAGATCGGCTACGGCGAGGTGTTCGGATTCCTGGGGCCGAACGGCGCCGGCAAGACGACCACCGTCCGGACGCTCGGAACGCTCCTGACGCCGACGTCCGGCTCGGCCACCGTCGCCGGACTCCCGCTGACGCCCGAGAACGGCGTGGAGATCCGCCGCCAGATCTCGATCATGCCCGAGTCGCCCGGGCTGTACCTGCGATTGAGCGTCCTCGAGAACCTGCAGTGCTTCGCCGACCTGTACGAGGTGCCTGCCGCGCGCGATCGCATTGACGATGCGCTGGGCGCAGTGCGCCTCCCCGATCGTGCGAACGATGCCTGCGGTGCCTTGTCCAAGGGTCTTCGGCAACGCGTCGCGCTGGCCCGCGCGCTGCTCAACGATCCGCAGGTGCTGTTCCTGGACGAGCCGACCTCCGGACTCGATCCGGTCGCGGCCCGCGAGGTGCACGACCTGATCGACGGACTCCGCCGCCGCGGTGTCACCATCTTCCTCACCACGCACCGCTTGGACGAGGCGGAACGACTCTGCGACCGGGTAGCCATCCTGAACACCGCGCTCCGCACCATCGGCCGGCCCGACCAACTGCGCGACGAGCTCTTCGCCCGGACTCTCACAGTGCGCACGGTGGCCCCGATTCCCGAGCCCGACCACGTGTTCCTCGGCGTACCGGGCGTCGCCGGCTGGCACGAGGACGGTCCCTCGACCTACGTGCTGACCGTCGCGGATCCGGCAGTCGCGGCCCCAGGCGTCACCCGGGCGCTGGTGAAGGCGGACGCGGACGTGCTGTCGATCACCGTGTCACACCACAGCCTTGAAGATGTCTACCTCGAGCTCGTCGACAACGACGTACCGGTCGGTCGATCGTGAGCGTGAACCGGAGGCTGGTCCGCGCGATCGTCGCCAAGGAACTGCGAGAGTTCCGGCGGAACCGGTCCCTGGTCGTCGGGATGGCGATCATTCCCCTCGTCTTCTCCGTGCAGCCGCTGGTCAGCGTCTTCGCCCTGACCTCCTCGGCGTCGGGGCCGCTGCGGCACGAGCACGTGCTGCTGTACATGCTCGGTATCCCGGCCCTCGTACCATCGCTGGTCGCCTCCTACTCGGTGGTCGGCGAGCGTGAACAGGGCACCCTCGAACCGCTGCTCACCACTCCGATCCGCCGCGAGGAACTCCTGCTCGGCAAGGCGCTCGCCACTTTCCTCCCCGCTGTCGCCGTCGCGTACGGCGTCTTTGCCCTGTTCTTGGTCTGTGTCGAGTTGTTCGCCAAGCCTGGTGTGGCCTCGGCGATCGTCCGCCCGTCCGACTTGCTCGCCCAGGTGGTGTTCACACCGCTGCTGGCCGGATGTTCGATCTGGATCGCGATCGTGATCTCGACCCGATTCAACGACGACCGGGTGGCCCAGCAACTCTCCACCGTCGCCAGCCTGCCGGCCGTCGCGCTGGCGATCGTGATCGCCTTGAACGTCATCCAACCCTCCCTGCGGACAGCGATCATCGCAGCGGTGATTCTCCTCCTGCTGAACCGGGCCGGTTGGCGCGTCGCGTCGGCGCTGTTCGACCGTGAGCGCCTGATCACCGGTACCAAGTCATGACAGCAGCAGGCAACTGTCTCCGAACTCGTGCCACAGGTAGTGCTCTTGTACGGCGGCGTCGTAGGCGCGTTGCACCTGGTCGGGGCCGGCCACGGACTCGAGGAGGAGTAGGTGGGACGCCTCGGGGGCGTGCCAGCCGGTGATCAGGCCGTCGACGACGTATGGCTGGCGTTCCGGACCGAGGATCAGGTCGGTCCAGCCATGCGCGGGCGTGACAGTGCCGTCCGGGGTCGTAGCTGATTCGATAGCACGTACGGCGGTGGTGCCGACTGCGATCACCCGGCCGCCGTTGGCCTTGACCCAGTTGACGAGAAGGGCCGTGTGCGCGGGTACGTCGTACCTCTCGGGTTGAGGTGGCTCATGGCTCTCCAGTGAGGACACGCCGCAGTGCAGCAGGATCGGTGCGATCAGCACGCCCTGCGACGCCAGGTGGCTCACCAGCTCGAAGCTGAACGGTCTGGCAGCGCTAGGCATCTCCGCACTGCCCGGGTCGCGAGCGAAGACGGTCTGGTACGACGCCAACGGCCACCGCTTGCCGACGTAGTTGTAGGTGATCGGCCGCCCGTGCCGCTGCAGGTAACCGAGTACGTCGGCCACCGGTGGCTTGGCGATCCACAGGCGGTTCGAGCCTTGGTACGGCGCCAGCAACGTCAGTGCGCCTTCTGGCAGCTCCACCCGGTCGCCCGCCGTACCGTCGAACATAGGTGCACCGCCGTCGCGTAGCTCCACGACCCAGGTGCCGTCGTCGAGCGGTGTGGAGAAGTGCACGGTGTACGACGTGCTGTCGACAGCAGCGGCCAACGTCGTGGACGTGTTCACCAGCAGCAGGTCGCCGGGCCGCAGGTGTTCACCGATCCGGTCGAAGCGCGTGTGCGTGACGGTCGACCCCTCCGCGACCAGCAGCTTCACGTGGTCCCGCGAGAGGCCGCGGGCTTCCGGTGGCTCGCCGGCGTTCAGCGCCTCCGGCAGGTCGAACCTGGTGTGTGGGTGCACCATCATGAGGCCACCGCAGGTGCGAACTCGGCCGCCCGGTACCTGCCACTCGCCGGTCGGCTGTCCAGCAACTGCAGGAACGCCGGTACGACGCTTGCGGGCTCAGGCCGGTCGGAGATGTCCTCACCAGGGAAGGCGGCCTGGTGCATCGCAGTACGCAGATCACCCGGGTCAACCGCGTACACCGCGAGTGCTGGGTGCTCGGCCGCCAGGACCCGAGTCGCGTGGTCCAGTGCGGCCTTGGCGGAGCCGTACCCACCCCAGGTCTCGTAGGCCTCCACTGCGGCGTCGGAGCTGATGTTGATCAGCACACCGGACGCTGTGGTGAGTGCGGGGAGCAGGGCTTGGGTGAGTGCGATCGGTGCGAGTACGTCGACCTCGTACACGCGACGGAGCTCGTCGAGGTCAGCTGCGGCCAGGGCTTGCAGGGGGCTCTGCCCGAGGTAGCTGGCGTTGTTGACGAGGAGGTCGAGCCGACCGAGCTCGGTGATCGCCGCCACCAGATCGGCGCGGTGCTCGGGGTCGGTGACATCGCCGGCCAGCGGTACGACGTCGGTGCGGTCAGCCAGTGCGTCGGCGGCGTCCTTGAGCGCTTCGGCGCCACGCGCATCGATCACGAGCGTCCAGCCGCGATCGGCCAGCCCGTGTGCGAGCGCAAGCCCGAGGCCGGCGGACGCGCCGGTGATGAGAGCAACAGGACGGTCGGACGGTTCAGGAGTCATGCCGACACCGTCATACTTCAAGCTACCTTGAGGTCAAGCCCCAGACTCCGGCAGCAGAACGCCTGGGTTCATGACATTGCCGGGGTCGAGGGTGTTCTTGACCGCACGCAGCGTTTCGATCGCCAAGGGGCCGATCTCGGTGGCGTAGGCGTCGCGGTGGTCGGTGCCGACGCCGTGGTGGTGGGAGATCGTGCCGCCGGCGTCGGCGATCGCCTGGCTGGCGGCGCGTTTCGCCGTCCGCCACTGCTCGATCGGATCGTCGGACTGTGCGCAGATCACCGTGAAATAAAGCGATGCGCCGGTCTCGTAGACGTGGGAGATGTGGCAGAGAACCAGCGGCGGCGTGCCGCCCAGGGCGCCCACGAGCGCTTCGGTCACGGCCGCCTTCAGGGCCGGGATGCGCGACCAGAATGCGGCCGTCTCGAGCGTCTCGACGAGCGCGCCCTGGTCGAGCAGGGGATCGCGGAGGTACGGCGCCCGGTAGCGACCGACCCGCCAGGTCTCACCCGGGTCCGCGCCGAGGTTCGTCCCGCCGGCTGCTGTCAGCACGGCCGCTGTCGCCTGGTTGTACGGGCCGTCGAAGCCGACGATCGCCAGAACACCGCCGGAGCTGCCGCCGAGGACGTCCGGGTCGGCCAGGTTCACCGCGGTCTCGACCTCGTCCGACAGCCGGAGCACCGTCGGCAGCGGTCCGTCCTGCGCGAGCCGTCGTACGGCGGCCAGCCCGATGTCGAAGCTCTCGAACCGCCAGCCCTCGAAATGGCGCTCGGTCGGTCGCGGCCGGATCCGTACGACGACCGACGTGATGATGCCGAACGCGCCCTCCGACCCGAGCACGAGCTGGCGGAGGTCCGGACCGGCAGCGGACATCGGGGCACGTCCGAGCTCGATCGTGCCGCGCGGAGTGGCGAGCGTCAGTCCGACCACCATCTGGTCGAACCGGCCGTACCCGGCTGACGATTGACCGCTCGACCGCGCCGCGGCGTACCCGCCGATCGACGCGCCCTCATAGGACTGCGGGAAATGCCCCAGCGTGTAGCCGTGGTCGGACAGCAACGCCTCAGCCGCTGGACCGCGTACACCGGCCTGGAGCGTGGCCGTTCGCGAAACCTCGTCCAGCTCGACGAGTCGGTCGAGGCGGCGGAGGTCGACGGTCACGAAGCGGCGCGCGGCGGCGAGACCACCGACCACGGAGGTGCCACCGGAGTACGGGACGACGGCCAGGTCGTGGTCGGCGCAACCGGCGAGCAGTTCTTGCACTTCGTCGTGGGATCCGGGGTAGACGACGGCGTCCGGCATGTCGGAGGTGTCGCCGGCGCGGAACCGGAGCAGGTCCGTCGTGGAGTATCCCCGGGTGTGCGCCCATCGAGACTCCAGGTCGGAGACCACATGCTCGTTCCCTACGACCTGACTCAAGAACGACAGCTGGTCAGCCGTGAGCCCTGGTCGGTCGGTCGGTTCGACGGGCTCGGCGGCGGGTCGCCGTACGCCGAGATGCTTCAGGGCGTCGGCCGCGGCTGCCGGGAGTTCGACCGGGTGGGCTGGGTCGCCCCAGCGGCCGGGCGTGAGTTGCACCACCGGGAGGTCGGATTCGGTCATCGCTGACTCCCTTTCGGTGCTCCTGCGAGGTAGCGTCCAGGGAGGTGGAACCCCCTGGCTCCCACCTCCCTGGACAGTTCCGGGATCACAGAGTCGCTGATACACTCTGACGTGTGATGTCTCAGCGTAGCAGCGACTCGGATCAGGAAACCAGCACCCGTCCCACGCCGGCGAACGCGATCGGCGAGGAGCGGATCCTGGACGCGGCGTACGAGCTGCTGCTCGCGATCGGGATGCGCCGGATGACGATGGCCGACATCGCCCGGCACGCCGAAGTCTCCCGCGCGACTCTGTACCGGCGCTGGCCGAACGTGCAGGCCGTGGTCGCCGCGTTGATGACCCGGGAGTGGACGATCGCGCTGGTGTCCGCCTTCCAGCCGGATGCCGTGGACGGGCGGGCGCGCCTGGTCGAGGGTGTCGTCGAGGTGGTCGCGAAGACTCGCGTGCACCCGCTGATGCGCAAGATCATCGAGCTCGACCCCGAGTTCCTCACGCCGTACCTGCTGGAGCGCCGCGGCAGCAGCACCGTCGCCCATCTCGCGCTGGTCGAGGAAGGCATCCGGCAGGGGCAGGCCGACGGTTCGATCCGCGACGGCGACCCGGTGTGGCTGGCGCGGCAGATCATCCTGGTCTCGCTGGCGTCGGCGGTGTCGGGTCCGGTGATGGCCTCGCACGACGAGTATCCGAAGCTGGACGAGGAGCTGCGGGTGATGCTCACCAGGTATCTGACGCCATGATCAGCGTGGGCAACGCGAGCCTCAACGCAGCACGGCGTTCCCGCGAGCTCGACTCGCTGAAGGCGGTCGACGTGCTCGTCGTCGGCGGCGGGGTCACCGGCGCCGGCGTGGCGCTGGACGCGGCCGCGCGCGGACTGACCGTTGCCCTGGTGGAGAAGCACGATCTGGCGTTCGGGACCAGCCGGTGGAGCTCCAAGCTCGTGCACGGCGGCCTGCGCTACCTGGTGTCCGGGCATGTCGGGATCGCGTACGAGAGCGCCGTCGAGCGCGGCATCCTGATGAAGACCACCGCGCCGCATCTGGTGCACCCGATCCCGCAGATCGCACCGTGGTTGCCACAGGCAAGCTTCGGGCAGGCGGCGCTGCTGCGGTCCGCCTTCCTCGGCGGCGACGTACTACGCACCTTCGCGCGGACCAGTGACGACTACCTGCCGCACTCCCGCCGGGTCAGCTCGGCCGAGATCCTGCGCTACGCGCCGACGCTCAAGCCCGAGGGGATGCGCGGCGGATTCCTCACCTGGGACGGACAGTTGTACGACGACGCACGCCTGGTCGTCGCGATCGCCCGGACTGCCGCGCAGTACGGCGCCCGCATCCTGACCCACGTCGCCGCCACCGAGGTCACCGGCCGCGGCGCGGTCCTGGTCGACCAGCTGACCGGGGATCGGCGGTCGGTGGACGCGCGAGTGGTGATCAACGCGGCCGGCATCTGGGCGGATCAAGTTGCCTCCGGCATCAAGCTCCGGCCGAGCCGCGGTACCCACCTGGTGCTTCCGCAGTCCGTGTTCGGCGGGCTGTCCGCAGTGCTGACCGTGCCGGTGCCGGGGGAGCTGCGGCGCGTGGTGATGGCGATCCCGGCGCCCGACGACCGGGTGTACGTCGGCCTCACCGACGAGGAGGCGCCCGGCCCGGTGAGCGACGTACCGCATGCCACCGACGCGGAGATCGACTTCCTGCTGAACACGATCAGCACCGCGGTGCAGCAGCCGCTCACGCGCGCGGACCTGCTCGGAACGTACGCCGGGCTCCGGCCGCTGCTCGACACAGGCCACCACAACGGCGAGGACAAGACCGCCGACATCTCCCGGCGACACGCGGTCATCACCAGCCCGGACGGTGTCGTGACGATCGTCGGCGGCAAGCTCACGACCTATCGCCGGATGGCGCAGGACGCACTCGACAAGGCGCTCGCGCAGTCGACCATCGACGTACGGCGTCCCTGTGAGACTCACCGGATTCCGCTCGTGGGCGCGGCCGATCGCGTGCACCTGGCCGCGGTGCGGGCGCCGGCGCGGTTCGTCCAGCGGTACGGCGTGGAGGCGCCGCAGGTGATCGCGGGCCCACCCGACTTGCAGGACCCGATCGCGCCGGGCCTGCGGACGACGTACGCCGAGGTGAAGTTCGCCGTCCGGCACGAGGGGGCGCTGACCGAGGACGACGTACTGGATCGGCGAACGCGGATCGGGCTGTCGGCGGCGGACCGAGAGCTCGCGCTGCCCGCCGTACGGGAAGCCTTTGCGGGGGTGTGACTCCAGGCTTGGGGTTAACTTGGCTGCGGGGAGGTAGAAGGTGACGCAGCCGTACCAAGGACCAGGGCCGTATCAAGGGCCGGGGCCTTACCAGCCGATGCCGTACCAGCCGATGCCGGTGGTGCCGCAGTACCGGCCGTTGCGGGCGCTCGCGATCGTCAGCATCGCGCTGATGGGGGTGACCGCTCTCTGTGCCGTGATCCAGTGCGTGTTGCTCTGGCGGTCGTACGGCGAGGTCAAGCGGTTCGTGTACGGGCTGCTCTCCGACGAGGAGATCCAGCGCGGCATCGAGTCGGTCACCGGCGCCGGCCCGCTGCTGAACCTGGTCAGCTACCTGCTGATCGGGACCGGGATCGCCTTCCTGATCTGGCTGTGGCGGGCCCGCGACAACGTCGATTTCCTCTATTCGCCGTTCGCCCCGAACCCGACCGTCCCGACCCACGGCGCGCACCGCCGGTCGCCGGGGTGGGTTGTCGGGTCGTGGATCTGCCCGATCGTGCAGTTCTGGTACCCGCTGCAGGTCGTCGAGGACGTCGCCCGCGCCAGCGAGCCGCGGGACCGGCCCGGGATCGCCCGATCCGGCCGGATCCGCGCCCTGTTGTACACGTGGTGGGTGTCCTGGAGCGGCTTCTGGGTGATCATCGTCGGCGGCGGATCGGCCGCGGTGATCGGGTTCATCATCTGGATCGTGCGGCTGGTCGAGGTGGCCGACAGCGACACGGAGGGTCCGTACGCCGACGTCTACGACCTGCAGGACTACATGGTCCGCGTCGCGCTGGCGGTCGACATCGGGTTCACGGTCGCGACGGTCCTGCTCATCGTCGCGGCGGTCACGGCGTCACTGCTGATGCTCCAGATCGGCAGCTGGCAGCAGTCGCGGCTCGCTCCGCCGCCGCCGGTCCAGGACTTCG
The DNA here is from genome assembly GCF_004362255.1 of Kribbella sp. VKM Ac-2571. Lineage (NCBI taxonomy): Bacteria > Bacillati > Actinomycetota > Actinomycetes > Propionibacteriales > Kribbellaceae > Kribbella > Kribbella sp. VKM Ac-2571. Next base: position 221,693 of record NZ_SNWS01000003.1, read on the forward strand.
TGCAACCGCCGCCCCAGCCACCGCGGTACGCCCCGCGTCCGCAGCACCCCGGCCCGGGTTTCCCGACCTACGGCCCCTGAAGCAGTACGACGCTCGCATCGTCGTACCGCTTCCAGCCGGGAGCGGTCGACGCTGCGTCGTGTTCCCGCACCAGGTCGATCAGCCGTCGCGGGCCGTCGGTCGTGAGTACGTCGAGCAGTTCTCCCCACGAGTGCCCGTAGCGTTCGGTGAAGCGGGACGCGCCGTCGGACAGGATCGCGATCACGTCGACGTCGGCCCGGTCCGTGGTCCCGACGACCGCCTCGTACGCCGCTTGGGGCTCGGTGCTCGCCGCCCAGAAGCCGCCCGGCTGGTTGCGCAACCGGCGTACGGCCTCGAGGGTCCGTTCCGGGAGACGCTCGATCCGGTCGTCGCTGTGGACGGTGATCTTTCCGTCCGGCGAGCGCAGGACGACGGGTGAGTCGGCCAGGACGAGATGCTCGACGTGGTCCGGGTGCAGCCGAACCATCGAGACGGTGGACGACGGACTGTCGGGATTGCTGACGTCGCAGGTATCAGCATGGGTCGCGCGGACGCTTGCGATCGCCTCGGCGAGCAGGTCGGGAAGTGGTGTGGGCGATCGGGTGAGAAGTGGAGGGGCCAGTTCGCGGGCGAGCCGCATGACCAGCCAGGGGACGTCGTGCCGGCAGCCGGACTCGACGCCCGCCGGAGCCGTGGCACCGTCGAGTACGACGGCGAAGTCGGGCCCGGTCAGGACGAGGTCCTCGTTGACAGCCGGCGGTCGCCGATCCGGTGCGGCCTCACTGAGAGCTCGGATTTCCACAGGCCGATTAGACAGGCTCGGCCCAACTGTCGGCGAGGGACTGCTCGAGGGCGATCTTGGGGGACCAGCCGAGCGTGTCCCCGATCAGGGTGGTGTCGGCCTGCTGCCACGGCGCGCCGAGCGCGGTCTCCTGCTCGGTGTCGTCGACGATCGTCGCCGGCTGACCGCTGAGCTCGAACAGTTGCCCGGCGATGTCCCGTGCGAGCGTGGCCCGGCCGGTCCCGACGTTCAGCACCGGCGGCAGCTTCCCGTCCGCGAGCGCGACCGCGAGCACCGCCTCGGCCACGTCCCGTACGTCGACGAAGTCGCGCCACACGTCCAGCGACCCGACCTCGATCAGCTGACGCGACCGCAGGTCCCGGATCACCCTCCCGGTGAGCGTGCTGTCCGGCGCTCCCGGCCCGATCGCATCGAAGATCCGCAGTACGACGGCGTCCGCGCCGGCCCGCTGCGCCCGAAGCACGAGCTCGGACCCGGCCAGCTTGGTGATCCCGTACGGACCGAGCGGCCGCGGCGCGCTGTCCTCGGACAGGCTGGTGCCGTGCGGAGCGCCGCCGTACTCCGCCGCGGAGCCGAGCTGGACGAACCGGGCATGGCCGGCCTGGTCGCGGACCGAGCCGAGCAGGGCCTCGACGGCGATCACGTTCGCCCGGACCAGGTCGGCCGGCTCGCCGAACGTGGCGCCGACGGCGTTGACGATCACGGTCGGCTTGTACATCCCGATCTGGGTGTCCAGCGCGTACGGGTGCATCGCGGCCAGGTCGCAGCGCCGGTACGGCTCGCTGCGGGTCCGGCTCAGTCCGCGGTACTCGATGCCCCGGTCGGCGAGCAGCGCGCAGATCCTGGCGCCGAGGAAACCTCCCGCGCCGAACACCATCACCCGCTCAGTTCCGGTCACCCCTCCATCGTGCGACCGTTATTTGTCGGTCCGCCGTACGTTCGCCGTCGTCAGCATCACAGTGTCGGCACGGCGTGGGAGTGTGAGGGCTCATCGAGCGAGGGAGAGTCATGGCTGACCGTAGGGGCGGGCGTCCGGCGGCGCAGACCGAGTCGACGATCCGGGACTGGGACGACGCGGACCCTTCCGGGCAGACGTACCGGCGGGTGCTGTTCATCGACTCTGACCTGACCGAGGTGGACAACCGCGCCGGGGTGTTCGAGGAGTGCACGTTCCGCGGGGTCCGGTTCAACGCGTCGACGCACACCGACGCCGCGTTCGTGAACTGCACGTTCGTGCGGTGTTCGCTGTTCGACACGACGTTCACCCGGTGCAAGATGGTCGGCAGCCTGTTCGACGACTGCGCCCACAGCCTGATGAAGGTCGTCGGCGGCGACTGGTCGTTCACCGGGCTGCCCGGCGCGGATCTGAAAGGCGCCGAGTTCACCGGGGTGAAGATGCGCGAGGCGGACCTGACCGGTCTGCGGGCCCACAAGGCCCTGCTCCGGGACCTCGACCTGTCCGGTGCGTCCCTGCAGAAGGCCGATCTGACCGGCGCCGACCTGCGCGGTTCCGACCTGTCGACGCTCGATCCGCTGACCGTCACTCTCAAGGACACCCGGATCGACGTCACCCAGGCGATGGTCGTCGCGGCCGCGCTCGGCCTCGACGTCCGGCCCTGACCTCGCTGTGGATATCCCCAGGTAGTCAGGCAGTCATCCACGGTCCCATCCACAGCCTGTGGATAACTATCCGGATAACTGTGTGTTCGTACTGTGATATCTCGCCGGGCGACCGGCCGGGACCAGGGTTTCGCGCCGGTGCCGGGCCGGATGCCGCGGCCGCCGTACGACGAGCATCGCGGCGTGCTCGACCACCGCCGGGCTGACGACCAGGAAGCCCGGCCGCGCGACAAGGCTCCGGGTCAGCGTCTGGAGGCCGGCGGCCAGGCCGACTCCGCAGAAGGCGCCGACCGAGTTCGCGATCAGGTCGTGCAGTTGGCACGACCTGCCGAGTTGCGGTAGCAGCGCCTGCACCGCCTCGACCGCGGCCGACATCCCGATCCCGGCGGCGATGCCGTCGCCCGGGCGGCCGCCGGCCAGCGTGAGCATGACCGCCGCCGGCACGAACAGCACGACGTTGAGCAGACCTTGAAGCGATGTCAGTCCGCCGGTCGTGGTCAGGTGCGTGCCGCACTCGCCGATCTGGCCGAGGCGATGCGTCGTCGGGCTGAGCGTCGCCGCGATCACCAGCGCGAACGCGGCCGGCAGGAAGAACGCGGCCAGCCGGGGGACCAGGTCGCCCGGGCGGCGGAGCGAGGAAAGGGCGACCGGCAGGGTCATGCCGGTCAGTACGAGCCAGGTGTCCAACAGGTGTGGGATTCCGCGATAAGTCTCGAGCACGTGTCCGGACCCTCCCGTGGTCGACCTGACTCGAACTCTTCTGGACTTCGTGTTCCTGAATCGACCATCGGCTGACCGCTCCTGCTGCCGCCAGCCTTGTCCGGACATCTGCACGCAGCCGTAAACGCTTCGTGACAGTCCGTGACAGTCCGTGCACAAACTGACACGGAAGCAAGATGCTCAGGGCAACGATCGTGTGGTGGGTACCAGGGGGTTCGCACCCCGAGAACGGAAGGAGACGTTGTGGCTGACCCGCAGCTTCGTGCGATGACCTGGAACATCTGGTGGCGATTCGGGCCACGCTGGCGGGAACGGCAGCCCGGGATCCTCGCGACGATCGAGCGGTTCACTCCGGACGTGATCGCGCTACAGGAGGTGTGGGGCGCCGACGGGACGACGCAGGCGGACGAGTTCGCCGACGCGCTCGGGTTCCACGCGGTCTTCTCGTCGCCGTCGTACCCGCGGACCCCCGAGCCGGTGCTGACGCCCGATCACGACGGAGTAGAACTCGGTATCGCGCTGCTGAGTCGGTGGCCGATCGTCGAGCACGAGGCGATTCCGATGCCGGCCCGCCATCGGTCCTGGGATCCCGTCGCCCTGCGCACCCGGGTCGCTCATCCGGCCGGTCCGCTGCCGATCGTGGTGGCGTGCCTGGAGCATGCGACGACCTTCAGCGACGACCGGCTCGCCCAGGCCGCGCTGCTCGCCGACCTCGGGACCGATCCAGCCACCGACGGGCCGTGCCCGTCCCTGGTGATGGGCGATCTGAACGCGGCGGCGGACAGCGCCGTACTGCGTCCGCTGCGCGAGGTCCTGATCGACGCCTGGACGTCGGGCAACGGTGCGGCCGATGCGGTGACATTGCCGTCGACGCATCCGTCCGCACCGCTCGAGGCCGGTCCGGAGCTGGTCGATCAGCGGATCGACCACATCTTCTACCGCCCGGGCCACGAGGATCAGCTGGTCAACGTCGAGTCGGCCGCGATCGCTGGCGACGCCGTCGACGGCAGCTATCCGTCCGACCACCGAGCCGTCGTCTGCGACTTCCGGTGGCACAACCGAACGGATCCACCGATCGGTTGAGGCACCCTCGTCGCCATCGTTGCCCTGCGCCACCATGCAACCGTGGTGAATGATGCGGTCTGGGTCCGCGGGACGATCGTGGTCGCGAGCGCCCTGCTGACCGTCCTGTTCGCCCGCAGCGCGGCCAGAGGTTCGCGAAGGGGCTACCTCCTGCTCCGGATCGTCTCGGCGGTGATGCTGGTCGCGATCGTGGTGATCATCGCGCTGCCGGGCACCTTCCCGCTGTGGATGAAGGGCGAGCAGGCTGTCTGCGGGCTGCTGCTTCTGGGCGTCGCGCTGCAGGTGAACAACAAGCACCTTCGCTCGGTGTTCACTGGATGACATGAGTGAGCAGGTCTGGCCGCTCCGCCGCTGTTGCCGAGGGCTTTAGGCGCAAGCTGCTCTAGACGCGGTAGTCGGTGTCGCGGCGGTCGGTGATGAACATGTAGCCGGGCGCGTGCGTGATCGCGTACGGCGGCCGGGACGCCATCAGTGCCGCCTGCGGAGTCACACCGCACGCCCAGAACACCGGTACGTCGCCGTCGGACGCGTCGACCGGATCGCCGAAGTCCGGCCGTGCGAGGTCGGTGATCCCCAACGCGCTCGGGTCTCCGATGTGCACCGGCCCGCCGTGCACGGCCGGCATCGCTCGCGTGATCCGTACGGCGTCGTCGACCCGGTCCGCCGGAATCTGGCGCATCGACACCACCAGCGGACCGTGCAACCGCCCGGCCGGCTCGCACTCGCGGTCGGTCACGTACATCGCCACGTTCCGCCCTTGATCGACGTGCCGCAGCGGAACTCCCTCAGCCGCCAGCGCGGACTCGAACGTGAAACTGCACCCGAGCGAGAACGCGACCAGGTCGTCGCGCCACACCTCGGTCGCATCCGCCACCTCGGCCACCAAGTCGCCGTCCTGCCAGATCCGGTACTGCGGAAGATCGGTCCGGAGGTCCGCGCCCCGAGCAAGCCGCGTCGTCGGGTCGCCCGGATCACTCACGTCGAGCACCGGGCAGGCTTGCGCGTTGCGCGTGCAGAAGAGCAACACGTCGTACGCCCAGTCCTCGGGGACTGCGATCAGGTTGGTCTGCGTGTACCCGCCGGCCCAGCCGGTGGTCGGCCCGCTGTAGTCGTCCCGGAACAGCGACCGTGCCTGGGCCGGACTGAGCGTTGCAGTCGTCGTCATGAGACCCCCTCTCGGGTGATCTCACGATAGAGATTGTTGAACAATACGACAAGAGGTCAGATGACGATCTCGTGGATCCATTCCGCAGGAGTCTGGGTGTGCAGGCGCCAGTAGTGGTTCGCGATGTCGTCCGGGTCCCAGCCGCTGCCGGGGGAGACTCCGCCGCTGACGGTGACGCTCGCGGCGTGGACGCCGGCCGCGCCGTACTGCTGATCGAGGAGGGTGGCGACCGTGCGGACGCCGGCCTTGCCGAGCGAGAGGCTCGCGTAGTCGGGCTTCGGCAGCGGCATGCCGCCGGTGATCAGGAACGACCCGCTGCCGCGCTCGGCCATCGCGGGCACGAGGTGAGCGGCGGTGGTGATCGCGCCGACCACGTTCACCGCCAGCGCGTCGAGGTGCTGCTGGGCGGTGAGGTCGCCGATCCGGTCCGGCTGGATCAGTGCGGCGTTGTAGACGACCACCTCAGGTACGCCGTACACCTCGACCACCCGATCGAGCGCGGCACACAGGCCGGCTTCATCCGTCACATCGGCCGTGATCGGCAGTACGTCGGCACTCCCGAGCTCCTCGGCCGCGGCCTTCACCGTCGCCTCCGAGCGCGCGATCAGCCCGGCGCTCATCCCCTCCCGGACGAACCGGCGCGCCACCGCGAGCCCGATCCCAGGACCTACTCCCACCACGACAATCCCAGACATGACGGGATCGTAAACCTTGCCCTTCAGGTCAAGGTCAAGGGCGGCGGTGCTGGGCGACTGCTGCGGCGGACCGGTCGTCGCCATCGGCCCGGAGACCGTCGGTCACGCCGTCGACGTCCGCGGCCGGGCGGTTCTGGCTGAGCTTGAACTTGGCCTCGATCCGCTTGATCCCGATCTCGACGCCGACGATCGCCCGCAGTTGCCCGCTGACGTACTTCGCCGGCGCATCGTCCACCGACCACGGCTCCGCCCGGCCCGCCTCGTGATGGTCCGACAAACGCCGTACGACGTTCTCCACCCAGGCAGGGTCGTCGTACACGGTCATCGTGCCGTGCACGTGGGCGGTGATGTAGTTCCAGGTCGGGACGACGCGGCCGTGGTCGCGCTTGGAGGCGTACCAAGTCGGGGAGATGTAGGCGTCTGGTCCGCGCATGATCACCAAGGCATCGCCGATCACGGGCAGCCGCCAGTGCTCGTTGTTCCGCGCCAGGTGCCCGAGCAGCACGTTCCGCTCGCGATCGTGGATGAACGGGAGCATCGTCGCCGTCAGACCGTCGGGCGTCATCGTCACCAGATCCGCTGCCCCGTGATGGGCGAGCAACTCCAGAACGGCCTCGTCGTCAGGGGCGAAGTGCGCAGGAACGTACATGAGATCCAGTCTCCCCACCCAGGCGAACCCTCGACAGGTCCAATTCCTGCGGGTTTCGTCAGCCCGCTTTCAGCGCTGCGGCCCGGTCGTAGTCGTCGTGCCAGTCACCGGTGGGCGGCAGGATGATGCGCTCGACACCGGCCGCCTCATACGCGGCCAGTTGCTCGAGCGGGTCACCGTCGAGCTGGGGTGCGACCACGGTCGCCTTCAACTGCTTGCCGTCGGCAAGTTCGTTGATCCGCTCCAGGTTCGTCCGTACCTCGGCCGGCGTCGCCGCGATCGTCGCCCATCCATCGGCGTACGCCGCCGCCCGCCGATGCGCCCGGACACCGTTCCCGGCCACGATGATCGGCGGCACCGGCGACCCGGGCGCGATCGACACGTCGAGGTCCGTCCCGAGTGTCGTGGGTTTGCTCGCGATGAGGTCCGGGAGTACGGCGAGGGCCTCGTCCGTCAGCCGCCCGCGGTCGGCGAACTCGACACCGGCCGCCCGCCAGCCGATGTCACCGTGCGCAGGATTGCCGGTCCCGACTCCCACCACGAGCCGGTTGTTCGACACCAGTTGCAACGTGCTGATCTGCTTCGCCGCCCATGCAACCGGCCGCAACGCCAGCAACATCACGTTGTACCCGACCGTGATCCGCTCGGTCACCGCGGCCGCGGTCGCCAGTACGACGGAACTGTCCAGCATCGGCGCACTCGCGATCAGATGATCCGTCGACCAGACCGAGTCCAGCCCGATCTCCTCGGCGTACCGCGCACTCTCCCGCACATCCCCGAGAATCGCTCGCGCCGGATCCGGCGACGACGTCGGCAGAATGACCCCGATCTCAACTGTCATACCCGCCCCAACCTCAACCCCAACGAACCTATTCCGGTGTGCGCCAAGGAGGTTTTCTCACCTGACTGCAGGCCGGTTAGGGTCCCGGGATGAGTCGACGGGTGGCGGCGTACGCGGTGTGTGTCGACGACGGGCGGGTGCTGCTGGCGCGATATGTCTCGCCGTACGGCGATGGGAGTTGGTGGACTCTGCCGGGTGGTGGTGTCGAGCCTTGTGAGGATCCGTTCGACACCGTGACGCGGGAGGTCGCCGAAGAGACGGGGTACGAGTCGGTCGTCGAGCGGTTGCTGGGGGTCGACTCGCGGATCGTGCCGGCCGCCGTACGGCGTCGTCCCGGGCCCGATGATCACCAGAACATCGGCATCTTCTACGCCGTCCGGATCACCGCCGGCACCACCCGCCCCGAACCCAACGGCGAGACCGCCGAATCGGTCTGGACCCCGATCACCGACGTCCCGACCCTCCGCCGCGCCGCCCTGGTCGACATCGGCATCGCCTTGTCCCAGTCCCGCCCACCCACCGGCCACGTCCCACCCGTCCAAGCCGGCGGCCTGATCGAGCATTAGCCCTAGACTCCCCTTCGTGGATCAGGTGCAGGCAGCGGCCGACAGCTTCCCGCCCTGAAACTCAGCGCAGGTCGCCGTCGCCGCCGAGGACACCGCGGGACGCCCGGTCGGCAAGCTTCGCGATGTTGTGCTCGGCAACGTCCTCGAGCCGGATCTCGAGCCTGGTGCACAGCTCGGACAAGTACCAGAGCACGTCACCGAGCTCGAGCGTCAACGCTTGCCGGTCCGCGTCGGTGATCACGCCCTGCCGATCGCGGAAGATCTTCTTCACCTTCCCGGCGACCTCGCCCGCCTCGTTCACCAACCCCAAGGTTGGATACACGATCGGATGATCGGTCGCAACCACCCCACCGGTCCGCGCCGCCGCTTGCTGATAACCCCTGAAATCCATTTCACTCACATCCCCAGTCTTGCAACACTCATGCCCATGCACGCCCTCCCGGTCCAAAACACCGAAGGCTCAGCACTCCTCACCTTCGACCGCCTCCGTGAAGAGGACCTCAGCACGCTGGACCCCTCCGTGCCGCTGACCGCCTCACTGGTTGTGCTCTGGTGGGGTCACAAGTGCTTGATGGTCTTCAATCGGTTCCATCAGGCCTGGGAGCTGCCCGGCGGCATGATCGACCCGGGGGAGTCGGCTCGTGAGGCCGCCGTACGGGAACTCGACGAAGAGAGTGGGCAGCGTGCGGATTCCCTCGACTTCGCCGGGGTGGTGAAGATCCGGGTCGCCCCTGACGACCGGCTGGAGTTTCTCGCCATCTACCGCGGGTACGTCGACACGCCCCAGCCGTTCGCACCGAACGACGAGATGTCGGAGGCTTTCTGGTGGAACCCAGGCGAGCTGCTGACCGATCTGTACCCGATCGACGCGGCCATCGCGACGCTTTGCCCACTGGAACGGTGAGGTCAATGGGAGAACTCGTCACCGAGACGTTCGAGTACGACGGTGGGCGGCAGGTGGCCGTTTACGTGCCGGCGGATCCGCCGGAAGCCATCGTGTTCGCGGGTGACGGTCAACTGATTACCCAGTGGGGCGGGGATCTCGAGCAGGCCGACGTACCTCCGACGATGGTGGTCGGCGCGTACCGTACGGACGACTCGGACGAGATGGTGCGGATCGAGGAGTACTCGCCGTCGTTCAACGAGGAGCGGTTCGCGGCGCACGAGAAGTTCTTCGTCGAGGACGTCCGCGACTGGGTGCGATCCCGCTTCGGCGTCGCTCTGCCGCCCGAACGGACCGCGGTGTGCGGCGTCTCGGCGAGCGCGGAACTCGCGCTGGCCACGGGCGTTCGGCACCCGGACATCTACGGCGCGATCTTCGCCGCCTCACCTGGTGGCGGCTACCGGCCGCCGGAGGTCATGCCGAGCCCGCTCCCACGCGCGTACCTGGTCGCCGGCACGCTGGAACCTTGGTTCATGGAGAACGCCACGCGCTGGGCCGACGCCCTCCGCGACGCCGACGTGGACGTAATCATCACCGAACGCGAAGGAGACCATGGCGACCCGTTCTGGCGGGCCGAGTTCCCCCTCATGGCGTCCTGGGCCTTCACAAGCTGACAGCTATTCGCCGGTAGCGCCGTCGATGCGCTCCCGGAGGAGGTCCGCATGGCCGTTGTGGCGCGCGTACTCCTCGATCATGTGCAGGTAGATCCACCGCAGCGTGTAGTCCTCGCCAGGACTCACTTCGTCGAGCCCGAGACCTGCCACCGCAGCCCGCGACCGGGCGACACTCGCTTGATAGCTGGCGAGGTCGTCCGCCGCGCGTGCCACATCGACGTCGAATCCGTTTGCCGCCCCCGGCACGTAGTCCCAGAAGTACAGGTGATCCGGTTGGCCGTCGTACGCATGGAACCAGGCCTCGACTCCGGACAGATGCCGAACCAGGCCGAGCAGCGACATCGTTGACGGCGGCACCGACCGCAGCACCAGTTGCTCCGGCGTCAGCCCACCGCACTTCAGCAGCAGCGTGGTCCGCTGGAACTCGAGGCGATCCTCGAGCGCAGCCCGCTCGTCGACCGGATCGTTCGGCGGCTCAACCCGCTCAGGCACACTCCAGACCGACATTCCAGCGACCCTACCGACGGCCCGACACCTTGACCAGCGAGTTGTACCTGCGCCGGCTCAGTGCAGCGGGGTGGGCGAGCGGGGGGCTCGCCCACCCGCGCAGGTTCAGGCGGTCGGCTGGTCGTGGCGATAGCGGTTGGGGAAGCGGTGGACCTCCTGCGGCCAGTTGAGTACGACGGCGAGGCGGCCGGCCCAGTAGCGTGCCGTCTCGTCGTCCGGTACGTCGATGACGGCGAAGCCACCGAGGTGCTCCTTGGTCTCGACGTACGGACCGTCGCTGAAGATGGGCTCGCCGTCCTTCGCCGCGACGCTGCAGATCGCGGTGGAGGCGTCGAGCGCGCCGTTGCTGAAGATGAAGACCCCGGCCTCCTCCATCTCCGCGATCACCGCCCTCCCACCGGCACTCTTGGTGCGCAGATCCTCTTCCGTCTGATCCGGCACCCACTCGTCGTTGAACGCGATCAGATACTCAGCCACTGCCGTCTCCTCTCAGCGCGATGACCCCAACGGTCGCCACACCAACTCCACGAACGCCAACGCCCCGATCCGACACCATCCCACAACAAATCTTCCCGACCGGATCAGATGCAGGTCGTGACTCAGCGTACGACCGACCGAACTGCGCTGAGAGCTTGGTTGTTCACGGCTGTGGGGAAGCCTGTGGACATCGGCAGTGCGCTGGATGAGGTCAGCGAAGTACGCGGTAGGAGACCAACAGGTAGCCGCTCGGCGTCGTGCTGCTGCTGATCGTTTCGAGCTGGATGGGCGGCAGGTTGTCGAGCAGCTTCTTCTGGCCGGCGGCCGGGGCAATGGTCGGGACGATGACGAGTTGGAGTTCGTCGACGAGGCCGGCAGCCAGCAGCGTCTGGGTGACCGAGATACTGCCGTGGATGCCGATGTCGCCGCCTGGTTGGGTCTTCAGGTGCTTCACGAATTCGGCCAGGTCACCGTCGATCACGCTCGAGTTGGCCCAGTCGCCCTGGAGCGGAGTCGACGTTGCGACGTACTTGGGAGCGGAATTGATGAAGGACGCGAACGGCTCGACGTCGCTGCGCGGCCAGAACCCCAGCCACTCGTCGTAGGTGCGACGGCCGAGGATGATCGTGTCTTGGTTGGCAATGAGCTCGGCGCCTCTGGCATCCACCTCGTCGTCCCAACCGGTCAGGAACCGATCAGCAGCCTCAGCCACCCCATCGAGAGTTACGAAGTAGCCCCCGACAACCTTGCGCTGGCTTCGGCTGTCGTTGCGGTCGTCCTGCGACATGATGAACTCCTCAGAAGACGTTGAATGACTGTTGCTCACCACTGCGTCGATCAAGACGCGCGCAATTCGACACCGGGACCGGTCGATGTCTGCAATCGCCTGACGAGTTGGGGAGAGCGAGGTACGCCGACGCGCTCCAACGCCATCAACGCCGCAGCACGGAGCGGACCGAGCGCGGCAACTGCAACCTCCTCAGCCAGCCGAGATACCGCAGCCTCAGCATCCGGGGAGCTACCTGTCTGAGTACCCCCGAGTCAACCGCAACGACGTACCTCGCTGGTGCCGGCATGCCCGCATGCTAGGCAGGTAAAAGGGCAGGCTGCCAGCGACTTGACGCGTGATGATGGTGCGATGCCTGAAAAGCACTCACGTCCCGTGCCCGGCGGCCGTGCCTTCTACCTGACCGAACGCCTCTGGAAGCTGTCCGAAGGTCTTCCGGTCGAATCCGTACCGATCGACGCAATCCCGGAGTTCGATCAGGACTGCTGGTTCGGCGGCCGGCCCGTCACCTGCCGCATGGTCGCCCGCCACGCCGCCCTCATCCAGAAAGCCGACCTCAGCTACCCAGTCATCCTGTCCGCAGACGGCCGCCTGATGGACGGCGGCCACAGAATCTCCAAAGCCTGGATCAACGGCCTGAAAACAATCAACGCCGTCCGCTTCAAGGTCGACCCAACCCCCGACTACTACGAGTGGGACACCCCCACCTGACGCTCCTGCCACCTGGCGTTGCGTCGGATTCCTGAGCGTGAACTCGACCAGTTCAGATGACGCCGGCGAGTACCCCGCCGCGATGACAGAGACCGGGCGGGTATCGGACGAGCAGGTCAGACCGAGAAGCCGCGTACGCCGTGCTTCGCGAGCAGCCCCGCGATCGACTCGGTGGCCGCCCGCCCAGCCTCACTTCGGTCCGCCGACAGGATCAGGCCTGACGTCTGCAGATAGAGCTTCTTGCCGTCCTTCATGCGGAAGGCCCAGAGCCCGTTGTTCGAGTTGAAGGAGCAGCGCTTCACCTGGGCGCAATCTATTTCGAGTTGGTTCGTTGGATCCTCGCCGACTACTCGAAGAACGTCACCGAGGATCTCCATCTGACCTCGCCATCCCCCAAGAGCGAGCGCGTTGCCAGGGACCCGCACCTTCGTAGTCACGGACGGGACAGTACCAACGATCGACGTTCGCACAGCAGCTCGACAGGCCCGAAACGCGCGTCGGGTCACGGCTCTACATCGGAAGATCCGTGCGTTGGCCGGCCCGCCCCTAGTGGCATGTTGAGTTCACGCTGGAACGTCTCTCCAAGCTCAAGCCCGGTCAAGTAGTCACCCAGACCTACGTCCCCGCCAAGGACAGAGACGTGGATACCGTGCTGTCGTACGAGCAGTTCAGCGCGGAGGCGTGTAAGGGAACGGGTTGAGGGCACCGGCAGACCCACTGGGCGTGGGACTCGACCAGTTCTCGCTAGAGCATGCGGAGGGCGCTACCGAAGAGGTTCTCCGGGTCGTACAGGACGCGGCACCCATCGCGAAGGACCTTCGCGGTTCCTGGGTCTAGAGGAGTCGAAAGCCACTCCTCGGTGACCACCCCTAGCTCGACAACGAGCCCGCTGCTGAGGCGAGTCCTCCGCTCCGTGAGCGGACCCCAGTCCTGGCAGCGAATCAGTCGAGGTCTGCGGTCGATGGAATGTGCCCACTCCATTCCACTGATGTGGCGGTCCTTGTCCGCTGTAACCAGGACGATGTCCACGTCGCTCGCCATCCGAGGCCGACCGTATGCGTACGAACCAACCAAGGCGAGCCCCTGAACGTCGGTCTGCACTTGCGCCCAGGCGGTGATGCCGTCGATCGCCGCCTCCGCACGTAGCCGCCTACCTTTCAACCGTGCACTCACCCAGACAGCCTCGCAGATGGGCCCGACCGACAGGATCGGAGAGTCGGGCGGCGCAGCAAATTCAGTCAGCTGTGGTCTACGACGGCCTGCCGATTCCAGAAGCAACAGACGGACCTGGCCACGCTCATCCCGTGGCTCCAGGACCATGTCCCATTTCGCCTCTCACCAACCACTGAACCCGCTAGATCCTCACCAAGAACGGCTACACCTACCGCCCCACCGCGGCACCCCTGAAACCACCCCAGCGGAATCCTCCGTGTCCGGAACGGCCGCGCACTGTCCTGGTAGCTTGAGGCGCCACTAGGGAGGTGGGCGGATGGCTTTTGATGAGTGGCTGGATGCCGAGGCACTCCTGGAACAGGGAGCGCGCCATCAATGGCGCGAGGGGCACGAATCCACGCTAGAGGTTGCCGAGGTTTGCCATCTGGACCTTGCCACAGGTCGGGTCGTCGCCGTAGATCCCGCTTACTTCGACAGCTTCGATGATGCTCGGCCGGTGGTCGCCGAGGTGCCTCCAGGTACCTACCCGATATTGCTCTCCGTCGTCGCATGGCCCTCGACCGAGGAGACTCACCGACCTCGCCGTACCGTAACGGCGGCCACACTCAAAATCAGCGACAACCCAGTCGCTAAGTGGGATTGGGTCGACGAGCGAGCGGATGGCAAGGTCCTTGGAATCGGTGTCGACGCCGGAACGGCCTGTTTTTACGACGCTTCCCAGCGAGAGTTGCTCGCGCTGCTTAGTGAGGACGAGGACCGGGTCGACGCCGCTCTAGGCGAAGCCAGCGATGCCGGATTCGCAGCCATTCCCGACGCCTCAGGTGGGACAGCCGCTGTATTCATCAGCTGCGGTATGGGCGATGGGTTCTATCCGATCCGAATCGGGCGCGACGCCTCTGAGAGGGTCGCAATGGTGATGGTCGACTTGGAGCTGCTGAACCACAGCACGGGTCGAGTTGGTCCGGCGTTGAACCGCAATTGACCCGCCAGGTCGGACCGGCCGGTCCATACCCGGAGTCAAAGGAGCTCATCGGCGCCGTCCCAGCAAGTGCGACTGCCGTAGAGGCGGGGACGGTGAAGCCTCGTGAGAAGTTCTGCCGATGACCTGTCGGTTCCGGGGTGAGGCGTTCGTAGTAGGAGTGACGGGCGGCCGGAGAAAGGCCCGCCGGACTGACAGAAAGGCGTGGCGCCATGCGGAAGCTGATCTACGGCATGAACCTGACCCTGGACGGCTACATCGCCGCGCCCGGCGACGACATCGGCTGGGGCGGGTCGAGCGACGAGCTGTTTCAGTGGTGGCTCGACCGGGAGGTGGCGATCGGGCTGTTCTTGTACGGGCGCAAGCTGTGGGAGGCGATGAGTTCCCACTGGCCGACCGGCGACCAGCAGCCCGACGCCACCCCGGCGCAGATCGAGTTCGCGCGGAACTGGCGGGACACGCCGAAGGTGGTGTTCTCCTCGACGATCGACAAGGTCGACTGGAACACCCGCCTGGTCACCGGCGACGCTATCCCGGAGATCACCCGACTCAAGGCCGGCGACGGCGAGCCGATGAGGGTCGGTGGCGCCACACTCGCTGGGGCGGCCATGCGGGCCGGGCTGGTCGACGAGTACGAGATCGTCACCCATCCGGTGCTGGTGGGCGGCGGCACACCCTTCTTCACCACGCTGGACAGCTGGCTGAACCTGAACCTGGTGGAGACGCGAACGTTTCCCGGCGACGTGGTCATGACCAGGTACGAGACGAGGCGGTGAGCTCGCCAGTCCTCGTCCTCGCCCGGGATCGCGTGGTGCGAGGCGGTCGACGCGCGATAGCGCGTATTCGCGGGCTAAGCGCGGGGGTGGGTGGGTGGCGCGGAGGACGGCGACGGAGGAGCCGCCCGTAGCACCGCGTCCGGGCTGACCATAGTCTGCCCGGAGCGCTGCGGCGGGCGGACCGCCGTACGCACGAAAGTCGGTTGCTCGGAAGCACCGACTCTTGGAGGAGACGAGAGGGTTTGAACCCCAAAGCCCTGTCTTGCAAGGGCCCTTCGCTACCTACCGCTGTCGACTCCTGGCTTGGGCACGCAGCGGGCACGGACCTGCCCTACTGTCAGGTCCGTCGCTCGATGAGTCGGGCTCTTAGCGCGTTGGCCTGGTTGTCGCTCAGGCCTCCGTGACGCAGGTACGGCTCAACCCCGCCATACCTGTCTTCGAGGTGCTTGAGGGCTGCGAGCATCGTCTCCGGCCGGGCGGTGAAGGACTCAGCCACATGGCTCCGCTCGGTGGGATCGTCGATGAGGAGGAGCTGTTCGTCGAAGTGATCGCGCATGCGGTCGTCCAGGACGGCGTAGTCGGCGGCGACGCATTCAGTCGGTACGCCGGCGAGGCTCAGAGCCAGTGCGACCACGGTCCCGGCACGGTCCTTTCCGGCATGGCAATGGACGACGACTCCACCGCCGGGTGCATCGGCGATCGCCCCGACTGCGGCGGCGAACAGCTCGGGGTGGAGGTCGAGCATCGCCACATACTGCTGGTCGATGCTCTGCGTCGGATCGTAGGGATCGTCTGCGTTGTAGAGCGGCATGTTGCGGTAGAGAGGCTCAGATGCGAAGGGTGACGGGTCACCGTCGCATTCCGCGGGGGTCCGTACGTCGATGATGCGGCTCACAGAAGCCTCCCGCACCGCTTGGACGCCGGCCTCCGTCAACCGTGAAAGGTTGTCGGAACGGATCAACGCGCCAGAACCGATGTGGCGACCGTCACTCGTGGGTAGACCACCGAGATCGCGGACGTTGAGGCAGTTGGGCCACGTCAGATGCAGGGGTGCGGTCACAGTTGTTGGACCTCTTCCTTCCGCCGGCCGAGCGCGGAGTCGTCAGCTGTGCGGACACGAGTCTGCGCCGCTGCGCGCCGAAACATAAGTCTTGAAGTTGCGGCCCAAAACTACGAAAAATGGATTGGGAGAACTCGCCGTTCCGCCGGATCACCACGAGTCCGGCGCCGCCCAAGACGGAAGACTCGCTGGTCACCTCTCCCGTCCGTCGGACAGCTTGCCCGTACCGCTTGCGACGGCCGTCCGATGGGAGAGCAGCCCCGCGGTCCGTACGTCGGTGGTCTGGTCGGCGATGCGGCTAGCCGGCGCGGGGGGTCCGGGCTTCACGAGCTGCTCGAGCAGTACGCGATCGCGTGGTGACGGGCGGTCGACGCGCGCTAAGCGCGGGTGGGCGGGAGCGGCGCGGAGGACGGCGACGGAGGAGCCGCCCGTAGCACCGCGCTGGGCCGACCACAGTACGCACAGAAGTGGAGACGAGGGGACTTGAACCCCTAACCCCTGCCTTGCAAAGGCAGTGCTCTGCCAGTTGAGCTACGCCCCCGTTGGGGTGGTCAGTGGCCCGGGGTTACCGGGTCGGCGACCTCGGCCCAGAGGTCCTTCTCGGCGCGGGACTGCTGGGTCTTCTTGTACACGAAGTATCCACCGACGCCGGCCAGCAGCACCAGCAGGAACTTTCTCAGCACTGGAGACTCCTCGGATCTGGCTGCGAAACAACGTGAGGGTGGGCCTAACTGGACTTGAACCAGTGACCTCTGCCTTATCAGGGCAGCGCTCTAACCGTCTGAGCTATAGGCCCGCGTACTGCGGTGTCGAACCCGGGAGAGATTACCGCACCAAGTGCCCTACTCCCAAACCGGTTCCGGCCGGGCTCACAGCAGCCCCGGCCGGAGCACGAAATCCCGGTCAGTCCTCCGACGCCAGCGTGACTTCGAGGCCGCCGAGGAGCGTGGCGGCGATGTTGTAGAGGAACGATCCGAGGGTCGCGAGTGCCGTGATGATCAGTACGTCGGCGCACGCGAGCAGCGTGGTGAAACCCATCACCTTGCCGGTGTTGATGTAGTTCTCGACCCGGAACGGCTCGCCCGCCGGCGTCCCAAGGACCTCCTGGACGGTCGAGTTGATGTTGTCGAACACCCCGGCCGCGCCGATCGCGGACCAGACGATGAAGACCGCGACCCAGGTGACGATCCCGAACGCGATCGCCAGCAGGAACGCCGTCTTCATCACTGACCACGGGTCGATCCGGGACATCCGCAGCCGCGCCTTGCGCGTCTGCGGCCGGCCCGACGCCTTGGCGTCCTTCTCGGCCTGCCGCTCCTGCTTGGCCTCGGCACGGTCAGCCTTGTCGGACTTCACCGCGGCGGCCTTGTCCAGGACGGCCTGACGCGCCGAGTTCATCCGGTCACCGAACGACTCGGTCTTCGCCTCGTTCCCGTCGTACGACGGGGTGCCGGCGGCGGGCGGGGTTGTCGACGGGGGCGACCACGGCTCGGGGCGGCCCGGCGTACTCGGGGCCGGCTGCTGCGGACGCACCGGCGCGACACCCGGCGTACCGGGGCGTGCCTGCGGGCGGTACTCGGACGGCCGCTGGCCGTTCGGTGTACCTGTCCTTTGGCCGCCGGCGCTGGGAACGCCGTTGGAACGACCGTTGGAAGCCGGGTTGGCCGGGGCAGCTGACGGCTTCCCACCCTGCGCGGTGCGCTGGGATTTGGAGCTGTCGGCCGCACCTTCAGGCCATGTCGGCCTCGCGCGGTTGGTCATCAGTCACCCTCCTGGCCGGCTTCGTCGCCTTCGACGGTAGCCGCGCCGTCCACATCCGTCGAACGCTCGTCATCAGACTGGACGCTCTGAGAGGTGGATTCGGTTGTCGATCCGTCCACATTCTGGGCACCTTCAGCGACAGTACCCTCCTCGGCCGCTTCCGATTCCTCCCCGACGACGGTCAGATCGGTGTTCCGGGCGATCGCGACCACCGCGTCGGACTCGCCGACCCCGGCGAACCGGACGCCCATCGTGTCGCGGCCCTTGACCGGGACGCTGTCGACCCGGCTGCGGACGACCTGACCGCTGGCCTTGATCGCCAGCACCTGGTCCTCCTCGACGACGATGATCGCGCCCACCAGTGAGCCGCGCTCGTCGTTCAGCTTGACTGCCTTGATGCCGAGACCGCCACGGCCCTGCTGCCGGTACTCCGACACCTTCGAGCGCTTCGCATACCCGGCGTCGGTGACCGTGAAGACGAACTGCGAGTCCTCGTCCGCACCCGCCCGGATCACCGACATCGACAGCACCTCGTCGCCGGCCCGGAACTTCATCCCGGTGACGCCGGAGGTGGCCCGGCCCATCGGTCGCAGCTGCTCGTCGTTCGCGGTGAAGCGGATCGACTGGCCCTTCCGGGACACCAGCAGCAGGTCGTCCTCGGCGGTGGCCAGGTCGGCGCCGATCAGCTCGTCGTCCTCCTCGCGGAAGTTGACCGCGATGATGCCGCTCTGCCGCGCCGAGTCGTAGTCCCGCAGGGCGGTCTTCTTGACCAGACCCCGCTTCGTCGCGAGCACCAGGTAGTCGGACTGCTCGTAGTCGCGCAGCGTCAGGACCTGCGCGATCTCCTCGTCCGGCTGGAACGAGAGCAGGCCGGCGACGTGCGAACCCTTAGCGTCCCGCGCGGACTCGGGAAGCTGCCAGACCTTGGCCCGGTAGACCCGGCCCTTGGTGGTGAAGAACAGCATCCAGTGGTGGTTCGTTGTGGCGAAGAAGTGACTGATCTCGTCCTCGGCCCGCAGCTGCGCACCCCGGACACCCTTGCCGCCGCGGTTCTGCGTCCGGTACAGGTCGGTCTTGGTCCGCTTCGCGTACCCGCCGCGGGTGATCGTGACGACCACGTCCTCGTCCGGCACCAGGTCCTGCACCGACAGGTCGCCGTCGGCCGCGATGATCTCGGTACGGCGCTCGTTGCCGTACTTGTCGACGATCTCGGCCAGCTCGTCCTTGACGATCGACCGCTGCCGCACCGGGTTGGCCAGGATGTCCTCGAGGTCGGCGATGATCGCCTCGAGCTCCTGCAACCGCTCGATGATCTTCTGCCGCTCCAGGGCCGCCAGCCGGCGCAGCTGCATGTCCAGGATCGCCTGCGCCTGGATCTCGTCGATCTCGAGCAACTGGATCAGGCCGGTGCGCGCCTCGTCGACATCCGGGCTGCGCCGGATCAGCGCGATCACCTCGTCGAGGGCGTCCAGCGCCTTCACGTATCCGCGGTAGATGTGCGCGTTCTTCTCCGCCTCGCGCAGGCGGAAGCGGGTCCGCCGCTGGATGACCTCGATCTGGTGGTCGATCCAGTGGCTGATGAACAGGTCCACACTGAGCGTGCGCGGTACGCCGTCCACGAGCGCGAGCATGTTGCAGCCGAAGGTGTCCTGCAGCGGCGTGTGCTTGTAGAGGTTGTTCAGTACGACGCGCGGCTGAGCGTCCCGCTTCAGCACGATGACGAGTCGCTGACCGGTCCGCGACGAGCTGTCGTCACGGATGTCGGCGATGCCGCTCATCTTTCCGGTGTTCACCAGTTCGGCGATCTTCAGCGCCAGGTTGTCCGGGTTGACCATGTACGGCAGCTCGGTGACAACCAGGCTGGTCCGGCCCTTGGCGTCTTCCTCGATGTCGACGACCGCGCGCATCGTGACCGAGCCGCGACCGGTGCGGTAGGCGTCGTCGATGCCCTTGTAGCCGACGATCAGCGCGCCGTTCGGGAAGTCCGGGCCCTTGATGTTCTGCAGGCAGGCGTCGAGCAGCTCCTCGCGGGTCGCGTCCGGGTGCTCCAGCGCCCAGTCGACCGCGGCCGCGACCTCGCGCAGGTTGTGCGGCGGGATGTTCGTCGCCATGCCGACCGCGATACCGGACGAGCCGTTGACCAGCAGGTTCGGGAAGCGGGCCGGCAGGATCACCGGCTCCTGCGACTTGCCGTCGTAGTTGGGCCGGAAGTCGACCGTCTCCTGGTCGATGTCGCGGACCATCTCCATCGCCAGCGGCGCCATCCGGCACTCGGTGTACCGCATGGCGGCCGCCGGGTCGTTACCCGGTGAACCGAAGTTGCCCTGGCCCTGGATCAGCGGCGCCCGCATCACCCACGGCTGCGCCAGCCGGACCAGGGTGTCGTAGATCGCCGAGTCGCCGTGCGGGTGGTACTGACCCATGACGTCACCGACGACGCGGGAGCACTTGTTGAAGCCGCGGTCCGGCCGGTAACCGCCGTCGTACATCGCATAAAGGATGCGGCGGTGCACCGGCTTCAGGCCGTCGCGGACCTCGGGCAGCGCGCGGCCGACGATGACCGCCATCGCGTAGTCGAGGTACGACTGCTGCATCTCGGTCTGCAGGTCGAGGGGCTCGACGCGGTCGTGGCCCGGCGTGGTGGGGGTCTCGGTCATGAAAAGGTCCCGTTCAGATCAGTACGTCGGTGAGCAGCGGCGAGATCAGATGTCGAGGAAGCGGACGTCCTTGGCGTTGCGCTGGATGAAACTGCGCCGCGCCTCGATGTCGTCGCCCATCAGCGTCTGGAACGTCTCGTCGGCACGGATCGCGTCGTCCAGTGTGATCTGCAGCAGCACGCGGTTGGCCGGGTCCATCGTGGTGTCCCACAGCTCGTTCGCGTTCATCTCGCCCAGACCCTTGTAGCGCTGGATCGGGTTCTCCTTGGGCAGCTTCTTGCCCGCCTCGTAGCCCGCCTCGAGCAGTCCGTCACGCTCCCGGTCGGTGTACGCGAGCTCGTCGGGCCCGTTGCTCCAGCGGATCTTGTACAGCGGCGGCTGCGCGGCGTACACGTGACCGCGCTCGATCAGCGGGCGCATGAAGCGGAACAGCAGCGTCAGCAGCAGTGTCCGGATGTGCTGGCCGTCGACGTCGGCGTCGGCCATGATCACGATCTTGTGGTACCGGAGCTTCTCCTCGTCGAAGTCCTCGTGGATCCCGGTGCCGAGCGCGGAGATGATCGCCTGGACCTCGTTGTTCTGCAGGACCTTGTCGATCCGGGCCTTCTCGACGTTCAGGATCTTGCCCCGGATCGGCAGGATGGCCTGGAACTTCGGGTCCCGGCCGCCCTTCGCGGAGCCGCCCGCCGAGTCACCCTCGACGATGTAGACCTCGCACTCCTCCGGGTTGGTCGACTGGCAGTCGGCCAGCTTGCCCGGCAGGCCGCCGCCACCCAGCAGGCCCTTGCGGTTGCGGGCCAGGTCGCGGGCCTTGCGGGCCGCGATCCGGGCGCTCGCCGCCGCGGTCGCCTTGCGGATGATCTCGCGGCCCTCGGCCGGGTTCTGCTCGAACCAGGCGCCGAGCCGGTCGTTCACGACTCGCTGGACGAAGCCCTTCACCTCGGTGTTGCCGAGCTTGGTCTTCGTCTGGCCCTCGAACTGCGGCTCGGCCAGCTTGACCGAGATGATCGCGGTCAGGCCCTCCCGGATGTCGTCACCGGTGAGCCTGTCCTCTTTCTTCTTGATCATGCCCTGGTCCTCGCCGAACGAGTTGACCAGTGAGGTGAGGGCGGCCCGGAAGCCCTCTTCGTGGGTGCCGCCCTCGTGCGTGTTGATCGCGTTCGCGAAGGTGTGCACGGACTCCTGGAACGAGCCGCTCCACTGCAGCGCGACCTCGAGGCTCATGCTGTTCTCGCCGTTGGCCGCGGCCTCGAACGAGATCACGTCACGGTGCACGGTCTCGCGGATGCCGGTCAGGTACTTCACGTAGTCGACCAGGCCGTTCTCGGCCTTGAAGGACTGCTCGACCGGGTGGCCGTCCTCGGTGTGGTCCGGACGCTCGTCCCGGATCACGATCTCGAGGCCCTTGTTCAGGAAGGCCATCTCGCGGAACCGGGTCGCCAGCGTCTCGTACGAGTACGTCGTGGTCTCGAAGACGTCTGGGTCCGCCCAGAACGTCACGGTCGTCCCGTTCGACTCCGACGTACCGATCTCGGCGAGGTCCTCGTCCGGGACGCCGTGCGTGAAGGACTGCGTGTACAGCTTGCCCTTCAACCGCACGTCGACCTTGAGCCGGGTGGACAGCGCGTTCACGACGGACACACCGACGCCGTGCAGACCACCGGACACCTTGTAACCACCGCCGCCGAACTTGCCGCCGGCGTGCAGGACCGTCAGTACGACGGTGACGGCCGGCTTGCCCTCGGACTCGACGATGTCGACCGGGATACCGCGGCCGTTGTCCTCGACGCTGACCGCGCCGTCGGGCAGCAGGGTGACGACGATCCGATCGCCGTACCCGGCCATCGCCTCGTCGACGGCGTTGTCGACCACCTCGGTGACGAGGTGGTGCAGGCCGCGCTCACCGGTGGACCCGATGTACATACCCGGACGCTTGCGCACCGCGTCCAGACCCTCGAGCACCTGGATCGCGCTCGCGTCGTACTCGCGCTCAACGAGGTTCGACGGGATGGCGTCGACCAACGCGGGGAGTTCCTCGCTGGTTGCGGCGGTGCCGATGGGGTCGGCGGACTGGTTGGCGTCGATCTCGGTCGGCTCGTCGGTCACCGGCTGTTGTCCTCCTCGGACCCCGCGTTCGCGAGGCATCGCGGCACAGTTGAGCCGCCCTCCACGGTGATGGCAGAGGTGCGGCTCGCTCTACTCCGTCCATTCTACCCGTCGACCGAAGCAGAACCTGCCACCAGCCGCCCGAAACTCACCTCAGGGCGTCTTTTCTCCCTCATCTCCAGTCCCCTCTCGCGGGTGGGGGGCCAGAAAGCGCTCACGGGCACTCAGTGGCCTCCGACTGTTTCGCCACTGACCGCTCCGGCACTCACCGGTCCAGACCGCTCAGGCCCGTTCGAGGCGGTACGAGGCGGAGCCGGGACGACGGGTGCCCGGCGCGCACCCACCGCCCCTTAGGATCGCAGCCGTGGAAAGTCTCGACGAGGTCATCGACGCGATGATCGCCGACCGGGTGATTCACCGGCACCGGCGGATCTGGTTGCTGCTGATCGCCCTCATCGTGGCGGCCGCCCTGGTGGTGCTGGCCACCGGCGGCTGGAAAGAGAAGAAGGGCCGCACGGTCCCGACTCTGGAGGCCCCGGCGACGGTGACGGCCGGCCGGTTCGAGTTCAACTTCACCAAAGCGGAGATCGTCCGGAAGCCGAAGACCGACTACAGCGCGGCTGAGACCACGCTGCGGGTGTACTTCACCGCGAAGAACATCGACACCGAGGAACAGAAGAGCGAGTCGGTGAGCGGCGGCCTGCTCAAGTTCGTTCCGGGCGGGGGCAAGGACCTGATCGACTCCAACGGCGGTGACTGCCAGGGCGGCCTGAACTGGGAGTTGGTCTACGGGCTGCCGCCGGAAGAGTGCAGCACCAAGTTCGACGTCGATCCGGACTTCGCCGCCGACGTCGTCGAGATCGGGGTCCTCCAGGAGCACTACGAGGGTGACAACGGCTCGCTCGGACTGAACGAGAAGCCGTACTGGCACAACGAGGATGCGGCGGCCGTCGTACGGCTCAAGCCGACCGTTGTCGTCGACGACGGGAAGAACCGATGAAGCTCTACCGCCCGGCGACCATCCTGGTCGGCCTGCTGTTCGTCCTGCTCGGCGGGGTGACCCGGCTGGCCGGTCCCGACCATGTGTACGGCGAGGACCAGAACCTGAAGGTCGTCCACGGCACCATCGGTGAGGCGCTCCCGTACGCGGGCAGCGGGTCGACGATGAAGGTCGTCCGGATCAAGTTCGCCAAGTCGATCGTCAGCGCCGATGCGAGTGACGACGACAAGCCGTTCGACACCAACGGCGTCTTCGTCGCGGTCGAGTGGGATGCCGTCCGCGGCGTGAAGGATCCCGATTCGTTCACCCCGACGCTGATCACCGACGGGGGCAGCGTGTACCAGAAGGTCAGCGAGCCCAGCGAGAGCCGAATCGACTTTCCCGACGCCGGCTTCGCGAGCACCGGGACCGTCGTCTTCGAGGCCAACCCGGCCGATCTGAAGGGCCTCACCCTGAGACTCAAGCCGACCATGCTCTTCAACGTGTACAACTCCGAGATCCGCGTCGATCTCGGCGTCCCGACCGAGGCCATCGCCCAGCAGATGGTCGACGGCGCCGTCGACCAGTACGTCGTCGACGACAGCGTCACCCGGGTGGCGTCGTGAACCTCGCGAGCCGGGCCAGCCGGCTGGCCGTTCAGATCTCGCTGATGGTGGCCCTGCTGGGCCTGGGTGTGTTCACCGTGGTCCAGCCGTATCTGAGCGATGACGAGGACCTCTACAAACAGGGCCGGATCGATGAGGTCGTCAGCCAGGGTCCGGTGACGGTCCAGGACATCGAGTGGAAACTGGACTCGATGAAGGCCTACACGTCGATCCTGAACGAGGACGGCGAGGCGATCGAGCTCGACGCACCGGCCGGGTCGATCTTCGTGCTGGCCACGCTCACCGTGACGCCGCGCAAGGGACTCCACCTCGACGACCAGGGATTCAGCTGTGACGCGATGCTGCGGGACAGCAAGGGCAACACCTGGGACGACACGCTGGCGACCGGCTACCCGCTGCCGACCTTCTGCGGCGACGACGACCACCCGTTCACGATCGACAAGCCGGGCAAGGTCGCCAAGGTCTACATCGTCCCGAAGAGCGCCGTACCGAACCTGATCGGCCTGACCGTCGAGGACTTCTACCTCCACCGACGGGTGCTGATCACTCCCTGACCGCGGGCTGCGGTCAGGCGTTCGCGGGAACCAGCTGCTTGGCCGGCGGCGGCGCCTTGGCCTCGGCGATCGCCGCTGCCTCGGCGCGACGCTCGTTGCCGACCGAGATGCACAGGTCGAAGGCGGCCGCCAGAAGCGCGATCCGCAGCGGCTCGAAGAGCAGCCCTTGGATCAGGTTGGCGATCTCGTGGTACATCAGGCCCCAGTGCATCCCGTGGATGCCGAACATTCGCTGGAACACCACGAACGCCCAGTCGTTGCCGAGCACCCAGAACGTGTAGACGAGGCAGACCACGCCGAGGAACACCGGTCCGACCCGGACCAGGAGGCGGAACGCGTTGATCGCCGGGTAGAACTTCTCCCGCACGCCCGCCAGCAGCAGGTCCGGGGCCTTGTAGGTGAGGCCGACCAGCCGGCCACGCTGCGGCGCCTGCTGCAGCTCGGCGTGCGCACCGAGCCGGCGCTCCAGCCGCGTCCCCCGGAAGACACCGCCGCCCGACAGCACCCGGTGACCGAAGACCACGGTGGTGATCGCCAGCCACGTCAGCGGCTCGGCGACGCCCAGCTTGAACAGCGGCCAGAGGGACTCCCAGAAGAAGCCCCAGAGGAACTCGATACCGGCCGGGATCGGGATGTGGATCTTCTCGAAGAAGCCCTTGAAGTCGTCCCACCAGTTCAGCGACCAGTACCAGAAGGAGCGGTCCTTGAACCACTCCTTGCCCTGGCCGATCGCGAACGGCGTGATCACGAACGTGAGCAGCACGAAGAAGGCCTCGGCCCAGACCTGGGCGAACTTCACCGGACGACTCGGCCACCGGTCGTCGATGGCCTGGAACACCCGGCGCAGCACCAGCAGTACGGCGAGTGCGGGCAGGTATCCGTGCCAGTTGTGATTGCCGACCTTGAAGAAGGACGAGCCAGGCTGCATCCCGTTCTGGACCAGGAACGAAGCGCTCAACTGGCTGACCTGCGCGTCGAAGAAGCCCCACGCCGACCAGACCGCGACCAGTGGCAGCAGCGTGACCGCGAGCAGCTCGAGCAGGCCGCGCTGCGTCGGGTCGGACGTCTCCTCGGCCTCGTTGCTCGCCGCGTCCCGCCAGCGGTAGAGCGACATCGCACAGGTCCGGATCATGCCGACCGACGCGGTGATCTGCAGCAGTACGCCGACTGCGAACAGGCCGGTGCCCAGACTCGAGTGCAGGTGCTGTGCCAGCCAGATCGCACCCTGTGCGCACACCGTGAACCCCACGAACCCGGCGAGCCACCAGGTGGTCATGGGCAGGAGGTTCTTCCACCAGAGCCGGAAGGTGTCTCCGATCAGGTGGACCATCTCGCGAAAGCCGTCAACGAGCGTACGCATCGCGGCTGATCCTAGGCGAGGGCCGGGTCCTCCCGGCAACTCAGGCCGTTATCCGTAGGTGTCCCGGGGGCCGCGGCCGCCGCGGACGGTGCGGGGGCCCTTGCGCCAGGTGTAGGTGTTGGGGCCGAGGACCTTCACCTGGGACACGGTTCCTTCGCCGAGTTCGGCGTTCAGCCGGAAGAGTAGTTGCGGGACCAGCAGGTCGAGTTGGACCTTCCACGCGGTCGACGACGTACGGACGGTCAGCACTGTGTCGTCGTACGACTCCGGCTTGCAGTGTTCGGCCATTTCCGGGCCGACGATGGACGGCCAGCGGGCCATCACGCCGTGGACGGCGACGTCGACCTCCCAGCCCTGGTCGCGCATCAGCCGGCCGAGGGTGTTGGTCAGCCGCTGCGGGTCGCGGTCGTCGGGGCGGGCGCTGCTGATCTGGGCACCGCCGATCCGCGGCCGCCGGCGGCGCTTGACCGGCATG
Organism: Kribbella sp. VKM Ac-2571; assembly: GCF_004362255.1. NCBI lineage: Bacteria > Bacillati > Actinomycetota > Actinomycetes > Propionibacteriales > Kribbellaceae > Kribbella > Kribbella sp. VKM Ac-2571. The sequence goes on from NZ_SNWS01000003.1 coordinate 248,400, forward strand.
ATGCCGCCCTTCGCCGCCTGCTGCTTCAGCCGGGCTGCCAGCGATTTCGCCAGCTCCAGGCCCTGCTTGTCGTGGACCTGCTCGCTCTCAGAGCCGCTCTCAGAGGAATCCGGGGGTTCAGGCACGCTGAACGACCCCTTCACCCACCTCGAAGCGCGCCCCGCTCAGCTCATCGGGCACGTCCGCACCGACCGCCGCGGTCACCAGCACCTGCTCGGCCGGCGCGACCAGCTCGGCGAGCCGGTCCCGGCGCTGCGAGTCGAGCTCGGCGAACACGTCGTCGAGGATCAGCACCGGTTCACCTCCGTCCGCGCGCAGCAGGTCGTACGACGCCAGCCGCAGCGCGAGCGCGAACGACCAGGACTCACCGTGACTCGCGTACCCCTTCGCGGGCAAGTCCCCGAGCCCCAGTACGACGTCGTCGCGGTGCGGACCGACCAGCGACACACCACGGTCGAGCTCGTCCTGCCGTTTGTCGCGCACCGCCGCGAGCAGCACCTCCTCGAGCTGCTCCCGCGACACCACACCGGGCTCGAGCAGCACGGACGACTTGTACTCGAGCCGCGCATCACCCTTGCCCCGGGCAACAGCGTCGTACGCGCTGGACACCAACGGGCGCAGCGCCTCCAGCAACTCCAGGCGGGTCGCCAGCAACTCGGACCCGGCGCGCGCGAGGTTCGAATCCCAGACCTCGAGGGTGCGCAACTGGCTCTCGGCGGCACTCGAGCGGTTCTGCCGGCGGGCCTGCGAGGCGCTCCGCAGCAGCGAGTTCCGCTGCTTCAGCACCCGGTCGTAGTCCTGCCGTACGCCGGCCATCCGCGGTGACCGCAGCGTCAGCAGCTCGTCCAGGAACCGCCGACGCTCGGACGGATCGCCCTTCACCAGCGCGAGATCCTCCGGCGCGAACAGCACCGTGCGGAGCAGTCCGAGCACTTCGCGTGGCCGCGGCACGGGCGAGCGGTTGACCCGGGCCCGGTTTGCCTTCCCAGGATTGATTTCCAGCTCGACCACCACGTCGCGGTCGTACTGGCTGCGGATCTCGGTCCGCACGATCGCCCGGGTGGCGCCGGCCCGCACCAGCGGTGCGTCGTTCGCCACCCGGTGCGAACCGAGAGTCGCGGTGTAGTGGATCGCCTCGACCAGGTTGGTCTTGCCGTGGCCGTTCGGCCCGACGAAGGACGTCACGCCCGGAGTGAGCTGGACCTCCGCCTGCTGGTAGGACCGGAAGTCGAGCAGACCCAGGGCGGTGACGTACACCTCAGTGCGTGGTCGGCGGTGTCGCGTACGACGGGTCGGCCGCCTCGGCGCCCTTCACCGCGTGCCCGCCGAACTGGTTGCGCATCGCGGCGATCGCCTTCATCGCCGGCGAGTCGTCCTGCCGGGACGCGAACCGGGCGAACAGCGATGCGGCGATCGCCGGCACCGGTACGGCGTTGTCGATCGCGGCCTCGACGGTCCACCGGCCCTCGCCGGAGTCTTCGGCGTACCCGCGGATCTTGTCCAGGTGGGTGTCGTCCTTGAGCGCGTTGACCATCAGGTCCAGCAGCCAGGACCGGATCACGGTGCCCTCGCGCCAGGACTCGAACGTCTCCGGCACGTTGTCCACGATGTCCGCGGCCTCGAGCAGCTCGAAGCCCTCGGCGTACGCCTGCATGATCGCGTACTCGATGCCGTTGTGGACCATCTTCGAGAAGTGTCCGGCGCCGACCTTGCCGGCGTGCACGAACCCGAAGTCGCCCTCGGGCTTCAGCGCCTCGAAGATCGGCATCACGATGTCGACGGTGTCCTGCTCGCCGCCGCACATCAGCGCGTAGCCGTTCTCCAGACCCCAGACACCGCCGGAGACGCCGCAGTCGACGAACCGGATGTCCTTCTCGGCGAGCTGGGCGGCACGACGGGTGTCGTCGGTCCAGCGGCTGTTGCCGCCGTCGATGACGATGTCGCCGGGGGAGAGCAGCTCGGCCAGCTCGGTGACGACCGGGTCGATCGCCTGCACCGGGACCATCACCCAGACCACCTTCGGCTGGCCGGACGCGGTGAGCTTGCCGACCATGTCGGCCAGGTCCTTGGCGTCGGAGATCTCCTGGTTGTGGTCGAATCCGACCACCGTGTGACCGGCGTTGCGGATCCGCTGGCGCATGTTGCCGCCCATCTTGCCGAGACCGACAAGGCCGAGCTCCATCGTGAATCCCCTTGTTCTGTTGGTGTTCAGCTGTTCAGGCGGACCGGCATCAGCACGTAGCGGAATTCGCTGATCGGTTCGCCGTCGAAGTCCCTCACACCGGTCAGTTCGGCCGGTTTCGTGGCCTGCGTGAAGGACAGGTGCGCGACCGGCGTACCGATCGCGCCCAGACCGTCGAGCAGGTACGTCGGATTGAAGCCTACGGTCACGGGCTCGCCGACGACCCGCGCCTCGAGCGACTCGGACGCCTGCGCCTCGTCACCGCTGCCGGCGTCGAGCGTCACGGTGTCCTCCTCGAAGGTCAGCCGGACCGGGGCGTTGCGCTCGGCGACCAGGGCGACGCGCTTGACGGCCTCGACGAGGGTCGCGGTGTCGATCCGGACCCGGGTCGCGATCGCCGCGTCGGTCGGGATGATTCCGCGGACCTTCGGGAACTCGCCGTCCAGCAACCGGGTGGTCGCGCGGCGACTGCCGCCGGCCACCTCACCCTCGAAGCCGACGATGCCGTCACCGGTGCCGGGCGCGGCCAGCGAGACGATCACGTCCGAGCCGGTCATCGCCTTCGCTGTCTCGGACAGCACACGTGCCGGAATCAGCGCAGCAGCCGAGGCGTCGGGGGACTGTGGGTTCCACTCCAGCTCACGGATCGCCAGCCGATAGCGGTCGGTGGCCAGCAGGGAGATCGTGGAGCCCTCGATCTCGACCCGGACACCGGTCAGCACCGGGAGTGTGTCCTCACGGCCGGCGGCGGTCACGACCTGCGAGACGGCCTGGGCGAAGACGTCGGCCTTCACCGTGCCGCTGGCCGCCGGAAGCTCCGGAAGGGCCGGATATTCCTCTGTGGGAAGCGTCTGGAGCGTGAAGCGCGAGCTGCCACAGGTGACCTGTGCCTTCGCGCCGTCCACCGCGAAGTCCACGGGCTGGTTCGGAAGACTCTTGGAGATGTCGGCGACGAGCCGGCCGGAGATCAGGCACTTGCCGGCGTCGGCCACCTGCGCGGGGACCGTCACCCGGACCGAGGTCTCGTAGTCGAAGCCGGACAGGGTGATCTGTCCGTCCTCGGCCTCGACCAGCAGGCCGGCAAGGATCGGGACGCTGGGACGACTGGGCAAACTGCGCGCGGCCCAGGCCACCGACTCGGCCAGTACGTCGCGCTCGACGCGAAACTTCACCGCTGGGTGCCTCCTGTTTCGGCTGTGTGCCAGGCAGATCCTGCCACGGACAAGTGTGCTGTGCGCCAATCGGGCCAGACGTGGCGCTTCGGGCGGGTCGCGTCGTCGCCGTACCGGTCGTGCTTTTCGTGCTTCCGGGAACAGCCTGACAGGTCCGGCAAGCCGGCGCGAGATCGGGGTTTTCCCCAGATCGGGCCGCTCGATCGTTTTGTGGCCTTCGATCTCTCTACAGATTCCATAGTGTTCTTCGCACCGGTGGATACTGTGGAAAAGCCCCGACTTCGCAGGTCAGACCCTGTTTTGGGCTGGGGACGCCGTGTGGACGACGCTCGCTTGTGCTGGGGACGGCCGTGGACGGCGAAATCTGTCCCCACAGCCGATCCACACCCTGAGCGGACCTTTCCACGGCGGTACCCACAGTTTTCCACAGCTGTGTCCCCAGCCTGTGTGGTTATTGCTGCTTGGCTTGGTGCTTGATCCGGTTGGTCAGTTCGGTGACCTGATTGAAGACGCTGCGCCGTTCCGACATGAGTTGCCGGATCTTCCGTTCGGCGTGCATCACCGTCGTGTGGTCGCGGCCGCCGAACTGCTGGCCGATCTTCGGCAGCGACAGATCGGTCAGCTCGCGGCACAGATACATAGCGATCTGACGGGCCGTCACGAGCACCCGGCTGCGGCTCGAACCGCACAGGTCGTCGATCGAGAGACCGAAGTACGACGCGGTCTGGCCCATGATCATGCTCGCGGTCACCTCGGGCTTGCTGCCTTCGGGGATCAGGTCCTTGAGCACGATCTCGGCGAGGCTCAGGTCGACCGGCTGGCGGTTCAGGCTGGCGAACGCGGTGACGCGGATCAAGGCGCCCTCGAGCTCCCGGATGTTCGTCTGCACCTTCGACGCGATGAACTCCAGCACCTCCGGCGGCGCCGTCAGCCGCTCGGTGGCGGCCTTCTTCCGCAGGATCGCGATCCGGGTCTCGAGGTCGGGCGGCTGGATGTCGGTGATCAGGCCCCACTCGAACCGGTTGCGCAGCCGGTCCTCCAGCGCCTCCAGGCGTTTCGGCGCGCGGTCGGAGCTGATCACGATCTGCTTGTTCGCGTTGTGCAGCGTGTTGAAGGTGTGGAAGAACTCTTCCTGGGTCTGGATCTTGCCTTCCAGGAACTGGATGTCGTCGATCAGCAGTACGTCGACATCGCGGTACCGGCGCTGGAACTGGGATGCCTTGTCGTCGCGGATCGCGTTGATGAAGTCGTTGGTGAACTCTTCGCTGGAGACGTACCGCACGCGAGCGCCGGTGTAGAGACTGCGGACGTAGTGCCCGATCGCATGCAGCAGGTGGGTCTTGCCCAGACCGGAGTCGCCGTAGATCAGCTGTGGGTTGTAGGCCTTGCCCGGCGCCTCCGCGACAGCGACCGCGGCCGCATGGGCGAAGCGGTTCGAGCTACCGATGACGAAGGTCTCGAAGGTGTACTTCGGGTTGAGCCGAGCTTCACCCTGCGCCTCGGTGGCCGACTGCGTCGAGCCGTTCGGCGGCGGGGCGACCGATCCGAGCGGCTGGCCGAACGAGGACTGTTGCTGCTGGTAGTGCTGCGGCGCTTGGGCCGGAGGCTGGCTGAACTGGTTGTCCGGGTCGGTCAGGGCGGACTGGATGGTCGGCTGGAATGCGCCGTCGGTGCGGAGCGGTTCGCGTGCGGCAGGTTGCTGCTGAGCCGGCTGCATCGGCTGTTGCTGCATCGGTTGTTGTTGCGGTGCGTGCTGGGAGTGCTGTTGTGGGTGCTGCACCGGCTGCTGCGTGTACTGCGGTTGCTGAGGCGCCTGCTGCTCGCGGACCTCCGGGTCGAGCGACGGGTCGACGGTGACGGCGATCCGGATGTCCCGACCGAAGCTCTCGGTGAGGATCCGCTCCAGGTCGGGACGGAGGCGCGTCTCGAGCTGACCGCGGGTGAAGTCGTCGGGTACGGCGACGATCGCGGTGCTCTCGTGCAACGTCACCGGACGCGAGTTGGTCAGCCAGGCCCGCTGGTTCGGCGGCAGACCCGCAAGCACCCGAGCCCAAGCCTCCCCAAGATCCGTAACAGCCGGCGCCTGCCCCTGCCCTTGCTGCGGCTGCGCCTGCTGGGGCGCGTGCTGCTGTGGGGTTTGCTGCTGTGGGGTTTGCTGCTGTGGCGTCTGCTGTTGCGGGGCTTGCTGTTGCGGGGCTTGCTGTTGCGGGGCCTGCTGTTGCGGAGCCTGCTGGTGTGAGCCCGGGTGCTGCGGAGCTGACTGCTGATCACTCGGCTGCTGGGTGTACTGCGGTTGCTGGGCTGGCTGCTGATACGACTGCTGAGGAACTGCGTCCTGGGGCGCAGAGTTCTGCGCAGCTGCCGGAATCGGCTGGTGTGTGGGCTGTTGCGGCACCTGCTGTTGCGGCACGTGCTGCTGAGGTGCCTGCGGAGCGTGCTCGCGCGAAGTGTGCTGCTCAGGTGCCTGCTGCTGGGGTGCCTGCGGAGCGTGCTCTTGCGGAGCGTGCTGCTGCGGGACCTGCTGCTGAGCCACGTGCTCTTGCTGAGCGGGCTGTTGCTGGGCCGGCTGCTGAGTCACGGGCTCTTGCTGGGCCACGGGCTCTTGCTGGGCCACGGGCTCTTGCGGGGGGTTGTGCTCTGCCGGCTGCTGGTCAGGCGTGTGCTCGACGGGTGCCTGCTGAGTCGGCGCCTGCTGCTCGGGCACCTGGTGGTCCTGTGTGTGCTGCTCCGGGAGCTGCGCCTCGGCGAAGAGTTGGTCGGCGGTCGGCTCTGGAGCTACAGGCTCAGGTAGAGGGAGCTCGGCTGGAGCGTGTTCGGCGGTTGGGTGCGCGGCCGCGCTCTCCTGCGTCGGCCGGCTGTCGGGTGACCACTGGTTGGTGGCTGCATCGTCCACACGTGCCTCCCCCTCGATCGGTACCGCGCCTGGTCCATCGCCCCTAGTACCCCAATCCGTCATACCCCAGGCGTCGCCCGCACCGGGGTACTGATTGACGGCCGGCGCCGCACCGAAGTACGTCGTACCTGCCGTGGACTGAGCTGGGCCGGACGGAAGATCAGTGGCCGCGCGCTCCAGGTCGGAGCGGTAGCCGTAGAGAGATGCGGGTGGTGCGGGGCGGTACCCCGCGGCCGGCGGCTCGGGCATCGGGATCGGGAGCGACGGGCTCAGATAGTCGCCAGGGTCCATCCGCGGTGTCGGCGCCTGGGTCGGTGCCGACGCTGGTGTTGGCGTTGGTGCAGGTGGCTGCAGTGGCGTCACCGGTCCGGTCTCGGCGCGCGACAGCGGCTCCGGCACGGGCCGGACCTCGGTGCGGAAGTTCGCCTCGGGCTCGGGACGGATGTCGGCGTCGGGTTCGGGCCGAAGGTCCTGCCGGCCGTCCGCGCCGTACTCCGCCCGGTACTCGGGGGTGAATTCCACCGGTGTGAATTCCGCACTGGCGGAATGGTCCTCGACCACGCGTTGCTCCCCGATTTCGTCGCTGCGGTGGCCGGCGCGATCCGGAGTTGATCCCGGGCTGCGCGACCGTTCGACCCGACCACCGTACGGCCTCTGTCCACACGGTTGTCCACAGTTGTGAACGACCGCCGGAGCAGATTGGTTACCGATCGCGGGGTGTGGGACCTCTGGTGTGAGGGAGTGACGCTAACAAGTCCGAGCAGGCACCTTCAAGCCGTCATCCACAGGCTATGAACAGCAAATTGGGGGCAACCTGCGGCGTGTCGGGTAGACGCCGGAGCGTAGCCGTGGTGCGAAATCGCTCTCTGTCGTCGTTCCGGTCGGACAGTGACGAACACTGGCCCGATCGGTTGCCCACTATCCTGTCCACAAGCCTGTGGAAAAGTCTGGGGATACCTGGTTTGACCTGTCCACAAGGTGCCACGTACCGTGGATCGGTCGGTGTTGAGCCGGCCGTTTCGTGCTGCGCTCCCTGCGGGATCTGTTCTCTGGTTCTCCGACGGTGTGCAGGACAGGCACCTTGGACAGATCCAATCAGTGGATTTGTCGACATTTTGTGTTCTCGAGTAACCGGAGTCATTCCAGTGAGCAAGCGGACGTTCCAGCCGAACAACCGTCGTCGGCACAAGAAGCACGGCTTCCGTCTTCGGATGCGTACCCGTGCGGGTCGCGCGATCATCGCCGCCCGCCGTGGCAAGGGTCGTCAGCGCCTCGCGGCCTGAGCGACCCATTTGACGGTGACCACCTCGTGTTGCCCGCGTCGAACCGGTTGCGCCGGTCCGACGACTTCCGTCGCGCCGTCCGGTCCGGACGGCGCGCGGCGCGACGCGTGGTGGTTCTGCACGTGCTGGCGCAGGCCGGTGAATCCGGCCCGGCGCGCGTCGGATTCGTTGTGAACAAGGCGGTGGGCAACGCGGTTCTGCGGAACCGGGTCCACCGCCGTCTGCGTGCGGTGATGGCCACGCGGCTGTCCGATCTCCCGGCCGGCAGCCTGACTGTCGTCCGCGCGCTCCCGTCGTCCGCCGCGGCGTCGTACGACGAGCTCGCGGCCGACGTCGACGGCGCCCTGAGCCGGGTGCTGCGGCCATGATGCGCGTCAATCCCGTGCGCAGCGGGATCATCGGTTTCCTGAAGTTGTACCGACTGCTGATCAGCCCGCTCTACGGGCAGGTCTGCAGGTTCTACCCGAGTTGTTCGGCGTATGCCTTGGAAGCGGTCGAACGCCACGGTGCGGTGCGCGGTAGCTGGCTGGCGGGGAGACGACTCCTTCGCTGCCACCCGTGGAACCCCGGAGGCTACGACCCCGTTCCTCCCAGAGATGTCGACCAGCGCGGAGACGGTCACCACACTGTCTCCGCCAACCAGCCCGGACCGTCCGCCGACGCCGGGCCTGTGCAGCGAGGTGTGTGAGTGACTCTTCTGGCCATCCCCGGGCTCGCGGTGTGGGACGGGATCGTAGACCTGTTCAACACGGTGATGACGCCGCTGTACTGGGCCGTATCGGCACTGCTGGTCGGGTGGCACTGGCTGCTCAGCCAGGTGTTCGACCCGAACAGCGGCTGGGCCTGGGCGCTCTCGATCGCCGGCCTGACGATCGTCATCCGGACGCTGCTGATTCCACTCTTCGTCCGGCAGATCCGCTCCAGCCGGAACATGCAGCTGCTGCAGCCGAAGATGAAGGAGCTGCAGAAGAAGTACGGCCACGACCGGGAGAAGCTCGGTCAGGAAATGATGAAGCTGTACAAGGAGACCGGGACCAACCCGTTCTCCTCGTGCCTGCCGCTGCTGCTGCAGTCGCCGATCTTCCTGGCCCTGTTCCGGGTGCTCGACTACGCGTCGAAGGGCAAGACGCACAGCAGCATCATGGACTCGCACGTCCAGTCGCTGCAGCACGCGAAGATCTTCGGCGCCGAGATCTCGCAGACCTTCCTGAAGGCGAACGGCGACGGCGCCGGCAACGTCAAGGTCGTCGCGATCGTGCTGATCATCCTGATGACGGCGACGATGTTCACGACGCAGCTGCAGCTGATGCGCAAGAACATGCCGAAGGAGGCCCTCACCGGCCAGGCCGCGCAGATGCAGAAGATCATGCTGTACGTCTTCCCGATCTTCTTCCTCGTCGGTGGCTTCAACTTCCCGATCGGTGTGCTGATCTACTGGTTCGTCTCCAACGTGTGGACCATGGGCCAGCAGTTCTACGTGATCCGCCGCAACCCCGCTCCGGGCACTCCGGCGTACGACGCCATGCAGGCCCGGAAGCGTGAGAGCAACCTGCGCCACGGCCGCTCGGCCGACGAGGGCGTGCCGGGTACGGCGGACGCTGCGACCGACACCGACACGACCGACCGTCGTCCGGCGCAGCGGCAGCAGCCGAAGCGGCAGTCTCGCAGCGACCGGAAGACCACCGGTCCGGCGGGAAGCGGTCCGGCCGCGTCGAACAACGGCCAGACGTCCTCGTCGGCTCCGGAGGACGCTCCCCGGCCGCAGGACACTCCGAAGAAGACTCAGGCCGGTGCTGCCAAGAAGCAGCCGGCCGGCAAGAAGGGCACGGGAGCGAAGCGCCAGCCCGCGGCGAAGTCGGCCGCGCAGAAGAAGGCGGCGCAGAAGCGCTCCGGCGGTTCGCGCTGACCCGCGCACCTCGAGTCCCTTTTGCTTGTGAATGCGGCGCTTTTGGACGACGGGGTCCCCGTGAGGCGGATCCCGACATTGTGAGCAATTTTTAAAGGAGTGCCCGTGACTGACGGCATGCAGAACACCGACACGGCGGAGCAGTCCGCCGGTACGAACTCCGCCGCCGACCGCCTGAAGGCGCTCGAGGCCGAGAGCGATATTGCGGCGGACTATCTCGAGGAACTGCTCGACATCGCCGATCTCGACGGTGACATCGACATGGACATCGACGGCGACCGGGCCGCGGTCTCCATCGTCGGCGCCGAGCTGACCAACCTGGTCGGCGAGAACGGCAAGGTATTGGAGGCGCTCCAGGAGCTGACCCGGCTCGCTGTGTACCGGGAGACCGGTGAGCGGTCGCGACTGATGCTCGACGTGTCGAACTACCGGGCCAACCGGAAGGCGGAGCTCGAGGAGGTCGGTCGCAAGGCGGTCGAGGAGGCGAAGGCAACCGGCACCCCGGTGCGGCTGGACCCGATGACGCCGTTCGAGCGCAAGGTCGTGCACGACGTCGTCGCGGCCGCCGGCCTGACGTCGGAGTCCGAGGGCGAAGAACCCCGCCGCCGCGTGGTGATCCAACCATGACTGTGCTGTCGTGAACGACGTTTCACGTGAAACACCGCCGCTCGTGGACAAGCTGTTTCCACGGGCGGCGGTGCCGCTTTCGGTGTACGCCGAGTTGCTGGCGACCGAGGGGACTCTGCGAGGACTGATCGGGCCGCGGGAGGTACCGCGGCTCTGGGATCGTCACCTGCTGAACTGTGCCGTCGTCGAGCGGCTGATCCCGGAGGAGTCATCGGTCGCCGACGTCGGCACCGGTGCGGGCCTGCCGGGCATCGTGCTCGCGATCGTCCGCCCCGATCTCCAGGTCGATCTCGTCGAGCCGTTGCTGCGACGCACCACCTTCCTCGACGAAGCGGTCGACCTGCTCGAGTTGGAGAACGCGACAGTCGTACGCGCGAGGGCGGAGGACCTGCCGCCGGCCTCGTACGACGTGGTGACCTCTCGGGCCGTCGCTCCGTTGGCCAAGCTGGCCAGGTGGTGTCTGCCGTTGTGTGTCGAGGGCGGACTCATGCTGGCGATGAAAGGGGCGTCTGCAGAGGAGGAACTGGACGCCTCAGAGCGCGAATTGATGAAGCTCGGCGCAGAGGTTTGTCATATTCACCAACTCGGCGGCGAGGAACTGGCCAACCCCACGACTGTGGTGAGTATTGTGGCCGGACGTGCTGCAGGGGGATCCCGGCACGGAAGACACGGGAGGTGAGCGGGTTGGTGAGTCGTGCCCTCGGGTGGCCCGAGAAGAGCACCGGCGTGCCGACGTCGTCACAGGGCATCGGCTGGCCGACCGAACCAGACTCCGCCGTTCGTGTGGTGAGTCACGAGCCCGCTCCCACCGCCGCAGTGCCGACCTCTTCGACACCGGCTGCCGAGCAGCCGCCCCTGTCGCCACCGATCGACACCTCGGGACTCCAGGCCGCTGCGGCAGCCGGTCTCGACAGTCCGGTGGCCGACGACCCGGCGTCCGTTTCACGTGAAACGCCGGACATGCGGGATGATGGTTCCGGGTCTGATTCGGCGTCACTGGTGGACGTCGAGCCGGACCTTTCGGAGTCTCCACCGCCTGTGGATGACGACCGCATGAAACTGCCCTCGCAGACGGGAATTCATCCACAGAAGCCTGTGGATGGAGCTGGGGGTAGACCCGCTCCGACCCCTACAGACATCCTCTTCGGGCCAAGTCCCGCACCTATTGGAATGGGCGCTATGACTGCCGCACAGATCGCCGCGCGGGCCACGTCGGACGAGCTTCAGCGACGACTCCTCGAGACTCCGATCGCCGCCGCGACCGAACGGACCTTGCTGGTGAATGAAGGACGCACGATGGGCCGCGAGTTCCCGCTGCCCGACCAGACCCGAGTCTTCGTCGTCGCCAACCAGAAGGGTGGTGTCGGCAAGACCACGACGACGGTCAACGTCGCAGCCGGCCTAGCTCTCTACGGCGCGAAGATCCTGGTCATCGATCTCGACCCGCAGGGCAACGCGTCGACGGCCCTGGGTATCGACCACGCCGAAGGTACGCCGGGGGTGTACGAGGCGGTCATCGAAGGTGAGCCGCTCAGCAAGCTGATCCAGCCGTGCGCAGAACACCCCGGGATCCAGGTGGTCCCGGCAACGATCGACCTGGCCGGCGCTGAGATCGAGCTCGTCAGCCTGGTGGCGCGCGAGAGCCGGCTGAAGACCGTGCTCGAGGCCCACCTGGCCGAGACCGAGGCCGCCGGCGAGAAGTACGACTACGTCTTCATCGACTGCCCGCCGTCGCTCGGCCTGCTGACGGTGAACGCGTTGACCGCCGCACGCGAGGTGCTGGTCCCGATCCAGAGCGAGTACTACGCGCTGGAGGGGCTGTCGCAGCTGCTCCGCCACATCAACATGGTCAAGTCCCACCTGAACCCCGGGCTCGACGTGTCGACGATCCTGCTGACCATGTACGACGCCCGCACGAAGCTGGCCGGCGAGGTTGCTGCCGAGGTACGTGGCCACTTCAAGGACGCCGTACTGCGGACCGCCGTACCGCGCTCGGTGCGGATCTCGGAAGCTCCGAGCCACGGGCAGACCGTGCTCGCGTACGACCCGGCGTCGGCCGGTGCACTGTCCTATCTCGAGGCGTCCCGCGAAATCGCGATGCGGAACAACGCCTGACGCAGCCGTTTCACGTGAAACGGGACACGGGAGCCGGTACGGGAGTAGCGGACTCCGGTGCGCGTTGTGGTAGGCCAGCAGTAGCTCAGCAGGATGTCGACCTCGAGGGAGCGCGATGAACACCCGACTCGGACGCGGACTTGGTGCGCTGATCCCCAGCTCGCCGGCGCCTGGCAGCACGACCCTCGGCAGCAAGTCGAGCTCGATCCCGGGGGCACCTCCGGTGACGACGCCGGTGGAGCCCCAGGGGCCGGAACTGGCCGCGGTGCCGGGGGCGTCGTTCGCGGAGATCGACGTCGACAAGATCACACCGAACCCGAAGCAGCCACGGACGGTCTTCGACGAGGAGGCTATGGAGGAGCTCGTCCACTCCGTCAAGGAGATCGGACTCCTGCAGCCGATCGTCGTACGCCGGCTCGAGGGCGACTCGTACGAGCTCGTCATGGGCGAGCGCCGCTGGCGGGCGACGCAGCAGGCGGGGCTCGCGACGATCCCGGCGATCGTGCGGGACACGTCGGACGACGCGATGCTGCGGGACGCGCTCCTGGAGAACCTGCACCGGAGCCAGCTGAACCCGCTGGAAGAGGCGGCGGCGTACCAGCAGATGCTCGACGACTTCGGGTGCACGCAGGAAGTCCTCGCGACGCGGATCGGGCGGTCGCGGCCGCAGATCTCCAACACCCTGCGACTGCTGAAGTTGCCGGCCTCTGTTCAGCGCCGGGTCGCGGCCGGTGTGCTGTCCGCCGGCCATGCGCGGGCGCTGCTCGGTCTTCCCAGCGGAGACGCGATCGAGCGGCTCGCGCAGCGGATCGTCGCCGAGGGCCTGTCGGTGCGGACGGTCGAGGAGATCGTTTCGCTCGGCGACATGAGTGCCGAGGACCCCACTCCGGCGCGCCGCCGGAACAAGCCAGTCGCACCACGGCTGGTCGACTTGGCCGACCGGCTCTCCGACAGGTTCGAGACCCGCGTCAAGGTCGACCTCGGAAAGACCAAGGGCAAGATCACCGTCGAGTTCGCCTCCGTGGACGACCTGGAGCGCATCGTCAGTCTGATGGACCCCGGCAAGTCGACCGACGCCTGACCACACTTCCGCGGTCCAGCTCCGAGTAAGCCTGCCGAATTGTCGGCGGCCGCTGGTAGAACTTGGCGTCCACCCATTCAGCGACCTGGGGGAGGACGCAGTGCAGAAGCGACCGCGTGTGGTGGTCAACGTGGAGGCGAGTGTCGACGGCAAAGTCGCGCTCACCCGGAACGCACTCTTGATGCATCGGCCGAGTTCGGAACTGTGGGCATCGATGAAGCCGCAGTCGCCGGACTCGGCTGCGATCGACGTCATGGAGGTCGTCAGGCAGCGGTATGGGTGTAATGCCGTCCTGGAGGGCAGCGGCAGCTTGGTGAGTGAGGACGAGATCCCTACTGAGCTGCCCGCGTACGACGGGGACCCGGTCGGGCTCTACGAGCATTACCTTCCGGCGGAGGTCATCGAGCAGCGATCGCCGTTGCACATGTGGTTCACCGTCGTCGACAGTCGCGGACGGGTGCGCTGGACGGAGAGACACGAGAACTGGGACGCGCTGGTCCTGGTGGCGCGGTCGACTCCCGCGGACTATCTCGGATACCTCCGCCGGGAACGCATCTGCTACCTCGTGGTCGGCGAGGAGCGTGTCGATCTGAGCCGAGCAGTGGCTGCGATGGGAACGGAACTCGGTGTTACGTGCATCCTGTCGAACGCCGGCGGCGGACTGAACGGTGCGCTGTTGCGGGCAGATCTGATCGACGAACTGCACCTGACGCTGGCGCCCGCACTGATCGGTGGACTCGGGACGCCATCGGTCATGGATGGATCGCCACTCGCGGTCGGCGAGTCTCCGACGCGACTGCAGCTGCTGTCGGCGCAGTCGGACGCGGCCGGCGCGGTTCGCCTCCATTACGCCGTACGGCGTGATTTTGGGGCCTAGCCGGCCGTCAAGGGGGCTGCTGAGGCGGCTCTCGGTGGGATTGGGGCCGGGAATCACAGGGATGTAAGTTCGCCGAGGCGGCTTAGGATCACGCTCACAGAGCTAGTTCGTGGCGTGAACTAGTGCAATAGATCGCCAGGGAGATATGTCGACAAATCTATGTCGGCGCGTGGCGCAATGTTTCATGTGAAACATTGCGTGTGGGTGGGTTGGGAAGGCCGGTTGAGAAGGGTGGGTTGGCGCCTACTTCGCGGCGGCGTCGGGTAGATGTCCGGTTCGGCAGTCGCGGATTGTCGGGCGAACCCGAACATCCATCGGGGTATGAATGTGGCCCGCTCCGTCGGGGACAGGCGCTCCAGCAGGACCGTGTCGGCGGCGACGCCGCTCCGCAGCTTGAGCAGCTCGGCCATCGACACGGAGTCCACCACGGCCTCGTCCGGATCGCGGGTCAAGCTCTGCATTCGAGCGGACCGAGTCGTCGACTGCGGAGCAGTACGCGGGCGGGCGGCGGTGGGGGCACTGGTGGAGGGCGGAGACGGAAACGGCTACCGGGGACATGAAATAGCAGGTGCCCAGTAGCCGCTTCCTGTTCCCAGTCCCGATCACCGCCGTCCGCGTCGTGCACCGCGCGTCCGGTCTCCGCCTCTCGCCCCCGGGCGCGCTTTGCACCGCGCGTCCGGTTCCTGGGCCTCTCGCCCCTGCGCCGCGGGTTCCACGCCCTGCGCCCGGATCTCGCCTCCCGCGCCCCGGGCCTCGCGGCCTGCGCCGCGGGTCCCACGTCCGGCCCCCGGATCTCGCGCCTGCGCCCCGGGCCTCGCGGCCTGCGCCCCGGGCCTCGCAGCCTGCGCCCGGGCCTCGCGGCCTGCGCCGCGGGTCTCGCCCCTTGCGCCGCGGGTCCCACGTCCGGCCCCCGGACCTCGCGCCCTGCCCGGGCCTCGCGGCGTGCGCCCCCGGCCTCGCGTCCTGCCCCGCGGGTCTCGCTCCCCGCCGTGGGTCTCGCGTCCTGCCCGCGGGTCTCGTGTCCTTCGCCGGTGCTGGCTCGGGCGACCGATGGCGGGTTATGTGGTCGGTGGCGCGATGTAGTCCGCGTTACCGGTGACACAACCCGTCAGTGGTTGGAGCGATCTGCGCGGCGGGTGGGCGAGGCGGTCGCGGTCGCGCGTAACGGAGCGGTGTGATGAGGTTAGCGGCCGAGGAGTTCGTGGGTGGTTTTGCGTTCGGCGTAGAACGAGAGGAAGGGGATTGTTCCGGCGACGGCCATCAGGACCAGGCGGGGGAAGGACCAGCGGACTCGGCGGAAGAGGTCGAACGTGCCGAGCAGGTACACGACGTACAGGAAGCCGTGCAGGGGGCCAATCACGTTCATCGCGCCGGGGTTGTCGCCCAGGTACTTCAGCGGCATCGCTACGAACAGCAGCATGAGCAGCATCACGCCGACGACGTACGCGATCACGCGGTAGCGGGTCAGCGCGCCGCGGACGGCCGGGGTGAGCGGCTGCGCGCCGGCGGAGGTGGCGGGGTCGGCAGAGGAAGTCACGCTGAAACGGTACCGCTTGACTCCACACCCTCCCCGACACGGTCACCTGTCCCGGAGTCGCCGGTCCCGGAGTCGCCCGGCGCGGAGCCGTCTGTCGCGGGGGCGTCTGGGCCGGGGGTGGTTGGCGTGGCTTCTTTGGGTTCGCGGTGGGCGTCCAGGACCATGCGGGCCCACATCCAGAGGGTGAAGGCGGCGAAGATCCACCACTGGACGGCGTATGCGACGTTGCGGAGGCCGGCGTGGTCTGTGGGGGGCGGGGGTGGTGCGACGACCGCGGGTGCGGGGGAGGGTACGACGCCTGAGTCCACGGCGGACTGTACGACGAACGCGTCGTACACCCGGTAGTTCACCAGGTGCACGATTGTCGGGATCCGCAGTGACGACAGCACTCGTCCCTTGGCGGCATCGTCCGACGAGTCCTCGGCCTCTGATGCCACCACGGACCCGCTCAATCGCACCGGTCCTGAGGGCGGCGTGACGGCCGGGTCAGAAGGTGAAGCGACCCATCCGCGGACAATCATCACCGCGTCGGTGCTGGAGAGCTTCAACGGCGAAACGACCCACAGGCCGGCTCGACCGTCCTGCAGGCGGTCGGCGACGAGGACCTGGTCCGCGGCCGGGCCCCAGGTGCCGTCCACGGTGACTCGACGGCCGACAGCCTTCGACGGCAGGCCGTCGTCGATCGAGAACAAGGACTGCAGAGGGACCGGAGGTGCGGCAGCGCGCTGGGCGGTGGCGTCGGCCGTCTTCGACCGATACACACCTAGTTGCCACACCCCCATGACCGTCATGACCGACGCGAGCGCCAGGGCGAGCACGAGAAGCCCGACCCACCGAGGCGCCAAAGCCGTCCGCCACAGCGGCCGACCAGAACTCCCACCACCCGCGTCGCCGGAGAGTCCGGGACCCGCCGCCTCGGAGCTCGCAGGACCCGTGGCGCCGGAGGTCCCTGGATCCGTGGCGTCGGACCTTACGACATCCGTGGTGCCGGGGGCCCTGGTATCGGATGTGCTGGCGGGGGCGGGGGGCGGTGGGTCGTGGGGGTCGGGCATGGGGACTTCGGGGGTCAGCGGGCTGCTGCGGTGGCGAGGAGGTCGCGGCAGAGGACGCCGAGTTCGATGCCGGCTGCCTCGGCGGCCAGGGGGACGAGTGACGTCTCGGTCATTCCGGGCGCCACGTTCACCTCGAGGAACCACGGCACACCGGCCGCGTCCACGACGAGGTCCGTTCTGGACAGGTCACGCAGGCACAGTGCCTGGTGCGCCTGTACAGCGGCTGCAGCGCACGCACCGGCGGCTTCAGGCTCCAGTCGCGCAGGTACGACGAACTGTGTCGCCCCAGCCGTGTAGCGCGCCTCGTAGTCGTAGAAACCCGAGTCCGGCCGGATCTCCACCGCAGGCAGTGCCCGCGGTCCGTCGCCGACGTCGACGACCGTCACGGCCACCTCGGTCCCGTCGATGTACTGCTCGATCAACGCGACCGGACCGTACGCGTAGCAGTTCACCATCGCCGACGGCAGTTCCTCGGCAGACCGCACGATCGACGCACCCAGCGCCGAACCGCCCCGCGCCGGCTTCACGACCAGCGGCAGACCGACCTGCTGGATCACCGCCTCCATCAGCGCGGCGGCACCCAGTTCGCGGAACGTGTCATGCCCGAGCACGACCGACGCGGGGGTGTGCAGGCCCGCAGCGCCGACGACCGTCGCGGCCACGGGCTTGTCGAACGCCGTGCGGCACGCTGCCGCGTCGGCTCCGACGTACGGAACGCCGTACAGGTCGAGGACCTGGCGGAGTGCGCCGTCCTCGCCGGTGACGCCGTGCAGGACGGGGAAGACCGCGTCCGGGGGATCCTGGCGCAGACGATCGACCAGGGAGGCGTCGACGTCGCGCTGCTCG
Source organism: Kribbella sp. VKM Ac-2571 (assembly GCF_004362255.1). Lineage (NCBI taxonomy): Bacteria > Bacillati > Actinomycetota > Actinomycetes > Propionibacteriales > Kribbellaceae > Kribbella > Kribbella sp. VKM Ac-2571. The sequence goes on from NZ_SNWS01000003.1 coordinate 265,971, forward strand.
ACCTCCACGCCGACACTGCGCAGGGCGTCCGCCACTCGGCGGCCGGACCTCAGCGAGACGTCCCGCTCGTGCGACAGTCCACCTGCCAGTACCAGCACTCGACCCAGATCACTCATCACAAATATCCCGATCACTCGTGGGCGACTCCGGCACGGTCGCCGGTCCCGAGGCCCACTCGAACGGTACCCCTACCGCATCCTGGACCCCCGCCCGCCCGTAGGTCCCTTGCGCAACCTTTGCGAACCGGAACCTAGCTCAGTTCTGGCCCTGGGGCGTCGTAGCCGTGCCCGGCGCCTGGTGTCAGTGGGCCGAACGTCTGCCGGAGCTCGAGCTCCTCGTTGATCACCGCGGCGAGCCTGCCGACGCCTTCGGTGATGCGCTCCGGCGTCGGATGACAGTACGACAGCCGCATGCACTGGGAGCCGAAACCGTCGGCGAAGAACGCCGTTCCGGGCACGTACGCGACCCGCGCCGTGACCGCCCGGGGCAGCATCGCCTTCGCGTCCAGCCCTTCCGGCAACGTCAGCCAGACGTAGAACCCACCCGTCGGCCGCGTCCAGGTGGTTGCCGCTGGCATCTTTTCCGTCAACGCCGCGAGCATCGCGTCGCGGCGCTCGCGGTACATCTCCCGGAACTGCTTCACCTGCCCCATCCAGTCGTGCCGGACCAGGTACGACGAGATCGCGAGCTGACTGAACGTCGGTGGGCACAGCGTCGCGGACTCCTGTGCCAGCACGAGTTTCTCCCGTACGGCGTGCGGCGCGACGGCCCAACCGACCCGGAACCCGGGGGCGAACGTCTTCGAGAACGAACCGAGGTAGATGACGCCTTCGCGATCCGCCGCCCGTAGCGCCTGCTGCGGCTCGCCCTCGAACCCGAGCAACCCGTACGGGTTGTCCTCGAGGATCAGCAGCTGGGCCTGCTGGCAGATCTCCAGCACCCGCGCCCGCCGCTCGTCGGACAGCGAAACCCCGGCCGGGTTGTGGAAGTTGGGGATCGTGTAGAAGAACTTGATCCGCTTGCCGGCCGCCCGCACCGACGCGATTGCCTGCTCCAGCGCCTCCGGTACGACGCCGTCGTCGTCCATCGCGACGTGTACGACCTCACACTGGTACGCGCGGAAGACGCCGAGCGCGCCGACGTACGACGGTGCCTCGCAGATGACCACGTCGCCGGGATCGCAGAACACCCGCGTCACCAGGTCGACGGCCTGCTGGCTGCCGACCGTGACCACGACGTCGTCGGGATGGGCCTCGATGCCCTCCAGCCGCATGATGTCGCAGATCTGGTCGCGGAGCGCCGGATCGCCCTGCCCGGAGCCGTACTGCATCGCGGTGGCGCCGTTGTCGGTCACCAGGTCGCGGACCGCGCCGCCGACGACGTCGAGCGGCAGACCGCCGATGTTCGGCATGCCGCCGGCCAGCGACACCACCTCCGGCCGGCTGGCGACCGAGAACAGCGCTCTGATCTCCGATGCGGTCATGCCCTTGGTCCGGGCTGCGTACGCCTCGACGTAGTTGTCGAGTCGGGTCTGCCGGACATCGGGCACGTCAGCACTCACGGGGGCCACTCCAACGGTGATCGAGGGGGAAGTCACCAGGTTACGTCGACAGACCCCAGTCGGGGCTGGGGATCGGCGTGACCTCTCACTACCATGCCTTATAGGGGCAGGTTCGACCATGCCGGAATCTGGCTGCTGAGACAGCCGGCCCGGCTGGTGCGGCCTGAGAGGTGGACTCGGAAGGCGGATCAAGGATGAGCGTGGGCAGGACAGCCGGCTGGACGCTCGGTGGTTTGGCGGTGGGCGTGCTGGCCGGGTTCGCGGGCGAGCTGTTCAGGCGGCAACCCGCAGGGCAGGTGCAGCAGCGGTACGTCGCTCCTCAGGCGACCCGCACCACGGACGCGCGGACCCCGGTCCCCGTCCCCGAACCGGCGGCCGAGCCAGCCGCCCGATGACATACGGACCGTGACGAAGCTAACAGCCTGTATTGCCGATCGGATGCGCTGATGGCCCGACGGGTGGAACCGCTGACGCTCGCCAATCTCGGTGAGCTTCCGGTGCCGTGCCGTGACTGTGTGTTCTGGCAACTGGACCCGGTGGCCGCGCGCCAGGCGGCCCGGGACGGTGACACCGGGCTGGAGAAGGAAGCCTGGCTGTCCCAGTTGCTGCTCGACTGGGGGACCGCCGGGATCGTTCTGTACGTCGACGACGAGCCGGCCGGGTTCGCGGTGTACGCGCCGGCGACGTACCTGCCCCGGATTCAGGCGTTTCCGACCGCGCCCGTCAGCCCGGACGCCGTCGTCCTCGCGACCGGCCGGATCCGCCCGCGGTACCTGGGACTCGGGCTCGGGAAGATCCTGGTCCAAGCGGTCGCCAAGGACGTCCTGAAGCGCGGCTTCCGGGCCGTGGAGGCGTTCGGGGACTCGCGGTGGGACGGGCCGGGCTGTGTCTGGCCGACCGACTTCCTGTGCGCGGTGGGCTTCACGGTGGTACGAGAGCACCCACGCAATCCGCGGCTGCGGCTGGACCTGCGTTCGGCGATCACCTGGCGCAGCGAGATGGAGGCCGCCGTCGAGCGCCTGATGGGCGCGATCAGGCCGGAGAAGGCCCCGGCCGGGCCGGTGACGGTTCGCGATGCCCTGAGATCAGGCCCGGAGTAGCCAGTGGTGTGGCGGGCGCTGGCCGACGTGGTGATGATCGCGCACGGTGCCTTGCTGTTGTTCTTCGCGATCGGCGCGTTTCTTGCGTGGCGCTGGCCGAAGCTGATCTGGGTCCACCTCGGCATCGTGGTGTGGAACCTGGTGATCGTGCTGGTCGACTTCGGCTGCCCGGTGACGGCGACCGAGAAGTTCTTCCGCCGTGAAGGCGGCGAGAGCGTGTACGCGGGCGGCTACATCCAGCACTACCTCAACGGCTGGCTGTGGCCCGACGGTGCGACGCCGGTCGCGGAGAAGGTCGGGTTCGCCCTGGTGGTGATCGGGTACGTCGGATTCTTCGTCGTACGGCGCCGTACGACGAAGCTCAGGGGCGAGTCAGTGGGACCCCGGACGTGAAACCCCGGAGTCGTCCCCATACTGGAGGGGTGCCCATCGACGAGTACCTGGCTGCGCTGAGCAAGGAACTCTGGGGGCCTCGGCGCCGCAAGGCGGACCTGCTGGCCGAGGCCCGCGACCACCTGACCGACGCCACCGAGGCCTTCGAGGCGGACGGGCTGGACAGGTACGACGCGGAGAAGCACGCGGTGGCCGAGTTCGGGACGCTCGAGGAGGTCGCGCCGGGCTATCGGGCCGAGCTGGCGGTCAGCCAGGGCCGGCTAACCGCGATGCTGCTGTTCGCGTCGTTGATCGTCCAGCCGCTCATCTGGCGGCAAGGAGTCTGGGCGTGGAGTCAGGACGCGCCTACCAGGTCCCCGCTGAACGACTTCCTCCAGGACCTTGTGCGGGGCGTCGGATCTGTGGTCATAGCTGGCGCCGTGCTGGCTGTCCTCGCGGCCGGCATCGGGATGCGCCACCCGGTCGTCCGGGACCACGTCAGCCGCGTCACCGGGATCTTCGCGCTTGTCGGTGCGACGGCGGTCGGCCTCATCAGCCTCGCGATGCCGGTGAGCAGCCAGAGCCCGGTCGGATCACTCGACCTCACCGTCGTCGTCGGCTTTGTCGTCCTGCCGCTGTTCCTGGTGGCGTTGCACGCGGGACGCTGCCTACGCCTGGCCCGGGCGTAGCACGCCTTCCACCACCGCGCGGAACGTCAACCACTCCTGCTTGCCTGAGGCAAGCATCTTCGTACCGGCGCCGGTGAGCTGATACGTACGGCGTTTCCGCCCGCCGACCGTGCTCCATTCGCTGGCCAGGTAACCGGCCCGCTCGAGCCGCCGGAGCGCCGGGTAGAGCGTGCCGGTGGGCAGATCGAGCTCACCGCCGCTGCGCTCCAGCAACGCCTCCATGATCGCGTAGCCGTGCAGCGGTTCGTGCTCGACGACCGCCAGGATCATCGGGTCCAGGTGTCCACGCAGCGCATCCGCCTTCATGTAGCCAGTCTACTCATATGCCTGCTACTGTCGAGAGGCAACATGTAGCCAATCTACTTATCAGGGATTCACTATGACGATGGACACCGAGATCCGACAAGCCGCCCGGCCCGGTCTGCTGCACCGGGTGTCCGGGTGGGCGATGCGGCACGCCGGCCTGGCGCTCCTGCTCTGGGTGCTCGTGCTGGCGGCGGTCACCGCGGCGGCGACGGTGGTCGGCGCCACCTACAAGAACGACAACTCGTTGCCGGGCACCGACTCCCAGCGGGTGACGGACATCTTCACGGCGCACCAGCCGAAGGGGGACACGGCCTCGGTCCAGCTCGTCTTCCAGGCTGACGGCGGCCTCGACGCGGAGAAGTCGCGGGTCGCGTCGATGCTCGCGGTGGTCCGCGGGCTCCCGCACGTCGTCTCGGTCGCCGACCCGTTCGCCGGTCCGGGTGCCATGTCGACAGATCGACGTACGGCGTATGCGACGGTCGGACTGGATGTCGCCGTGGCGGACATGCCGGTGGACGACGTCCGGACGATCATCCATCGAGCGCAGGACTTCGCGCGGCCGGGGTTCCAGGTCGAGGCCGGGGGAGATCTGGCCCGGAACGCTGCCGAGAGTTCGGGTGGCGCGTCCGAGGGTGCGGGAATCCTGGCTGCGTTGGTGATCCTGGTGTTCCTCTTCGGATCGTTGCTTGCGGCAACGCTTCCGCTGTTGACCGCGGTGTTCGCGGTCGGCAGCACGGTCGCGTTGCTGATGCTCGCGTCGCACCTGTTCACGGTCCCGGAGTACACGACGCCGGTGATGATGCTGGTCGGGCTCGGTGTCGGCATCGACTACGCGTTGCTGATCTTCTCGCGCTATCGCCACGAGTTGCTGAACGGCGAGGCCGACGCGAAGGTCGTTGCCCTGGACACCGCGGGCCGGTCGGTGATGTTCGCCGGCTGCACCGTCGTCATCGCGCTGCTCGGCCTGCTGGCGTTGGGACTCGGTTCGCTGCAAGGCGTGGCGCTCGGGGTCACGTTGACCGTGCTGATGACGATGCTCGCTGCCGTGACGTTGCTGCCGTCGTTGCTGACGCTCTTCGGGAAGCGGATCGAGCGGAGCGTGCGCAAGCATGCCGCGAAGCAACGGCGTACGCCTGGCGACGGTTGGCGGAAGCTGGCCGGCGTTGTGCAGCGTGGGCCGTGGGTGCCGTTGGTGCTCGGCGTTCTCGCGTTGGTGGCGTTGTCGCTTCCGGCGTTGGGGATGCGGCTCGGGTTCGCGGACGCGGGGACGGACGATCCGGCGAAGACGAGCCGGAAGGCCTACGACCTGTTGGCGGAAGGCTTCGGGCCCGGGTTCAACGGTCCATTGGTCGTGGTGTCCGAGGGGGATCAGGCTGCGGCGCAGGCGCTCGGGCAGACGTTGGCCGCTGATCCCGGGATCGCCGCGGTGACGCCGCCGCAGGTGACGCCGGACGGCAAGATCGCCACGGTGCTGGCGTTCCCGAAGTCGGCTCCGCAGGACGCGGCGACGAGCGACCTCGTGCAGCGGTTGCGCGACGACACGTTGCCGACGTTGGAGTCACGGACCAATGCGACGTACTTGGTCGGTGGGTCGACGGCAGCTGCGGACGACTTCGCTGCCGCGGTGAGCAAGCGGCTGCCGATCTTCGTGCTGGTCGTGGTGGGCTTGTCGGCGTTGCTGCTGATGGCTGTGTTCCGGTCGGTGCTGATCCCGTTGAAGGCCGCCGTACTCAATCTGCTCAGCATCGGCGCCTCGCTCGGGGTGATCACACTGGTGTTCCAGCAGGGCTGGTTCGGTGCGCAGTCCGGACCGATCGAGGCGTTCGTCCCGGTGATGATCTTTGCGATTGTGTTCGGGTTGTCGATGGACTACGAGGTCTTCCTGGTGTCCCGGATCCACGAGGAGTGGCGGCGTACGGGCGATGCACAGGTCGCGGTCCGGGAAGGGCTGGCGACGACAGGCAGCGTGATCACGGCGGCGGCCGCGATCATGATCGTGGTCTTCGGCGCCTTCCTGCTGAGCCCGGACCGGATGCTGAAGCAGTTCGGCCTGGGCCTGGCGACCGCCGTACTGCTCGACGCACTCCTGATCCGCTGCGTCATCGTCCCAGCAGTACTCCGGCTACTCGGCAACCGCGCCTGGTGGCTACCGAGCAGCCTCGACCGCGCCCTCCCGAAGATCGCACTCGAAAAGGAGTAGCCCATCACTCGGTGGCGGCGACTCCGATCTTGTGGCCCTGCGCGTCGGCGAACACACCGAAGCTGGTGCCCGGCACGTGCCGAGCCGGCTGGACGATATGTCCGCCCAGCCCCTCGGCGCGCGCAAGAGTCGCTGCGACATCCTCGACGGCCACGAAGAACAGCACCTCGTCCTCGGCGGTCTGCCGCGGGCTGATGGCGACGTACGGGCCGCCCTCGGCTCCGGTGTCGATGAACGTGTATCCAGGAACCGCGCCCTCGGACGCGACCTTCCACCCGAACAACTCCGCGAAGAACTCCCGGGTCTTGTCGGGATCCGCCGACCTGATCTCGGCATGAACGACTGGATGCGCCATGAACCCTCCCTGAACAGTCCCGGTGCCCGCCAGTCGGCCGATGGTGTGCAAGCTCGACAGGTAGAGCACCAGCGAGACACCGTACGCACGAACACAATCACGCTCAGGTGCACTACCCAGCCACGGGACACCTCCTGTTCAGAATGCATGCGCCGCCCTTCACCGCTTGGGGCGAGGTTGCGGTCGGCTGCCGAAATCCACGACTCGAGGACGGCGGGTGCCTGAACGCCGGTCGGGGGTTCGCTGGGTCGGCGCAGCCGGCTCGTGTGTTGTAGGAGCTGGTTAGACCGTGAGTTGGCCGAAGCGGAGCATGCCGGTGGCGGCGTCTTGTTCCGGGGGGAGGTAGACACGCTGGATGGCGACCACGATCGCTTCGGCGATCACGTCGCGGAAGGCCGGGTCGGCCAGGCGGGCGGAGTCGTGCGGGTTCGTGACGTACCCGATCTCGAGGCGCACCGCCGGCATCTTGGTCCGGCGCAGCAGATCCCAGGTCTTGGCGTGGGTGTGGCAGTTCAGCAGGTCGGTGCGGGCGACGATCTCGCGTTGCACCAGGCCGGCGAACTGCTCGCCGACGCTCGACGTGGCGCCGTGCAGGTCGTTGCCGTAGAAGTACGTCGCGACGCCCTGCGCGGCCGGGTTCATTGACCCGTCGGTGTGCAGGGAGACGCACAGGTTCGCGTCCGTCTCGTTCGCGAACGCGGCCCGGGCCAGCTCGTCCGGCCCTTGATCGCGCCCACGCGACAAATACGCCCGTACGCCGGTGGCGCCGAGCCGACCCTCGATCCGGGCGGCCAGGTCGTACGCGATGTCGGACTCGCGCAGGCCGTAGCCCTCCCAGCCGTAGTCGAAGCCGCCGTGACCCGGGTCGATCACCACGGTCTTCCCGGACAGCCGCGGGCCGGCGGCGCGGACGGCTTCCCGCGCGCGCAGTGCGTCCGGACGGCCGCCGGTAGCCATCGGCCGGATCCGCTGCAGTGCCTTGAACGTCGACGGCCCACAGGTGCCGTCGGCCGGCAGACCCATGTTGCGCTGGAACTCGGTCACCGCGCGCTGCGTGTCCGCGGCGAAGATCCCGTCGATCCGGGCGACCGCGAACCCGAGCTCCTGCAGTTTCGCCTGCAGGCTCAGGACGTCGTCACCACTCATCGGGTGCGACGGGACGTACGTCAGCAGCCGGTCGCCCAGCCGCCAGCGCGCGTCGTCGATCGCCCGGTACGTCTGCGGGCCGACGATCCCGTCGATCATCAGCCCACGTTCCTGCTGGAATCCCCGGACGGCGTTCGCGACCGCTTCGTCGTAGACGTCGTGGCCGCCGGTCAGCAGCCCGAGCCGTTGCAGCTTGCCGACGATCTCGGCGACGGCCTCACCGCTGTCGCCGATCCGGTAGACGCCGTGCGGGGATTCCATCAGTCACTACTCCTTGCCGTGCGGCGGGTGGTGCTCAGGCCGTGCTGCATCAGGCGGTGAAGTCGGCCAGCTCCTTCAGCAGCGCCGCCTTCGGCTTGGCGCCGACGATGGACTTGGCCAGCTCACCGTTTACGTAGACGTTGATGGTAGGGATACCGGTAACCCGGTAGTTGCTCGGGGTAACCGGGTTCTCGTCCACGTTCATCTTCAGGAACGTGATCTTGTCGCTGTGGTCCTGCGCCAGCTCTTCCAGGATGGGGGAAACCTGGCGGCACGGGCCACACCACTCGGCCCAGAAGTCGACCAGGACCGGCTTGTCGCTCTTCAGCACCGTAGCGTCGAACTCGGCGTCGGTGACAGCGTTCATCTTCTCGCCCACGGGCGTATCTCCTTCAGGTGGTGGTGTCAGGTCAGACAGAGACGGGCTGGGTGGCCGCGGCGGCGGCAGCGGTCGCCGCGTCCTCGAGGGTGGCCAGGAAGCGCTCGGCGTCCAGGGCGGCCGCACAGCCGGTGCCGGCCGCGGTGATCGCCTGCCGGTAGGTGTGGTCCACCAGGTCGCCGGCGGCGAACACGCCGGGCAGGTTGGTCTCGGTGCTGTTCGGCTTCACCAGCACGTACCCCTCCGCGTCCAGCTCGACCTGGCCCTTGACCAGCTCCGAGCGCGGGTCGTGGCCGATCGCGATGAACAGACCGGTGGCCGGCAGCTCCCGGGTCTCGCCGGTGACGGTGTCCTTCAACGTCAGGTGGGTGAGCTTGTCGTCACCGTGGATCTTGTCGACCGCGGAGTTCCAGTGGAACTCGATCTTGTCGTTGGCGTACGCGCGGTCGGCCATGATCTTCGAGGCCCGCAGCTCGTCGCGGCGGTGCACCAGGTGCACCTTCTTCGCGAACTTGGTCAGGAAGGTGGCCTCCTCGACGGCGGAGTCGCCACCGCCGACGACCGCGATCTCGTGGTCACGGAAGAAGAAGCCGTCACAGGTCGCACACCAGGACACACCGTGCCCGGACATCCGGTCCTCGTCGGGCAGGCCCAGCTTGCGGTAGCCCGAACCCATCGCGAGGATCACGGCCTTGGCGCGGTGCTCGGTGCCGGCCGAGTCGGTGACGACCTTGATCTCGCCGGTCAGGTCGACCTTGGTCACGTCGTCGGCCACCAGTTCGGCGCCGAAACGCTCGGCCTGCGTACGCATCTCGTCCATCAGCGCCGGGCCCATGATGCCCTGCGAGAAGCCGGGGAAGTTCTCCACCTCGGTGGTGTTCATCAGCGCGCCACCGGCGGTGACGGAGCCCTCGAAGACCAACGGCTCCAGTGCCGCGCGGGCGGCGTACACCGCGGCGGTGTAACCGGCCGGGCCGGAGCCGACAATGATGACGTTGCGAACTGTGTCGCTCATGCAGGCGTTCCTCGTGTCGTCGAGACAGTGACGTCGTACTCAACGGATCCTAGAGGCCGACCATTCCCCGGAGCCGGGTGGTGGGGTGGGACCGTGTGAATACGGTACCCATCGCCGGGCCGCCGTACCGCATTGCCGCACGGCGCGTGGACTCAGCGGTTGCGCAGCGTGACTGTGGTCTCGAAGAACGAGGTGGCTACGCCGCCGGGGGCGCTACATCCGGTGACCGCGAAGACCTGGACCTCGCCCGGCCCGGAACCCTGCAATCCGATGATCGTGGCCCGCTTGCCGTCGATCTTGGCGGGCTGGACCAGCCGCACGTTCGAATTCGCCTGGCCGGTCGCGAACGACCGGGCGCACGACTGCTCGTCGGCAGAGCCGTGCATGATCGAATTCGGGGTGTGATCCAGCCACCGCTGGGTCGACGGACCGATGTCCTTCGTGCTGACCGCCACCGCGTCGGCCGGCGGGGTGTTCGGGTCGGCGGAGGCGGAGCCCTCGTTTGCCTGGTCCTTGGTGGCGATCACCACGCCGACGCCGAGTGCGGCGATCAGCACCACACCGGCCGCGGCGCCGAGCAGCTTCGGCAGGTGCCGGCGCGGCTCCTCACGGATCTGGGCCAGCGAGTGCACCCCGACGGTGGACGCGCGCAGCACCGACTCGGACACGATCACGGCGTCGAGGTGCTCGGCGACGTCGGTCGGCATCGGGATGTCGCTGCGGCCTTCCTCGGCCAGGTCGGTGGTCAGTTGCAGAAGGGCGTCGTACGTCTGCTGGCACTCCGGGCATGCCTTCACATGCTCACGAGCGCGGTGCGCCTCGGGGGCAGGCAGCAGGTTCTCGATCAGGTCGGCGATCGTGTCCGTGTCCAGGTGCTCGAGGTGCTCACTGGTCGGCAGACCGGGATCGGTCATCAGGGGCTCGCCTCCTCACGGGAGGTGCGCGGGGTGGTCATATGAAGCTCCGGTCGAAGGCGTCAGTCGTCCGGTCGCCAGAGGCAGGCGACTTCGCTAGGACGGGGAACCGGGTCATTCGGTTCCCACCGCTTCCGCGGCGGATTTCTCCGGTACGTCGGTCTGCCGGGTCGTCTGCCAGTGACGCAGCAGCGGGAGCAGCTTGGCGCGACCGCGGGCGCAGCGCGACTTGACCGTGCCGGGGGCACAGTCGAGGATCGCGGCCGCCTCCTCGATCGAGTACCCCTCCATGTCGACCAGGACCAGTGCGGCGCGCTGGTCCTCGTTGATCTGCTTCAGCGCGTTCAGCACGTCCAGCCGGCGCTCCCGGACCTCGGCCGGGTCGTCCTCGGCCGGCCCGGCCAGCTCTGCGGCGCGGTCCTCGTCCTCGGGCAGCGGGTCGGCGGCACGCACCTGACGGCGGCGGATCCGGTCCAGGCAGGCGTTCACCACGATCCGGTGCAGCCAGGTGGTCACCTTCGCGTCCCCGCGGAACGAGTCGGCCCGCCGGAACGCCGAGATGAATGCCTCCTGGAGCGCGTCCGCCGCCTCTTCGGGTTCGCCGAGGGTCCGGATCGCGACCGCCCACATCCGGTCCCGGTGCCGCTTGACCAGGAACCCGAACGTGTCCGGGTTGCCGGCCACGTGCATCCGCAGCAGCTCGTGGTCGTCCAGTTGGTCGTAGCTCACCGGTCCGCCCGCCTGACCGATCGCTGCGGCAGGCTGGGCCGCGCCCTGCGGGACCGGCGCGTCCGCGCCGATGCGCGGGACGTCCGGCCGGGGCGGCGGATTGCCCGAGTCCACGTGAGCGGTCATTTCTGGATCGTGACCTCCGAGATCGTGCCCCGGTACTTGCCGCCGTCTTCCTTCGGAAGCTTCGTCAGCCAGACGAGCACGTACTGCGTCTCGGTCGGTGCCGAGGGCGTCAGGGTCACCGTACCCTCAGGCTGGTTCTCCTGGGTGGCAACCGGCTTCCAGCCGTCCGTCGCCGTCGGCGCCGAGCCGCCGTCGCTCTTCGGGACCATCAGTTGCACGCTGGTGCCGTCGCCCTTCAGCGCGACCAGCACCTTCGACACATCCGTGGGCGAGCCCAGGTCGTAGTAGATACCGACACCGGGCTTCTCGCCGCCGAGGTTCGGCCGGCTGTACGACATCGTCGTCCAGGTCGTGGTGGCCTTGCCGTCGTAGGTGTTCGCAACGTCGTCCGGGTGCTCGTTGCCGTTGCCGTCCGGGTCGAAGTCCTTGGCGCTCGCGATCGTCGCCTTCCCGCCGGTGGTCGCCGACGGGGTGGTGCTGGTCTGCGGCGGGGCACTGTTCTTCGTGCCGCCGTCGCCGCTCTGGTCGTTGTTCATCGCGCCCTTGAGCAGGAACTGCGCCATCGCGATCACCGACAGCAGGGCCAGGATCGCGAGCAGGATCAGGATCCGGCCGCCCCAGCCGCCCTTGGCCTTCGGCTCCTCGTGCCGGCGCCGGCCGTTCCCGTTCGCGGGCGGCGGCTGCCGGCGTAGCGGACGGGTGTCGGTGGCCGGGCTGTACGCCGCTTGTGGGGGCTGATAGCCGTTCTGCTCCGCGTCGTACGTCGATTGCGGGGTCGGGTCGATCGCCGGCGGCGGGGCCTGCGGTACCACCTGGGTCGCGTCGTCGACGCTGCCGTTCTGGCGGGCGACCTGGACGGTCGCGTCCATCTGGTTCGGCGGCTCGTGCGAGCTGCCGACGACGCCGGACAGCGCCGCGGACAGGCCGGCCGCGCTGGTGATCGGCGGCGCGTGGTGCCGCGGCGGGTCACCGAGCAGGCGGTCACAGATGTCGTCCAGGGAGCGCGGTACGCCGGCGCGCACCTGGCGCGGGCTCAACAGCCGGCCGTGCTCGACGGGCGCGGGCTGCATGCCCCAGGCCGGTGCCGGACCGGGCCAGCGGCCGGTCAGCGACGCGTAGAGCAGTTGGCCGAGGGAATGGACGTCCTCCTCGGGCGAACCGGCACCGGACGACCGCAGGGCCGCCTCGGTGGCGACACCGATGACCTTGATCGCGCCGGCGTCCGTGATCACCACGGTCGCCGGGCTGATCGCACCATGCGCGTAACCGGTGCGATGCAGGTTCTCGAGGGCCTCGGACACCTCGCGGGCCAGCCAGCCGGCCTGCTGTCCGGTGAGCGGTCCGCTGTCGAGCATCCGCTCCAGCGTCCGGCCGCCCGCCCACTCGCGAACGCAGTACGTCACGCCGTCGTGCATGTCGCAGTCGAGCACCCGCAGGAACCGCGGGTCGTTCGCCGCGGCGGCCCGGCGGGCGGCGTCGAAGAGCAGATTGGTCCGGGGGTCACCGACCGGCAGGACGTCGACGACGACCGCGCGGCTGAGAACCTCGTCCACGGCACGCCATACCCGGGCACCGTCGATCTCCGCGAGCAACTCGGCGATCCGGTACCGCCCGGCCAGGAGGGCACCAGGACTCACGGTCTGGTTCGACACGGTGTCTCTCGCCCTCCTTGATGCCCAGCGGCCTGATCGCAGGCCCCATGTTAGTGCCCCACCGACCGCACGGGTGGTGCACTAACGCACAAGCGGTTCGGATCAGCGGCGGATCGGCAACTTCGATGTGACCATGGACACCACGTCGTTGACCTCGTGAATACGGAGTACCCGGGACACGGCGGCGTACACCGGCAGCATCACGGCCGCCGCGGCTGCCAGTTGGAGGATCGCACCGAGGGGTCCGGACCAGTCGATCGCCAGGCTCAGCAGCCAGAGCACCACGCGGCCCGCACCCGCGCCGGCCACCGCGGCGATCACCATGGCGAGCAGCGGCAGCCCGATCCCCGCGCCCGGAACCCGCGGCACCCTGCGCCGCAGGACCGGCCGCGAGATCAGTACGGCGACCAGGTACGCCAGCGCATAGGCCCCGCCGAGCACCACACCGCTGAACCGCAGGTGCGCCTGGTCCAGCAGGACCCGGACCCCGATCACCGCTGCCGCGATGTTGGTCGCCGCGATCACGCACTGCAGGAAGAACGGCGTACGGGTGTCCTCGAAGGCGTAGAACGTGCGGAGCTGGAAATACTGCACGGTGAACGGCACGATCCCGAGCGCCAGCGTCATCAACGTGTACGACATCAGCGTCAGGTTGTTCTTACCCGAGCCGTACCCGGCGATGATCGTCACGATCGGATAGGCGAACGCGATCATCGCGGCCGCCGCCGGTACGACGATCGCGAGCGTCTGCCGGATCGACCGCGCGGACATCCGCCCCACCTCGGCGGTGTCCCCGTCGGCCGCCAGCGCCGACATCTGCGGCAGGGCCGCGGTCGCGAGCGACACCGTGACGATGCCGTGCGGCACCAGGATGATCAGCATCGCGGTGCTGTACGCGAACAGACCGGCCTTCGCGCCGGGATCACTCGAGGCGCTACCGGCGATCGCGAGCTGGGTGACGACGACCAGCGTCACCTGGTTCACGGCGACGAAGAGAACTGTCCAGGTGCCCAATCGGGCAGTGTGTCCCAGACCGGTTCCGCGGAGGCCGAACTTCGGCTTGTAGGTGTGGCCGCTCGCCTTCAGATAGGGCAGCAGCACCAGCAGCTGTACGGCGATACCCACCGTGTGCCCGAGGCCGAGCAGCAGCTCCTCGCCGTGGCTGTACGTCGGCGGGTTGTCGCCGACCCGGTAGATCAGCAGGAAGACCACGATCGACGCGCACGCGACGATGTTGTTCGCGATCGGCGCCCACATCATCGGACCGAACCGGCGACGCGCGTTCAGCACCTGCCCGACCAGCACGAACGCGCCGTAGAAGAAGATCTGCGGCAGGCAGAGCCGGACGAACATGATCATGTTCGCCTTCTCGGTCACCCGGGACGGGTCGTGCAGCTCCTTCGGCAGGTACAGCTCGGCGATCGCCGGTGCCAGCAGTACACAGGCCACCGTGACGACTGCGAGGACGACGAAGCCGAAGGTCAGGATCCGGTTCGTGAAGTCCTGACCGCCGTCGTCGTGGTTCTTGATCGCGCGCACCAGTTGCGGGACCAGCACGGTGTTGAAGACGCCGCCGGCCAGCAGGATGTACAGGCTGTTCGGGATCGTGTTCGCGGCGGTGAAGATGTCGCCGCGCAGCGCCGTACCGATGGCGGCCGCGAGCAGGGCGATCCGGATGAATCCGAGCAGGCGGGACAGCACCGTTCCGGCTGCCATCACCGCCGCGGAGCGCAGGGTGCGGTCAGCCATCCTTCGAACCGACTCCTTCTTTCAGGGACGCATCCGGAGCTTCGGGTACGCCGTTCGCCTCGGGGCGATCGTGGGCGGGATCAGCGGTCGTGCTGTCGGTGCTGCTGTCGGTGCTGCTGTCGGTGGCGGCCGTGGTCGCGGCGGCCGTGTTGCGGCGCTCGGTGCGGACCCGGCGGTAGATGCGGACGAACGACGTACCGAACAGCAGCGCGCAGGCGGCGCCGACCAGGATCCAGCCGACGCTGCCGTACTGGCTGGCCTGGATCAGCAGCTCCTGGGGCTTGCCGACCGGCTTGCCGTCCGCGTTGGTCACCTGCGCGCTGGCCCGGATCAGGCCGTTCTGCTCGGCGCTCGCGGTGATCCGTGGCGTCCACTTCTGACCGGGGCCGAGGACGGCGGTCGGCAGCCGCTTGATCTTCAGGTCGGACCGGTTCGCCGAGCTGACCACGATGCCGACCCGGACCGACCAGTCGGTGTCGTTGGTGATCGTCAGCGGGAACGTGCCCTTGCTGCCGGCCAGGTTGACCTTGATCTCCTTGCGCAGCCCGCGGTCCACGCTCGCGTTGACCAGGTGCACCTTGCCGAGCTGCTGGTTGGCCGATCCGAGCTCGATCGCGGCGAAGCGGCGGGCCTCTTCCGGGTACCCGTTCCAGCCGGAGGAGGTGGACCGCAGCAGCGCCTGCGTCATCACCTCCGGCAACGCGTTCCCGTCGACGAGCAGGTTCTGCATCGTGGTGGTCGCTTCGTCGAGCTGCTTGATGCCGTCCAGCTGCGTTTCGGTCAGTACGCCGTTCGTCTTCGCCGCGGCCGGTGCCCTGGTGGTCAGCGGTTTCGGGTTGGCAGCCACCACGCCGGCCACGTCGGTGGCCTTGATCCACGGAAGCGACAGACTTCCCGCGAGCGCGGTGGTCGCGAGGCCGTCGCTGTCCCAGCCGCGAGGCGGTGCGACGACCACCGACGCGGCGCCCTTGCCGCCGGCCGCGATCAGCGCGGTCACGGCCGCGAACCGTTGCCGGACCTGGAGCGGGCTCTCGGCGGTCTCCGGATCCGGGCCACCAGTGGTCAGGGAAGAGTTGGCGATCACCGTGCGGACGATCTGAGCAGGGCCTTCGGGCGTGTGGACGTCGTACACGGGGGAGGTGGTCAGCACCGGGCGGGTCGCGGCCGACCACGACGAGCTGCTGACCAGGTTCAGATCGTCGGTGGTGGCGCCGGTGAAACCGCCGGATGCCGCGCCCAGGTAGCGGCCGGCGGCCGCGCCGCCCTCGAGCGACAGCCCGTTGGTGAAGCCCGGGGCCAGTTCGCCTCCGGACCGTTCGGTCTTCGTGCGGGCCTGGGCAACGAGCTTCTTCAGCGGGTCGCCGGCGTCCAGGAGACCGGCCACGTCCGGGTCGCCGTACGGCAGCAGCACGACCTGGTTGCCGCGGGCCCGTCCGGCGTCGAACTCCTTGAGCCAGGTGGTTGCGACAGCCTGTCCGGTCCCGGGCGTGGTCTGGCCGTTCTCGCCGACGACGACGTACCCCTTCGCCAGCTGCCGGATCTCGTCGAGCATCGCCGGGTCGACCAGCCAGGTGACCTGGTGCTGCCGGCCGAGCGCGAGCAGCCGGCCGAGTGATCCGGCCGGAGCCAGCGACGTGGCCAGCGAGTCGTTGGCGAAGTTCTTGCCGCCGAGCTGGGTCGGGCGATGCCGCAGCGGTACGACGAGCGCGGTGTTGACCGGGCGGGTCAGCGGCTCCTTGCCGAGCACCGGCATCAGGGTGCGGGCCCGGCCGGCCATGATCCGCGAGCTGTTCGGCGGCTGCCCCCGGAACGCGACGCCGACGACGTACACGCCGGTCTGGTCGTTGATCCGCCATTCCTTCCACGGCACCGTGAGCGTGAAGTCGACTGTTTCCTTCGGCGCGAGCGGCTGGTCGAACGGCTGGAAGGTCTGCTCGTCGCTGGTCAGGTTGCGGCAGCTGTCGCGCTCGCTCATCGGGATGTTCTGCTCGGTCGAGATCGCGTCCAGTGCCGTCGTACTGGCCAGGCGGGTCCGGTCGATACAGGCGAGCGCCTGCGGTTCCTCGAACGTCACCGAGCTGGTGTTCGTCACCCGGCCCTTGATCACGACCGGCTGGCCGGGCTTCGGCGCGGTCGGGCCGAACGAGTCGATGGTGACCTGGACCGCGGGCTCGTCGGCGGGCGCCGCCTCGGCGGGAGCGCCCAGAGTCGCTGCCGAGGCAGCAACCACAAGGCAGGCCCCCGCCATCGCGGAGAGCCTCAGTCGCCGTCTGAACACGCCGTCACCGTAACCTAGTTCCCCGTGTCACCCTTTGCCGACCAGTCAGCCTCCGCCGGATCGTTGCCCGCCGTACAGCGGCGAGCAGTCCAGGCCCTGCTGGAACTCGCTCCAGTGGTCGACGAACTGGGCCACCGGTTCGCCGACGCGGGCCACGAGATCGCCCTGGTCGGCGGTCCTGTCCGGGACATTCTCCTCGGCCGGGGGAGCAAGGATCTCGACTTCACCACGTCAGCGCACCCGGACGTGATCGAGCGGTTGCTGTCCGGCTGGGCGGACCATGTCTGGGACATCGGCAAGGCGTTCGGCACCATCGGTTGTCGTAAGGGCGAGTGGGTCCTGGAGATCACGACGTACAGGTCGGAGATCTACGATCCCACCTCGCGCAAGCCGGAGGTGTCGTACGGCGACAGCCTGGACGGCGACCTGGCCCGCCGGGACTTCGCGATGAACGCGATGGCGATCCGGTTGCCGTCGCGGCAGTTCGTCGATCCGTACGGCGGGATGGAGGACGTCGCGCACCAGCGGATCCGGACCCCCGGTACGCCGGAGGACTCGTTCTCCGACGACCCGCTGCGGATGATGCGGGCGGCCCGGTTCGCGGCACAGCTGAAGTTCACGCCCGACCCGGCCGTGGTGACGGCGATGACCGCGATGGCCGACCGGATCACGATCGTGTCCGCCGAGCGGGTCCGCGACGAGCTGGAGAAGCTGATCTGCGCCGACCACCCGCGGGTCGGGCTCGATCTGCTGGTCTCGACCGGGCTGGCCGAGCACGTGCTGCCCGAGCTGCCGGCGCTGCAGCTGATGAAGGACGAGCACCATCGGCACAAGGATGTGTACGAGCACTCACTCACCGTCCTCGATCAGGCCATCGATCTGGAATCTCGTCTGTCTGTTCCGACGCCCGATTTCGTCGTTCGGTTCGCGGCACTGATCCACGACATCGGGAAACCGAAGACGCTGAAGTTCGAGGGCGCGCGGAAGGTGACGTTCCACCACCACGACGTGGTCGGGGCGAAGCTGGCGCGGAAGCGGATGAAGGCGCTGCGGTTCAGCAACGAGCAGATCGAGCAGGTCAGCAAGCTGATCGAGCTGCACCTGCGCTTCCACGGGTACGGCGACGGCGAGTGGACGGACTCCGCCGTACGCCGCTATGTCCGCGACGCCGGCGACCAGCTCGAGCGGCTGCACATCCTGACCCGCGCCGACTGCACCACCCGCAACCGCCGCAAGGCGGAGTCACTCCGTGCCGCGTACGACGACCTGGAATCCCGCATCGAGCGCCTCCAGGAGCAGGAGGAACTCGACGCCCTCCGCCCCGACCTCGACGGCAACCAGATCATGCAGATCCTCGGCATCTCCCCCGGCCGCGAAGTAGGCGAGGCCTACAAGTTCCTCATGGAACTCCGCCTCGACCAGGGCCCCCTCGGCGAAGACCAGGCCCGCGAAGCCCTCCTCCACTGGTGGGCCGAGCGCACCTGACCGTTTGCGGTCAGATCGGTTGGCCGGAGAGGCTTGCGTAGGCCTTGGTGATGGTGGTCGCTGAGGGATGGTGTGGGGCGTACGTCGTGGTGCCTGTGGCTGTTGTGATCGATGCGACGGGGAGCGCGGGGTCGATGGAGTTGGTGAGGTAGGCGGCGTCGTACGTCGGGAGGTCGGCGAGCGGGATCGGGGCTGTGTCGAAGGACTCGAGGCCGCGTTGGAGGACCTGCTGGCGGATGCCGGGGAGGGTCGGCGCGGTGGGGAAGACGAGGTGCGGGCCGCGGGCGAAGCAGATGTTCCAGATGGAGGCTTCGGAGAGTTCGCCCGTTGCGGTGTGGAAAACGGCGTCGTCGTACCCGGCCTGCTTGGCGGCGCGGGCGTAGTACGTGAGGTCGAACGTGCCGGTGTGCTTGAGGTGCGGGACGGCGCGTTCGTGTTGATAGGCGAGCAGGCGGAGCGGTTGGGTGCCAGGAGCCACCGGCGGGCCGACTCGGGTCAGTAGGTGGAGCTCGTCGTCGGCGAAGACGTTCACGCGGATCGACAGGTCGCCGGAGCCCGCCTGGTCGAGCGCTGCGCGCAAGTCGGCGCGGACACGGCCCTCGGGGAGCGGCCGGCCGAAGACCTCCCGCGTACTGCGGTCCAGACGCTCGAAGTGCAGGTCCAACCCGTCGACCCGACCGTCGCGCACCTGCATCGAGGTGAAGTGACCGTACGACGTTGCTCGCAGCAACCTCGGGTCGATCGTCGGTAACAGGGCGCCGTCCAGCAACAGGAAATCGCTCACGACGTCTAGTCTCGCGGTGTGGACGTGTGGAGCATCATCGGGTGGGGCGGATCCGCGCTTGTCGTGTGGTCGTTGCTGCAGACCCGGATCCTTCGGTTGCGGATCCTGAACCTGATCGGCTGCGTGATCCTGGTCGGGTTCAACGCGGTCGTCGGCGTGTGGCCGATGGTCGGTATGAACGCGGTCCTCGCGATCATCAACGTCGTACATCTCTGGCGACTGCTGCGGCACCGGCACGACGAGGCGGAGTACCAGGTGCTCCCGGTGAACGCCGCCGACGCGTACCTCGGCTACATCCTCGAGCGGCACCAGAAGGACATCACCCGGTTCAACCCCGGCTTCACGCTCCCCACGAGCCCATACGCGTTCCTGGTCCAGCACGGCGACCGCACCGTCGGCGTTGTCCTCGCCCACGACGCGGGCGCCGGCCGCGCACAGATCGATCTCGACTACGTGGTGCCGAAGTACCGCGACTTCACCCCGGGTGAGTTCGTCTACCGCCGCAGCGACGTCTTCACCGACCAGGGCTTCCACCAGGTCATAGCCCCACCCCGAATGCGCGACTCCACGCCGTACCTCAAAACCCTGGGCTTCCGCCGCGAAGGCGAAGACCTGGTGCTGAACCTCTAGAGATCCTTGGCGTAGCAGAGGGAGACGACCTCGTTTTCGAAGGGCGGGTACGGCGGGGTCGGCTGGTACCCGTGGTTGGTGTAGAGGGCGATCGCCTCGACCTGCTTGGTGCCGGTTTCGAGGCGGAGCCTGGTGAGGCCTGCTGTTCGGGCCTGCTGTTCGACGACCTCGAGGAGCATGCGCGACAGGCCCCAGCCGCGGGCCGACGGTACGACGTACATCCGCTTGATCTCGCCCAGCCCGGGCCCGACCGGCTGTAGGCCGACGCAGCCGACCGGTGTTCCTTCCAGTGCCAGGACCGTGAAGGTGATGTCAGGATGCAGGCCGACAAGCGGCTGGTCCTCGCCGTACATCGCTGCCAGTTCGGCCTGTTGCGCGGTGGTCAGGGCCAGCACCTCCGCGTCGGTCGGCGGCGCTGCTCGCAGTTCCACTCCCTCGATCACCATGCCATAGGACGGTAGCAACATGGCATGACGCTCCTGTTTCCGTCTTCTCTCCATGGTCTGATGGGTGAGTGAGGACGTTGGAGGAGATCGCGGCCGGCGTACAGGACGGTGCGCTGGATCCGGTGCAGCTGGTCGAGGACGCGCTAGAACGGGCCGCCGACACGGCGGACCTGAACGCGATCGTGCACCTGGACGTCGACGGTGCGCGGAAGGTGGCCGCCGCGCACACCCGGACCGGTGCGCTGGCCGGCGTACCTGTGCTGGTGAAGGAGATCATCGAGGTCGGAGGCCTGCCGTACCGCTGCGGATCCGCGTCCATGGACGAGATCGGGCAACAGGACGCGGAAGTCGTACGCCGGTTGCGTGCTGCCGGGGCGATCGTGATCGGGCTGAGCCACACGCACGAGTTCGCCTACGGCTGCACAGGTACGTCGAACCGCGTCGGACCGTGCCGGAATCCGCACGACCCGTCGCGGATGACCGGTGGATCGAGTTCGGGATCCGCTGCTGCCGTCGCGGCCGGTGTGGTGCCGCTCGCGCTCGGGACGGACACGGCGGGCTCGGTGCGGATCCCGGCGGCGTTGTGCGGAGTCGTCGGCTTCAAACCGTCGTACGACACCTTGCCGACCGATCGGGTCTTCCCGTTGTCCCAGAGCCTCGACCACGTAGGCGTCCTGACCCGCACCGCAGCAGACGCCGCATACGCCCTGAGTGTGCTGGCAGGTATGGGATCTGCGACTACCCGCAGATTCCGCCTCGGAGTGGTGACGAACTCCGAGTACCTGCAACTGAGTCCTGAGGTCCGCAGTGCCTGGGCTGCTGCGCTGGCGGGACTCGACGCCGTCGACGTGCGGCTCCCGGACTGGTCGCACAGCTTTTCGACCGCAGCCAACCTCCAAGGACCCGAAGCGGTGGCCAACCACCGCGGCCGCTCACGGGACCGGTACCAACCCGACGTACGTCAGCGTCTGATCGAAGCGGCACAGGTGAAGCCGGAGGACTATCGACGAGCACAGGAAGACGCAGCCCGGATCACCGCCGAGCTCGATGCGGTCTTCCAGCACGTCGACGCCGTACTCACCCCGACAGTTCTCACCACCGCGCCGCCGTTGACCGCGGCCGATGTCGACGTACGCCGGCAGCTCCTCAACAACACCCGCCTCGCGAACCTCACCAGGCCCGCGGCCGTCAGCCTCCCGATTCCAACCGACGGCCTGCCCGTCGGCCTCCAGGTCATTGCCGCAAGCAACGAACAGACGTCCGCGGTCGCCTGCTGGATCGAGGCTCAGCTGTAGATCCACCAGGCTTCACCAATTGGCCGGGATGCTCGCCCAGCGCCACGACTCGACCACTGAGAGAGGCGGGTGTCCAGATGTGGAGTTGGGCCGTGCGCGAAACGGCTCGGTTGTGGCAGGTTTTAGACATGAACCTTCGGATCGGCATTGCCGGGATCGCTATCGAGTCCAGCACGTTCTCGCCTCACCGGGCCGGCCTGGCCGATTTCGACGTACGGCGCGGTGACCACCTGCTGGAGCGGTACGACTTCCTCGGCAAGGACTGGGCGCAGGGCATCGAGTGGGTCCCGCTGCTGCACGCGCGGTCCCTCCCCGGCGGAGCGGTCCTGCCGGAGGTGTACGACGACCTGTCCGCCGAGATCATCACGCGCCTCGAGGACGCCGGGCCCTTGGACGGGTTGTTCTTCGACATCCACGGCGCGATGAGCGTCGTCGGGCGGCAGGACGCGGAGGCCGACCTGGCGACACGGATCCGTTCCGTGCTCGGTCCCGAGGTCCTCGTGTCGGCGTCGATGGACCTGCACGGGAACGTGTCCCGCGAGCTCGGTACGGCGGTCGATCTGATCACGTGCTACCGGATGGCGCCGCACGAGGACGCGATGGAGAGCCGTGAGCGGGCGCTGCGCAACCTGGTCGAGCGGTTGCGGTCCGGACTCGGGAAGCCGGGGAAGGCGTGGATCCAGGTGCCCGTGCTGCTGCCGGGCGAGAAGACGTCGACGCGGCTCGAGCCGGCCAAGTCGATTTATCGGCGCGTGGGCGAGATCGCGGACGAGCCCGGCGTACTGGATGCTGCTGTATGGGTCGGGTATGCGTGGGCTGACGAGCCGCGGTGTCGTGCGGCCGTGGTTGTCACGGGCGACGA
Source organism: Kribbella sp. VKM Ac-2571 (assembly GCF_004362255.1). Taxonomy (NCBI): domain Bacteria; kingdom Bacillati; phylum Actinomycetota; class Actinomycetes; order Propionibacteriales; family Kribbellaceae; genus Kribbella; species Kribbella sp. VKM Ac-2571. The sequence continues at coordinate 288,305 of NZ_SNWS01000003.1, forward strand.
CCACGCACGGATCACTGAGCGTGCCGCCGAGTTGGCCAAGGCCTACTGGGACGCCCGTGACGGATTCGCCTTCGTCGCGCCGACCGGGACGCTGCAGGAGTGCGTCGCTGCCGGACTCGCGAGCGATGCCCGGCCGTTCTTGATCAGCGACTCTGGTGACAACCCGACCGCCGGTGGCGCGGGCGACACGTCGTGGACGCTCGGTCAGCTGCTCACGATCGAGGAACTGACCTCCGGCAAGGCCACCGCGATCCATGCCAGCATCGCCGACGCCGAGGCGGTCGCCGCCTGTGTCGCGGCCGGTGTCGGGAACTCGGTCGAGGTCACCGCGGGCGGCAAGGTCGACTCCGGTCCCGCTGGTCCGGTTGCGCTGTCCGGCACCGTTTTCTCGATCTCCGAGGATCCCGTCGGCGGCACGGTCGCGGTCGTGCAGGTCGGTGGGCTGCACTCGATCCTCACGACCCGCCGCAAGCCGTACCACCACCTAGCCGACTTCACCCTCCTCGGCCTCGACCCCGCGGCCACCGACCTGGTCATCGTCAAGATCGGCTACCTGGAACCGGAGCTCTACAACCTCGCCGCCGACTGGCTCCTGGCCCTCACCCCAGGCGGCGTAGACCAAGACCTCCTCCGCCTGGGCCACCACGCCGTACTCCGCCCCCTCTTCCCCTTCGACCCAGACATGACCGACCCAGACCTGAAGGTAGAACTCCTGCCATCGGCCTGATCGCGCCTTGGAGTGAGCGGTTGGGGAGGGTTTTCTACCCGTATCGGGCAAGAAACCTCCCCAACCCACCGCGTTACAGCTTGCGGAGGAGGTAGAGGGCTTCGATCGAGTGGTCGACGAGTTCGTTGGCGGTGTACGGGCGGTCGGACTCGGGGAGGCCGGACCATTCGATCGCGAGGTCCTCGACGTACGACAGCCACGCGTGGATGCGGAGGTACTCGCGGGCCGCGGGTTCGTCGGCGACCTCGGGGGTGTCGAGGTAGGTGAGGACGCGCTTCGTCAGGCCCGCGCGCGTCTCGTCGTACACCTCGACCGCGAAGTCGTCGCCGCCGGCGGCACCGCGGACGAACGAGATATATGCGGTACGCCGACGTGCGATGAAGGCGACGAACTGGACCAGCATCTCGCGGAGCTGCTGCTCCGGCGCCAGCGTCTCGTCCGGTTTCGTGACCCGGAGCAGGCGACGGCCGGCCGCGGCGATGACGGCCAAGTAGTAGTCACGCTTGCTCGGGAAGTAGTGGAACAGCAGCCCGCGGGAGATCCCGGCCTCGGCGGCGATCGCGTCGACCGACAGCTCGTGGATCGGTTGGTCGCGAAGCATCATCAGGCCGATTCTGACCAGTTGCTTCTTGCGGTCCTCCGCTGACAGTCGGTGATCCATGCCATTGAGCATTGCTTAGCAGCTGAGCTACGGTCAAGGCGACAGGGAGGAGTCTTGATGGGGTTCGAACCAACGGCTCGGGCTCAGGATCTGATCGCGCGCGTGGATAGCTTCCTGCGCAGCGAGATCGAGCCGGTCGAGGCGGAACTGCACACGGCGATCCGCACCGCCGGTGACCCGTGGCAGCCGCAACCGATGATCAAGGACCTGCAGGCGAAAGCCCGGGACGCAGGCCTGTGGAACCTGTTCCTCCCGCCGGCGGAGCCGGGGAACGAGCAGTACGGCGAAGGCCTCAGCAACCTCGACTACGCCCCGATCGCGGAGCTGACCGGCCGCTCGTTCATCGCGCCGTACATCTTCAACTGCAACGCGCCGGACACCGGGAACATGGAGGTCCTGCTCCGGTACGGCAACGACGACCAGAAGAAGCGCTGGCTCGAGCCGCTGCTGGACGCGACGATCCGCTCCGCGTTCTGCATGACCGAGCCGGACGTCGCGTCCTCCGACGCCACCAACATGCAGGCGACGGCCGTCCTCGACGGCGACGAGGTCGTGCTCAACGGCCGCAAATGGTGGAGCACGGGCGTCGGCCACCCCGACTGCCAACTGCTGATCTTCATGGGCCTGACCGATCCCGACGCCCACCGGTACGCACGCCACACCATGGTCCTCGTCCCGCGGGACACCCCGGGCGTGAAGGTCGAGCGCCTGCTCCCGGCGATGAGCAGGTACGACGAACCGCACGGCCACGGCGAGGTGTCCTTCACCGAGGTCCGCGTGCCGGCCGCGAACATCCTGGTCGGACCGGGCAAGGCGTTCGAGATCGCCCAGGGCCGGCTCGGACCGGGCCGCGTGCACCACTGCATGCGGCTGATCGGTCTGGCCGAGAAGGCGCTCGAGCTCGCCCTGCAGCGCGGCACCAGCCGGACCGCGTTCGGCAAGCCGCTCGTCAACCTCGGCGGCAACCGCGAGCGGATCGCGGACGCGCGGATCGCGATCAACCAGGCACGGTTGCTCGTGCTGCAGACGGCGTACCTGCTGGACACGCAGGGACTCGCGGGCGCATTGAGCGAGGTCAGTCAGATCAAGGTCGCCGTACCGCGGATGGCGCAGGACGTCGTCGACATGGCGATCCAGTTGCACGGCGGCGGTGGGCTGTCCGACGACTTCCCGCTCGCGGCGGCGTGGACGAGCGCCCGCGCGTTGCGGCTGGCCGACGGGCCCGACGAGGTGCATCGTGGGGTGATCGCGAGGATCGAACTCGCGTCGTACCTCTCGGCAGTTCAGGAGGCCAAGTGAGTCGGGTCCTCGTCACCGGCGCGGCCGGCGGGCTCGGCGCCGCGCTGGTCGCGCGGTTCGTTGCTGACGGCCACCAGATGCTCAGCACGGATATGGCCGAGGACTTCGACGGCGGTACGGCGTACCTGAAGCTCGATGTCCGCAGCCCGGCCGACTGGGACGCGGCGGTCGTGTGGTGCGAGCAGAACTGGGGCGGCCTGGACATCCTGGTGAACAACGCCGGGATCGCGACCGGCGGCCGGATCGACGTCGAGACGCTCGACGAATGGGACCGGGTCGTCGACATCAACCTGATGGGCGTGGTCCGCGGCTGCCGCGCGTTCGTACCGCTGTTCAAACGGCAGCGCTCCGGTCAGATCGTCAACACCGCGTCCGCGGCCGGCCTCGTCCACCCGCCGATGATGAGCTCGTACAACACGGTCAAGGCCGGCGTCGTAGCGCTCTCCGAGACGCTCTCGCACGAGCTGCATCCGTACGGCGTGAACGTGTCGGTGGTCTGCCCCTCGTTCTTCCGGACCAACCTCGCGGACTCGATCCGCGGCGCGGACACCGCGATGGGCGCGACCGCGCGCCAGCTGATCGAGAAGTCACCGCGGTCCGCGGACGACATCGCCGCCGTCGTCCTGGACGGAATCAAGAAGAAGCGGTTCCTGATCATCCCCGACCGGCCGGCCGCGCTGGCGTGGCGCACCAAGCGTTTCGCCCGGCCGCTGTACGACCGGCAGATGCGCAAGATCGCCGCTCGCGCGCAGGAACGGGCGGAGCGCGCCGGCGGAGCGGCTGGGGTGGAGACCCGTCCGCCGGACGGGTCGTGACAGGGGTGGCGGACGGCGCTCGCGCTGTGCGCGACGAGGACGCCTTCGACGTACCTGCGGTCGACGCTTGGTTGCGGCAGCACACCTCGGTCCCGGACGGACTGCCGGAGGTGAAGCAGTTCTCCGGCGGCGCGTCGAACCTGACGTACTTGTTGAGCTATCCCGGCCATGACCTGATCCTGCGCCGCCCACCGGCGGGGACGAAGGCGAAGAGCGCGCACGACATGGGCCGCGAGTACCGCATCCAGGCCGGTCTCAAGCCGGTGTTCCGCTACGTCCCGGAGATGGTTGCCTACTGCAAGGACGAGACGGTTGTCGGCTCCGAGTTCTACGTGATGGAGCGGGTGGTCGGGACGATCCCCGGGCATCACGCGCTGGGCGTCGACCTCACTCCAACCCAGACCCGGCAATTGGGTTTCACCTTGATCGACACGCTCGCCGAGCTGCACGCGGTCGACCCCGAGGCGGCTGGGCTGTCCGACCTCGGCCGAGGTGCGGGGTACGTCGAACGCCAGGTCAGCGGCTGGTCCGAGCGTTACCGCAAGGCGAAGACGTGGAACGTACCGAGCTACGGGCGCGTGATGGAGTGGCTCGCCGCTCATCAGCCGGCCGACGTCCGCACCTGCGTTATCCACAACGACTTCCGGCTCGACAACGTCGTACTGGCGCCGGACGATCCGCTCCGCGTGGTCGGCGTACTCGATTGGGAGCTGGCAACGCTAGGGGATCCGTTGATGGATCTCGGGAGTGCGCTCGCGTACTGGGTGCAGGCCGACGACGACTGGGCGTTCCGCCGGTTCCGGCTGCAGCCGTCGGACGCACCGGGCATGCTCACACGGGACGAGATCGTGGAGTACTACGTGAAGCGGTCCGGGCTCGAGGCGGAGAACTGGGCGTTCTACGAGGTGTTCGGGCTGTTCCGGCTGGCGGTGATCGCGCAGCAGATCTACTACCGCTATCACCACAAGCAGACCCGCAACCCGCGGTTCAAGAACTTCTGGCTGCCGGTGAATCTCCTCGAGCGGCGCTGCCGCAAGATCATCCGGCAGGCGTGAGTGGCGGTCATCTACCTGATTCGGCACGCGCAGGCGTCGTTCGGTGCGCGCAACTACGACAAGTTGTCGGAGTTGGGCGAGCAGCAGGCGAAGCGGCTCGGGCAGACGCTTGCGGAGGTCCAGCCGCAGCTCGTGTTGTCCGGCTCGATGCACCGGCACCAGCAGACCGCGTCGCTGGCGGGATTCACCGCGGAGATGGATCCGGGGTTCGACGAGTTCGATCACCAGGAGGTGCTCGTCGCGCACAAACCGGCGTACCGGCGGCACACGGTGATGGTGGCCGACCTTGCGCGGTCCGGCAATCCGAAGCGTGCCTTCCAGGAGGTGTTCACCGCGGCGACCCAGCGGTGGATCGACCGTGGTGACGGGTACACCGAGACGTTCCAGGCGTTCTGCGACAGGTCCGAGGCGGCGGTACGACGGACCGCCGAGCGACTCGGGAAGGGTGAGACTGCGATCGTCTTCACGTCCGGCGGGCCGATCGCGGCCGTGGTGAGCCGGCTGCTGTCGGGCGGCGACGGACTGTGGGCGAAGCTGAACCCGGTGACGATCAACACCGCGATCACCAAGGTCGTGTCCGGCCGCAGCGGGCTGACTGTGATGAGCTACAACGAGCATGTCCACGTCGGTGCCGACCTGCTCACGTACAGATAGGACTCCCGATGCGACGGAACATCCTGATCACCGGCGCCAGCTCCGGGCTCGGTGCGGAGATGGCCCGGCAGTTCGCGGCGAAGGGGCATGACCTCGCGCTGACCGCCCGGCGTACCGAGCGGCTGGAGGCGCTGCGCGCCGAACTGACGGCCAGTTATCCACAGATCAAGGTGGTTGTCCACAGCCTTGACGTCACCGACCACGACCAGGTGTTCAAGGTGTTCCGGGAGGTCGACGCCGAACTGCCGCTGGACCGGATCGTCGTGAACGCCGGACTCGGAAAAGGCGCGCCGCTCGGCACCGGCCGGTTCGACGCCAACCGCGACACCGCACTGACCAACTTCGTCGGCGCGCTCGCCCAGGCCGAGGCGGCAATGGAGCTGTTCCGGGCGCGGAACGCCGGCCATCTCGTGCTGATCGCGTCGATCTCCGCGCTGCGCGGATTCCCGAAGACGGTCACGACGTACGCCGCGACGAAGGCCGGGCTCGCCTCGCTCGGAGAAGGGCTGCGGCTCGAGCTACTCGGCAAGCCGATCAAGGTCAGCACGATCTACCCCGGGTACATCCGGTCCGAGATGAACGAGCGGGTGGCCCACGCGCCGTTCATCGTCGACACCGAACCGGGCGTGCGCGCGATGGTCGCCGCGATCGAGGCGGAGAAGGCGAAGGCGTACGTGCCGGCGCGGCCGTGGTGGCCGCTCGCCCAGGTCATGCGGTTCGCGCCGCTGCCGTTGCTGAAGAGGATGATCTGAATGCGCTGGGGTCTGACCGTCCCGCTGACCGGCGTACCGCTGCGTGATCACCGTGCGCTGATCTCGGAGCTGGCTGAGTTGAGGTATACGGATCTGTGGTCGGCGGAGGTCGCCGGTGCGGATGCGTTCACGCCGTTGGTGCTCGCGTCCGAGTGGGACTCTTCTTTGCGGCTGGGGACGGCAGTCGTACCGGTTCACACGCGCGGGCCGGCCGCGCTGGCGATGAGCGCGGCGGCGTTGGCGGATCTCGCGCCGGGGCGGTTCGTGCTCGGGATCGGGGCGTCGTCGGAGACGATCGTGACCGGGTGGAACGGGATCGCGTACGACCCTCCGCTGGCGCGGACCCGCGACGTACTGCGGTTCCTACGGCAGGCGTTCGCGGGCGAGAAGGTCGACGGGGAGTTCGACAGCTTCACGATCCGGCGGTTCCGGCTGGAGAAGGCACCCGACGTACCGCCCGCGATCATGCTCGCCGCGCTCCGCCCGCAGATGCTGCGACTGGCCGCGCGCGAGGCCGACGGCGCGATCACGAACTGGTTGTCGGCCGACGACGTACGCCGGGTTCGCGAGGAACTCGGCCCGGACAAGGAACTCGCTGCCCGCATCTTCGTCTGCGTCACCGAGGACGCCGAGATGGCCCGCAACATCGGCCGCTTCCTGATCGCGACGTACCTGACCGTGCCCGGGTACGCCGCCTTCCACGACTGGCTCGGCCGCGGCGACATCATGAAACCGATGCGCGACGCCTGGGCGAACGGCGACCGCAACGCCGCCATGGCCGCCATCCCCGAAGACCTCATCGACGCCCTGATAGTCCACGGCACCCCCGCCGAATGCCGCGCCCACATCAACCGCTACGTAGAGAACGGCCTCGATACCCCCATCATCGCCACCCTCCCCACCGGCACGAACCTCCTAGAAACCGCCCGCTCCCTCGCACCCCAGAGCTAGCTCAATCGGTGCTCTCGTAGCCAGGTCGTTGCGCGGCGGTTGGAGGCTCGGGAGAGCCAGGCGTCCTGGATGATCTCGGTGAGTTCCTGCTTGGTGAGTTCGCCCAGGCGGCCGGCCCGGACGAGGACCGACGGGTGGCCGTCGAAGTGCGGGGTGGAGAAGAACGGGTTCGAGTCGTCCGACAGCAGTGCGAGCTTCTCGTTCTCGGACTCGACCCAGATCATGATCACGTCGTCGTACTTGTCGCCGCTCACCGGATCCACCGCGTCGGGTCGCGGCGTACGGAAGAACACGAAGGACTTCCCACCGACCTGGTACACCGGCCGATCCGTCCCGTCGTCCCGCTCCCATTTGGTGACGTGCGGCATCGACGACGCGATCTCGTGGACGTCGGCCACGCGCGCTTTCCTCGGTGCCATCCGAATCAGTCCAGGGCGATCAGCGCGCGAGCGACGTCAGACGCACGCAGAGCGGCTGGGACGGCTCGTCCATGATGTCAACGGTACCGGCCAGCGGTGCGCCGCCCTTCGTGGTGCCGGAGAACGGTACCGAGATCCGCGGGTAGTAGCTGCTCACCGAGGCTGCGGGTCCGGTGACCGACAGCTTCGTCGGTGGGTCGATCATGACCAGGAGTTGGCCGGCCAGCAGGTTCTTGCTGTCCGCGCAACCGAGTGCCACCGCGTGCGTCTGATCGTTCGCGTTGAGGAAAGCGAGGAATTTGGTGGCGAGTGTGCTGGCCTCGGTGAGGCGCGGCCCGGGTGTGGCCGGTGCGGACGAGGGTGCCGACGAGGGTTCGGAGGTGGGCTGGGGCGAGCCCGCTGGTTGGCTCGAGGCAGGGGACGGCGCGGTCGGGGCAGCCTGGTCGTCGTCGCTGCCGATGAGTTTCGGGACGATCAGGGCGACGGCGCCGAGCAGCACGAAGACGCCGACGACCGCGATCACGACGTACAGCAGCGCCCGCGACCGCCGCGGCCCACCAGGTCCGTAACCGCCCGACCCGTACCCCGGTCCATAGCCCGGTCCACCCGGTCCGTAGCTCGGTCCATAGCTCGGTCCGGGGCCGGGGGCGGCTGGGCCGGGTGCGCCGTACGGCGGCTGGGCGGGTTGTTGTTGCCAGCCGTTGTTCGGGGGGCCGTAGGGGTTCGGGGGCTGTGTCACGGCGACAGTGTGTCAGCTCCGGGGATCCAGATCGTGAAGGTCGAGCCGGAGCCGAGGCGGCTGGTGACCGTGATCCGGCCGCCATGAGCCTCGGCGAGGTGTTTGGTGATCGCGAGGCCGAGGCCGCTGCCGCCGGTGGTGCGGCTGCGGGAGTGTTCGGCGCGGTAGAAGCGGTCGAAGACGTGCGGGAGGTGGTCCGCGGCGATGCCGGTGCCGTTGTCCGTGACGGTCAGGTTGTAGCTGCCGTCGACCTGTCGTAGGCCGACGATGACCTGGCCGCCGGGTGGCGTGTAGCGGATCGCGTTCGAGACCAGGTTTCCGAGAGCCTGGCGAATGCGTGCACTGTCGACCATGGCAAGAGCCGGGCCGGCGACCGAAGCGGTGAGAGTGACCCCGGCGGTGTCCGCGGCGGGTCCGTGCGCGGAGACGACCTGCTGGACCACCTCAGAGAGGTCGCGTGATGCCGGGTGCAGCCGGAGCATGCCGGCGTCCGCGAGGGCGAGGTCCTGCAGGTCGGCGACCAAGTGCTCGAGCAACCCGGTCTCTTCGAGCAGCGACGTGACCAGCGACTGATCGAGCGGTACGACGCCGTCCTCGGACGCAACCAGATACCCCTTGATGTTCGCCAGCGGCGTCCGCAGCTCGTGTGCCACGTCGCTGACCATCGCCTTGCGCTGGAAGTCGTGCCGCTGAATCGACTCGGCCATGTCGTTGAACGCGTGCCCGAGCCGCGCCACCTCGTCCTTCCCGCTCACCGGCACCCGCGCCGCGTGGTCTCCGTTCCGCATCCGCTGCGTCGCACCCGTCAAGGCCACGATCGGCCGGACCAGTCGACGCCCGGCGAAGAACATCACTAGCGCCGCGATCAGCAGCACACCGAGCGCGGTCGCCGCCGTCCGCAGCAGTCCCTCACCGGAGAAGACGTTGAACGTGCTCTTCGCCCCGAGGTACAGCTTCGCGGGCGGAGCGACGTACGGCGTCAACGCCTGCGCGCGGGCCTGGCTGGTGCAGTCGATGAACTTCTCCGTCAAGTCACCCTTGGCCAGGGGATCGACCGACTTCAGTCCCTCGAAATCGTTGATCTGGTATTTGATGCCCGCGGCATCGAGGCAGGCGACCGCGCGGCGGATCTCGTCGTCGTTGACGAGCTTGGCCTTGGCGCTCGGGGCGTACAGGGCCGGCGAGTAACAGCTGTCGTCCTTGGAAGCGGCTCCGGGCTTCTCCATCACGCGCGCGCCGGCGAGGGACTGCTTCGACTCGATCATCACCTGCGGGACCGCTCCGCCGGTCTGCGCGACGCTCGCGGGCTTGCCTTTCGCGGTGTAACAGTCGGCTGCCTGCTGGGCGAGCTTCGCCTTGGTCTGCTGCTCCTCTTCGGTCAACCCCCAGTCGGGCGCGGCCACGAACGGCGGGATCGCGGTCGCGGTCGTGACGAACCCACTTGCCGCGCCGGCCGCGACGGTCTTGCGGGCGGTGTAAACGTTCAGCACGCTCGAGAGCCCGGCCAGCTTCGCGCCACCGGAACTACGGACGTCGATCGTTGCCGCGGGCACCGACGGGAGCTCCGGCGCGGCGCCGAGCATCCGGGCCGAGTCCGCGATCACCGAGCCGTCGTCGGCGGTGACCGCGACCCGGCGTCCGAGTTTGTCGGCCAGCTCGTGCACCAGCTTGTCCACACCGGACCAGGTCGGATGATCCGCGGCGTACTTCGACAACTCGCCGTAGATCTCGCCGTCGACCTGCAGCTGTCCCGTGTTCGCGTCGATCTCTCCCTGCAGCTTCTCCGTCGTGCTGTACGTCGCGATCACCGCGGTGGCGATCACGGCCCCGAGCGCGACCGCGAGCGACAACCCGAGGAACCTGACCAGCACGCTACGACGCATGGCTCACCGCCTTGTCCGCGAGTTTGTACCCCACGCCGTACACGGTCTTCAGGTACGCCGGTGCGCCTGAGGAGGGCTCGATCTTCTTCCGCAGGTTCATCACGTGTACGTCGACAGTCCGGTCGAACACGTAGTGGTCGAAGCCGAACGCGTGCTCGAGCAACTGCTGCCGCGAGAACGCCCGCCCCGGCGACGCCGCCAGGCAGGCGAGGATCTTGAACTCGGCAGGTGTCAGCTCGATCAGCTCCCCGCCCAGCCGGACCTCGTGCCTGGCTGGGTCGATCTCGAGCTCTCCGACCCGGTACACCTCGCCTTCTGCTCTGCTCCGGGTCCGGCGCAGTACCGATCGGACTCGCGCGACCAGTTCGCGCGGGTTGTACGGCTTGGTCAGGTAGTCGTCCGCGCCCAGGTCGAGCCCGAGCAGCAGGTCCTCCTCGGTCGAGCGGGCGGTGAGCATGATGATGGGGATATCGCCGTCTGCGCGCAGCACCCGGCAGACGTCGAGACCGTCGACCTTGGGCATCATCACGTCGAGCACCAGCAGGTCAGGACTGCGCCGGCGGGCCTCGTCGATCGCCTCCCGGCCGTCGTGCACGACGACGGTCAGGTGCCCTTCCCGTTCGAGGTACCGCCGGATCAACTCCGCCTGCTTGAGGTCGTCTTCGGCGACCAGGATCCGCGCTGGCATAGTCCTCAATGTCCCCGAAGTTGATGAGAATCCGATGAAGATCGGCTGAGAGCATCAGGTGCAAACGGGACCTTCACAGGTTCTTCACCGCCCCGACGGCACGCTCCACTGCCATGAAGACCTCACGAGCAACCCTCGCCATGGTGGCGGTCCTGGCACTCGCCGGCTGCGGGAACGACAAGGCGCCGGTCGCGTCCGATCAGCACAGCGACAAGAGTCCGCTCGCGGAGTACATGGGCGACGGCTTCGTCAGTTCGTCCGGCGGCGGGTTCAAGATGGCGGTCCGGGCCGGCGGCGCGCAGCAACCGTCCGAGGAGGATCTGGCCAAGCAGCGCAAGGTCGAGGACGCCACCGCCGCCTGTATGAAGACGGCCGGTTTCGAGTACGTCGCCGTACCGCCGGAGCAGAACGCGAAGAGCAAGTTCAGCGAGGCGTTCAACCTGCCGCCGGACAAGTTCGCCGAGCAGTACGGGTACGGGATCAGCACGATCGACTGGTCCAAGGCCGGCGGCGACGACGACTCGAACCCGAACACCAAGATCCGTAGCGCGCTGTCGGCAGCCGCACAGAAGGCGTACGACAAGGCGCTGAACGGACCGAACGCGACCGGCAACGGGGCGATCGTCGTCGAGGGCGGCAAGGGCGGCCCGAGCTCGAGCGGTCAGCAGGACCTCGGCTGTCGGGGCAAGGCGATCAAGGAGGTGTACGGCCAGGACCGCGGCATGGACTTCAAGAAGTTCGAGAGCCTGTTCAAGGACATCCAGGCGCTGCAGAAGCGGATCGACACCGACCAGCGGGTGGTGGACGCCACCAGCGCGTGGGCCGACTGCATGGCCGACGCCGGGCACTCCGGTTTCACGAAGGTCGACGACCCGCGTGAGCAGATCCAGCAGAAACTCGACACGCTGACCGGGAACAAGCCGCCCGCGAAGGGCGGTCCGTCCAAGACGATCACCGGCCCGCCGTCGTTCGACAAGGTCGACTCGGCGAAGCTGTCCGAGCTGCGCAAGTCCGAGATCGCGCTCGCGGTGGCGGACCAGAAGTGCAAGGCCAGTGGGTACGACGACGCGTACAAGAAGGTGCAATACGCCGCCGAGAAGGAGTTCGTCGACCAGCACAAGGCCGAGCTCGAGGCGTACCGCGACGAGACGGCGAACCGGTGACCGCTTCGCCCAAGTCCCGCCGCCGGGTGCTGGTCGGGGTGTCCGCGGTCGCGACCGTCTCGCTCGGAGTCGGGGTCGCCGCGGGCAGCCGGATCAGCTCGCCGGAGGACGCCGCCGCGAAGACCGCGGCACCGAAGGCGTCCCAGATCACCGTGCCGGTGGCGAAGAAGGTGCTGTCCAGCAAGGTGGTCGGCCGGGGTGACGCGTCGTTCGACGGCGCGGTGAACATCCGGGTCGAGACCGGCGGGCTGACGACACCGCCGATCGTCACGGGGAAGGTGCCTGCGGTCGGGTCGACGATCACCGAGGGCAAGGCCCTGCTCGAGATCACCGGGCGGCCGGTGATCGGGCTGGCCGGCGTACTGCCGATGTATCGGACGCTGTCGCCCGGGTCCAAGGGTCCGGACGTGCTGCAGCTGGAGCAGACGCTCGACCGGCTCGGGTACGACCCGGGGACGGTCGACGACAAGTACACGCTGGACACGTCGGCCGCGGTGGAGGAGTTGTACGAGAACGCCGGATACGAAGCTCCGGAGCCGGACGAGAAGTTCAAGCAGGCCGTCGATCAGTCGAAGCAGCAGGTCGACGGGGCCAAGAAGCAGCTCCGCCAGGCCCAGTCGCAGCTCAAGGCCGCCAAGGATGCGAAGGCGAAAGACACGTCTGTGCAGCAAGGCGCTGTGGACGACGCGGAGGAGAACCTCGCGGACGCGCAGGAAGCGCAGAACGAGGCCGAGTTCAAGGCCGGTACGCCGTTGCCCGTGTCCGAAGTGGTCTATGTGAAGACACTGCCGCGCCGCGTCGACGACGTGAAGGTCGAGCGCGGCGGAACAGTGAACGGTGTGGTGATGTCGGCCAGCGGTGCGTCGTTGGTCGTCACGGTCAAGGTCGACGCGGAAACCGCGCAGCGGCTGAAGGCAGGTATGGCGGCGACGCTCGATCTCGGTGACAGCGTGTCCGTCGCCGGAAAGGTCCGCCGGGTCACCAAGAACGGGAACCAGTACGACGTGGTCGTCGCGCCGAACGCGCTGACGGCGAGTCAGCTCGCGCTGCTGCGGGACGCGAACGTGCGGGTGACGATCCCGATCAAGAGCACCAGCGGCAAGGTGCTCGCAGTACCGGTGGCTGCCCTGTCGTCCGGGTCCGATGGCGCCTCGCGGGTCGAGGTACTGCGGAACGGAAAGGTGGAGCTGATCCCGGTCACGGTCGGGCTGACCGCGGACGGGTTCGCGCAGGTCACGCCGAAGGGCGACGCCAAGTTGTCCGAAGGCGACCAGGTGGTGGTCGGGCAGTGAAGGAGCGCAGCGAGTTCACCATCAAACACAGCGCGGTCGGTGCCTCATCCGCGCCCGGAGCGAAGCGAGGACGTGGATGAGCTACGCGGTTGCTTTGCCGGCGCCGGTCGTCGAGATGATCGGCGTACGACGGTTCTTTCCGGGGCCGCCCGAAGTACAGGCGATCAACGGGATCGACCTGACCATCGGGCAGGGGGAGTACCTGTCGATCGTCGGGCCGTCCGGGTCCGGGAAGTCGACGTTGCTGCACCTGCTCGGGTTGTTGGACAACCCAACGGACGGGGTCTACCGGCTCGACGGCGTGGACACGATGAGCCTGCGCGAGCGACGGCGCGCCGTACTGCGGGGGGAGCGGATCGGGTTCGTGTTCCAGTCGTTCCATCTGCTCGACCATCGCACCGTCCTGGAGAACGTGGCGCTCTCGATGGTGTACGTCGGAGTGCCGCGGCGGCAACGGATGGCACGGGCGCGGGTGGCCCTGGAACGGGTCGGGCTGTCGCACCGGATGGAGTTCGCGCCGACCACGCTGTCCGGTGGTGAGCGCCAGCGCGTCGCGATCGCGCGAGCGCTCGTCGCAGAACCCAGTCTGCTGCTCGCGGACGAACCGACCGGAAACCTGGACAGTGTGAACGCGGAGGCGATCCTGCAGGTGTTCGACGAACTGCACTCCGAGGGGATGACGCTGGCCGTCATCACCCACGACGACCACGTGAGCCGCCGGGCGCAACGCCAGGTCCGCATCGTCGACGGAACCCTCCAGTGGTAACCCAAGCAGGCCCCCCGGACCCGACCGGCGGGCCGTCCACCTCGCCGGGAGCGGAGTCGTCCTCCACCCCGACCCGCTCCCGGCGACGCCGGCTCAGGTCCCGCCCCGCCGTACGAGATCTCCTCGACGAGGCGCTGGCCGGCGTCGCCGCCCGTCCGACCCGACTCATCCTCACCACGCTCGGCACCGTGCTCGGAGTGGCCGCGCTGGTGGGAACGGTCGGGCTGGGGCAGACGGCGGCCGGGCAGATCACGCAGCGGTTCGACCTGGCCGCAGCGACGAGAGTCGTAGTGCAGCCGGACGACAAAGGTGGGCAGGAAGGAGAGGCGGCGACACAACTGCCGTGGGACGCGCCGGACCGGATCAAGCGGCTGAACGGCGTCGAAGCAGTCGGGACCGTCAGCAGCCTGCACATCGGTGACGACCTGGTCGAGAACGTCACCGGCCTGGACGGCGGTACGGGCAAGGCGCTCCAGGTGATGGCCGGCTCCTCCGGTCTCTGGGACGCCGTACGCGCGGTGCTCAGAACCGGCAGGTTCTTCGACGACGGTCACGACCGGCGTGCCGACAAGGTGGTTGTCCTGGGCAAGCACGCGGCCGAGCGGCTCGGTATCAACCGGGTCGACTCGCAGCCGGCAGTGTTCATCGGCGACGAGCCGTACACCGTGATCGGCATCCTCGACTCGGTCACCGGCCGCGCCGAACTCAACGACGCGGTGATCATGCCGAACGGTACGGCGAAGCAGGCCTACGACCTCGAGTCCCCGGACGCGGTCGAGATCCGTACGGCGGTCGGCGCCGCGCAACTGATCGCGGAGCAGGCCCCGATCGCGATCGAGCCGAACAACCCGAGCACCTTGACCGTCGACGCTCCGCCGAAGCAGGGCGCCGTACGCAAGGGTGTGGAGTCCGACCTGAACGCGTTGTTCCTGCTGCTCGGTGCGGTCGCGCTCCTGGTCGGCGGACTCGGCATCGCCAACGTCACGCTGCTGTCCGTCCTGGAACGCATCTCGGAGATCGGTCTGCGCAGGGCACTCGGCGCGGCCCGAAGACACATCGCGGTCCAGTTCCTGGTGGAGAGCGTGATCGTCGGCTTCCTCGGCGGACTGCTCGGTACGGCGGTCGGCGTCATCCTGACCGTCGGCGTGTCCTGGGTCCGCGACTGGACGCCGATCCTGGACAACCGGCTCGCGTTCGGTTCACCCCTGCTGGGTGCGTTCATCGGTCTGGTCGCCGGCACCTATCCCGCCTGGAAGGCCTCCGCCATCCAGCCGATCACCGCGCTGCGCGGCACGTGAACTGAGTCGCCCGTACACCAGGGAGCTCACCGCGAAGCCGACCATGATCAGCGCGAGCACCGGGTAGGACTTCCCGCTGTCGGGCAGGATCGCCGCGCCGAGTGCGGCCGCGGAGACCTGCCCGACGTTGAAGATCATGTCGTACAGCGAGAACACCCGACCGCGGTACACGTCGTCGACACCCGTCTGCACGAGGGTGTCGACGCTGATCTTGATGCCCTGCGCACAGAACCCGGTCAGGAACCCGCCGACCACCATCGCGGGCTTGGTGTAGAGCCCGATCGGTACGGCGCTCACCACCGCGGCGGCCGCGAACAACACCGTGATCCATTGCCGCAGCGCCATCACCCGGGTGCCCCACGGCGTGACCAGTGCGGCGACGAACAGACCGGCACCGACCGCACCGGTCGCGATCGCGAGTCCGCCGAACGCCTGATCGAGCTGGCCCGGCCGGTAGAAGTAGTTGCGGTACAGCAGGATCATCGCGACCGTCATCAACCCGAAGAAGAACCGCAGCGATCCGATCGCGGCGAGGCCGAGCGCGGGCTGCGGGCGCTCGCGGAGGTGTCGGCCGCCGTCGACGAGGCCGGTCGCGATCGTACGGAGTGCTTCGGTGATGCCGGGCTCGTCGCCGTTCAGATCCGGGCCGAGCTGGTCGCGCCGCAACCGAAGAGCGAGAAAGGCGGCGGCTGTGTAGATGACGACGGTCAGGCCGAGGACGACCAGGTCGGAGTCGACGAGCAGCTTCACCCCGGCGCCGATCCCGCCACCGATCAGGAAGGACGCCGTACCACTCGTTGGAGTGACCGCGTTGGCCATCACCAGCTCGTCGCGCTCGACCACGTGCGGGAGGCCGGCGGACAGGCCGGAGAGCAGGAAGCGGTTGACGCCGAGGGTGAGCAGTACGGCGAGGTAGAACAGCACGCCCGCGTTGCCGGCCGCGACGATCGCGCCGACGCCGATGACGAGCGCGGCCCGCGTCAGGTTCGCGGCGAACAGGATCTGGCGGCGCGACCAGCGGTCCAGCAGTACGCCGGTGAACGGTCCGAGGATCGAGTACGGCAACAGCGAGACCGCGAACAGACCAGCGATCGCAGCTGCGTCCGGCGCTCGTTCCGGCGAGAACAGCACGTACGACGCCAACGCGACCTGGAAGACCCCGTCCCCACACTGAGACGTCAGCCGAACCGCAAACAACCGCCGGAAATCACGCCGCCGCAACAGCGTCCGCAAGTCCCGCATGAACCGCACGACTGCACTGTAGCTATTCCGCCTGATGCAGGCGTTGCGCGGCGGTATCGCCCCGCTTGCTGACCGGCTCTACGCCGCTGACCTTGCCGAGGCCCAGCAGGGGCATGTTGCCGTAGATGGTTTCGGTGTTGCCGGCCGGTACGACGTATGTCTCGTGCCAGATGCCGACCGCGCCGCTCTTGAACGAGTTGCGGAAGTACTCGACCCAGGCGGGCCGGTGTGTCCGGCCGGTGTCGTTCGCGAAGGCCTGGAGTTTCTCCACCGACTTCCAGTACTGGATCAGCGTGATCCCGCGCCACGTCGGCAGCGTCCGGAATCCGAGCAGCCCGCTCTCCTTGTCCTTCATCAGTTGCCGCAGCATCGGCCCCATCGCGCGGAACACCGGAATCCACTCGCGCACCTTGACCAGCGAGTTGACCCGCATCCCGATCAGGAACACGACCACCTCCCCGTCGTACGCCGCCGTCTGCCGCCCCGCAATCACCTCGCCCATGCGAACAGTGCACCACGGCAGAACGGAGGGCGGAATCAATCCTGTGTAAAGGCCGGTTGGAGGACGCGCCCGAGCTGGTGGCATGGCCGCCGAGGAGCGGTAATGTCGTGCTGCCGGGTGTCACAGTCCGTTGTGGACCCGTTACGATGTCCCTTCAGTTCTGGGCCGCAGCGCGGATGGGAATTTCATGACTGAATCGCAGGATGCCGACGTCGACCCGCGGATGTACGAGCAGTTGAAGCTCGACCGGCCGCACGGCGCCCGGGTGTACGACTACTTCCTCGGCGGGAAGGACAACTTCGCGATCGACCGGCAGGCCGCCGAGCACCTGCTGCAGGCGTTCCCGGGCTTCCGCACCGCCGCTCGGTCGAACCGGATGTGGATGCACCGCGCCGCGAAGTACGCCGCCGAGCAGGGCATCACCCAGTTCATCGACATCGGCACCGGCATCCCGACCAGCCCGAACCTGCACGAGGTCGTCCAGGAGATCACCCCGTCGGCGCACGTGGTGTACGCCGACAACGACCCGATCGTGCTCGCGCATTCGCGGGCGCTGCTGGTGAGCAAGCCGGAAGGCAGGACGGCGTACCTCGAGGCCGACGTCACCGACCCGCAGGCGATCCTGCAGTCCGAAGAGGTCAAAGAGCTGATCGACTTCGGCAAGCCGGTCGCGCTCAGCATCGTCGGCGTCTTCCACTACCTGCCGGACCACCTCAAGCCGTACGACCTGGTCCGTCAGTTGGTCGAGCCGCTCGCGCCCGGATCGCTGCTGATCTTCTCGCACTGCACGCCCGACTTCGCGCCGGAGCTGTGGGAGCGGGCGATGGTGGTGTACCAGGCCGACGGTGGCGAGGCGCAGGTTCGCAGCAAGGAAGAAGTCACCCGGTTCTTCGAGGGCACCGAGCTGGTCGAGCCCGGCGTCGTGTCGCCGTTCCGCTGGTACCCCGACGAGGAGACCCAGCGTCTCGTCGACACGGGCGAGTTCACCGACATCATGTGCAGTCTGTGGGTGGGTGTCGGCCGCAAGCCGTGATCCGCAACGCGTATCCGCACCACCTGGCGATCACGCTGCGGTGGAAGGACAACGACGTCTACGGCCATGTCAACAACGTCGAGTACTACAGCTTCTTCGACACCGTGATCAACGACTTCCTCATCCGCGTCGGTGGGCTCGACATCCATCGCGGTGATGTAATCGGGTTGTGCGTGGACTCGCAGTGCACGTTCAAGCGACCGCTCGAGTTCCCCGGTGTCGTCGACGCCGGGTTGCGGTGCGGGCAGCTGGGCAACTCCAGCGTGCGCTACGAGATCGCCTTGTTCCGTGAGGGTTCGGACGAACCGGCCGCGACCGGCCGGTTCGTGCACGTCTTCGTCGGGCGGAAGGACCGCGTCCCGGTCCCGGTGCCGGACGAGATCCGCGCGGCACTCGAAGGGATCACGGGATGATCGTGCACGGCGCCGTACTGCGGGAGATGGGCCTGCCGGCGCCGTACGCCGAGTCTCGGCCGCTGCACGTGGAAGAGCTGGAACTCGCGCCGCCGGGTCCGGGGGAGTTGCTGATCCGGATCCGCGCGGCCGGATTGTGCCACTCGGACCTCTCGGTGATCGACGGGTCGCGGCCGCGGGTCATGCCGATGCTCCTCGGCCACGAGGCCACCGGCGAGGTCGTGCTGTCCGAGGCGCCGGGATTCGCGCCTGGCGACGTGGTGGTGTGCGCCTTCGTACCGTCCTGCGGCACCTGCGCCCCTTGCTCCGAGGGCCGCGCCGCGTTGTGTGAGCCTGGCGCCCTTGCCAATGCAGCCGGCACGCTGTTGAGCGGCACCCGCCGCCTGACGAGCACCAGCTCCTCCGACGTGCACCACCACCTGGGCGTTTCCGGGTTTGCGGATCACGCTGTCATCTCGGCGCGTTCAGCCGTGAAGATCGATCCGTCGCTCCCACCGGAGATCGCCGCGCTCTTCGGTTGCGCCGTGATGACCGGCGTCGGCGCGGTCGTGAACACGGCACAGGTCAGGGCCGGACGCAGCGCGGTGATCTTCGGCCTCGGCGGCGTCGGCCTGTCCGCGCTGCTCGGCGCCGTTCTCGTCGGAGCGCATCCGATCGTCGCCGTGGACGTCGTACCGTCGAAGCTCGCTCTCGCCCAGGACTTGGGTGCCACCGCGGTCGTCGACGCGCGTTCCCCTGACGCGGTCGAACAGGTACGTGAAGCGACGGCCGGCGGCGCCGATTACGCGTTCGAAACGGTCGGGAGCGCGAAGGTACTCGAGCAGGCGTACGCCGCCACGCGCCGCGGCGGGACCACGGTCACCGTCGGACTGCCGCATCCGTCGCAGGCGTTCAGCGTGCCCGCGGTCAGCCTGGTCGCGGAGGAGCGCACGGTGAAGGGCTCGTACCTCGGCTCGTCCGTGCCCTCCCGCGACATCCCGCGGTACGTCGCCCTGTACCGAGCCGGCCGCCTACCCGTCGACCGGCTGCTGACCGCCACGGTCGGGCTCGACGACCTCAATCAGGCCTTCGACGACCTGGCCGCCGGCGCGTCGATCCGTCAGGTGTTGCTCTTCTGAAGGTTCTCGGCCGCCTTCTGGAAAGTGTGTTCGTTGCGGTCCCGGGCCTCGTCGGTGTAGTTGTCACCGAAGAAGTCGGCGGTGGGGACCGGGCGGATCTCCAGCAGTCCGGAGTTCTGGGGGTCGCCGGAGCCGCGGGCGTCCGCCGCGATACAGCGCCAGCCCCACTCCTCTGCCTCCTCGCGGGACGCGACCTCGATCAGGCAGAACCCGGCGATCAGCTCCTTGGTCTCGGTGAACGGACCGTCGACCACCCGGCGCTTCCCGTCCTCCAGTTGCAGCCGGAAACCGTGCGAGCTCGGCAGTAGTCCGTCGCCCGCGAGCAGGACACCCTTCTCCGCCATCTCGGCCATCACCAGGCCCATCGCGGTCAGGCCCTCCTCGCTCGGCGGCAGTCCTGCCTCGGACTCTTCGGAGGCCTTGAAAACCATCATGAAGCGCATCGGGACCCTCCCAAGTCGACGTTAATTCCCGAGACGAATCTATACAGCTATGCGCGCTTTCGGGCAGGCTACGCACAGTGCATCTCCGCCCACGAGATGTGATGTGCCGCCCGGAGTCCCTGAGGAGGACCCCAGTTATGCTCACCCGCCCCCGCCGGATCAGTGCGCTCGCTGTCGCCGGTGCCGTAGTTTTCGGAGCCCTGGCCGTCGTCGTCGGTAACCAGGCCGACGCCCAGCAGCCAACTCCGCTCCCCATCGACCAACTGCTCGGCCAGGAACTGCAGGGCAAGGCCGCACTCGGCCGGGTCCAGTCCCGGCTCGCCGAGATCGCCGACCAGAACAAGTTGTCCACAGACCACCTGCGGCAGATCCTCGCGAGCGACCGCACCGCCTGGCTGGACCGCGGCGGCAAGCTGTTCTATCGCGAGCCGGTCGCCACCGCCGTCGAGCGGAAGTCCGGAGCCGCGGCGTCACCCCGCTGGGCCACGCAGGCAGTCGTCGCCGCGACCGGTCCGGCCTTCGAGTTGCACAGCAAGCCTGGGTCGAACCGCGTCATCTACCTCGACTTCGACGGCCACACGGTCACCGGTACGGCGTGGAACACCAACGGGAAGCCGTCCACCGTGAACGTCACGCCGTACGACACCGACGGAAACACCAGTAACTGGAGTACGGCGGAGCAGGACGTCGTACACGATGTCTGGGCTCGCGTCGCGGAGGACTACGCGCCGTTCGACGTGGACGTGACGACGCAGCAGCCGACCGCGGATGCGATCACGCGGTCAGGTGCGTCTGACCAGCAGTACGGGACGCGGGTGTTGATCGACCCGACCACCTGGTACCAGTCCGGCTGCGGATGCGGCGGGGTTGCGTATGTCGGGGTGTACGACAACACCAGCAACCACGCGTACTACCAGCCCGCACTGGTCTTCACCAAGGGTGTCGGCACCGGTGCGAAGAACATCGCCGAAGCGGCGTCACACGAGGCGGGCCACAACGTCGGCCTCTCGCACGACGGCACTGCGTCCGTCGGGTACTACGCGGGCCACGGGGCCTGGGCGCCGATCATGGGCGTCGGGTACTCGAAGGCGATCAGTCAGTGGAGCAAGGGCGAATACACCGGGGCGAACAACAAGGAAGACGACTTCGCGGTGATCGGCCAGAACGGGCTGGCGCTGCGGGGCGACGACCACGGCAACGGCACCTCGGATGCGACCGCGTTGACACTCGGGACGAGCGTGAAGGGTGTGTACGCCGACGACTCCGACGTCGACATCTTCCGGATCGACCTCGCGGCCGGCACTTTCAACTTCGCGGCCTCCGCGGCCGCGTCCGGAGCGGACCTGGACATCAAGCTCCAGCTGCTGAACTCGTCGGGTGGGGTCGTCGCCACCGCGGATCCGGCCGCCGGGCAGTCCAACTCGGCCACCCCGACCGGACTGGGCGCGAGCCTCAGCCGCCAGGTCACGGCCGGCCGCTACTACCTCCGGATCGAGAACACCGGGTACGGCAGCCCGCTGAACACCGGCTACTCGACGTACGGCAGCCGCGGCGCCTACACCGTCCGCGTCACCACCGGCTGACACCTCACTTTGACCACCCCGGGGCCGCCGATCCCACCGAGACCGACGGCCCCGGGGTCTCTGAGGGCCCGCCCAACCGGAGGGACGTGAGGAGGAACCCGCCGGCGGCTCGGCGCTCGGAAAGGTCCAGCCGCGGCTGGCCGAGGTTGCCGCGCACAACGGTCTGCCGACGGGACCAGTTGCGGCAGATCCTTGCCACAGACCAGGCCGCGTGGCTCGATGCCGACAGCAAACTCTTCTTCCGCGAGCTCGCCGCACGCCGACGGGTCTCGGTGCGAGTGTTAGCGGCAGCCTGCGGCCGGGTAGGTATTACCTGCGGACCGACAACGTCGGCTACGGCGACCCGCTCAACACGGGCTATTCGACGTACGGCAGTCGCGGCGCCCACACCCTCGGAGTTTCGCCCTCCTGAACCCTGTGGCTGGTCGGCCTCTGGCGGACCGACCAGCCACAGGCCCGTTCTAGAGTTTGCGGTCGAGCGCCGCGGTCAGTGCGACCGGGCTGACCTCGAGCCGGTCGAAGCGCCAGCCGTTCTCGGTCCGGCGCGCGCCGTAGTGATGTACGGCGGCCGCGATCGACTCCGTCTTGTCGTCGAGGACGTACACCGCGACGTCGTGCGCCCGCACGGTCGCAGTCTCGCCGCTGACCTCGATCACAAGATTCGTCTTGTTGTGCAGCGTGCGGACGTAGTCGTCGTGACGCGCCCGCACCATGTCGACGATCGCCTCGATGCCGACGGCCTCGCCACCGCGGGACTTGACGACAACGTCCTCGGTGAAGAGGCGGTCGCTCTCGTCGTACCGGTGCTCGTCGACCCACAGGCTGTGGCGCGAGACCAGGTAGGCCAGTTCACTGCGGTCGGCGAGCTCGCGGATCAGGGTTTCGGTGGCGGTCATAGCGGGCTCCTCTGAATGGTTAGTCTGACTAACGTTGGCTGTACCAATGAATGTAGATCGTTAGTCCGACTAACGCAAGGCGTATGCTGAACGCCATGGAGGACGGCGACGAACTGCGTTTCGACCGTGGCGCGGAGACGCCGGAGCGCATCAAGGCGCAGCTGTCACGGCTGGTCGGGCTGACGGCGGCCCAGACCGCCCGCGCCTCCAGCGACGCTCTCCGGGCGGTCGGGGCGCACAAGGACCACTTCGTGGTGCTCGCCGCGCTCGCCGAGTTCGGTCCCGCGAGTCAGTCCGCGCTCGCCGGCCGGGCTCGCGTCTACAAGAGCGATCTCGTCGCAGTCCTGAACGAGCTCGCCGACGGCGGCTGGATCCGCCGTACGCCGGACCCCGCCGACAAACGGCGCAACGTCATCACGATCACGGACACCGGCGTACGGCGGCTTGCCGAGCTGGATCAGGTGCTCGCCGGCGTGAACGCCCACATCACGGCGCCGCTGACCCGCGAGGAGCGCGACCAGCTGTTTGCACTCCTCAACCGAGTCAACACCCACCTGGCAGGTCCGCCTACCTGATCGTTCTAGGCCTACCTGATCGTTCTAGGCCTACCTGGTCGTTCTAGGCCGGCATCAGGTGCTTGGCGGCCAGCTGGGCCAGGGCGGCGGCCTGGTCGGCGAGGACCGCGTCGTCGAACCGGACGAGGCTGGAATGATTCGAGGGCGCCTCCTCCTCCGAGACGTCGTCCGGTCGGGCTCCGACCATCACGAACGTGCCTGGCACCTCCCGCAGCACCATCGAGAAGTCCTCGGCGCCCATCAACGGATTGTCCAACTGCTGCACCCGCTCCGCGCCGAACAGGTCGGTGAGGATGCTCGCGGTCTCCGCCGTACGCCCGGCGTCGTTCACCGTCACCGGATACTGCGGGTCGAGCCGCGCGTCGACCGTGCATCCATGGGCCGCCGCGATCCGCTCCGCCAGCGCCGGCAGCTCACGGGTCAGTTGCTCCAGCATCGCGTCCGACAGCGTCCGCACGGTCGCGCCGAGCCGGGCCGTGTTCGGGATGACGTTGATCGCGACGCCCGCCTCGAGTTGCGTCACCGTGATCACCACCGGATCGAACACGTTCACCCGCCGCGTCGCGTAGGTCTGCAACGCGAGCACCAACTCCGCCACCACCGGCACCGGGTCGATCGTCCGGTCCGGCGTCGACCCGTGGCCGCCCTTGCCGTGCACCGTGATGTGCAGCTGGTTCGAACTGGCCATGATCGTGCCCGGACGGAGCTGGAACGTCCCTTTCGCCGCCTGCGACCAGACATGCAACGCGTACGCCGCGATCGGCTTGTCGCCGGTGGCGCTCAACAGGCCCTCCCGCAGCATGTACCCGGCACCGCCGAGGCCTTCCTCGCCTGGCTGGAACATGAAGATCACGTTCCCGCTCAGCTCGTCGCGATGCGCACTCAGCAACTGCGCCGCTCCGACCAGCCCGGTGGTGTGCAGGTCGTGGCCGCAGGCGTGCATGTTCCCGTTCTGCGACGCGTACGCGAGCCCGGTCTCCTCGACCACCGGCAACGCATCCATGTCGCCCCGCAGCAGCACCGTCGGCCCGGGCCGACCGCCACGCAGTACGCCGACCACAGAAGTCAGCTCCTTGCCGGTGGTGATCTCCAACGGCAACCCGGCCATCGCGTCGAGCACCAGGGCCTGAGTCTTCGGCAGCTCGAGGCCGACCTCGGGAACCTGGTGCAGCTCCCGCCGCAGCTCGATCAGCCCGGGCGCGATCGCGGTCGCTTCCTCGACGAGACTCATCAGTTTCGCTCCTTCGAATACCCATTGCCCGACGTTGACGCCAGACCCCGCCCGCCAGCCTGCCACAGCACCTACAACTGACAAGCTATGGCTGCGCTGGCTGGTGTCGCGGCTGACTATCCGTGTCTTGCGAGCGGTTGCCTGGACGGTGGTGAGCTGCGGGGGTGGGCGTGGTGGTGGGTGCTGGGTGAAGGGTGAGAGGTTGACGACAGGGTGGGTGAGGGTCGGGCGGGGCTTGGGGGAGTTAGTCCGGAGAGGGCTGCCTCGTGGGGGGACGGGATGCGGCGTGTGGGACGTGGAAGGACGCAGGGGTCGGGCTGGCTCAAGGTGTAGGTGGCTTCTGCGGTGTGGGTCTCGTGGTCGAGGTGGGAAAGGACTTGGTTGGCAGTGGCGAGGGAGTTGGTGGTGGCCAGGTCCGGGGGAGAGAGTTCGTAGGTTTCGAGGTGGGCGAGGCCGGAGCGGAGGATGGACTCCAGGCGGGATCGGGTGTCGGCGTCGGGTGGCTCCAGGTCGGGAAGACGAGTCGAGTTGTAGACGGCGTCGACCAGGAGCGGGAACTGGCCGGCGGCGGTTTGGCGGTTGAGAACGGACAGGGTTTCGCCGGGTGGGAAGCCGTTGCGGGCGTCCAGTGCGGTGGTGATCTCGCGGACGGCGGGGACGAAGGCGGCGTAGTAGCCGTTGGAGCGGACTGAATCGATGCCGGGGGCAACCTTGTCGATGCCCAAGCGGTGGATGAAGTCGTCGAGGTGGTCCTGGGCCCAGGCTTCGGTGACGCCTTCCTCGAGTTGGCGGCTGCCGAGTTTCGTGAAGGCTTCGCGGGCTGCTTCCTGGGTGGCATCGGCCGGGCCGAGGAAGTGGGCGTGCTCGTGGAGCAGGGTGGCCAAGGATTCGCGGTAGGCGATGAGGGTCGGAGTCGGACGGGTGGCGCCGGCGTGTTCGTAGAGGTGGCGGAGTGGGTCGACGATCGACTCGCGGTCGAGATAGAGGGTGCCGTCCCAGTGGGCGAGGCCGAGCATGACGCTGGAGGACTCGATGATGTGGCCGTTCCACGCGGATTGCTCGGCGCCGGCGAGTGCGCGAGCTGTCTCTGCGCTCTGCGCGAACAGTTCGGCGATCGAGGTCGGGTGGGCGGCCACCGCGGTCGTTGTCACGGGCGGAACGCGGTCGCGAGCCGGGTGAGGGAGTCGGCGGTGCGGCGAATTCGCACGCGATCGTTAGGGTTATCGGCCTGAGCCGCTAGCCGGCTGAGTTCGGTGATCAGCCAGTCGGCGCGCGCCCGCCGCTCAGCGCGCACCTGCGCCGCAGCCTGCGCGGCGGCTTGGGTCTGTGCCGCACCTTGCGCCTGCGCCGCGGTTCCTGCATGCGCGGCGGCTTGTGCCTGTGTCGTGGGCGGTGGCGGGTTGAGTGGTGCGTGCGGGGTTGGGTTGGTCGGCGTACCGGTCGAATGCTCCATGAGATGTCCTCCCGAGTCGTGAAGTCGGCGGAGAACATACGGAGATCGGGCCCCAAATCTGCAGGGCACTTTGGAACTGTGGATAACCAGCCTGGATGTCCGATGTGTGGGTGGTGATCAGCCCGATGCAGGGTCGCGGGACAGGCAATGGTGGGTCGGCACCCGGTATTGCCTGTCCCCAGTCACCAGTGCCTGTCCCCAGTCCCCGAAGGTCGCCCATCTGGGGCCGGGGCGGCCTGGAGGGGCCTGCGGTTCAGAAGAGGGTTGGGGGTTCGGGGTCGAGGGGGTCGGGGAGGGGCGCGAGGGTGGGGACGGCTGCGGTGACGGTTGCGTGGAAGCGGCGGGCGAGGTTGAGGGCTTCGACGTTGTCGGGGGTGTGCAGGAAGACCGTGGGGGAGCGGCCTTCGGAGAGCCAGCTGATGACCAGTTCGACGAGGTACGTCCAGCCGTCGACGGTTTCGTCCACGGAGTCACGGCCGATGTAGCGGACGATCGGGTGGCCGGTCAGGGCGCGGGTGCGGCGGGCGACTCGTGGCTTCTTCATCCAGGCGTCGCGCTCGGCGAGGCTGGTCGGGCGGCGGGCGAAGAGTGTGCCGGTGTCGAACGGGATCCACTCCGCGTCCGCCCGCGCGAGCACGCGTTCGAGGTTGCCCGCGGCGCGGGGATCGGCGAAGAAGTCGCGGTGCCGGACTTCCACGGCGTACCGGTGTTCGCGGGGTGCCTGGTGGAGGAACGCGGCGAGGGCACCGAGGTCGGTCGGCGCGAACGCGGCCGGGAGTTGGATCCAGACCGCATGGTTGCGCGGGCCGAGCGGCTCGATCGCGGCGAGGAACGCGCGAAGTTCGGCGGCCACGTTGTTGAGTCGGCGCTCATGCGTGATGACCTGCGGCAACTTCACCACGAAGCGGAAGTCGGGCGGGATCTGCGCGGCCCAGCTCTCGACGGTCGACCGCGACGGTGTCGCGTAGAAGGTCGTGTTGCTCTCCACCGCGTTGCACCACGAGGCGTACGAGCGCAGCTTGTCCCGGGAAGGCTGCGGCCACGCGGCATGAGTCCACTGCGCGCAACCGACGTACAGCTGCATGTTCACAGCGATCGAACGTACTGCCTGCAGATGTGCACGCGCGAGAACCGCTCACGCATCGCGGCCTCGAGCGCGGTCGGCGCATGCATGAACGCCGTCACCGGCCTGCCCAGGCCCTCGGGTGTCTCGAAACCAGAGGAGTCGTCCTGCCAGGACTTGTAGACATGGAGATATCGGTAGTTCTCCGTGAACCCCGACCGCTGGTACCAGTCGTTCGCCGACGCATCTCCTCGCGTCCACGCGTCCAGTACGTCGACCTGAAGCCGAGGAAGAACCGCCTCGAGCAACTGCGTGGCCAGGCCGTGGCGTTGGCGATCGGGATGTACGGCGAGTACGTCGATGGTGGCGCGGTCCGTGAAGATCTCGACGTCCATCAGCCCGACCACTGTGTCGTCGTCGACGGCCACGAGTCGATGCGCCGGGTTGTCGAAGGCCGGGCGCTGCGTCACGACATCGTCGTAGTACTCGGTGCCGAAGAAACTCAGCAGGCGGCAGCGCAGCCAGCTGGCGGAGTCCGTTTCGCGGTACTCACGGATCTCGGTCATCCGGCGTCATGATGGCACGCCGCCCCGACACCAGGGACGAGTGTCGGGGCGGTGCTTACTGCCTAGATCAGCGCTCGACCTCGCCGCGGATGAACTTCTCCACCAGGTCGCGGCAGACGTCGTCGGCGTACTGCTCCGGCGGCGACTTCATGAAGTACGACGACGCGGACAGGATCGGGCCGCCGATGCCGCGGTCCTTCGCGATCTTCACCGCGCGGATCGCGTCGATGATGATGCCGGCCGAGTTCGGCGAGTCCCAGACCTCGAGCTTGTACTCCAGCGACAGCGGTACGTCGCCGAAGTTGCGGCCCTCGAGCCGGATGAACGCCCACTTGCGGTCGTCCAGCCAGGCCACGTAGTCCGACGGGCCGATGTGCACGTTGCGCGGGTCGATGTCATTGACCAGCTGCGACGTGACGGACTGGGTCTTGCTGATCTTCTTGGACTCCAGCCGGTCGCGCTCCAGCATGTTCTTGAAGTCCATGTTGCCGCCGACGTTCAGCTGGTACGTGCGGTCGACGGTGACGCCACGGTCCTCGAACAGCTTGGCCAGCACGCGGTGCGTGATGGTGGCGCCGATCTGCGACTTGATGTCGTCGCCGACGATCGGTACGCCGGCCGCGGTGAACTTGTCGGCCCACTCCTTGGTGCCCGCGATGAAGACCGGCAGCGCGTTCACGAACGCGACCTTCGCGTCGATCGCGCACTGGGCGTAGAACTTCGCCGCCTGCTCGGAACCGACCGGGAGGTAGCAGACCAGGACGTCGACCTGCGCGTCCTTCAACGCCTGGACGACGTCGACCGGCGCCGCGTCCGACTCGGTGATCGTCTCGCGGTAGTACTTGCCGAGACCGTCGAGGGTGTGACCGCGCTGGACGGTGACACCGGTCGGCGGCACGTCGCAGATCTTGATCGTGTTGTTCTCGCTGGCGCCGATCGCGTCGGCGAGGTCCAGGCCGACCTTCTTGCCGTCGACGTCGAACGCGGCCACGAACTCCACGTCCCGGACGTGGTAGTCACCGAACACGACGTGCATCAGACCCGGGACGCGCTCCTCGGGCTTCGCGTCACGGTAGTAGTGCACGCCCTGGACGAGCGAGCTTGCGCAGTTGCCGACGCCGACGATCGCTACGCGAATCGAGGTCATCTGGAATCTCCTTGGGTAGGCGGGTGGTGCTGGTCAGGGGGCCGCTGTTGCCGCCGCTCGCCGTCGATCAGCTCGTTCAGCCAGCGGACCTCGCGCTCGGCCGACTCCAGGCCGTGCCGTTGCAGCTCGAGGGTGTAGGCGTCGACCCGCTCCGCCGTCCGGCTCATCGCCGCCCGGAAGTTGGCCAGCCGCTCCTCCATCCGGGCCCTGCGGCCCTCGAGGATGCGCAACCGGGTGGCCGGATCGGTCCGGCCGAAGAACGAGAAGCGGACGCCGAACGTGTCGTCCTCCCAGGCCGACGGGCCGGCTTCGTGCATCGCGTGCGCGAAGTAGTCCTTGCCGTCGGCGGTGATCGTGTACACGATCTTGGGCCTGCGGCCCGACTCCGGCGTCCCGGGGTCGGCCGTGATCAGCCCGTTGCGGAGCATCGCCTTCAGACACGGGTACAGCGAACCGAACGACAGCACGCGTCCCCAGCCGAACTGGGCGTTGACGCGCTTGCGGAGCTCGTAGCCGTGCATCGGCGCTTCGTGCAGCAGACCGAGTACGGCGAGCTCCAGGACCCCACTGCGGTTTCCCATGAGCCACCTCCCTCGGTCTAGTTTGTCATGACCTGATGTATCGGTTCGATACATCGTGCCGCCACTGTAAGCAGAGGGAGGGCCTGTGGACAACTCTTGACAAAGCTGGCCTTTGTCACCCTCGCCGAGCGGCACGCCTAGAAACCTGTTACGTCAGACGCCGATCTGCGTTAATCGAATGACACCCAGCGTCGTAGCCCGGGAGCGGACGGTAATGACCGACAGTCATGGGAAGCACGCCAAGTCCGACGTGGAAGCCGAGGGTCCACTCGCCCGGCTGGCGCTGCGGTTCACCGCGTTCACCGAGAAGTGGTTGCCGGACGCGTTCGGGTTCGTCCTGGTCGGAACCTTCGTGGTGCTGCTGTTCGGCCTCGTCACCGGTGAGCCGCTGCTGAAGCGTCCCGACGACCCGGCCGCGACCAAGGGCTTCGGGATGATCGATGCCTGGGGCATCGGGTTCTGGTCGCTGATCACCTTCACCCTGCAGATGGCGATGATCATCATCGGCGGGTACGCCGTCGCCACCAGCGGACCGATCGCGCGGTTGATCACGCGGCTCGCCCGGATCCCGAAGAGCCCGCGGACCGCGGTCGCGTTCGTCGCCGCGGTTGCGATGCTGGCGTCGTACCTGAACTGGGCGTTCAGTCTGATCTTCGCGGCGATCCTGGCGCGCGAGGTGGCGCGCAACGTGCCGAGGGCGGACTACCGCGCGCTCGGTGCGATGGCGTTCCTCGGGCTCGGGACCGTGTGGGCGCAGGGGCTGTCCGGTTCGGCGGCGTTGCAGGTGGCGAGTGCCAGCAGCAGCCCGGCGCCGGTGCAGGAGGTGATCAAGGCCGGCGGTCACGCCAGCGGTCTGATCCCGCTCACCGACACGATCTTCACCTGGCAGGCGATCGTGGCGACGTTGATCGTGTACGCCGTCGGTGTCGGGATGGCGTGGTTCATCGCCCCGGGCGAGGGCAACGCGCGGACCGCGGAGCAGATCGGGATCGAACTCAAACCGCTCATCGGCCGCGGATCGGCGTACAACGGTCAACGAGGAGAAGCCCGCAGGCCGGGCGATTGGCTGGAGCATTCGCCAGTGTTCAGTCTGCTGATCGTCCTGCTCGGCGCGGTCTACCTGGTCCGCTACTTCAGCGGCAAGAGCTTCTTCAACGCGCTGGACCTCAACACGGTCAACCTGATCCTGTTCCTGCTCGCGATGCTCCTGCACTGGCGGCCGTGGCGGATGGCGCGTGCGGTGCGCGACGGTGCGCCCGCCGCAGCCGGCGTACTGCTCCAGTTCCCCTTGTACGGCGGGATTTTCGGGATGATCGCCTACACCGGGATCTCCGCGCGCCTCGCCGGGTGGCTGGTGCAGGCGAGCAACCAGTTCCTGTTCCCGCCGTTGGTCGCGATCTACTCGTGCATCCTCGGCGTCTTCGTCCCGAGCGGCGGCAGCAAGTGGGTGATCGAGGCGCCGTACGTGCTGCAGGCCGCCAACGAACTGAAGGTCGACGCGGGCTGGATGGTCGTTGTGTACGACCTCGGTGAGGCGAGCGCGAACCTGCTGCAGCCGTTCTGGATGCTGCCGACGCTCGCCATCCTCGGCCTCAAGGCGCGCGACATCATGGGTTACACGTTCACGATGTTCCTGGCCTGTTTCCCGGCCGCGCTGATCGCCGTGACATTGCTCGCACCGCACGTTACGGGGTAACCGCTTGCAGCGACTTTGGGTGCGGCAGGATCTGCTTGCTAGCATCCGAAGCGGATTCGGGCCTGTTACCACACCCACCGTAGTCTGTGGGGCAATGACTTCAGCGAGAACGTCGAGGATTGCACAGTGAGTGAAGCTCGTAGGAAGGCCGCCCCGCCGCCCCGGCGCAAGAAGCACTGGGCGCTCCGGGTGCTCGGCTGGCTCGCAGCACTTCTCTTCCTCGGCATCATCGCTTCGGTCGCGGCCTTCTTCGTCGTCTACCAGACGACCAAGATCCCGGACCCGAACAAGGAGTTCGCCACCAACACCACGACGGTGACCTACTCCGACGGCGGCCAGCCACTCGGCTCGTTCTTCGAGCAGAACCGGCACACGGTGCCGCTGGCGCAGATCCCGAAGCACGTCCAGGACTCGGTGATCGCGGCAGAGGACCGGACGTTCTGGACCAACCCGGGAATCTCGCCGAGCGGCATGGTCCGGGCGGCGGTGAACATCGCCCGCGGTGAGCAGTTGCAGGGTGGTTCGACGATCACCCAGCAGTACGTGAAGATCATGTACCTGACGCAGGAGCGAACGGTTTCCCGCAAGCTCAAGGAACTGTTCATCGCCACCAAACTCGGCCGGCAGCAGGACAAAAGCAAGACGCTCGAGGGCTACCTGAACACGATCTACTTCGGCCAGGGTGCGTACGGCATCGCGGCCGCCGGCGATGTCTACTTCAAGCAGCCGAACCCGAAGCTGCTCACCGTCCAGCAGGCCGCGCTCCTCGCAACGGTGCTGAACAACCCGTCCCTGTTCGACGTCACCGACACGGATCCCCGTACCAAGCAGCGAATCATCGAGCGGTACCACTACGTCCTCGACGGCATGCAGCAGATGGGCACGATCACCGAGGTCCAGGAGAAGCAGTACGCCAACCGGCTGCCGGACCTGTCGAAGTTGAGGAAGAAGAGCGACCGCTACAAGGGGCCGAACGGCTTCCTGCTCGACATGGCTCGTAAGGAGCTGGCGCAGCGCGGGTTCGACGAGGACGAGATCACCGGTGGCGGCCTGAAGGTGACCACTACCTTCAACTACAACCAGCAGAAGAAGATACTGGCCGCCGCCCAGAACGAGCTGCCTGAGAAGAACAAGGGCCTGCATGTCGGGATGGCCGCCGTACAGCCGGGGACCGGCCAGTTGCTGGCGATGTACGGCGGGCCGGACTTCCTCAAGAGCCAGTTGAACTGGGCAACGACCAAGGCGCGACCGGGGTCGTCGTTCAAGCCGTTTGCGCTGGCCGCGGCGCTGAAGGACGGCAAGTCCCTCTGGGACGTCTACCAGGGCGACAGCCCGATCACGATCCAGGGCCAGAAGTTCGGCAACGAGCTCAGCACCGACTACGGCGACGTCACCCTGATGAAGGCGACCGAGCAGTCGATCAACACCGCCTTCTACGATCTGGTCGACAACGCCATGGAGAACGGCCCGGCCAAGGTCGTCGACGCCGCCGAGGCGGCCGGCATCCCGGCGTCGAAGACGCTGGAGAAGGACCGGGGGGCACCGGCCACGGTGCTCGGCCCGGATGCGTACGCCTCGCCGGTCGACATGGCCAACGCCTACGCGACGTTCGCTGCCGAGGGCAAGTACACGCCGCTGCACGTGATCAAGGAAGTCCGCGGCCCGGACGGCAAGGTGCTGTGGTCGGACGCGAGCGTGCTGAAGCAGCAGAAGCAGGCCTTCACGCCGGAGATCGCCAACCTGGTGAACTACGCCCTGCAGAACGTGGTCAAGAAGGGCACCGGGACCGGCGCCAAGGATCTGGACCGTGCGGTGGCCGGCAAGACCGGCACCGCCGGTGGTGTCGCGGTCGAGGACCGCAAGGAGAACGCGAAGTGCGACGGCTGTAAGAACGGCTCGGCGACCCTGACGTCGTGGTGGACTGGCTACACGCCGCAGGAGTCCACCTCCGTGCTGTACCGGGCCGGTGCGACTGGTGAATCGGACCTCGACCCGTACAGCGACGACCCGGCCTTCTTCGGTGGCAACTGGCCGCTGAAGACCTGGCTGGCGTTCATGAAGTCGGCCCTCGACGGCGTACCCGAGGCCGAGTTCGCGGACCCGGACAAGGACCAGATCAAGGACACGTCGACCCCGACGTACACCCCGCCCCCGAGCACTCCGCCGCCGAGTACGCCGCCCAGCACTCCGCCGCCGAGCACTCCGCCGCCGAGCACTCCGCCCCCGTCGACGCCGGACAAACCGACGAACACCCCGACCAAGACCAAACCCACGCGGACGACGACGACTCCGGTCATCCCGTCTCTGCCGACGGGCGGAACAACGAAACCCAAACCCACCGACACACCGCAGACGCCGGGGTAACGGAGCTGTCCTGGCTCAATTCGATGGCCGGCTGCTCGCGGTGACCGACCGGCCGGATCGCGCTGGAACCTGGATGAGGGACGATGGGGGCGTGACTCGGGTGGACTGCGGTGGCCGGCGGTGGGGGCGTGTTTGAGCGCTCGGTTGCCGGCGAGCCCAAGCCGGGGCGGGCTCGGCGAGCCCGGGTCGACGGGGTTGGCTGGCAGCGGTGGATGCCGACTCCGCTGGCGCGCGAGGTGCTCGGGTGGTGGCTGGTCACCCGGGTGGCTCTGTTCGTGGTGTCGGTCTCCGCGCCGCTCCTGTTCAACCGGGGCAGCGACTACCCGAACGTGTGGAAGGCCTGGTTGCAGTGGGACGTCTGGCACCTGAAGGCGGTCGCCGAGTTCGGCTACAACCACGGTGAACCCTCCGGTGCGCCGCTGGCTGCCTTCTTCCCGGGCTTCCCGTTGCTGGTCCGGTTGGTCAGCTACACCGGCATCGGCTACGTTGCCGCCGGCATCGTGGTGTCGGCAGTCGCCAGCGCCGTGGCGGGCGTGTACCTCGCGCGGCTGGCGCAGTACGAGTTCCCGGAGCTGAAGGGCATCGGCCCGAACGCCGCCATGATCTGGTACGGCGCCCCGGTCGGAGTGTTCCTCGCGGCCGGGTACACCGAGGCGCTGTTCTGCGCCTTCGCGTTCCCCGCCTGGCTGGCCGCGCGGCAGGGACGCTGGGCCCGCGCCGCCGTTCTCGTCGCGCTGGCGTCCACGGTGCGGGTGTCCGGGATCTTCCTGATCTTCGCGCTGCTCGTCGAGTTCGTCACCTCGAAGAAGCGTGACTGGTTGTCGCTGCCGTGGCTGGCGCTGCCCGCCGTACCGGTGCTGGGTTTCATGGCGTACCTGAAGCAGATTCACGGCTCCTGGTTCGCCTGGCAGGATGCGCAGGAGAAGGGCTGGGCGCGGGAGTTCACCTGGCCGTGGATCTCGCTGGTGCACACTTTCGAGGCCGCGAGCAAGGGCCACTTCCCGGCCGACCGCAGCGACTGGACCTGGATGTTCCGGGCCGAGCTGGTCACGCTGTTCGTCGGGCTGATCCTGCTCGCCTGGCTGTTCTGGCGCCGATCCTGGGGCGAGGCAGCCTGGGTCGCCGCCACGATCGGTGCGTTCTGTACGTCGTTCTGGATCTACTCACTCACCCGGGCCACCCTGCTGATGTGGCCGCTGTGGATCGGCCTCGCGGTCCTCGCCAGACGCAGACCGTGGATCGGCCGCCTCTACCTGGCCGTCGCGATACCCCTGGCCGCCATCTGGGCCGCCGCCTTCTTCACCGGCCGCTGGTCGGGCTGAGTAGTTCTGCTCAGGCGCTGGCCCCGTCCCGTACCTACCGTGGTCCCATGGAAGCCCGGACGATCGGCAGGGTCGCCCTGCAGGCGGTCTTCGTCGGCGTGATGGCAGGTGTCGCGTACGCGCTGATGCGTCAGTTCGGTGCGCCGCTGTGCCCGCCGACCGGGGTGAGTTGCGCCGTGGAGAGCGGTGGCGCGCTGTTCGCCGTACAGCTCGGGGGTGTGGCGACGACGCTGGCGCTGCCCGTGCTGGCTCTGCGGGCCGGTCTGGGGTGGGTGTTCGCGGTCGCAGCGACAGCCGGAGTGCTCGTCGTGAACCTGGTCTGGTTCCTGTCGTTGTCCGGCATGTGGACAGTTCTGGGGTGAGGCAACCCTCGGGAGGGTTCGAGCGTCGATAGGAGTGAAGGGGTGGCAGTCCGGGCGGGGACCGCCACCCCTCCTTACTTGCGGTAAGTACTGCCGGCGGAACCTCTCAGGGGCAGGCTCCGCCGGCTGGACCACACGAGGGCGACGGCCGGTGCCGTCGCCCTCGCGTCATGCTCAGGTCCTAGCCGTAGTTGCGGTCGATCGACTGGGACGGGGTCGGGGTCGGCTTCGTCTCGGCCACGCGCTTGTCGCTCGGGTGGGTGCCGGTCTCGACGCCCTTCAGCGTGCCGAGCAGCTCGATCTCGGACAGTGTGACGCCGTCGGCCCCGGCCGCCGGCGTGAGCACCAGCCGGTACTGCATGTACGCCTTGGGCGAGCTGATGCTGAAGGACCTGGTGTACGACGTCCACGCCCAGCTCTGCCCGGTACGGCGGTCCACTGTCGTCCACGTCGTACCGTCGTTCGAGCCCTCCAGTGTCCACGCCGACGGAGCTGTGCCAGTCGCACCGCTTGTCAGCGTGTACATGCCGACCGGACGCCCCTGTGGCAGGGCGACCGTGACCGTCGGCTGGGCGCCGGTCAGCGTGACCTGTGTCGTCGAGTCGTTGTCGATCAGAGCGGAGACATCCGCGCCACCCGCACCGATCACCGCGCCGGTGTCGGAGGTCGAGTCCCGCCAGGTCATCGGGTCCTCTCCGGGCTTGGTGATCGACGGCGGGGCGTCGTTGCGGCCGGTGCCCCACTTGGTCGGCTGGTCGGTCATCTCGAACTCGATCTTGCCGCCTCCTGCGATCAGGTCGTGCGGCAACGCTGTCGAAGTCCAGTTCTTGCCGTTGACGCGAACGCTCTTCACGTAGATGTTCTTCGTCGAGTTCTGCGGTGCGCTGATCACCAGCTTCTTGCCGCCGGCCAGTCGGACCGTCGCCTTGGTGAACAGCGGCGAGCCGATCGCGTACGACGGTGAACCGACCTGGAGCGGGTAGAAGCCGAGAGAGCTGAACAGGTACCACGACGACATCTCGCCGTTGTCCTCGTCACCCGGGTACCCCTGTCCGATCTCCGAGCCGGTGTACAACCGCGACAACGCCTCACGCACGAGAGCCTGCGTCTTCCACGGCTGCCCCGCCACGTCGTACATGTAGGTGATGTGGTGCGACGGCTGGTTGCTGTGGCCGTACTGCCCCATCCGGACGTCACGCGCCTCGAGCATCTCGTGGATCGTGCCGCCGTACCCGCCGGTGTGCAGCGCGTCTTCCGGCGTACTGAAGAACTCGTCGAGCTTCTTCGCCAGACCGTCCCTGCCGCCGTAGATCGCGGCCAGGCCGGCTCCGTCCTGCGGAGTGGAGAACGCCATGTTCCACGCGTTCGTCTCGGTGTAGTCGTGACCCCAGTCCCGCGGGTCGAAGGTGCTCGGGGAGTTGCCCCAGACACCGTCCGGGCCCTTGCCCTGGAAGAAGCCGACCGTCGGGTCGTAGAGCGTGACGTAGTTGCGGGCCCGGTTCAGGAAGTACTTGTAGTTGTCCAGGTACTCCTGCTTGCGCGGGTCGTTCTTCTTCGCCTTGTCGTACAACGCCTTCGACAGGTTCGCGATGCCGAAGTCGTTGATGTAGCCGTCCATCGACCAGCTGAAGCCCTCACCGGTGGTGTTGGCCGTATAGCCGTTGAACGTGGACAGGTCCATGCCCTTGCGGCCGACGTTCTGCGACGGCGGTACGACGGACGCGTTCTTGACCGCCGCGTCGTACATCGCCTGGACGTCGATCCCCTTGATGCCCTTGAGGTACGCGTCCGCGAAGGCGACGTCGGACGACGTACCGACCATCAGGTTCGCGTAGCCGGGGGAGGACCAGCGGGAGATCCAGCCGCCGTCCTTGTACTGCTGCACGAATCCGTTGACCAGATCGGCCGCCTCGTCCTGGGCGAACAGCGAGTACGCCGGCCACACCGTGCGGTACGTGTCCCAGAATCCGTTGTTCACGTACGTCTGCCCGGCCACGATCTTCGAACCGGTCGTGGTCGGGGTGTCGGTGCCCACCTTCGGGGAGGTCGGCGACGCGTAGGTGATGACCGGCTTGTCCTTGGTTCCAGTGTTCTCGGAGCCGTTGTTCGGGTAGAGGAACAGCCGGTAGAGGTTGGAGTACAGGGTGGTCAGCTGGTCGGCCGTCGCGCCCTCAACCTCGATCGTGCTGAGCTTCTTGTCCCACAGCTGCTGTGCGGCGTCCTTGACCTTGCTGAACTTCGAGCCGTCCGGGAGCTCGAGCCCGAGGTTCTTCTCAGCCTGAGCGGTGCTGATCAGCGAGGTCGCGATCCGCAGGTGCACCTGGGTGACCTTGGGATCGAAGCCGAAGTATCCACCGACGTTCGCCCCGCCGCCGTCCGACAGTTTGCCCGAAGCAACAACTTTTTGGTCCACGACGCCGTACACGAACAACCGGCCGGCGCCGGTGGACAATCCGCTCTTGATGTCGGAGTACCCCGTGACCACGCCGGTTGCCGGGTCGAGGGTGAGGCCGCCGCTGTTGTTGACGTTGTCGAAGATCAGCGACGCCTTGCCGGCCGGGAAGCTGAACCGGAGCATCGCGGCGTGGTCGGTCGGCGCGATCTCGGCCGCGTTGCCGTTGTCGAACGTGACGCCGTAGTAGTACGGACGGGCGATCTCGTTGTCGTGGCTGAACGACCAGGCGCGGGCCTTGCGATCCGCGGTGGGCGTAGCGGCGGTCGACGGCATCACCTGGAAGGTCTGCCGGTCACCCATCCACGGGCTCGGCTCGTGGCTGATCGACAACGCCTGCATGGTCGGCTTGTTCGCCTCGTTGTTGCCCTTGGCGTAGTCGTACAGCCAGGACGTGGACCCGGCGTTCGTCACCGGCGTCCAGAAGTTGAAGCCGTGCGGTACGGCGGTTGCCGGGAAGTTGTTGCCCCGCGAGAAACCGCCGGTCGCGTTCGTGCCGCGGGTGGTCAGCGCGAGGTCCGACGGGTGCTTGGCCGCGGTCTTCTGCGCCGCGCGGTCCGGGTTGATCGCCGCGGCGATGCGGACGTCGTCGATCCAGCCGCGGAACTCGGCCGGTCCGGACGGCTTGTCGTACCCGACCAGGATCCGGGTGATGGTCTTGCCGGCGGCGACCTTGCCGAGATCGGCCTCGACGTTGTTCCACTGGTTCGTGTAGAGCGCCTTGGAGTCGCCCTGGCCGCGTGGGCTGAGCTCGAAGCCGTGGTGGTCCTTGGCCTTCAGGTCGCTCAGGTAGGTGCCGTCGGAGAACGCCAGGTCGAGCGCGGCGTACGTGCTCGGGTAACTGAGGTCGCCCTCGACGTGCTCGGGGAAGATCTTGTACGAGAGGCGGGTGTCCTTACCCACCTTCAGGTCGACGTCGGACACCTTGTTCCACGTGTATCCACGGCCCTCGGCGTCCTGGTGCCCGGCGTACCGGAAGGACTTGACGCCGGTGAAGCCGACGCGGGCGCGGGCGTTGTAGGCGCTGGTCGGGCCGGAGTCGAGCCGCGACTCGGCGACCGGGCCGGGTGGCGGCAGCGGGGCGCCGTTCGACAGGTACCAGTCGGCGAGCTGGACGATGTTCTCGCCGTGGTTCAGTGTGATGTCCAGCTTGAAGAACGTGTACGCCGTGTCGTTGGCGAAGCTGTACTCCTTGGTCTGGAACCGGTTCTCGAAGCTCTGACCGGTCTGGGTGTCCAGCGTGGTCCACGTGGTGCCGTCGTTCGAACCCGAGACGGTCCAGTTCTGCGGGTCGCGGCCGTCGGCGTCGTTCGCCGAGGTCAGCGCGTACTTCTTGATCACCACCGGGGCCGAGGTCTGGTAGACCAGCCAGCCGGTCGGCTGGAACACCAGCCACTTGGTGAACTTGTCACCGTCGGCGGCGTTCGTGGCGATCTCGCCGCCACCGGTGTTCTCGCCGTTCGCGGTCACCTTGGTGACCTTGTCCATCTCGCTGCCGCCGATCCCGGTCGGCGTCGGTCCGCGCACCCCGTCGGTGCGTGGCTTCCCGTCCGGGCCGGTCTCGACAGCGTCGGTGTACCCCGGCTGCGGCTGGCCTGGCTCGAACGAGGTGAAGTACGACGAACCGCTGATCACCGGCTGCTCCGAGGCAGCAGATGACGCGGCATGCGCTGGCGTCATGGCAACAGACAGTGTCACAACCAGCGTGAGAGACGTGACGAGCCCCAGTGGGCGGCGGAGATTCATCGACGCTCCTTGCACATCCGGCCGGCGCGACGGGACGCCCCCGTCCACCGGTGTAGGTACGCGGCCCCGATGACAAGGTTGTCAGCCCGCGCCCGGCCGGAATCGTCTCCCGCCGATCACGCGCGGTCAAGACTTCGTCGCGTTCGGTCCGCCTCGGGCCGGAGTTTTCCACAAGTGGCAACGCGATCGGGCTGCGACAGGCACAGGCGGCAACTACAGTTACCTTGCGCGGTCCGCTGGGGAGGCCGCACGGTCTCGGGAGGACGTAGTGGCGGTCGAACGTGCCGGGCTGGTCCGTCGGCAGCACACTCATCTGCTCCTGCCCCATGCCGCGCTGGACGCCCCGCAGCGAGCCCTGTTCGAGGTGGCGCTGCGCCCGGCCGGCTGGACCGCGGATCCGGACGACACGTCGACGATGTCCCTGCGCTGGAACCGTGGCGACGCCGCTCTGCGACTGCAGACGCTCGGCTGGTTCCCGCTGCTGGTGACCGTGGGCCCGATTGGGAAGGCGACCGGGGTTCACCGGGACGCGGCTGCGAGGCTGACCTCGGCGGTGCTGGCGGGCGGCGGGAAGAGCTTCACGGACCGTCAACTGGTCGAGTACCTGCCACAGGCGCAGGCGCGGTGGCAGCGTGCACTGCTGGAACGTCGACGGTTATCCACAGCCGAGCGCATGCTCCAGGCACGACGGTGCTCGTCCTGCGGAGCGTGGTCCGACCTGTCGGCGACGCACTGTGCGGGATGTCGTCGGCGATTCATCACAGCTGACGATGCGGAACGGGACACGACGGTCAACCGTGCAGCGGAAACGGTCCAGGACGCCGAGGCGATCCTTGCGGATCTGGCGCGTGGCGTGGTCCTGGACCGGCTGAACGGTGCGGCGCATGGCTGAGCCGATGGTCGCGACTCGTGAGGCCGAGCAGTGGGGCTGGGAGTACCGCGGACGCGAGATCGTGGTCGTCGAGCAGTCAGACCCGCCCGTTCCCGCCGTACCGCCGCCGACGGAGCTCGCGACGCTCGAGACCAAACGAGCTGCCGCCGTACGGATGCGCCCTGTCCTGATCTGGACGATGGTCGCGGCCGTCGCAGCCACCGGTGTGGTCGGTGTCGTTGTGGACCCGTTGATCGCCCTGGTGCCTGTCGTCGTGGCGATCGGTCTCGGCTGGCTGTGCTGGGGACGGCCGGAGCTGCTCCGACGGGCTACCGCCAAGGAGCATCAGCTGTGGTTGGCCCACTGCGTCAGCACGATGGCGCGGTTCGAGCGCGACGTACAGGCCTGGCAACAGGACCTGAGCGACCGGGAGCAGGCCAAGTCCCTCCAGGTCAGCGCCGTACGCCCGTGGGTGCCGGTCGGCCCGGTGACGAAGGAGCGCGTCGACCTGTACGGCGGGACCGCCGCGGGCTGGCGTGCTGCGTTGCTCGCGATGGGGAGCTCGCTGATGAGCGCCGGCGGGCGTCTCGTGGTTCTCGACCTCACGCAGGACTCTGTGATCGAGCCGCTGCACCGCATGGCCTCGGACCACGGTGCACCGATCCGGTCGGCCGTCGTACCGGACGAAGCGCGCTCGCTGAACCCTCTCGCCGGCTTGAGCGATGATGAGATCGGTGTCGTGGTCGCAGAAGGTTTGCGCGCGGCCGAGCCCGAGCAGACCGAGTCGCGGGGTGTCGACGCGACCCTGGTGCAGCAGGTCGTCGAGTGCCTGACGGACGCCCCGGTCACCTTCACGAGACTGCACCTGGCGTTCCAGGTGGTGTTGCGGCAGCTGACGCCGGATCAGCGGGCTTCGTTGACGCGAGCTGAGTACACGAGGCTGTCCGACCTCTTGAGCGAGGCTGCCCGGCGTACGGCGGAAGCCCGGCTGTTCCGGCTGGCTGCGGGCGTGCAGCGGCTGGCGGCGGTCACGGGTGATGCGCCGATGGACGGGTGGGAGGACGACGACGTCTCGCTGCGGGTGTTCGAGCTGTCGCATCGCGAGCCGGAATTGACCGCCTCGTTGCTCAGGCATCTGCTGTTCCAGATCACGATGGTCAGGATCCAGCGCGGCCAGCTGTCGGGGCGCGGCGAGCGGATCATGGTGATCGCCGGAGCTGATGCGGTGGCGCGGCCGGAGCTCGAGCGGTTCGACAGCATCTGCCGGCGCAACGGGATCCGTCTCTGCTGCTGTTCGCGCATCTGCGGGACAGCGCGGTAGAGCTCCTCGGCGGCGGGGACGCCGTACTGTTCATGCGCCTCGGGAACGCGAAGGAGGCCGAGCAGGCCGCCACGTTCATCGGGCGGCAGCACCGGTTGGTGGCGAGCCAGTTCACCTATTCACACGGGACGAACACGTCCACGTCGACGTCGGACAGCACGACGCGCGGCAACAGTTCGTCGACGAGCGATTCGGTCGGCGTACAGACGTCGGACAGCCGGCAGGCGACGTTCGGGCTCCTGTTCAGCAGGCGGCATCGGTCCGGGTCCAAGACCTCGGGCGAGCAGTCCTCATCATCGATCACTGGCGGTACGTCGTGGTCGGAGTCCACCTCGAGCTCGGCGTCGAGCGGGACCACGGAGAGTACGTCGGTCGGGTATCAGCGCACGTACGAGTACTCCGTGGAGCCGACCGTGTTGCAGGGGTTGTCGCCGACCGCCTTTGTGATGGTGGATCCGCTCGATCCGGCGAGTCCGCGGCTGGGCGACTGCGATCCGCGCTTGGGTGCTTCGTGATTGCGCCCGGTGTACCGCGATGGGGCATCACCTCGGTGCCGTTGGCCGGGGGGCCGGACACGGACCTGGCACAACGGCTGACGGCACTTCGGCGCGGGTTGTTGCCGGCCTTGATGCTGCAAGCGTCGGCGGGGCGTTCCTTCAGTTGTTGCTGGACTCGCGCGGTGGCCGGTGGGCCTATCGAGGTTCGGGTCGGTATCGAGCCTGTGGACGGCGCGATTTCCTATCCGGTGGGTGCGCGGGCAGTCGCTGCGGACGCAGTCGATTTCCCTTGCTGGGTGGGTGTGGACGGCGTCCACGACGTACTGACTGCGCTTCCCGAGGCCGAGGTCGAGCCTGCGGGGACGCTGGAGGATCTTGCGGAGGCGTTGCCGGCCTTCGCTTGGCTGGTGCGGGCGTCGCCTCTTGGTGTGCAGGAGCGCGGCGAGTTGCTGGACGATCTTCACCTGCGGATGACGATCGGGCTGGACCGGGAGAAGATCTCGGGGCGGGACGCGCTCGAGCT
This sequence comes from Kribbella sp. VKM Ac-2571, assembly GCF_004362255.1. Lineage (NCBI taxonomy): Bacteria > Bacillati > Actinomycetota > Actinomycetes > Propionibacteriales > Kribbellaceae > Kribbella > Kribbella sp. VKM Ac-2571. The sequence continues at coordinate 330,467 of NZ_SNWS01000003.1, forward strand.
CGAGCGGAGTCGCGCTCGCTATCGGGACTTCTCCGCGGCGCAGGGCGGCTTGTGGTCGGTGGAGATTCTCGCTGGTGGTGTGGATGAAGCTGGTGCTCTGGTGGTGGCGCAGACCTTCGCCGGCGCGGCCGATTTGCACGCTACGCCGTACGCCTTGACGGTTCAGGCTGAGAGTCGCGCTTTCGAGGCGACTGGGGAGTTGCTGGCGGCGGTCGCGCGGCCGCCGGTGAGGGAGATCGCCGGTGTTCGCGTGGTCGAACAGGTGCGTTTCGACCTGACGCCCGAGACGCCGACGGACGGGATCCCGCTGGGCGACGTCATCGACGCGTCGGGGCACGCGGTCGGGACAATGACGGTTTCGCGGGACACGCTGAACCGGCACGCGTTCGTTGCCGGCGCCACCGGTTCGGGCAAGTCGCAAACGATCCGCTACCTGCTCGAGGGCCTGACGGCAGCCGCCGTACCGTGGCTGGTGATCGAGCCCGCGAAGGCGGAGTACGCCGGGATGGCCGGACGGCTGGGTTCGGACTCGAGTGTCGCGGTCGTCCGCCTCGGCGATCCGGACGCCGTACCGCTGAGCCTGAATCCGCTGGAACCGGAGGCCGGGTTCCCGCTGCAGACGCACCTGGACCTGGTCCGCGCGCTGTTCCTGGCCGCCTTCGAGGCGAACGAGCCTTTTCCACAGGTCCTCAGTCAGGCGCTGACCCGGTGCTACACGTCGTACGGCTGGGACCTCGCACTGAGCCGCGGCGGCCCGCAGTACCCGACGCTCGCGGACCTGCAGCTCACCGCACGCCAGGTGGTCGACGACATCGGGTACGGCGCCGAACTCGCCGCCGATGTCCGCGGCTTCGTCGACGTCCGCCTCACCTCGTTGCTGCTCGGGACGCCAGGCCGGTTCCTCGGCGGCGGCCACCCGCTCGACGTCGCGGACCTGCTCAGCCGGAACGTCGTACTCGAACTCGAGGACGTCGGCGACGACCAGGACAAGGCGTTCTGCATGGGCGTCGTCCTGATCCGCCTGATCGAACATCTCCGCGTCCGCCGCGGACCGGCCTCCGGCCTGCGCCACGTCACGGTTGTCGAAGAGGCCCACCGGTTGCTCAAGGCAAGCACCGGCGACTCCGGCGGAACGGCCGGTCACGCGGTCGAGATGTTCGCCGGCCTACTCGCCGAGATCCGCGCGTACGGCGAAGGCATCGTGGTCGCCGAGCAGATCCCCAGCAAGGTAATTCCGGACGTCGTCAAGAACTCCGCCCTCAAGATCCTGCACCGCCTCCCCGCCGCCGACGACCGCGAAACCGCCGGCGCCACCATGAACCTCGACACCCCCCAATCCCGAGCCGTGGTCTCCCTCCAACCCGGCCAAGCTGCCACCTTCGCCGACGGCATGGACCGCCCCATCCTCCTCCGAATCCCCCACGGCGAACCCCGCGAAAGACGCTTGGCTTTACCACCGACCGTTGCCACCACGGCCTGTCGGAGCGCTGCCTGTGGGGCCGTCTGCCGAGACGCTCCCTGCAGCATCCGCGTAATCGGCGACGCAACCGCGCTACTTGCCGACTCTCCGCACCTGACCGTGTGGGTCGAGCTCCTCACAGTCGCCCACGTCGCAGGTCTACCCAGGCCGGTGCTGCTGGCTGGCCCGCCGCTTCCGGACAACATGTCCGATCGCCTCCGGGAATGTGTCGTCGCCGAAGCGGTCACCCGGGCGGTCACCGCTCGATCGCATCTGATTCGCGCGGACTACGCGCCGGCCACGTTGGCAGAGCACCTGGCGGACACAGTCACGCGCGCACTGTCCGGGGGCGCTCCGGCATGTCCAGTCGCCGCGGAGACCCAATGGCAGGCCGGCCGCTACCGTTTCACCGACGTACCGCAGGTCCTGCACCACTGGCAGGGCCGTCGAGACCGGCCGCATCCGATGACCTCCGCCTGGCGCGACCGCGGTCTGGATCTGGACGGCGCCACCATCGACGAGCAGTTGTTGAGGTACGCCGTTCGCCCCGGCAGCCGACTGCCCGCCGCCGAGCTCCTCTGGGGCGACGGCCAGCTGGCCACCGCGATCGACCAACTCTCCGGCGCGTCAGATCCCACGTCCCGCCTCATCGCTGCCGCCGCCCGCCTTCACATCCCCGACGCGTGGCACCACTACATCTTTGACCTGGCCACCACCGCAGACACCCCCTTCCACACCACCGCCCCACATGAGTGAACTCCGCCGCGTCCCGTCGGACCCCGACCAGCCGAGGGGTCATCAGCCAGCCGACCCGTCACGTCCCGCACCGACCGAGGACCCCACCGCGCGACGCGAGCCGCCCCGTTCGAGTCCTGAGCCGGACCAACGAGCGAGTCGCGATACATCCCCTGCACCGGATCAACCCACCGAGCCGACCTCACCACCAACAAGGCGAACAGCCGATGAGCTCCGAGCCCACATGGCCCACGACGACACATTGGCCCGCTTGCAGTACCTCAGCAAGCCCGGCCATGAACCCGACACGCCAGAAACCTCCCGCCCCGCCGACACCCGAATCGCGTCAGGAACCTCGGGCGCTCCCTCCCCGCAGCGAGTGGCCGAAGCCAGCGACCAACCTGACGGCCGGTCCAAGAACCACGCCTCGGACGATGTCCCGGAAGTGAAGGAATCGCCGGGACCTTCCGACGACCGCAGACCGAACATGGCGGAGACGATCCGCGAGATACGCAATGCGCTGAGCGATCGTCATGCGGATGTTTCAGGCGTCGTCGAACGGCTGGTCACCGACAAGGAACACCCCCTGGACGTGGTGGCCAGCCTCAACAACCCAGACCGTCGGCCAAAGGCCTTGGCGACCATCCGGGAGCTCGCCGACGAGCGGCTACTGGCGGATCGCGGACTGGACGACTTCACCGCTGAGCGTCCGGGACGCGGTCCTCTGTTCGAGCCGGTTCGCCGTGAGGTGAACCATCAAGAGGACGGTCAGTCGCGCAAGTCGGCGTACGTTGCCCATTGCAAGAGTGCCGACGCCGCGCGAACGGTCGGGGCGAATCCGTCGACGGACGATCGGCTGCTCGTTCAGGACTACGGTCGTCGACTGGTCGACGACGTCGTACCGCAGGTGCGGCGCGAAGTTCGTCAGCTCGCGGTCGAGGCCGAAGGCCGCGGGAGCATCCGAGCCAAGGATGCCGACGGACTACTGGACAAGGTCGAGCGGATGTCGGCTGGCTCCGAAGATCGGCCCACCCGCCCCGACTACCAGATCGGTGACGTGATCGACGCGGTCGGAGCCCGGATAACGGTCGGCGACACCGACCGGCTCGAGCGGCTGCTGGCCACCATCGAGGAGCGGTTCGGATCCGGCGAGGGCGGCCGGATCCTCGAGTTGGAGAACATGTACGCCGGACCGAAGCCGCACAATCCGTCGTACCGCGTCATTCCCTTGATCATCGCGGTAGAGGTCAACAGAACGCCGTACACGTTCGAGTTGCAGCTGTGCACGTGGCGTGCCTCGATCGCGTCCGATCTCGAACACAACACCGTCTACAAGCCGTACATCCGCCCGACGGCCGCGGAACAGGACAAGATCCGTCGGATGCAGGCCGAGGCAGCGGCCCTGGACCAGGACGAGACAAGGAGCAGATGGCATGACTGACGCGGACAACCTGTGGGTCGGCATCGGGTATGCGGTGGTCGATGGTGACCTCAAGGCGGCGTTCGTCGTGGATGCGCGCCGCTACGCCGATGACGCGGTCGCGCGCGAGGTCATCAAAGAGGCCGGGTCGGCGCTGCGGGAGCGCGGGCAGGCAGGCCAGTTCGAGTTCCACGAGGTCACGGCCGATGAGCCAGTTCCGTTCGATCTTCCCGGGTGGGACGAATACCGAGAGCGTGTGCTCCGTGGTTGACCTGCGCATCTTCCCTGGTTGGGACGACTGGAGCGCTGCGGAGAACGACTTGCGAGCGCTCCTCTCCGATCAGATCGTTGGCGAATTGGCCGCAGCGTTCGACGCCGCGACGGGTTGGCACGAGGGTCAGACCCGACCGGCGGGTGAGCCCTACTGGCAGCACCTCCTGCAGGTGTTGCAGATCCTTGCGTTTCATCTGGACGTCAAGGACATCGACTTGTTGAGGGCGGGGCTGCTGCACGACGTTGTGGAAGACACGGCGGGCACGGGAGCCGATCTGGTGGCGCGGTTCGGGGAGCGTACGGCGGGGTTGGTGGAGGCGGTCACGATTCCGGAGGTCCGGGCGGGGGAGTCGAAGGACGAGGTGCGGACGGCGTACCTGGCGACGCTCGCGCGGGCGCCTCGGGAGGTGTTGCTGTTGAAGCTGTCGGATCGGTACAGCAATGTGCAGCGCCTGCATACGCATCCGCGGGTCGCGACGCAGCGCTCGTACTATGCGGAGACCGTCGAGCGATTCGTTCCGTTGGCGTCTGTGGATGAGCGGCTGGATGGGCTGTTCACGCATTGGGCGGACGCGTACTCGTACCTGGCGGGTCCGGTCGACAGCATCGAGACTGCCGACAAACTCGCGGCGGCCCTTCACCGGGAGCAGGTCGACAAGAGCGGGCAGCCGTACGTCGACCATGTCCGTGGCGCTGCGGCGATTGCGCGGGCGAACGGCGCCCGTACGGACCAGCAGATGGCGGCGCTCCTTCACGACACCGTGGAAGACACCGTCTGCACACTTGCCCAACTCCGCGACCTCGGCGTCCCCGATCCTGTCGTGGACATGGTCGACGCCCTCACCCGTCGGCCCGGCGAATCCCACGACGCATATCTGACGCGACTCCCCCGAACCCCCGATGCCGTCCTCGTCAAACGAGCCGACATCGAACACAACAGCAGCCCGTCCCGCCAGAGCCAACTAGATGCAGCGACCCAAGAGCGGTTGCGCCAGAAGTACGCCCACGCCGTACGAGTCCTCGACGAGGCCACCGGCAACCATGGATAGCCGCCGCCACCGCGCCGACAACTCCATCCCCGACCAGCCCACCACCCCACACCACGACAACTCCGCGCCTCAAGACGACCTCGATCCCACTCCCGATCACCACACAGATCAACCCGCCCCACCCAAGCCCAACACCGAACCGCACGACCGCCCGCCGCCCCCCAGCCCCGCCGACGAGCACAGCGAGCCCGACCGCCACAGAGCGCCCGACCAGCACGAGGAGCGCCACGAGACCGACCGTCCCTCGCCAGACCGAGCCGTCGAGTCACCGCCAACCGACGCTCAACCCGACCCGTTCGCGTCGTACCCTCCCGAACTCCGCGCCCACATGCACCACGACGACACCCTGTCCCGCCTCCAATACCTCAGCAACCCCCTACCCGAACCCGAGATCACCTCCAGACCTCAACCCGCCGATCCCGAGAAGGCACCGGAGCCACAGCCGGTCAGCCATCCAGATGAGCAGGCTGAACCAGCAGAGAACCAACCTACGGACAGCGCGGCGACCGAGCCCACCGACCAGACCGCCGAGCAGACGGCGGACGAAACGGGCGAGCCCGCAGGCGAACGGCCGGCTGTGGACGATGCAGCCGAGGACGATGCGGCCGAGGACGAGGTCGAGGCTGCTACCGAGAGTGACAGCACGCAAGCAGGCGCGGCCGCGACGACATCCAGTGAGCTGGGCGACACGGCATCGGACGCCAATCAAGGCGACCATCTCGGCGAGGTAGAGAGCACCGACGAACCCGAGCTTGCCCACGAAGCCACATTCGAAAGTGAACTCGCGGATCGAATCGCCGAGCACGACGAGCGCTGGGACACCGCCGAAGCCGGTCTCCCACCCGGCCGGCTCCCCGAATCCGCGAAATCCCTCAGCCCTCACGCCATCGAGTCGTTGAACCCGGAGGTTCGGCGCATCCTCGAATATCAAGGTGCCGCCGAATATATCGCTGAGAAATCGCCTACCAGGCCCTGGCTCGAACCGGTGGCCGATGCATCGCCCGCCGTTCAACGCATCTTCACCGCCATCGACCAAGGCTCCGGCCATGCCCACATTCGGCACGGTCCCATGGGCGACGACCAGCTCTACGCCGACCGAGTCGCTCGCCTCCAGGACCCCGCCCAGACGGATATCGTCAAGCGCGAGGCAGGAATCGACGGACTCAATCCGACCAAGAAGCACCGATGCAGTTGGGAGGCGACACGCATCCACGATGCTGGGGCCTTTGCCGCAGCCTTCGCGGCTGCTGTGAAGTTGCCAGAAGTCCAGGCAGCCTTGGCCACGCCGCTCGGGCCGACGATAGATCCTCCGGATCCGGTGAAGGTGCCGATCGCTGCCCTCCTCGGACCCGATGGCCACAAATACTGCTCTGGCTATCGACTGGAAGGTGGACCGGAGGCGATGCAAGCGCGCAAGGAATGGCTCCAGGCGCGCGCACAGGGCGAGGACGTCACTGGTATGCCTGAGCCACGAGCGACGCGCATCGAGTCGTTCGCGGGTGGCAACGCAATTATTCGGTTCAAGCCCAACGGCAGCGGTTACGAAATCAACACCTTGTTCGTTGAGCCGCCGGTACTCGATAACTAGGAAGGTGAACGGGAATGCCGCTGATCGAGAGGTATTGGCTCGATGACAAGTCTGTGCCGTTCGGGACGCTCCTGAGGTATCTGGAGAAGTACTACAGCCCCGAGGTTCACTACGACAACTTCGAGTATCTGGTCAGTCGCGCGAGGCTTGCCGATCCGGCCGACGGCGACATGGCGACGTTCAAGAGCGAGCTCGCGAGGGTGCTGCGAGGCGATCGGGAAGGTCTGCATCCGCAGGCCATCATCACCGCGGCGGAGTACGACGAGTGGGGCAGTGACGAGGAGTTCCTCGCTTGGTTGTGGGGGGAGTTGTATCCGGGGGAGGAGGTTCCGGGGGGTGGTTTGTAGGGGGTGGGAGGAGTGTGGGGGCGCGGGTAGGTTGAGGGGTATGGACGAGCGTGTGTTGGTCACGGGGGCGTCGGGGTTTGTGGGGCGGGCTTTGGTGGGGGCCTTGCGGGGGCGGGGGGTGTTGGTTACTGCGGTGGATCGGGAGTCGCCGGATTCGTCGTGGGATGGCGGGGTGCATGTGGTGACGGGGGATCTTGCGGAGCAGGAGACGTGTGTTGCGGCGTTCGAGACTCGGCCTACCGCGGTGGTGCATCTCGCGGCGTTGACGTCGGTGTTGCGGTCGGTGGATGCGCCGATGCAGACCTTTGCGCAGAACGTGACGATCACGCAGGTGCTGCTGGAGTTGAGTCGCGGTAGTGGCGTGGACCGGTTCGTGTTGGCGTCGACCAATGCGGTCGTGGGGGATGTCGGTACGTCGACTATCACCGCCGACCTTCCGCTGCGGCCGTTGACGCCGTACGGCGCGACGAAGGCGGCGGGTGAGATGTTGCTGTCGGCGTACTCGGGTAGTTACGGGATGGCGACCGCGGCGCTGCGGTTCACCAATGTGTACGGGCCGGGGATGTCGCACAAGGACAGCTTCGTGCCGCGGATGATGCGGGCGGCGCTGAGCGGTGGCGGCGTGCGGGTGTACGGCGACGGGAAACAGCGGCGGGATCTGGTCTTCATCGACGACGTGGTGAACGGCGTACTGCTCGCGCTCGACAGCAAGTACGACGGGCGCGCGATCATCGGGTCCGGGCGGTCGGTGTCGGTGCTCGAGATGATCGACGCGGTGCGTGCGGTGACGGGATGCCCGGTGCCGGCCGAGCACATCGAGGCGCCGGCGGGCGAGATGCCGGCCGTGGTCGTGGACATCGCCAACGATCTCGGCTACGAGCCGACGGTTTCGCTGGAAGACGGTCTGGCCCGGACGTGGCAGTACTTCAAGAACCAGTGAGCAAGCTTCAAGGAGCGGTGAGGAAGCACTGGCTGCTCACCGTCTTCCTAGCTGCAGGGCTGGTACTTCGGGTTCTGGCGACCGTCGCGTACCGGCCCGCGATCATCTACACCGACTCGGTCCAGTACCTGACCAACATGGGCAAGCTGAGCCCTGATCAGCTCAACCCGATCGGGTACGACTTCGCGCTCGGCCCGCTGGTGGCGATCGGCGGGCTGACCTTCGTCGTGATCGTGCAGCACCTCGCCGGGCTGCTTCTCGGTGTCGCGATCTACGCCCTGGCGCGCAGGCTCACCGTCTACCGCTGGCTGGCCGCGTTCGCCGCCGCACCGATCCTGCTCGACGCGTACCAGGTGCAGATCGAGCAGAACATCATGGCCGAGACCACGTTCGACGTGATCCTGGTGGCGATCCTCTGGCTCCTCCTCGGCAAGGGTGTGCCGGGCTGGCGGCGCACGGCCGTCGTCGGCGTACTGGTCGGCGCCGCCTTCACGGTGCGCGCGATCGGCATGGTCCTGCTGATCGCAGTGGTCCTCTACCTGATCGTGGTCGGCAAACAGCGCGTACGCCGTACCGCTGCCGCCGTCGCAGGATTCGGTGTCGTCTTCGCCGCGTACGCCGGCTACTACCATGCGGAAACGGGCCGCTGGGGGTTCACCGGCGCCGAGAACCAGGTCCTGTACGGGCGGACCGCGACGGTCGCCAACTGCGACAAGCTCCCGCTCGACGAGGGCACGCGGCTGTTCTGCCCGAAGGAACCGCTCGGCCAACGCCTCGGCGTGGACAACTACGCCCACAACCACTACGGCGACCCGAACTGGCCCGGCCCGCTTCCACCCGGTACAACGAAGCGTCAACTGGCGACTGAATTCGCACACCTCGTGATCAAGCACCAGCCGCTGGACGTCACGTGGGCTGCGCTGAAGGACTTCGCGAAAGGTTTCGCGCCGACACGCACCACGTCACCGGACGACGTACCGCTGGACCGCTGGCAGTTCCAGCTGACCTACCCGAACCTCAAGGACCCCAACACCACAGAGGCTGCAGTGAAATGGGGAGGGTCCGAGCCACACGTCTCCCACGTACCTGCGGTCATTCTGCGCGCCTACCAGCTCCACGGCGGCTACACGTCCGGCACACTGCTCGCGCTGTGCGCGCTGATCGCTCTTGCTGCAGTAGCAAGAGCTAAAGAGCTCCGGTCGGCCACGCTGTTCCCTGTAGCGGCCGGTGTGATCCTCCTGCTCGGCTCAGCTGCGTTCGAGTTCTCCTGGCGCTACCAACTGCCCGGACTGGTGTTCTTCCCGCTCGCAGGCGCCATCGGTCTCCGGGCACTGCTCGGCAAGGACCAGGCACGACCCGCGATGGCGGACTTCCCAGACGCCGTGGATTCCCAAGCAATAAAGGACAAGCCGAACTTCGCCCCGGTCGTGGTGGTCATCGCCGCGTACAACGAGGCCGGCGGCATCGGCCAGGTGCTCACCGACATGCCGCGTACCTGTGCCGGCCTCCAGGTCGACGTCCTGGTCGTCGTGGACGGCGCGACCGACAACACCGCCGACATCGCCCGTGAACACGGGGCGTACGTGTGTATTGCCCCGAGCAACCGTGGTCAGGGCGCAGCGCTCCGGCTCGGGTATCACCTGGCAGCACAGGGCGGAGCGCGGTACGTCGTCACCACGGACGCGGACGGTCAGTACGACAACGACGAGCTGGAGACCCTCCTGGAGCCGATCCTGCTCGACCGGGCCGACTTCGTCACCGGGTCGCGCCGCCTCGGGGCCGAGGACGCGGACAGCCGGCTGCGCTGGGTCGGCGTCCGGGTGTTCGCCGTACTCGCGTCGATCCTGACGCGCAAGAAGCTGACCGACACCTCGTTCGGGTTCCGCGCGATGCGGGCTGAACTCGCGACAGCGGTGACGTTGCGTGAACCGCAGTACCAGTCGTCGGAGCTGCTGCTGGGCGCGCTCGCGCTCGGCGCCCGCGTGGTCGAGCTGCCGATGACGATGCGCCGCCGCGGCGACGGGAGCAGCAAGAAGGGCCCGGGGATCGTGTACGGCGCGAACTACGGGCGGGTGATGACGACTACGTGGCTACGGGAGTACGTACTTCGACGGGGTCGGAAGCAGTCTTGGCGAACACCAGCCGGTCGAAAAGCACGAACTTCACAATGAACAGCACCGCGTACGTCGCGAGGTACGACCCGGTCACCAGCACTGTCTGCCACGCGTGGGACTCGATCGGCTGGACCAGGTGATCAGTGACCGACGTGACCACCGCGGCTATGACCGCCGACGCGACCACGATGATTGTGTACGGCAACTTCTGCCCGCTGCGACCCCAGGTCCACCGACGGTTCAGCAGGTAGTTCGGCACCGCGCCGGAGATCCAGGCGACCAGGTTCGCGACAATCGCCGCCGTGCCGAACCAGTAGCACAGAGCGAACGCCAACTGGCTGACCACGGTGGCGATCACGGACGACGCAGAGTACTTCGCCCACAGCAACAATCGGCTGCGGGAGAGATAGGCCTTGGTGAGTACGCGCATCCCGGCCTATTCTGCACCCGCGCACCAGTCGACGGCAGTACGCCGGGAATTCTCAGCCGATTACCAGCTAATAGGTGGCTCTGATCACGTTACTGGAGCGGGTACTCGGGATAGGAAGGAACGTGACGACGTTTCCCGACGGAAGGCGGCCGAACCGTGCGCGTACTCGTCCTGGGCGGTGACGGCTACCTAGGGTGGCCGACTGCACTGCACCTCTCCGACCGTGGCCATGACACGGCCGTCCTCGACAACATGGCCCGGCGTGATTACGACCGCGAGTTGGGCGTCCAGAGTCTGGTCCCGATCGAGGATCTCGAAAGCCGGGTCGCAGCCTGGGAAGAGGTTTCCGGCCGGCGGATCCCGGCGTACGTCGGTGATCTGCTCGACGCCGACTTCGTCTACCGGGTGGTGCGGGAGTTCGCGCCGGACGCGATCGTGCACTTCGCCGAGCAGCGCGCCGCGCCGTACTCGATGATCGACCGCGAACACGCTGTCTACACCCAGCACAACAACGTGGTCGGCACGCTGAACCTGATGTACGCCATCGCCGAGACCAACCCGGACATCCACCTGGTGAAGCTCGGCACGATGGGTGAGTACGGGACGCCGAACATCGACATCGAGGAAGGCTGGCTGGAGGTCGAGCACAACGGGCGCAAGGACCGGATGCTCTACCCGAAGAAGCCGGGCTCGTTCTACCACCTCAGCAAGGTGCACGACTCGCACAACCTCGAGTTCGGCTGCCGGATCTGGGGGATGCGCGTCACCGACCTCAACCAGGGCGTGGTGTACGGACAGCAGACCGACCAGACCGTGCGGGACGCGCGGCTGGCGACGCGGTTCGACTACGACGCCGTGTTCGGCACAGTGCTCAACCGGTTCGTCATCCAGGCAGTACTCGGGGAGCCGCTGACCGTCTACGGCGCCGGCGGGCAGACCCGCGGGTTCCTGGACATCCGGGACACCGTCGAGTGCATCCGGCTCGCGGTGGAGAACCCCGCGGACGCCGGCGAGTTCCGGGTCTTCAACCAGATGACCGAGAGCTACTCGGTGTCCCAGCTCGCGGACCTGGTCGCGGAGTGCTTCCCTGGCCCGGTCCAGGTCGAGCACCTGGAGAACCCGCGCGTCGAGCAGGCCGAGCACTACTACAACGTGAAGCACACCGGGCTGGTCGGCCTGGGCCTGCAGCCGCACCTGCTGTCGGACACGTTGATCGAGTCGATGTTCGACATCGTGTCCGCCAACAAGGACCGCGTCGACCCGGCCGCCCTGCTACCGACCGTCCGCTGGACAGGTCACCTCAATCGGTGAAGAAGCAGAAGATGTGACCGACCGGGTCGGCGTACACCCGGACGTCGGGCTGCGGCTGGAACTCCATCAGCCGCGCCCCGGCGTCCATCGCCCGCTGGTGCGCCGACTCGAGGTCGTCCACCTGGATGTCCAGATGTAGCTGCATCTGCTGGACACCGGTCTGACTCGGCCATGTGGGCGGCTGATAGTTCGGCTCCAGCTGGAACGACAGGCCGGTCGTGCCGTCGGGGTCGGTCGCCGTGACCCACGTGTCGTCGTGAGCGTTCAGCTCCCAGCCGAGCGCGCGGCTGTAGAACTCACCGAGCGCTCGCGGGTCGGGCGCGTCCAGTACGACGCCTTTCAACGCGTATTTGTGGTTCATTCACCACACGCTAGCGGCGTGCTCCGACAAGAAGTGTCGGGATGACGGCGAGGAAGCGGTCCCGTCGGCCGCGGCCGGCCTGCTCCCTGAGCCAGCCGGCAGCGTCCTCCTGGGTGATCAGGGCCTTGTCGACGGCGGCTTCCGCGGCGCTCTTGAGCTGCGGAGCCATCTGTTCGTAGTCGGTGACGACTTCGGTGTGTACGGCGACCTCGACATCGGTGAAGCCGGTGTCGAGCAGGACGTCGCGCAGTGTCCGGACCGCGCGCGGTGACACCGTGCGGGACTCGAGGCCGAGGCGGATCACGTCGGTCAGGTCACGGTCGGAGCTGTCGATCAGGACGAAGCCGTAGTCCTGCCCGCCGAGCACGATCCGCCCGCCGGGACGAAGTACCCGATAGGCCTCGGCCACCGTCGGAGCGGAATCCTCGAGCAGATGGAACAGCCGTAACGCGCGGTAGCCGTCCATCGACTCGCCCTCGAGCGGCAGCTCATCGGAATGTGCCACGTGAAACATCGCCCCGGGCGCCCGCTCCCGGGCCGCCTCGATCGCGTCGGGATCCGCGTCGACCCCGGTCACCTTCAGGCCCTTCTTCGCCAGCTCGGCCACCGCGTGACCCGCCCCGCACGCGACATCCACACAGGTCGCGCCACGCTTCAGCCCCAGCATCCGGTACGACGCCACCCGCAACTCCGCCGCCCCGGGCCGCTCCTCGATCAGCTCCAGAAAACTCATACCTTCCACGTTGCAACTTCAGGTGGACCTGAAGTCAACAGTCACTGGCGCGCCCGCGCGGGCGGAAGATCTCTGCGGAGCCGGCGCTGAGGGTCAACGAGAGCAGCAGGAACCCGCCGTACAAAGCCCATGGATTGACGATCTCGCCGCGCATGAGCAGCCAGAACCCGACCTGGTTGGCCAGCAGCACCGCCGCCCCCACTGCCCGAATCCAGGTCCGCTGAAGCCAGATCAGTCCGCCGAGCAGGAAGGCCGGGAGGAACGGCGTGCCTGGTCCGGCCAGGATGACCAGCCAGACCACGGCCAGCAGGCGCCACCAGCGCGAGCGCCCCGCACTCCGCACGCCGTACAGGAATCCGAGGACCAGCCCGCCGACGGCCATCGCGCCGATGATCATGCCGGTGCCGCTCCAGCTGAACTCGTGCTCGGTCGAGATCAGCCGCATCCAGATGCGGGCGGCGACGCCCCAGGCAAGACCGAGACCCAGGCCGGCCAGCGCTGCGCGCGGAATGGTCCACCTGACACCCGACGGCGGTTGTCCGGCGGACAGGGTGGTGTGTGCTTGTGCTGTCATCTTTCCCCCTCGATGTCCATGCTGGGAACACGGATCACTGCAACAGACGGGGTGCGATCCCCGGCCGGGTGACGCAGAAGCCGGAAATCTGCCTGTGTCACCCGTTCCGGCGGCTCGCTCGTCCGTCGGGGTGATGGGGGCTGTGATGGGGGAGATGGACGCGGCCGCCGCCGGATTGCCTGCCGGCGGCGTACGGCGTGATGCCGACGCGCTGGTTGTCACCCTGTTCCGGACCGAGGGAGCCCGGTTGGTGCAGCTTGCTCGGTGGTTCGTGGACGACCGAACGGCCGCGGAGGACCTGGTCCAGGAAGCATTCCTGCGACTGGCCCGCAATCATCACCGGATCAACGAGCCCGCCAGGGCGGCGGCGTACCTGCGGTCGATCGTGATCAACCTGGCCCGCGACCACAACCGGCGCGGCCTGGTCTCGCTGCGGCACCGGCCGCCTGCCCAGGTCGACGACCGTTCGGCGGAGGATCTCGTCGCGGACGACGAGAGCCGCCGCGAGGTGATCGCAGCGTTGCGGGCCCTGCCGCGACGGCAACGCGACTGTGTCGTACTGCGCTACTACCTCGAGTTGTCCGTCGGCGCGATCGCCGAGACGCTCGGCCTGTCACCGAACTCCGTGAAGACCCATCTCCAGCGGGGTCTGCGCGCGCTGAAAACCGACCTTGAGGACCCACGATGACCAGTCGATCAAGCCCCGGCGAGCGCTCCGGCGTCGAACGCCGGCTGCACGACGCCCTCGGGCCGGGCGAATCCCCGCCGCCCGCGGCAGACCTGTTCGATCGGGTCCTCGGCAGCATCGCCGACGACCGGATCCGGCGGCGGCGGATCCGGCGTTCCGCCGTCCTGGGAACCGTCGCCGTGTTGTTGCTGGTAGCAATCGTCCTGCTGGTCACGCCCCGGAAGAACGGACACCTGCTGATGGACTGGTGGATCCTCGAGCTGCTCACCACCGGACTGCTGATCGGGCTGGCGCTCTGGCTCGGACCGTTCATCAAGCGGTTCGGGCGGGCGTACGCCGCCGACGTGTTTCACGACAATCCGCAGACGGGCAAGAGCTACATCGTGCTGACCGACATCGTGTACTACCTGATCTTCACGGCCTACATCCTGTTCACGGCCAGCTTCGAGCCGCGCGAGTCCTGGGGACTCGGCGTGCTGCCCGCGCAGGTCGGCTTCGAGGCTGCGCGGGTCGGCGGAATCCTGCTGATCATCGGCGTCCTGCACGGACTGAACATCGTCCTGATGCCCGTTCTGGGCCGGATCTTCTCCCTCAACCGCAAGCTCTCGGGCCGGTGATCAGTCCATCGACACCTTGTCGAAGGTTGTGGTGGTGTAGCGGACGTCGAGGTCGACCTCGTCGCCTACCGCGGGCGGGGCGACCGACGACGGGAGGAACAGCATGCTGGCCTGCATGTGCGGCGGTTCGGCGAACCAGCGCTGCTTGCCTTCGATGGTGAACGGCGACAGCGCCATGCCGGCCGCGTCGAGGCTGCCCTTGGCCATCGCGATCGCGCGTTGCCGGACGCTCGCCGCCGCGGTCGGCGCCTCCAGGCCGACGCCGTGCGCCGTACCGCCGGAGACGATCAGGATGTGCCCGTCGCCGCTGACCCGGCGCTGCCGGTAGCCGACGCGCTCGCCGCGGCGGACCGAGTGCACGTCGAGGACGGTCGCCCGGACCGACAGCGCACCACGGTCGCCGAGCCACAGTCCGGTGCCCATCCGGAGCTTCACGTCCGGACCGATGTCGGCCAGCTTCTGCGCAGGTACGTGCGACACCCACAGCGTGCCCTTGCGGACGTCGAGGGCCGCCTTCGCCAGTTGCTGAGCCTCGCGGAGGTTGGCCGACGTACCGCCGGCGCCCATCGGGAAGTGCAGCGACCAGCCCTCGAACCGGATCCGGTCCAGCGCGTTCAGCAGCATCGTGTGCCGCAGCTCGCGGGCGCCGATGCCGTGCCGACGCATCGAGGTCATCACCTCGATCAGCACCCGGCTGCCGGCCGGGATCGAGACCAGGTCGGCCAGCCGGCTGACCGTGTGGACGACGTTCTTGCTCTGCGGCACCTCGAGGAACGGCCGCCACGGCGACAGGACCACGACGTCCTCGCGAGGATCCGCGGGGACCTCGAAGTACGTGCCGACCGCGACCGTCCGGGCGCCGAGCGCGCGGGCTTCTGCGAACAACCGGTGGTTGCCGAACCCGTACCCGTTGCCCTTGGCGACCGGGACGACGTCGGGGTTCCACGTGGAACGCAGGTGATCACGCCATCGATCGGAATCGACGTGCAGGACTAGGGGCATGGTGTCAACGCCGTCTCATGTAGAGGTCGAATGCGGTGTAGAGCGCCTTGTTCAACGGCAGATCCCACTCACCGACGTACTCGACGGCCTCGCCGCCGGTCCCGGTCTTGAACTGGATGAGCCCGACATGCGGGTCGTTCGGGTCCAAGGTGTCGGTGATGCCCCGTAGGTCGTACACGGACGCACCCGCCGCGAGCGCGTCCGACATCATGCGCCATTGGATCGCGTTCGATCCGCGCACGTCTCGTTTGGCGGTCGAGCTGGCACCGTAGGAGTACCAGGAATGACCGCCGACCCGGACCCAGATCGTCGACGCGACCAGGTCGCCCTCGTGATGGGCGTTGTAGATCCGGAAGTCACAGCAATCGGCCGGCTGGTTGGCCATCGCGGCGTACATCTTCTCGAAGTACGGCAGCGGCCGCGGCGTGAAGTGGTCGCGCTCGGCGGTCTCGACGTACAGCTGATGGAACGCCTTGATGTCCTCGGTCCCGCCCTGCGTCACCTCGACGCCGGCCTTGTCGGCCTTCTTGATGTTGCGCCGCCAGAGCTGGTTCATGCCCTTGAGCAGGTCGTCCGGGGTGCGGCCGGCCAGCGGCACCTGGAAGACGTACTGCGGTTGCCCGGCCGCGAACCCTTCCGCGATCCGAGGCGCCTTCCACCCCAGCTTGCGGAGCTTCTCGGCGACGGTGGCGCCGGACGGCTCGATCACGTCCGGGCGGACGTCGCCCAGGCGCGGCTGCTGACCGCCGGCGATCGCGTCCTTGATCGTCTGCGCGGTCCAGCGCCGGGTCGCCACCGGCGGACCCATCCGGATGCCGAACGCGCCGCGCTCCTGCAGGTGCGCGGCCAGCGGGCGAAGGTAGCTGCCGAGGTCGATCGCATCCCAGTCGATCACCGGGCCTTCCGGCAGGTAGGCCAGGTACCGCTTCACCTTCGGCATCTGCCGGTAGAGCACCAGGCCGACGCCGACGAGGTTGCCGGGATTTCCCGACTCGTACCAGCCGAGTGACTCCGCCTTCCACTCACTCTTCACCGCAGCCCAGCCCGGGGTCTGCAGGAAGCTCGCCGACGGCTGCGCCGCGATGTAGGCGGCGTGCTCGTCCGCGGAGATGGTCCGAATGCTCAAGTCACTCACGGTGGGTCAGGTTACCGGCCCAGCCACCTGATCCGTAGCGGAGCCGGTTTCTGATCAAACCTGGGTCCGCTAGGTTGTGGGGTTACGGGAGGTGGGGGAGATGACCGGCATCGGCGAGCGGCCGCTGCGTGCGGATGCCCAGCGCAACCGGGACCTGGTCGTGGCCGCGGCGGGCCGTGCGTTCACGAAATGTGGTCTGGAGGCGACGCTGGAAGGGATCGCGAAGGACGCCGGGGTCGGGATTGGCACCCTCTACCGGCACTTCCCGACCCGCGAGCTGCTGATCGAGGCGGCGTACCGCAATGAGCTCGCGGCGGTCTGCGAAGCCTCCGTGGAACTGCTGAAGCAGCTGCCGCCGGACCGGGCGCTGCGGGCGTGGATGGACCGCTTCATCGACTACATGGCCCGCAAACGCGGCATGGCCGACGCGCTGCGAGCAGTCTTCGCTTCCGGTGCGAACCCGTACGCGCAGAGCCTCGAGCTCCTCGTCGGTGCAGTGCAGCCGCTACTCGACGCGGGCGCTGCGGCCGGTCAGATCAGGCCGGACATCTCGGCCGGGGACATGCTGGTCGGCATCAGTGGTGTCGCGGGTGCCGCCGCCGACGACCGCGAGCAGGCGGGGCGTCTGCTCGACCTGCTGATGGACGGCCTCCGGTACCGCGCATGAAGGTTGCGTTGGTGACCGGATCCGCGTCAGGCATCGGAGCGGCGACCGTACGGCGGTTGGCCGCGGACGGGATGACCGTCGCGGTGCACTCGCGATCGAGCCGGTCCGCCGGAGAAGCCTTGGCCGCGGAGTTGGGCGGGTCGTACCACCAGGCAGATCTGTCCGACGACGCTGCTGCTCAGGCGCTGGTGCCTGATGTGGTGGCCGAGCACGGGCGGCTCGACGTACTGGTGAACAACGCGGGCATCAGCTGGCCGGTCCCACATGCGGACCTCGACGGGCTGACCGCGTCCGACTGGCGGCAACTGCTCGACGTCAACCTGATCGCACCCTGGCTGCTGTGTACGGCGGCCCTCCCGACGCTCCGCGAGTACGGGGGATGCATCGTCAACGTGACGAGCCACGCGGGCGTCCGCCCCAAGGGCAGCTCGATCGCGTACGCCGCCTCGAAGGCCGCGCTCAATCACGTGACGAAACTGCTGGCTGCCGCGCTCGGACCCGACGTCCGAGTCAACGCGGTCGCACCCGGACTCGTCGACACGCCGCTCACCGAGTCGTGGACCGAGGCCCAGGACCTGTGGAAAACCTCGAGCCCGATGCGTCGCGCCGCCCGGCCCGAGGACGTCGCCGACCTGATCTCGGCGGTTGTCCACAACGCTTACCTGACTGGTGAAGTGATCATGCTCGACGGCGGCATGAATTTGTGTCGGTGACGGCTTCTACGATCGCGGGATGTCTTTGGGTCGGGACTTCCGTCGGTTGTGGGTCGCGTTCACGGTCAGTGCGCTCGGATCGGCGGTAGGGCTCGGCGCGTTGCCGTTGGTCGCCGTACTCGCCCTGGACTCCAGCACCTTCCAGGTCTCGATGCTCGCCGCGTTGTCGGCGGTGGCCGGCGCCGCGCTCGCGTTGCCGATGGGCGACTTCATCGAGCAGCGGCGGAAGCGACCGGTGATGATCGCGTCCGATCTCGTGCGGTTCGCGGCCCTGGTCTCGGTGCCGGTCTCCGCGGCGTTCGGCGTACTGACTTATGCACACCTGTGTGTCGCGGGCGTGCTTCAAGCGGCCGGGACGATCGCGTTCCAGTCGGCGAGTGGCGCGCATCTGAAGGCGCTCGTGCCGGCCGAGGGACGGGCCGAGGCGAACAGCCGGTTCGAGCAGACGAACTGGGTCTCGCTGAGCATCGGTCCGGCGGTCGGCGGTGTGCTGGTCAGTCTGGTCGGTGCGACCGTCACGTTGGCCGTCGACGCGGTCTCGTTCCTCGGATCGGCGCTCGGTATCCGGCGGATCCAGCAGCCCGAGCCGGAGCCGGTGAAGCGGGAGGGCAGGCGCGACATCACGGCAGGATGGCGGTACATCCTGCGCCACCGCGGGCTGCGCATCCTGTTCTGGAACTCGCAGCTGTTCGGCGGGCCGGTGATGATGACCTCGCCCTTGCTGGCGGTCTTCATGTTGCGCGACCTCGGGCTGTCCGCGTGGAGCTACGGCGTGATGCTCGGGATCTCATGCATCGGCGGAGTCATCGGCGCGCGGATGGCGCCGCGGCTCACCCGGCGGTACGGGCTGCAGTGGATGCTGCTGGTGTTCGGCCTACTGCGGGCGCCGTGGCTGCTCCTCTTCCCGCTGGCGCCGCACGGGTGGGGCGGGTTCGTGCTGCTCACCTTGGCGGAGACGGCGCTGCTGGTGGGAGCCGGCGCGTTCAACCCGTCGTTCGCGACGTACCGCATGGAGGTGACCGAGGACGGGTTCATGGCGCGGGTGGTGGGGTCGTGGTCGATCAGCTCGCGGTGCGTGCAGCCCGCGTTCATGGCGCTCGGCGGCGTGCTCGCGACGGTGGTCGGGATGCGCGGTGCGCTGTGGGTCGCGGGCATCTGTTGCACGCTGAGCGCCGTACTGCTGCCTTGGCGCGCGGCTAAACCAGCTGCATTGCCTGAGCCAGTCTGACGATCGATCCCACCTCTTCGGGCTGCCCGTCCAGTATGCCGCCGCTTGGTCCGGCGGCAGCACCAGTACGTCGGTGACCTGTTCGCCGTCCTCGGGGTTCGTCGGCTCCTGCTCGATGACGATGTCCGCGACGTAGTTCGCCCAGTACGAGACCGGGTGCGGGAGGTGTGGACGGTACGGTCCGGGGCGACGGTGATCAGCCCGATGGGCGCCCAGCCAGGTAAGCGGACCGGTCAGTCGCGCGCCGGCCTCCTCGAGCAGCTCGCGGTGGACGAGCTCCTCGATCGTCTCGCCCGGTTCGCGGGTGCCGCCGGGCAGGAAGCGCCAGCCCAGATCGTTGGTGCAGACAACAATTCCGCCGGTGGTGCGGCCGACGACGTGGACGTTGCTGATCAGCTCGTCCGGCGGCTGCTCGACGGTGTACCGGACATCGAGGTCGCCCCACTCCCAGTAGCCCGGTGCGAACAGGTCGGGGAACCGCTCCGCCCAGGTCTGCATAACCTCATTCTGCGCTACCGTCGCTGCCATGGTGCAGCCAGACCCCGACCCCAAGCCCGCCGCGGCCGCCGACTCCGAGCCGGTCGCCGAGGAGGCTGTGGACAACGAGGAGGCTGTGGACGAGAAGGCTGTGGACGAGAAGGAGGCCGAGCCGAAGCCGGATCCCGAGAAGGCCCGGAGCACGGTCGACCGCCTGATGTGGACCAGCGCCTGGCTGACCGTGATGGTCGGTGTGTTCCTGCTGTCCGGCATGCTCCAGGCCGACGGCGGTTACAACGTTCTCGGTTGGCTCGGCGCGGTAGTGGCGATTCTGGGCCTACTCGCCCTCATCGCCGCGTACGCCGCCTGCGCGCTGAACCGCATCACGCTGCGAACCAAGGTCCTCGGCTCCGCCGACCTGTTCCAGGCCAGCACCCTTGTGGTCGCGATCGTCGTCATCTGCGGCCTGCTCGTGCCGTCCAACAACACCGCCGCGCTCGCGATCCTGCTCCCGTGGGCCGTGACCTACTGGCTGCACGGCCTGACGAAGGCCCCGACTACGTGAGGTGCGCCCGCAGGTAGTCGAGGTCGGCCTTCTGGCCGTTGTCGGCGTTCGGGGTCTCGACCACGACCGGGGCGCCGGCGGCCTGCACGACGGCGACGATGTCGGCGGGGTCGATGTGCCCGTCCTCGAAGTTGCTGTGCCGGTCCGCGCCGGAGCCGAACTCGTCCCGGGAGCCGTTCGCATGCACCAGGTCGATCCGCCCGGTGATCGCCAGCACCCGCTCGACGATCGACGGCAGCTCCTCGCCGGCTGCGTGGAAGTGGCACGTGTCCAGGCAGAACCCGACGTTCTCCAGCCGGTCGTTGCCCGACGCCTGCACCGCCTCCCAGAGCCGCGCGATCCGGTCCAGCTGCCGGGCCATCGCGTTCTCCCCGCCGGCCGTGTTCTCGATCAGCAGCGGCACCGGCAGCTCGGCGCGCTCGATGCACTTGCGCCAGTTGTCGAACCCGGCCTCCGGATCGTCCTCGTCGCCGACGTGCCCACCGTGCACGATCACGCCCTTGACGTCGATCTCCGCCGCCTTGTCCAGCGTCTGCTGCAACAGCTTGCGGCTCGGGATCCGGATCCGGTTGTTCGTGTTCGCGACGTTCAGCCGGTACGGCGCGTGCACGTAGAGGTCGACGCCCGCGGCGGCAGCCCGCTCCTTCAGCGCCTCCTCGCCGTCCGCGTATGCGAGCTTGGGCGCCTTGTAGTCCTGCGGATTCCCCAGGAAGAACTGCACCAGGTCAGCCCCCCGATCGGCCGCTTCGGCCAACGGGTCCTCCTGGTCCACGTGCGCACCAAGCTTCACAGTCATACCCACACCCTAGAACCGCCCACCGACAAACTGCTCAGCAGCTCAATCCGCGTCGGTCGACCAGCCGGCTGAGCGGGTTATTTTGCGCTGTTCGGGGAGTGGGGGCTGGACGGGGCGGCCCTCGAATTCTGTGGACAAGACGATGTGGGTGTTCATCTCGCCGTGTTCGCCGAGGCGTTCGAAGAGGCCTTCGAGGTGGCGCATCGAGGTGACGCGGACGCGCAGCATCGAGCAGGAGTTGCCGCTCAGCTTGTGGATCTCCAGGACCTCGGGGAAGTCCTCCGCACGGGTCGTTTTGAGCAGGCAGCGGCCCGTCGTGCAGCGCATCTGCACGAACGCGGACAGCGGCTGGCCCGCCTTGGCCGGGTCCACCTCGGCGCGGTAGCCGGTGATGACACCGGCCTCCTCCAGGCGTCGTACCCGGTCCGCCACCGCGGGCGGCGAGAGGTTGACCCGCTTGCCGAGCTGGTTGAACGACAGCCGGCCGTCGGACTGCAGCGCAGTCAGGATCTGCCAGTCGGTGGAGTCGAGTTCCCGCTCCTGAAAGGTCATGGCCCCAGAACACCTTTGATATCGACGGTGCACAAGGGCAGACGCCTTGTTTCGGGCATTCTTCGCAGCGGGCGGCCTTTCTAGCGTTGTTGGCATGCTGATCCCCGTCGTTCTCGCCGCCGCCCTGATGAACGCTGCGATGGTCGCCGCCAGCGCGGTGAGCGCCATCCTGATCGCCGACGACCTCGGTCCGGCGCTGGCCGGGCTCCCCAATACCGCAGGCGTCCTAGGCACCGCTGTCGGCGCTATGGCGGTCGGCCGTTGGACGTCGCGGTTCGGACGCGCACAGGCTCTCCGGACCGGGTACGGCGTCGGCGTCGCGGGCGGAGCGTTCACTGTGCTCGCTGCTGTCGGCGCACCGGTCGCACTGCTCTTCGTGGGCATGTTCCTGCTCGGTGTGGGCAACGCAGCGAGTCTGCTCTCGCGGTACGCCGCCGCAGACGCCGTACCGCTTGCTCAACGGGCACGTGCGATGAGCACCGTGGTCTGGGCCAGCACGCTCGGCGCGGCGGGCGGACCGTTCTTCATGGCGCCGTCACAGTCGTTCGCCTCCGGGTTCGGCCTGCCCGCGATCGCAGGTCCGTTCCTGCTTGCTCTGGCTGCGGTCTTCGCCGCACTGGTCGCGTCGACGTACGTCCGGCGTACCAGCTCGACCGACTCACCGCAGGTCCGTCAGGCGACCGGCGGGCGACCTGTGCTGCTGGCAGCTGGAGTCATGATCGTGGGGCATCTGGTGATGGTGTCTGTGATGACAGCTGTCCCTGTGCACACGCACCAGCACCACGACGGGCTGGGGCTGCTCGGGGTGATGCTGTCCGTTCACACGCTGGGGATGTTCGCGTTGTCGCCCCTGACAGGTTGGTGCATCGACCGCTTCGGGCCGCGGGTGGTGATGCTCGCGGGACTGGTCGGGCTGCTCGTGTCCGCCGTGCTGGTCACCCGGAGCGGCCTGGTCTTCACGCCGGCGCTGTTCCTGCTCGGGTACGCGTGGAATCTCTGCTACCTCGGCGGCAGCGCCCAGTTGGGATCGGCCGAGCTGGAGAGTCGCGTGGAGTCGTCGATCTGGACCGTGGCCGCGCTCGCCACCGCCTCGTCGCCGTGGCTGTTCACGCTCGGCGGGTTCCCGGTCCTGGCAGTCGTCTCGGTCGTTCTCGTCGTACCGTTGCTCGTGCTGGTGACACGCCGATCTGAGCTCGCTGTCGCGGCGCGATGACGCGGAGTCACCGGAACAGGCCTGTGGATATGGTCCGTCGGCCGTCCGAACGCTGGTATTCTCTTTGACGTGGCCCGGTCCATCGACCGGGCTCGTTGCTTGGCGTCGGCGGCAAGTGCCGGCGCGGAGCAGACCGCATCGCCCTCCTGCCACGGAGAGACCGTGGCCGCCAAGTCCGAAGGAGGTGGAGTTCGCGCATGCGTCGTTATGAAGTCATGGTGATCCTCGACCCGGAGCTCGATGAGCGCACCGTGGAGCCGTCCATCGACCAGTACCTGAACATCGTCCGCAAGGAAGGTGGCACGGTCGAGAAGCTCGACATCTGGGGTCGTCGCAAGCTCGCTTATGACGTGAAGAAGAAGTCCGAAGGCATCTATGCCGTCGTCGACCTGACCGCCGAGCCGGCGGTGGTGAAGGAACTCGACCGTCAGCTCACGCTGAACGAGTCGATCCTGCGCACCAAGGTCATCCGGCCGGACCAGCACTGAACCTCGGGCGTCAGGTGGTCTGGCGTCACACCACCCATCGTCTGCAGTACAGGAGGAAGTTGTCATGGCCGGTGAACCACCCATCACTCTGATCGGAAACCTGACAGGTGATCCGGAGCTGCGGTTCACGCCGTCCGGGGCCGCGGTCGCGAACTTCACGATCGCCTCTACTCCGCGGACGCTGGACCGGCAGACCAACGAGTGGAAAGACGGCGAGACCCTCTTCATCTCGTGTGCCGTGTGGCGGCAGGTCGCCGAGAACGTCGCCGAGTCGCTGACCCGCGGTTCCCGGGTCGTCGTGCACGGGCGCCTGAAGGCGCGCAGCTACGACGACCGCGACGGGAACAAGCGCACCGTGTTCGAGTGTGATGTCGAAGAGATCGGCGCCAGCATGCGGTACGCGACGCTGAAGATCTCGAAGACGTCGCGTTCCGACGGTGGCGGTTTCGGTGGCGGCAACCAGGGTGGCGGTGGCTACCAAGGTGGCGGCAACCAGGGCGGTGGCTACCAAGGTGGCCAGGGCGGCGGCCAGGGTGGCGCCGCGCAGAACGACCCCTGGGCGACCCCGCAAGGTGCAGGACAAGGCGGTGGCGGCCAGTCCGCCCCGCAGAACGACCCCTGGGCCAGCCAGGGCGGCGGCTCGATGGAGGAGCCCCCGTTCTGATCGGCCCGCAATCCCGCATACGACCATTCCGGCATCCGTGCCGGGCTCTGGAAGTAGGAAGAGAGCACCACAATGGCCAAGATCATTCGGAAGCCGAAGAAGAAGGTCTGCGGCTTCTGCAAGGACAAGGCGACGTACGTCGATTACAAGGACACCGCTCTGCTGCGCAAGTTCATCTCGGACCGCGGCAAGATCCGCGCCCGCCGGGTGACCGGGAACTGCGTGCAGCACCAGCGCGATGTCGCGACCGCTATCAAGAACGCTCGTGAGGTGGCCCTGCTGCCGTACACGAGCACCGCTCGCTGAGGGAGGCGCGGACCATGAAGCTCATCCTGTCTCAGGAGGTCGAGGGCCTCGGGGCTCCCGGCGACATCGTCGAGGTGAAGGACGGCTACGGCCGTAACTACCTGGTCCCGCGCGGCCTGGCCATCGGCTGGACCCGCGGCGCCGAGAAGCAGATCCAGTCGATCAAGCGGGCGCGCGACGCCCGGGCGATCCAGGGCAAGGAGCACGCGAGCGAGGTCAAGAACCAGCTCGAGCAGCTCTCCGTCACCCTGGCCGTCAAGGCCGGCGACACCGGCCGGCTGTTCGGCTCGGTCACCCCGGCCGACATCGCCACGGCGATCAAGTCAGCCGGCGGCCCGCTGGTCGAGAAGCGCGCGATCGCGATCGCGTCGCCGATCAAGACCACCGGCAAGCACCAGGTTGCCGTCCAGCTGCACCCGGAGGTGGCCGCCACGGTCCGCCTCGAGGTCGCGGCCGGCTGATCTCAGCCTGACGTTCGAGGCCCGCGTTCCCTCCGGTTGGGGGGACGCGGGCCTTGTCGTTGCCGGCATCGCTGTCAGGGCTTCGCGGGAGTCGGCCAGTCGACGGGCTGGGGCTCGACCACCGGTCCGTTGGCCGGCTTGACCTTGGGCCACTCGACCGGCTCCGGCTCGATGGTGTCGGCGAGCGCCTGCGAGGGCGCCAGCAGGATGCCGACGGCAACCAATGCGGTCGTGACTCGCGCCGCGCGGCGCGTTCGACGGTTCATTTCGCCGGATCCAATGCGTAGAGAACGGAGTTGTACACGACGACCGCGCGTTTGCCGGCGACACCCCACGGCCGCGTGGTGCCCTCGTTCATCGGGTAGGTGTTCCAGTTCGGCGAGACGGCGTACGGCTTGCTGCTGATCGTGCCGTAGAGCATCGATCCGCTGACCGACAAGGGCTGGAAGCCCGGGAGCCGCCTGGTGTTGTTCTTGGTCAGCGTGAGGTTGACGAGGCACTCGCCCCAGGCAGCGAACTTGCGGTTCGGGTCGGGGACCCAGTCCCAGCCGTCGGTGTCGCCGTTGCGTACCGTTCCGCAGCTCGCGACCACCTTGCCGCTCGCGGTCGAGTGCACCGCCGGGATCGACTCCTCCGCCGGGTTCTTGGCGTTGGTCCACAGCGCCTGGACGTAGTCCGGGCTCGCCGAGACCACCTGGATGAGCTGGCCGGCGCCACCTGGCGGCTGCAGATTCACGGTGACGATCGGCTTGCCCGGCTGCGTCCAGTAGAGCGGACCGAGGTACTGCGCCATCAGCGTGCGGTCGCCTTCGGCGAGCAGGATCGTGGAGCTGCGCGGCTGATCCGGGACCGTCTTGAGTTCGCCGCCCGAGATCACCATCGCCCCGGACTCGTCGCCGAGCAGGACCAGCGGCGACTTGCCGAAGAACTGCACCTTGGCGCTGTCCGGCAACTCGATCGTCTTCGCCTCGGCGCCGCCGCCCGCCCAGTAATACAGGGTGCTCGGCGTCGCAATCGCCAGTACCTGCTTCCCGTCGATCGTGGTGTAGACCGGGTTCTCGGCGTCTTTGGGCACCTTGTCCTGCCACAACACCTTGCCGTTGGCATCGAACACGGCGACCTTCCCGTCGGTCGTCAGGATGGCGACCTCGGTGCCGTCCGGCTTGAGCGCCGGCGTGCTGTCCTCGGCGAGGTCGACCGTCCAGCCCGCGTGCGTCGAGTAGCCCTTCGGCTGGGTCCTCGGGGGGAACTCGTCAGGGCGCACGCTCGGGCCGGGGAGCACCGGCAACTTGGGCGACTCGGTCACCTGCGGTTTGCCTTCGCCGAGCTTGCTGAAGACGGTGATGTACAGCGTCGTACCGGCGATCAGGACGACCGCAACGACCATCGCGAGCACGATCGGCCAGATCGGCTTCTTTCCCTTGCGGGGGTCGGTGTCGATCGCCTCCACCTGGCCGTCCGGGTGGATGACCAACGGCCAGGAAGCGCCGTCGGCCTCGATCGCGGTCGCCTTCACCGCACGGCCCAGTTGCGCGGCCTGCTCGCTGACGAGCTGGATCGCAGCCTGCCGCGGATCGTGGTGGTTGACCGGGTGACTACGCCCGGCGATCTTCACCTCGGCGTTGTGGTCGTCGTACAGCCGGATCGTGACCTTGGGCCAGGAAGGGATCTTCTCAGCCACGATGTCCTCTCATTCCCGCCACAGGTCTCCCTCGATCATCGGCTTCCGGCGCCCTCGTTCTAGCATGGCCCCCGCATGAGGGCATACCGGGGATTCCGGGCATGCAGAAACCACGCGGGCCTGTCGGCTCGACTGACCCCGACAAGGGGGTAGAAACATCCTCGCCTGTGGATGGGTCACGCAAGTACACCCGGAAAGCGAGAGAATACGGTGGGCAACAGCCTGTGACGGACCGCGAGAGGAGGGGCCATGACGCAGAACCCGTGGACACGGGAGCAGTCTCCGGGGCCGCAGCCGCCGTCGCCGGGCCCCGGACCTCGGCCGGACATCACTCCGCGGGGGCCGTCGGCGCCCCAGCACGGAGTGCCGGCGCCCGCGGAGGATCAGCGCCTGCCCAAATTCGCGATTCCGGCCGCCGACACCCTGTGGTGGGTCGGCGTCCACGGCGGCTCCGGCGAGACCACCATGTCGGTGCTGCTGCCGGGGACCCGGGCGTCCAACCACCGTTGGCCGATCCCGCCGCCGCCGGTGCCGACGCCGGTGATCCTGGTTGCCCGGACCCACGGGTCCGGTCTGCGCGCCGCGCAGCGGGCCGCGATCGAGTGGGCCTCGGGTGTCGTCCAGGGTGTCGCCGTGCTCGGCCTCGTGCTGATCGCGGACGCTCCCGGCCGGCTGCCCCGCGTGCTCGACGACTTCGCGGACATCGTCGGCGGAGGTGTTCCGAGGGTCTGGGACATTCCGTGGATCGAGGAGTGGCGCAGAGGGGAGGCTCCCACGCCTGACAACACGCCAGACGAGGTTTTCGAAGTTCTCGAATCCATCTACGCACTTCGCGCGTCAAACCCAGCGGACTACCCCGCCCCGTACTGAAAGGCACCAAGACAATGATGTTGCTTCACCACCTGGTTACCGAGCTTCCGAACTCGCTGCCTCTGGAGGCTCCGCCTGTAGAGGTGACGAAGGGCCTGAACAAGGTTCTCGACTGGGTCAAGTGGATCGCGTACCTGGTCTGTGCACTCGGCATCATCATCGCCGGCGGCATGATGGCCATCGGTCAGCGCCGCGGCGAGGGTGGCGAGCACGCCGCCCGGCTCGGCTGGGTCCTGGCGGCCTGCATCGTCATCGGCGCGGCGACCGCCCTCGTCGACGCCCTGAAGTGATCCGGGCGCAGGCAGAGCTGGTCGGAGGCTGATCCTAGGTGGGACTGTTCAGCAAGGACCCGGACTCCGGCGACGACTCCGACGGCGAGAAGAGCACGTTCCTCGAAGAGCGTGGCTTCATCGCGTCGGCGATCGTCGTCGGAGCGGTGCTGATCTGCCTGGTCGTCTGGTTCATGCTGGGGAGCCGCTCGGACAATCCGACGGCCAACCCCAGCCAGACGCCGAGCACGGTCGTTCCTACCGGACAGCCCACCGAAGAGACGAACCAGCCGCCCGCGTCGCCGACCGCGGTACCCACCGGCACGGTGCCGACGCCGCCACCGGCCAACAGCCGCGACGGCGGCTGTCACAACAAGAACCCGAACCCGGCGATCCCCAGGCTCGCCGCCCCGGTCGCGGTCTCGTGGCAGTTCGAGGGACAGATGCTGATCCCCATCCAGGCCGCGAACGGCCCCGCGACCACCAGCCCCAACGGTGTGCGCTCCTGCTTCTCGCACTCGCCGACGGGTGCGGTGCTCGCCGCGATGGTCGCGCTCGGCCAACTCCAGAACCCGGAGGTCGGCGTCGCCACACTGCGGAGCCGGGTGTACCCCGGCCCGGGCCGGGACGCGGCCCTCGCCGAGGCCAGGAAGACGAGCACGACGCCGTCGGCCATGACGGGCGGACTCCAGTTCGCCGCCTTCAAGGTGCTCGACTACCCGACGAACGCGACCCGGGCGATCATCCAGATCGTCGCCGACCTGAACGGCAGGGCGTACGGCGCGATGCCGATCACCATGCGGTGGTACCGCGGTGACTGGTACGTCGAGCTGCAGACCGACGGCAGCTTCAACGGCTCGCTCGAGCCGGACATCCTGTCCAGTCTCAGCGGCTACGTCCGGTTCAGTGGTGCGGCATGATCGCGCTCGGCTGTTCGGGGTGGCCCTGGGACTGGGACGACTGCTTCGAGGAAGGCCTGAAGACGGCGCTCGAGTGGGCCTTCGGCAAGGTCTTCGACTTCATCTTCGACGCGATCGCCAAGGTCGTCATCGACGCCGTCGACGCGGTCATGAAGGCGATCGGTCTGCTCTGGGTCTACATCCCGACCCCGAACATCGCGGAGAACACGCCCGCGCTGTGGATCCAGGGACACATCCAATTCATCACGCTGTTCATCGCCGCGCTCGCGGTCATCGTCGGTGCGGTCCAGATGGCGATCTCGCACCGGGGTGAGCCGGCCCGCGACATCCTCAAATCGTTGATCACCCTGGTCGTGGTGACGGGTTCCGCGGCGGTCTTCGCGAGCACGCTGATCTCGGCCGCCGACGGCTTCTCGTCCTGGATCGTCAATGCGGCGCTGAAGAAGGACGACCAGAACTACGCGAAGAATCTGCTCGACACGCTGGACGAACCGTTCGGCTGGTTACTGGTGATCCTCGTCGGGATCCTGATGGTGATCGCCGCCGTCATCCAACTGGCGCTGATGATCGTGCGCTACGGCATGCTCGTGCTGCTGGTCGGAATGCTTCCGCTGACCGCGGCCGCGACGAACACCGAAATGGGGATGATGTGGTTCAAGCGCGCACTCGCCTGGCTGGCGTCGTTCATCATCTACAAACCCGTCGCGGCGATCATCTATGCCACCGCGATCGGTCTGATGGGTTCGGAAGGCACTGGACACATCCTCAAGATCATCATGGGCGTCACCCTGATGCTGGTGGCCATCGTCGCGCTGCCGGCCATCCTTCGCTTCGTCTCGCCAAGGACGTCCTGACATGATCCAGCTGAGCGTCCTCGACTGGGCGATCAACCTCATGAAAGACATCCTCGGGGTTGTCCTCGGCCCCGCCGTGGAATGGATACTCTCGCACGTGTTCAAGCCAATCCTTGATGCCATCGCCCATGCGGTCGGCACGCTCATGAGCACGATCGCCACCTTCTGGGTCTATGTGCCGACCATCGGGATCGGGAACGACGGCAGCGATCCGAACACCAGCGGCAAGCCGTCCAACGACACGGTCGCCTGGATCTGGGGCCATACGGAGTTCATCGCGCTCTTCATCGCCGCCATCGGGTTGATCTTCGGCGCCGTGCAGATGGCCTGGAGCCAGCGCGGTGAGGCGGCCCGCGAGATCCTCCGGTCGCTGATCACGCTCGCGGTCGCCGCGGCGTTCTCGATCGCCGTCGCGCAGGCGCTGATCACGGCCGGCGACATGTTCTCCAGTTGCATCATCAGCACCGCTCTGGATTCGAAATCCACCGCCGGCTCCTGGGTCCACGGGTGTCAGGACATCGGGTCCGGTGACGCGAAAGCCTTCGGCGACACGATGGCGGCTGTGCTCGGTTTCGGCGTGGTCGCCGGCATCGCCGGTTCACCGCTGCTGATCGGCATCATGATCGCGATCGGCCTGCTGTGTGTGATCGCGAGCCTGATCCAGATCGTGCTGATGGTCGTCCGCAGCGCCATGCTGATCCTGCTGATCGGCGTGCTGCCGATCGCGGCCGCCGCGACGAACACCGAGATGGGCCGGAACTGGTTCAAACGGATCATCTCCTGGCTGCTCGCCTTCATCCTGTACAAACCGGTGGCGGCGATCATCTACGCGACGGCGATCCGGCTGGTCTCGAACAACGGCGAACTGTCGTTCAAGTACATCACCGAAGGCGACGGCCTGCTGAACCCCGACAACATCGGCCACATGGTGATGAACGTGGTCACCGGGCTCACGATGCTGGTGCTCGCGCTGTTCGCGATGCCGGCGCTGATGCGGTTCATCGTGCCGATGGTCGGCGCGACGGCGGGCGGCGCCGGCGCCGGCATGCTCGCGGCCAAGATGGCCGGGATGGACAAGCTCGGTGACCTGGCGAACAAGGGCGTCAGCGAGGGCTCGGAAGGCGGCGGCGGTGGCGGTGGCGGAGGAGGGGGTGACGGTCCGACCGGTGCGCAGAACGTCGGGAGGGCGTCGCAGCAGGCCCCGAGCACAGGTGGCGCTGGCGGCGGTGAAGGCGCGGCCGCCGGAGGCGAAGGCGCTGCTGCAGGCGGTGCTGCGGGAGGCGGTGCTGCTGGTGGTGCTGCCGGCGGTGGAGCCGCAGGCGGCGCAGCTGCCGGTGGTGCCGCGGCTGCGCTTGGACCGGCCGCGGTCGCGGTCGTCGCGGTCAAGGCCGGCATGGATGCCACCAAGGCGGTCGGTCAGACGGCCGCATCCGAGACCATCGGCAACGACGAGATGGACCAGAGCTCGCAAGGCGGGGGCGGCGGTGGAGGCGGCGGTGGCAGCGATGGCGGCGGCCCCACCGGCAGCGGCGGTGGCGGCGACCTGAGCCGCGAGCGAGACCGCGCTCGCGACTACCGTGACGACGACCGAAACAACCAACCACCCCCACCACCACCGGACGGACCAAGTGGCAGCGGCTGAGAACGTACGACGCGCACCTCGCACCTACGGCAACTGGCGGAGGCCCGCCTCGGCGGGCATCGCCGGCCTGGGGATGCTCGGCACCGGCATCATGATGGGCGGCCTGCTGCTGGTCGTCATCTCGACGATGGTGGGCGGCATCAGGGCGGCCCTCGTCAGCCTGCTGATCGTCGGTGCGGCGCTCGGACTGCTGATCACGAAGGACAAGCACGGGTTCTCCACGCTGCAACGGCTCTCGACCCACATTGGATGGCAACGAGCAAAGATGGCTAAGCACAACCTTTACCGCTCCGGGCCGCTCGGCCGGACCCCCTGGGGCAAGTTCCAGCTTCCCGGCCTCGCCGCAGCCTCCCAGCTGAGCGAGTACCAGGACTCCTACGGCCGGCCGTTCGCACTGCTGTACTACCCGAGCACCCGGCACTTCACCGTCGTCATCAACGCCGAGCCCGACGGCGCCTCGCTCGTCGACGAGGAGCAGGTGGACATCTGGGTGGCGCACTGGGGCCAGTGGCTCGCCTCGCTCGGTCACGAGCCGGGCATCGTCGCCGCCTCGGTGACGGTGGAGAGCGCACCGGACACCGGCATCCGGCTGCGCCGTGAGGTCGGCAACAACATGGTCGACGGGTCCCCGGCGATCGCCCGGGCGATGCTGACCGAGGTCGTGCAGACGTACCCGGAGGGCTCCGCGCTGGTCTCGGCCCGGGTCGCGCTGACCTTCAAGGGCACCGACCGGAGCGGCAAGCGGCGCAAGGAAGACGACATGGGCCGCGAACTCGCAGCCCGGCTGCCCGCGCTGACCCAGAGCCTGAACGCGACCGGTGCGGGCGCCGCTCGTCCGGTCAGCGCGCAGGAGCTGTGCGAGGCGATCCGGATCGCGTACGACCCGGCGTCCGCCGCCTTGATCGACGAGGCGCGTGCCCAGGGCATGCCGCCCGAGCTGCAATGGACCGACGTCGGCCCGGCCGGGACCCAGGCGTTCTGGGACAAGTACCGGCACGACTCGGCCTGGTCCGTGACCTGGCAGATGTCGCAGGCTCCGCGCGGCGAGGTGTTCTCGTCGGTGCTGTCGCAGCTGGTCGCGCCGCACCCCGACATCGACCGCAAGCGCGTGACGCTGCTCTACCGCCCGCTCGACGCCGGTACGGCGGCCCGGATGGTGGAGGCCGACAAGCGCAACGCGTCGTTCCGCGCCACGGCGTCCGCCCGGCCGTCCGCGCGCAACCTGGCGGAGGCTCGGGCCGCCGAACGTTCCGCGCAGGAGGAGGCCCGGGGCGCGGGCCTGGTCAACTTCGGTATGGCCGTCACCGGCACCGTGATGACTGCCGAGCAGATTCCGGACATGGTCGCCGCGATCGACAACCTCGGCGCCACCGCGCGTGTTCTGCTGCGGCCGGTGTACGGCTCGCAAGACTCCGCGTTCGTCGCCGCGCTGCCGCTGGGTGTCGTCGTACAGAACCACCTCGCAGTGCCGGCCGGGCTGCGGGAATCCCTATGATGAGACTTCGCACAGTGACATCTGGGGGGTCACAGTGAGCAAGAAGCAGAAGAAGCCGGTTGACCCGAGCCGCCGCGGCCGGCGGCCGATGCCCCGTGGCTGGCCCGGTATGGGCGGCGGTTACTCGACGTACCTGCAGGCTCCGCAGGAATGGCGCGGTACGACGGTCCAGGTCTGCGGAATGTGGCCGTTCTCGGCCGGGACCGGCAGCCCGATGGTCGGCGTACCGATCGGCCGGAACATCCTGTCCGGCGCGACCATGTGCTGCGACCCGATCAGCTGGTTCATGCGGGCCAAGCTGATCTCGAACCCGTCGATGTTCGTGCTCGGCAAGCCGGGTCTGGGCAAGTCGACGATCACCCGGCGGATGGCGCTCGGCATGGCCGGGTACGGCGTGATGCCGCTGGTGCTCGGTGACCTGAAGCCGGACTACAAGGACCTCATCGAGGCCCTCGGCGGTCAGGTCATCCAGCTCGGCCGCGGTCGTGGTCACCTGAACGTGCTCGACCCGGGCGAGTCCCGGGAGGCCGCGCTCCGGCTGACCGGCAAGGCCCGCGAGGCGATCCAGGCCGACGCGCACGGCCGCCGGCAGACGATGGTCTCGGCGCTGATCGCGATCATGCGTAACCAGAACCCGAACGACCGCGAGGAGACCATCCTCGACGAGGCGCTCAAGGTCCTCGACGAGCGGTTCCAAGGTACGCCGGTGCTGAAGGACCTGCTCCAGGTCATCCAGGACGCCCCGGACCGGGTCCGCAACGTCGCCCTGGACCGCGGCAGCCTGGACCGCTACCGGCAGATCACCGAGGGCCTGGAAGCGTCGCTGATCGGTCTGGTCGGCGGCGGCCGGCTGGGCGAGATCTTCTCCGCACCGACCGACAACCCGATGCAGATGGACCGCCCGGTGGTGTTCGACGTGTCCAACGTCGACGACTCCGAGACCAGCCTGCAGGCCGCCGTACTGCTGGCCTGCTGGTCGTACGGGTTCGGCGCGGTCGCGGTCTCGCAGGCGCTGGCGGACGCCGGACTCGAGCCGCGGCGGCACTACTTCGTCATCCTGGACGAGCTGTGGCGGGTGCTGCGGGCCGGGAGCGGTCTGGTCGACCGCGTCGACGCGCTGACCCGTCTGAACCGGCAACGCGGTGTCGGCATGGCGATGATCTCGCACACCATGTCCGACCTGCTCGCGCTGCCGAACCCCGAGGACCGGATGAAGGCGAAGGGTTTCGTCGAGCGGTCCGGCATGGTCATCTGCGGCGGTCTGCCGCGCGCCGAGATGGAGAACCTGACCGAGGTCGTGTCGATGTCCATGGAGGAGCAGAACATGCTCGTCGGCTGGCAGGACCCGCCCGCGTGGGACCCGGCCACCGGCAAGGAGGCCGCACCTCCCGGCCGCGGAAACTTCCTGATCAAGGTCGGTGGCCGCCCGGGCATCCCGGTGCACGTCGGCCTCACCTCGGTCGAGCGCGAGATCAACGACACCAACAAGCTGTGGACGACCGGCAACGACGGTAAGCCGCAGAAGATCGAGGTCGCGCCGGACGGCACCGAGCAGGTCGTCGGTGAGTACAGCCTGGACGACCCGATGCTGCTGCCACCGCCCGACCCGACCACGCGCGTGGGGAGCTGACGAGTCATGGCGCAGGGCAGGAAGAGCACCGGCCCGGGCGGGATCTCACCCGAGGCGGTCTTGATCTTCGCGATCATCGGCGCGGTCGCGCTGGTGGTCTTCTCGATGTGGGGCGCGCTGAAGGTCGCGTCCGCGATCAACGGCTCACGGACGCCCGGGAACCCGTTCGACGCGATCGTCGACCTGTCGAAGGGGAACCTGGAGTGGTCCGGCGCGGCCACCGGCATCCTGGTCGTGGAGATCGTCGTGCTGCTCGGCCTGGTCGGCGGCGGGTGGATGTTCTTCCGGAACCGGGAACGCTCGATCGGCCGGGTCGACCGACAGGCGCAGCTGATGTCGAAGCGGTCCGAGATCTACAAGCTGACCCGGGAAGGCGCGCAGGAGAAGGCGAACCAGCTCGGCGCCGGGCACGCGGGGCCGGGCATCCTGATCGGCCGGACCGTCCGGGACAACCTGGAGGTCTTCGGCAACTGGGAAGACATGCACGTCGACATCTGGGGCCCCCGAACCGGTAAGACCACGTCGCGCGCCGTGCCGGCGATCCTCGACGCGCCCGGCTGCGTCGTCGCCACCTCGAACAAGCGGGACATCGTCGACGCCACCCGCGGGCCGCGTTCGGAGAAGGGCCCGCTGTGGGTGTTCGACCCGCAGGAGGTCTGTGAGGAGCCGCCGAACTGGTGGTGGAACCCGCTGACCTACATCACCGACGAGACCAAGGCGCGGGAGCTGGCCGAGCACTTCGTCGCCTCGCAGCGTCAGGTCGGTGCCCAGACCGACGCGTTCTTCGACGCCGCCGGTACGGACCTGCTGGCCGGTCTGCTGCTCGCTGCCGCCGTCGCCAAGCGGCCGATCACCCAGGTCTACAGCTGGCTGGCCGACCAGCGCAACGACGAGCCGGAGCGGATCCTGCGCAACACCCCGGGGCTGCAGCTGTCCGCGGACGCCCTGTCCGGTGTGATCAACGCGCCCGACAAGCAGCGCGCCGGTGTCTACGGAACGGCGCAGCAGAGCGCCCAGTTCCTGGTCAACCGCAAGGTGACCCGCTGGGTCATCCCGAACGGCCCGAACGACAACCGGCCCCAGTTCAACCCGCACGAGTTCGTCCGGCAGGGCGGCACGCTGTACAGCCTGTCCAAGGAAGGCGCGGGTACGGCGGGCCCGCTGGTCACCGCGCTGACGGTCGCCGTCGTGGAGGCCGCCGAGCAGTACGCCCGCGGCTGCCCGATGGGGCGGATGCCCAGCCCGCTGGTCGGCGTACTCGACGAGGCCGCCAACGTGTGCCGGTGGAAGAACCTCCCCGACCTGTACTCGCACTTCGGTTCCCGCGGGATCGTGCTGATGACGATCCTGCAGTCCTGGGCGCAGGGCCAGGAGTGCTGGGGCGACCACGGCATGCAGAAGCTCTGGGGCTCGGCCAACATCCGGGTGTACGGCGGTGGCGCGGCCGACGCGTCCTTCCTCGAGAACCTGAGCAAGATGATCGGCGACTACGACATCAGCTCGAGCTCGGTGTCGTACAACGAGGGCAAGCGCGGCACCAGCCAGCAGGTGCAGCGGCACAACATCATGGAGGTCTCCGACCTCGCCTCGATGCCGCCCGGCCGCGCGGTCGTATTCCCGTCCGGCATCCCGGCCACGCTGGTGAAGACGGTGCCGTGGTTCACCCGGCCGGACGCCGGTGCGGTGAAGGCGTCGCTGGCGAAGTACGATCCGGGAGCGGCAATGAACGTTCAGGTCAGCAACAACCCGTGGGTGGC
The DNA here is from genome assembly GCF_004362255.1 of Kribbella sp. VKM Ac-2571. Classification (NCBI taxonomy): domain Bacteria; kingdom Bacillati; phylum Actinomycetota; class Actinomycetes; order Propionibacteriales; family Kribbellaceae; genus Kribbella; species Kribbella sp. VKM Ac-2571. Next base: position 366,491 of record NZ_SNWS01000003.1, read on the forward strand.
TTCGAGTATCCAGGCGCCTCCGCAGCGTGGACCGGAGCGACCGGTCTGGGAGCAGAACGAGGGAGACAACCGCGGTGGATGGTGAGCAGGAGCTGTTCTACCCGCACGTCGCGGCGTTCGTGGAAGACCGGCTCATCTACCTCTACACGCGTCGGCTCGGGCAGCAGTTCATCTGGTGCCCCGAGTGGTACCGGCACGCGGAGGCTTTGAGCCGGCTGGACTCGATCTGGCGTGCCTGGGAGCACCTGCGACTGGACCCGGCGACCGGTATGTCGGTCTGGTGGCGCGACCACGCGGACCCGCACATGATGTCGCTGCTGGACCCGGACGGCCCGTTCGCCGCCTGCCGGAACAACCAGCACACCGACTACCCGATCCCGCCGCTCCCGGTGCAGGAGCCGCCGGCCGGCCTGTTCTTCGACCAGCGGCAGCCGAACATCCGCGGCATCTGAGATGTGGAAGGGTGCCAACCTCCTGGTCGCCTTCGTCGTCGAGGTGGTTGCCCTAGGCATCTTCGGCTGGTGGGGCTGGAACACCGCCGGTACGACGCTCGTGCGGTGGCTGCTCGTCATCGGCTTACCGCTGGTGGCCGCGGTCGTCTGGGGAATGTTCGCGGCGCCGACCGCGTCGCGCGGGACGTCGGCGCGCTGGATCGTGAAGGTTCTCGTCTTCGGCCTGGCGGGTGCCGCCCTGTGGAGCCTGGGGCACCCGCTGCTCGCCGTCGGGTACGTCGTGGTGGTCGCCGCGAACCTCCTGATCATCCACACGCAGAAGCTGCAGCCGACGAAGCCGAGCTAGACGGTATGGAGTGACGTACGGATTCTGCGCTCCGGGGGTGGCCCGTTTCCGGGCGGGTGAATTGTGAAGCCGGTCGGTGGGCCGGTGTCAACGTCGTTCATGCTCGCTGCGCTGCGCGTGCTCCACGTTGACTCCGTCGCACCGGCTGGTTGTTCGGCCGCCTGCAGGAAACGGTGAGTTGTGGGGTCGGGCAGGTGAGGGCTTGTGGGCCGGGGCCTCGCGCGCACAGATTCGTGGGTTACCGAGCAGATTTCGGCTGCTCGGCCTGTCCGACAATGTGTGGGGAGGCCCCGGTGTTTATCGAGCGTACGAGTGTTGGGCTGGATGTGCACGCCAGGTCGGTCGCGGCGGCGGCGATCGATGGTGTGACCGGCGAGCTGGTGCAGGCCAGGCTGACGCCTGGCTATGACCACATCCGGTCCTGGATCGGTCAGTTGCCGGGTCCGGTTGCGGTGACGTATGAGGCCGGGCCGACCGGGTTCGGGCTGTATCGGGCGTTGACGTCGGCTGGGGTGCGGTGTGAGGTGGCGGCGCCGTCGTAGCTGCAACGCCCGGCAGGTGATCGGGTGAAGACCGACGCCAAGGACGCGGTCCATCTGGCTCGGTTGCTGCGCTTGGACGAGATCACGTCGGTGGTGATCCCGAGCGTGGAGCAGGAGGCAGCCCGTGATCTGGTCCGGGCCCGCGAGGATTGCCGCGGTGACTTGATGCGGGCCCGGCACCGGTTGTCGAAACTGCTGCTGCGGCAAGGGATCGTCTATTCCGGCGGGGCGGCCTGGACCGACGCCCACGACAGGTGGTTGCGGCGCCAGCACTTCGATCCGCCCACGGCCCAGTTGGCGTTCGAGTCCGACCATGACACCGTCTTGGCGATCACTGCCCGCCGCGACCGGCTCGATGCCGCGATCACCGCTCTTGCGGCCGACAGCGAGTTCACGCCTGTGGTGCAGCGGCTGGGCTGTCTGCGCGGGATCGGGACCCTGACCGGGTTCGCGCTCGCGGTCGAGATCGGCGACTGGCATCGCTTCACCGGCAACAGCATCGGCGCGTTTGTCGGGCTGGTGCCTAGCGAGCAGTCCTCCGGCGCTTCAGGGGCACTGGGCCCGATCACCAAGACCGGTAACACCCACGTCCGCCGGCTCCTCATCGAGGCCGCCTGGCACCACCGCGCCCCCTACCGGCCGGGCAAGACCATGCGTGACCGATGGGAGCTCGCCCCGCCCGCGGCCCGAGCCCGCGGTGACGCCGGCAACCGGCGTCTGCACGCCCGCTGGGTCGCTTTCAACCTGCGCCGCAAACGCACCGTGATCGCCAACGTCGCGGTCGCCCGCGAACTCGCCGGCTGGTGCTGGTCGCTCGCGATCATGGACTGATGCCCTTGTAAGCAAGGGGTTTTGCAAGGAAACCTAAGGGAGACAGCAACGCGTGGAGCGATCCGCGTCAGATCTATGAAGCAGCCCGCACAGCAACACTCAACCGGGCCACGCTCGACCCTAGACACGCGACCCGCTCCTGCCGAACACACCCGCACTGCCGGATAACCAAACCCGCGAATATCAGACTTGACCACGCGTCGCCAACGACACGCTCAAACCCGAACGGCCCCCCAGCAAACCCCTAGAGGCGCCCGCCCGGAACCCAACCACCGCGACGGGCGCCTCACCCTGCCCATTGACAAACCCCCACCCCATATCAGATCTCCAGGTCCGGCTCGCTCGCCCGGTTCGGCTTCACGACCTTGCCCTGCTTGGTCCGGACCCGGCCGGGGCCGCGGACGTGGCGGCGCGCCTGGGGCAGCTGAGCTTCCGGCGCTTCCTCCGGTGCCTTGCGGACGGCCTCGCTCGGGTTCGGCTGCGCCTCGCGGCGGTGCTCCCGCGCAGAGGCGTCGTACTCGCGGGAGATGCTGTCGTCGCTGACGGCCTTGCGTTCCTCGATGGTGGCTGCGTTCTGGTACCGGCGACCTTCCGCGACCAGCCCTGCCGATCCGACCTCGTCGCGGTGCGCTGCCGCCTCGTCCAGCTCGTGCCGGCCGTGGGCCCGGTCGCTGACACCCCGCTGTACGTCGTTCGTGGCGTACTGCCGGTACCGGTCGCGAGCCTCTTCGTCGGCGTACGCGAGCTGGAACGCCCGAGAGGTCTCCGCGGTGGCATCGAGGAGCTCCTCTCGGCTGCGCCGCTCCGTGAGCTCCTGCTGCTCCTTGGCAGCACGCTCGTCGAGCTGTTCCGCGCGCGCCTCCGCGTCCTCTTCCTGCCCGGCCTGCTCGTCCGCCTCTTCCCGGCGTTCGGCTTCTTCCGCCAGGTCGTGGGTCGGGTACCTGTCGGCCTCCGCTCGGGCCTGGGCGGCCTTCCGCTCACGCGCGGCCTCGGTGTCGTCGTCGCCCTGCTCCCGCTGGTCGGGTTCGAGCTCGACGGACTGGTCGTCGTCGGTGTCGGGCATGCCGCTCCTTTCCTTCTGTTCCACGATGCCGCACCGCGGGGTCAGCGGGTAGCTCCGGTGACCAGCCACGCGTCGCGACGCTCACGCGTGGTCAAGGTGAGGAATCGCAGCAGCATGTACCCGCCGAACGCCCACCACAGCGTCACGATCCCGCCGCCGCGCCAGAGCACCGCCAGCGCCAACGGGACGTACAGCACGAGCGCGACGATTCCGGCCGCTGCGAGGTACCGTCCGTCCCCGGCGCCGATGAGTACGCCGTCCAGTACGAACACGACCCCATTGATCGGCTGCCACACGGCGGACACGATCAGGATGGCGGCGAGCGTACGACGTACCTCGGGGTCGCTGGTGAACCACGGGACGTAGACGTCGCGCAGTCCCCAGAGCGCGAGGCCGCCGATCAGCCCGGAGAACAGGCCCCACCACATCATCCGGCGGGTGATCGCGCGGGTCCCGGCGACGTCGCCGGCGCCCAGCGCGCGACCGGTGAGCGCCTGCGCGGCGATCGCGATGGCGTCCAGGGCGAGCGCGAGGAACGACCACAGTGTGAAGGCGACCTGGTGAGCAGCGACGGACGTCGTACCCAGGGCCGTGGCGACGAACGTGAGCAGGACGATTGCCGCGCGCAACGTCAGCGTCCGGATCACGAGCGGTACGCCCATCTGCGCGGAGGCCAGGATCCCGGGGCGATCGGGGCGGAGCTTGGCGCCGTCGCGGCGGGCGCCACGGACCACCACCACGACCAGCGCGACACCGGCGCCGGTCTGCGCGAGCGCCGTACCCAGGGCGGAGCCCGCGATGTCCAGACGGAGGCCGTACACGAGCAGGACGTTCAGCCCGATGTTGGCGAGGTTGGCGGTGATCGCGACGACCATCGGGGTCTTCGTGTCCTGCAGACCCCGCAGTACGCCGGTGGCGGCGAGCAGGAGCAGCATCGACGGGATGCCGAAGCAGGAGATCCGCAGGTACGTCACCGCGTGGTCGGCCACCTCCGGCGACGGGTCGAACGCCGCGATGGCCTGCGGCGCGAGCGCCAGTCCGAGGAGCGCGAGTACGACGCCCAGCAGCAACGCCAGCCAGAGTCCGTCGATGCCCTGGGCAAGGGCTCCCTTGTGGTCGCCGGCACCGATCCGGCGGGCGACCGCGGACGTGGTGCCGTACGCGAGGAAGACACAGATACCGACGAGGGTCTGCAGGATGGTGCCGGCGACGCCGAGCGCGGCGAGCTGCGGGGTGCCCAGGTGACCGACGATCGCGGAGTCCGCGAGCAGCATCAAGGGCTCGGACACCAGCGCGAAGAACGCCGGGACGGCCAGCCGGAGGATCTCCCGGTCCTGTCCGCCCACCCACTGTCGACGTCTCACCGGAGCGAGGTTACCCACGACGCGCGGGCGCGTCGGAAATTGGTCTCAGACTTTTTCTTCTCCACAGTTGTGAACTAGAGAAACCGCAGGTCACGGGCCTGTTGTGGGTTCTTGTCCCCAGATATCCACAGGATTGTGCCCAACCTGTGCACACCCCTTCCGGGGGTTATCCACGATTCGTCCACAGGGGGTGTGGACGACCGAGTGGCCTTTGGTGACGCGACCGGCGTACGGTCGCGAGGCCTGGCTCCGGAAACTGTCGGTGGGCCGTGGCTATGGTTCGAATAGATGTTCGAACCCGGCCCGGCGGTGGCTGGGGCAGCGGCGAGCGAGGAGGTCGGACGAAGTGAGCGTGGCGGAGTTCCGCGGGGGCCAGGACGGCGGCCACGAAGAGCGGCGTCCGGAGATGGGCTTCGACCGCACCCCTCCCCAGGATCTCGCGGCCGAGCAGTGTGTGCTCGGCGCGATGATGCTGAGCAAGGATGCGATCGCCGACGTGATCGAGAATCTGCGCAGCACGGACTTCTACCGCCCGGCGCACGAGGCCGTCTTCGACGCGATCACCGACCTCTACGCACGGGGCGAGCCGGCCGACGCGATCACGGTCGCGGCCGAGCTCAACAAGCGCGGCGAGATGACCCGGATCGGCGGCGCGCCGTACGTGCACACCCTGGTCGCGTCGGTCCCGCTCGCGGCCAACGCCAGCTACTACGCGCACATCGTCCGGGAGAAGGCGATCCTGCGCCGCCTGGTCGAGGCCGGCACCAAGATCGTCCAGCTCGGGTACGCCGGTGAGGGCGAGGTCGACGACGTCGTCGACGAGGCCCAGGCGGAGATCTACTCGGTCACCGAGAAACGGACCGCGGAGGACTACGCGCCGCTGAAGGACATCATGGAGGGCGCCCTCGACGAGATCGAGGCGATCGACTCCCGCGGTGACGCGATGGTCGGCGTACCGACCGGGTTCACCGATCTGGACGAGCTGACCAACGGCCTGCACCCCGGCCAGATGATCATCGTCGCCGCCCGTCCCGCGATGGGGAAGGCGCTCGCGCTCGACACCCCGCTGCCGACGCCGACCGGCTGGACCACGATGGCCGAGGTCGCGGTCGGCGATCAGCTGCTGGACGCCGACGGGCTCCCGACCACGGTGGTCGCGGCGACCGAGGTGATGGCGGACCGGCCGTGCTTCCGGCTGTCGTTCTCCGACGGCAGCACGATCGTCGCCGACGCCGAGCACCAGTGGCGCGTCGAGGACGGCGGCCGCCCGGTGGTCTGCACGACCGCCGACCTGTACACGGCGATGTCGGCGAGTCCCGGGCTGACACCGCCGATCCCCGGGTCGGCGCCGCGGCAGATCACCGGGCACGGCTTCCCGGCCGCGCTGCACGGCGAGGGCGAGCGGCGGCTCGAGTGGGTCGACCCGGTCGACAGCGTGCCGGTGCGCTGCGTCGAGGTCGACAACCCCGACCACCTGTACCTGGCCGGCAAGACGATGATCCCGACCCACAACTCGACGCTGGGTCTGGACTTCGCCCGCTCGGCGTCCATCAAGCACGGCCTGACCTCGTGCATCTTCTCGCTGGAGATGAGCCGTAACGAGATCACCATGCGACTGCTGTCGGCGGAGGCGAAGGTCCCGCTGCACCACATGCGCAACGGCAAGATGACCGACGAGGACTGGGCCCGCCTGGCCCGCAAGATGGGCGAGGTCTCCGAGGCCCCGCTGTTCATCGACGACTCGCCGAACCTGACGATGATGGAGATCCGCGCCAAGGCCCGCCGCCTCAAACAGCGCCACGACCTCAAGCTGATCGTCATCGACTACCTCCAGCTGATGACGTCCGGCAAGAAGGTCGAGTCCCGCCAGCTGGAAGTCTCCGAGTTCTCCCGCTCCATCAAGCTCCTCGCCAAGGAACTCGAGCTCCCGGTAGTCGCCATCTGCCAGCTCAACCGAGGCTCCGAACAACGCTCCGACAAACGCCCCATGGCCTCCGACCTCCGCGAATCGGGCTGCTTGACCGCGGACACCCGGCTGATGCGGGCCGATACCGGTGCGGAGATCTCGCTCGGTGAACTGCTCGCGACGGATACCCGTGAGATTCCGGTCTGGTCGCTCGACGACCGGCTCAAGCTGGTGCCGCGCACGTTGACGCACGCCTTCCCGAGTGGGGTGAAGGAGGTCTTCCGGGTAAAGCTGGCGTCCGGTCGGGAGATCGAGGCCACCGCGAACCACCCGTTCCTGACGTACAACGGATGGAAACCGCTGGGGGAGCTGACGCCGGGCGCTCGTGTGGGTTCGCTCCGGCACGTTCCGGCTCCGCTCGACGTCAAGCCGTGGGACGAGGACGAGATCACGCTGCTTGCTCACTTGCTGGGCGACGGCTCGTTCGTGAAGCGGCAGCCGATCCGGTACGCGAGCATCGACGAGGCCAACCTGACCGCGGTCGCTGAGGCGGCACACCGGCGCTTCGGCATCACCGCGATCCGCGACGAGTACGCCGCCGCCCGGGTCACCACGCTTCGCCTCCCGGCGCCGTACCGGCTCGCCCGCGGCAAACGGAACCCGATCGCAGCCTGGCTCGACGGCCTCGGCCTGTTCGGCTTGCGCAGCCATGAGAAGTTCGTACCTGACGGTGTGTTCGGCCTCCCGAAGGAGCAGGTCGCCCACTTCATCCGCCACCTCTGGGCCACCGACGGCTCCGTCCGCTGGGACGAGAAGGCCGGCCAGGCACGCATCTACTACGCCAGCACCAGCCGCCGTTTGGTCGACGACCTGGCTCGCCTCCTTCTCCGCCACAACATCTTCAGCCGCATCAAGACCGCGAAGAAGGCGGGCTACCGCGACAGCTATCACCTGTACATCTACGGTGCTGAGAACCAGCTGCGGTTCTGCGACGCGATCGGCGTACACGGCCTCAGGGGTTTGAAGGCGCTCGAAGTCGCGGCGGCTCTGCGGGACGTGAAGGCGAACACCAACCTCGACACTGTTCCGAAGGAGGTCTGGTCGCAGGTTCGCGAGGTGCTTGCCGACCGCAACGTCACGCACCGCGAGTTCGCGGCCGCCCTGGGGACACAGTTCTCCGGCTCGACGATGTGGAAGCACGCCCCGAGCCGACAGCGCCTCGCCAAGGTCGCCGACATCCTCGACGACGCCGACCTTGAGGTCCTCGCCACCAACGACATCTTCTGGGACACCGTCACCGCAGTCGAAAGCCTCGGCAACCAACAGGTGTACGACGCCACAGTCCTGGGCACCCACAACTTCGTGGCCAACGGAGTCGCTCTCCACAACTCACTCGAACAGGATGCCGACGTTGTCATCCTGTTGCATCGGGAGGATGCGTACGAACGTGAGTCGACCCGGCCCGGGGAGGCGGACTTTATCGTCGCCAAGCACCGGAACGGGCCGACTGCGGACGTGGTCGTGGCATTCCAGGGCCACTACTCCCGCTTCGTAGACATGGCCCACGACGGGTGAGGTGCTGCCTTACCAGGCACCTGTTCGTTGGGGCGGTTCCGAGGTTCTGGAGGCGTGCTTCCAGAGCGCGATCGTGAGCCAGAGGAGCCAGGCGAACAGGAGGAGGCCGTAGGTCGCGTAGGCCCAACCGAGGACGGGGCGGAGGACCTCGGAGATGATCCCGATCGCGCCTGTTGCCACGCCGAGCCAGGCGAGTCTGCGGGAGAACGACCTACCGGCGCCCGTGAGTTGAGGGGGAACGTCCCTCAGCATCAGGAGGGCGACCAGGAGGATGCCGATCGTCTGCACGACGCCGACAACGGCCGGTACGTCGTTGAGCGCGATGAGGACCTCGGCGCCGGCGACGAAGGGTGCCCGATCGCCGGGACCGGCGGCGAGGTACTTGTCGCTCAGGACGACCATGGCAAGGGATCCGTCACCGGTGGTTGGCCAGGCCAATGACACCGCCCAGGACGCCACCGCGATCAGGCCCGCGATCGCAGCGAGACCCCTGCCGCGATGGCGTAGCGCGACGGCCAGCGCGAGGAACGTCACCATCAGCAGGAGGCTCGGAGTCAGCCACAGCAATTGCCGAACGATGTAGGTCGACCGGTGAGTGGCGACGTACTCGAGCACGGCCGCTCCGCCGGAGGTCGGCGGGGACGTCGTGATGCTGACGATGACCAGCGCGACTCCGTACAGGACCACGGCGAGACCCGCTGCGATGCTGCCGGCTCGGTAGAGCGGACCCCACCCCGATTCGTCGACGGCTGGTCGGTGTGCTCTGTCATGCGAAGCTGGTACGGATCTCATCCATGCCTCCCCGGCTCCAGGCCACGAGCGTCGTCCGCCGATCCCCGACAGGCGAGCTCGGCGCCGACTGGTGAGGCCAGCACACTGCAGGCCGCCGGGGGACGGCAGAGGCGATCGACTGGATCGCGGGGGACGTAGGTCACCGATCAGCTTGTGATATTCAGGCCGCGACCGGCTGAACGACGCGGATCTGCTTGAGGGCGCGTGCCCATGACTCGAGCTGGTTGAACAGGGTGGTTGCCTGGTCGGCGTACTGCGGGCCGGGGCGGAACTGGGAGAAGTTCTCGAAGTCGGTGAAGAGCGAGAACGACAGCTGCTGACGTACGTCGGCGAGCTGGAGCTCCGCGCTGATGGCGCGCAGATGCTCGATCGCCCGCGCGCCGCCGAGCGAGCCGTAGGACACGAATCCGGCAGCCTTGTTGTTCCACTCGGCGTACAGGTAGTCGATCGCGTTCTTCAGTACGCCGGACGTGGAGTGGTTGTACTCCGGCGTGACGAACACGAACCCGTCGTACGCCGCGATCTTCTCGGCCCACGCCTTCGTGTGGTCGCCGGCGTACTGCCCGGCCGACGGCGGCACGGCCTCGTCCAGGTGGGGCAGCGGGTAGTCGACGAGGTCGATCAACTCATACGTGGCGCCGGTCCGGCGCTGGGCCTGGGACAGGACCCAGTCGGCCACCGCCTTGCCGTTCCGCCCGGGGCGGGTGCTGCCGAGGATGATCGCGATCTTCAGGTCGCTCATGGCGACGACTCCTTCAGAGGGGTTGACTTGAATGTTCATGTCACCGACCACGATACATGAACATTCAAGTCATGCCATCGGTGGCTATGCTGCAGCCATGGGGATCGAAGCGGCACGGGAGGCGGCCGAGCCTCGCTGGCTGACGCCCGACGAGCTGGAGACCTGGCGGACGTTGCAGTTCGTCATGTCGCTGCTCACGGTTGCGCTCGGCGAGCAGTTGCAGCGCGATTCCAACCTGAGCTTCCTGGAGTACTACGTCCTGGCCGGCCTCTCGGATCAGCCCGATCACACGATGCGCCTGAGTCAGCTCGCGATCCTGACCAACTCCGAGCTCTCCCGGCTGTCCCACCTGATCCGCCGCCTGGAGAACCGCGGCCTGGTATGTCGTGAACCCGACCCGGACGACGGCCGCTTCACCAACGCGATCCTCACCGACGACGGGTACGCCGAGTTGGTGAAGGCTGCCCCAGGACATGTCGAACTCGTTCGCGAACTCGTCTTCGACCCGCTGACCGAGACCGACCGCCGTGCTCTGCACAAGACGATGACGAAGCTCCTCCCGAGACTCCTCGGCGACAGCTAGCGGTTCTTCCAGCGGTCCGCGGAGATGGACTCCTGGGCGAGCAGTCGGAGTGAGGAGATGAGGGTTTCGCCGAGGATGGTGCCGATGACCACCGATTCGGCGAGTTGGTCGCGGGTCGGGTTCGTGGTGACGGCCTCGATCTCGAAGCGGGTGAAGCTTTCGACCGACTCGGCGTAGGTGTCGAGGTGGGCGACGAGGTTGTCCTGGCCGAGGGTGCGGAGCGCGGCGACGGTGTCGATGAGTGTGGCGAGCGCGGGCGCCGCGGGGTCGACGGACCAGCCGCGGGCGGCGATGAGGTCCGTGACCTGAGTGGTAGCGGCAGTCCGCGCCTCGTCGGTGGCGGACAGGCGGCGGGTCGGCGTGAGTGCGCGATGGGCACGGCCGATCTGTTCATGCAGCGGCTCGGTGTCGGAGTCGAGCGACTCGAGGATCTCCTTCACCGTGGCGACCGGAACCTGGGCGAGTTCGATCAGCGCGCGGATCAGGCGGAGCCGGCGAACGTGGGTGTCGCCGTACGACGCCTGGTTCGGGCTACTGAGTTCGCCGGCGGGTAGCAGGCCTTCGCGCAGGTAGTACTTGATGGTCGGCACCGGGACGTCGGTGGCCTTGCTGAGTTCCCCGATTCGCATCGCTTGCCTTCCTCTTGTCTGTGATGGATAGTATCAGTATCCATAAACGGATACTTGAACTATCCATAAGAAGGTTTGTCCAGAGAAGAGGTCCACGCATGACCGACGTGTCCCGCGTCATCGCCGGCGTCATCCTGCTCACCGTCGTGACGATCGAGTTCGGCGGCTACTTCATGACCAGGATCGTCCGCGGCCAGGTCCCGATGACCGGGTTCCAGAAGTCGTTCGCGCGGGCCGGTCACGCGCACGCCGGCGTACTGGTGATCCTCAGCCTGGTCGGACTGCTGTACGTCGACCAGACCGGCCTGACCGGATTGTGGTTGTGGGTCGGCCGGCTCGGGATCCCGGTCGCCGCGATTCTGATGTCCGGCGGCTTCTTCGCCTCGTCCGCCGGTAAGGACCGCACCGCGCCGAACCAGTTCTTGTGGATCCTCTGGGTCGGCGCGGCATCGCTGGCTGTCGGCGTACTGACGCTCGGTATCGGGCTGATTGTTGCCTAACGCAACCCGGCGAACGCCTGTGTGAGGCGTTCGCCGGCCTCCGTGATGAGGGTGGCGGTTTCCGGGGTCGCCTGGTCGACGGTGAAGGGACCGAGGTGAGCGATCGCGGCCACCTGCGTCAGCAGCATGGCGGGGGAGTCCGCGCTGAAGCGGACCTTGCACGACGAAGGGCTGAGCGGTTCCACGATGCCGCGGACGACCCCTTCGAAGGTTGAGGTCACCTCGACCGACGACGCCTCGACCGTCAAGACGACCGTGTGCTCGTACTGCGCCGACACGAAGGACTCGAGTAGGTACGAGGGCCCGTCCAGCACCCGTGGCGTGAAGCGGTGCAACGCGGGAGTCACGGAAGCGATCCGGTCGACGCGGAAGATCCGCCAGTCGTCGCGTTCGGGGTCGAACGCGAGCAGGTACCACCGCCACGACAACGTCAGCAATTGATGCGGTTCTACCCGGCGTCGCGTCGTACCGCGCTGCCGGCCGTGGTAGTCGAAGGCAACGATCTCGTGGTTGCGGCAGCAGCGTGCGAGTACGGCGAGAGCGTCCGGATCGACCTGCGGTACGCCGGGTCGCGGGATCGCCTCCGCTGCCGAGCCCACTGCGGCGAGCTGGGGACGGAGGCGCGCGGGCAGCACCTGCTCCAGCTTGGCCAGCGCGCTCATCGAGCTCTCCGCCATCCCGCTCACTCCGCCACCGGCCGCGCCGACCAGTCCGAGCGCGACGGCGATCGCCTCGTCGTCGTCCAGCTGCAGCGGTGGCAGATGCGTTCCGGAGCCGAGTCGGTAGCCGCCCGAAGTGCCGGTCGTACCGGTCACCGGGTAGTCGAGGGACCGGAGCCGTTCGACGTCCCGCCGTACCGTGCGCTCGGTGACGCCGAGCCGCTCGGCGAGCTCGCGGCCGGACCACTCGCGTCGGCTCTGCAGCAGCGACAGTAGCCGCAGCATCCGGCCAGGCATCTCCTTGCGAGCACTCATCCACAAATCATGCCTTGAGGACAAGATGTGTCCGCAAGGGTGTCTAACGTGATCTGCATGATGTTGACGACGACTAGTAAGGGGTACGACGAGGCGCGGCTCGGGTTCCAGCGACGGGACGCGCACCGGCCCGCGGCCATCTTTCCGGTGACGAGCACGGCCCAGATCGAGGAGGCGGTGCGGTACGCGATCGACCACGATCTGCGTATCGCCGTCCAGGCGGCCGGGCACGGTCTGACGCAGGGGATCGACGGTGGCGTGCTGATCGCGACCGGTGCATTCAACGGTGTGACGGTTGATGCGGAGCGCAACACGGCGTGGATCGAGGCGGGCGCGACCTGGCGGGACGTGCTCGACGCGACCGCGCCGTACGGTCTCGCCCCGCTGTCCGGCAGCGCACCCGGCGTCGGTGCGATCTCGTACACGCTGGGCGGTGGGCTCGGGCTGATGGCGCGACGGTTCGGGTACGCCGCGGACCATGTTCGCCGGATCGAGGTCGTGACTGCGGACGGCGTACGGCGCAACGCCGAAGAGGACCCGGATCTGTTCTGGGCGCTGCGCGGCGGCGGTGGCAACTTTGGTGTCGTGGCGGGGATCGAGATCGACCTCTTCGACGTACCGACGCTGTTCGGCGGCAGTCTGTACTTCGACCTCGCCGAGCACCCGACCGTGCCCGAGACGTGGCGGGAGTGGACCAGGTCCGTGCCGGAGGAGATCACGTCGGCGATCGCGATCCTGCCGATGCCGAACATCCCGCAGGTGCCGGCGCCTTTGCGCGGCAAGTACGTCGGGCAGGTGCAACTCGCGATCCTCGGCGACCGTGGCGAGGAGCTGATCGAACCGCTCCGGGCGATCGGCAAGCCGGTCCTCGACACCGTGGGGGAGTTGCCGTACGTCGACTCCGGGCGGATCTTCGCGGAGCCGGAGCGCCCCGACAGCTACACCTCGCTCAACGTGCTGCTGAAGGATCTCGACGCGCTCGAGACGCTGCCCGAGCTCGCCGGTCCGGAGGCGTCGAGGATGCATGTGATCGGCATCCGGCACCTCGGCGGCGCGCTCGCCCGGCAACCGGAAATCCCGAACGCGGTAGGTCACCGAGATGCGGCGTACTCGCTGACCGTCCTCACTCCCGGCAAGGGTGAGGCTGGGACGGACGTACTCGAACCGTGGGCCTCGTCAACCGTTGGCCGCGCCCTCAACTTCACCTTCGCGAAGCTCACCGACGAAGAGGTGGCCGAGGCGTACGACGACTACGAGCGGCTCGTCGTGCTCAGGCGCCGCTACGACCCGACCCGTCGTCTGCAGCCGAACCACCGGCTCTAGCGATCAGCTCCTCGACCAACGCACCTTTACCGTCGACATACGCGGTGCGGTCGGTGGTGAGCAGGTGCGCCAGCTCGCGTTTGCGGGCCGCGTACCGCTCGCGATCGGCCGAGTCCGCGCGCAGATGATCACGCAGCACCACGTGGTCCCGATGCGCCTTGTTGCCTTCGACAACGACGTACAGATGGTGGTAGTGGACCGCGTCCGCCGGCAACGCGAACGCCTCCCGGCCGGGGATTCCTTGATCGCCCTCATGGCGATAACCGGCCTCCGTGAGCCGTTCGATCGCCGGCGGCACGAGTGAGGGAGACGGGACGACGATGTCGATGTCGATGATCGGCTTCGCCGCCAGACCGGGTACGGCGGTGCTGCCGACGTGCTCGCAGGTGTGGGGGAGCTCGGCGAGGTACGGCGCCAGGCGCGCGCTGATCTCCGCGAACCAGCGCGGCCACCGCGGGTCGTAGTCCACAACCTCGGCGGGAACGATCACAGGGCCGCCGTCACGTCGATCTCGACGAGTTGGCCGGTGAAGCCGAGTTGGGCGACGCCGAGCAGGGTGCTCGCGGTCGTGAAGGCCGGAGCGAGCGGCGACTCGTTGAGCTGGGCCCACACCGCGCCCAGGTCGGCACGGTCCGAACTGGCCACGTAGATCACCGTGCGTACGACGTTTTCCGGCGTGGCGCCCACCGACTTCAGCGCGGTGAGGATGTTCGCGATCACCTGCGCGGTCTGCCCTTGGAGACCGCCCGCGGCCAACTCACCGGACACCTGCAACGGGCACTGCCCGGCCAGGTAGATCAAGGTGTCCGCCTGCACCCGCGTCACGTGGTGATACCCAGGCGTCGCATGCAGTCCGTCGGGATTGCTCCGCTCGATGGTCACGCCTCGACCCAACTCGATGCGTCAGCTCCGGGTCAACAGATTTAGCACGTACCGCTTCTGCCACGGCGTCTCCACCGCGCGCTTGTCGTAACCCCGACGTACATAGTCGACGGCCTGATCCGCAGGCAGCCCGTCCAGTACGGCGAGACACGCGAACGCTGTCCCGGTCCGCCCTCGTCCGCCGCCGCACGCGAACTCGACCCGTCCGGTCCCGGTCCGCTCCAACGCCTCGCGAAAGGTCGCCAACGCCTGCGGGCGATCCACCGGCAGCCGGAAGTCGGGCCACTTGATCCAGCGCGTCTCCCACGGCACGTCCGGCGGTTCCGCGCCGAGCAGATACACGCCGTACGTCGGAAACGGGTCTGCCGCCGGGCCGTGGCGCAGACCGCGTCCGCGCACGAGCCGACCCGACGGCAGCTCCATCACACCTGGTGCGTCCTTCTCCCAACGACCCACAAGGTCAAACTACAAGCCGGAAGCAGGAGGACGGGAATCAAACGACGAGGCGCTCCTGTGTCGAGGTGGAGAACAGGTGCAGCTTGTCGGCGTCCGGGGCCAGATGGACGAGGGTGCCCTTGTCGTTGTGCAGGCGGGTGCCGATCCGGGCGATGATCTGCTGCTTCTCGTCGGTGTGTTCCGCGGTGCCGTACAGGAACGCGTCCGATCCGAGCTCCTCGATCACCGCGACCTTCACCGGCAGCCCTTCGTCGGCGAGGTGGAACGCCTCGGGCCGGATGCCCAGCGTCAGCGTCTTGTCGTCGCCGGCCTTGGCCAGTACGTCGCGGGCGATCGGGACCACGTAGTCGCCGATCTTCGCGCCGCCCTCGACGATCTCGGCCTCGATCAGGTTCATCGCGGGCGACCCGATGAAGCCGGCCACGAACTTGTTCCGCGGCCGGTCGTACAGGTTCAGCGGGGTGTCGACCTGCTGCAACACGCCATCGCGAAGGACGGCGACCCGGTCGCCCATCGTCATGGCCTCAACCTGGTCGTGGGTGACGTAGACGGTGGTGACGCCGAGCCGGTGCTGCAGCTCGGCGATCTGCGTGCGGGTCTGGACCCGCAGTTTCGCGTCGAGGTTCGACAGCGGCTCGTCCATCAAGAACACCTGCGGGTTACGGACGATCGCGCGGCCCATCGCGACGCGCTGGCGCTGACCACCGGACAGCGCCTTCGGCTTGCGGTCCAGGTACTCCTCCAGACCGAGCAGCTTCGCCGCCTCCTGCACGCGCTGGGCGCGCTCGTCCTTGTGGATGCCCTGCATCTTCAAGGCGAAGCCCATGTTGTCGGCCACCGACATGTGCGGGTACAGCGCATAGTTCTGGAACACCATCGCGATGTCGCGTTCCTTCGGCGGGGCGTTGGTCACGTCCCGGTCGCCGATGAAGATCGCTCCCTCGTTCACCTCTTCGAGCCCGGCCAGCATCCGCAGCGCCGTCGACTTACCGGACCCGGACGGCCCGACGAGCACCATGAACTCGCCGTCGGAGATGTCCAGATCGAGCTTGTCGACCGCCGCGATGTCGGTGCCCGGGTAGACCCGGGTGGCTCCCTTGAACGAGACAGTTGCCATGTCGCGCTTCCTTTCCTTCGCCGGCAGGAACGTGCCGGACGATCCGTAGCAAAGGCCCCCAGGTCTTGGGTGTCTGCTTGGTGACGCATCACCGAGCACAGCTGACAACGAACGCCGGCCCATTTACATTCCCGAGTGATGTAAATCTCGCGATTGACAAAGAAGTTTTTTACGTACAAAGTTCTTTGTGTGATGAGAGACGTGATGCACCTGGAGCAGCTCGAGCAGGCCGAGGCCCTGTTCAAGCCGCAGCGAATCGAGGTGCTGCGCCGGCTGGCCGAGCCGGCGACCTGCGGCGAGGTGGCCGAGCAGCTCGGCCAGACTCCGCAGCGCGTCTACTACCACGTGAAGCGCCTCGTCGAGGCGGGACTGGTGACCCAGGTGGACGAGCGCAAGGTGCGCGGGATTCGCGAGGGCATCTACCAGGCGACGGCCCGTTCGTACTGGCTGTCCCCGACGCTCGTCGGCCGGATCGGCGGCCTCCGCCGGACCCGCGACGAGCTGAGCCTCGGCTACGTACTGGACCTGATGGAAGAGGTCCAGACCGACATCGCCGCGTTGGACAGGTCGGCTCCGGAGCTGCCGTCCATCGGGGTGTCCGGTGAGATCCGGGTCCCACCGGACCGGCGGCGGGAGTTCTTCGAGGACCTGCGCGGCACGCTGCAGGACCTCTTCGAGCGCTACGGCGGCAGTGAGGGCGACGCCTTCAAGCTCGCCGTGGCCTGTTACCCCAAGGGAGACCGAACCAATGACTGAACCACTTGTCCTGCAAGCGCGCGCCAAGGCCGGCATCGACAACGTCCGGCAGGCGTTGACCGATCCGAAGGCCCTGAACCTCTGGCTCGGCGAGCACTCGACCGTCGACCTGCCCGGGACGTTCGAGTTCTGGGGCCGCTACATTCCCGAGGGCGACGCGCCGCACCAGCGAGTTGTCGGGTACGACGGAAGCACGCTGACCCTGGCGTGGACGCTCGGAGGCGAGGAGACGACCACGGAGATCACGCTGACGCCCGACGGCGACGACGCGACGGTGGTGGAGTTGTCGCAGACCGGCTTCGACTTCGCGGATGCGATCAGCGGCGCGAACATCCGCGGCGTACTGCAGACCTTCTGGTCGCTGGCCCTTGCGAACCTCGTCGACCACGTGGAGGGTCGCGAGCTCACCACCAGGCCGGACTTCACCTCGTCGACGTTCGAGGGCGAAGCTCTGATCGACGCACCGGTCGCGGAGGTCTACTCGGCGCTGACCGAGCCGGCGAAGGCGTCGGACTGGTTCGGGTACCCGGTCGACATCGACCTCCGGAAAGGCGGCCGGTTCGCGATGGGCGGGTTCGACGCCGGCCCGGGCGTGGAGATCGTCGACCTCGTCGAGGGCCGGAAGATGTCGATGGACTGGGGTGACGGCGGCATCAGCACCTGGGAGCTCGCCGAGTCCGACGGCAAGACCCGGCTCACGTTCGTGATGAGCGGGTTCGACGAGTCCAACCCGCCGTACGGTGCCTGGACCGGCTGGCTCTACGGAGTCGCAGCCCTCCGCCGCTTCGTCGAACTCCCGGACTGGAAGATCTGGATCGGCTAGAAATAAGGGCCCTCGGGCCGGATCGATTCGCCGATCAGGTCGAGCAGGGCGCTCACCGCCCTGCTCGGTCGCCGTCCGGCGATCGTCACCACGGACAACGTCCAGGTGAGCTCCGCGCCGGTGATCGCCAGCTTGGCGACGCCAGGCTCCTCGGCCAGTTCGAGATCCGGTACGACGCCGACGCCGAGACCGGCCCGAACGTAGTCCGGGATCGTGGTCAGTTCCGGTACCTCGACCTGGATCCGCCGGGGTGTCCCGATCGTGTCGAAGGCCCGGTCGACCATCTTCCGGTTCCCGAATCCCGCCGGCATGTCCACGAACCGCTCCGCGGCCAGCTCGCCGAGTCCGACGCCGGTGCGCCCGGCGAGCGGATGCGACGACGGGACCAGCGCCACGAACGGAACGGTGGCGATGTCGCGCACCTCGAGGCCGGACAACTCCGGACGCGGCAGCCCGAGCAACGCGATGTCCAGACGACCGTGCCGTACGTCGTCCGCGAGGCCGGTGGATCCGGTCGGCGAGGTCGCGACCTGCACCTCGACCAGCGGGTACTTGCGATGGAACGCCCCGAGCAGCTCGGCCATGTTCACCAGGCTGAGCCGCGCCAGCGTCCCGATCCGGATGCTGCCGCGCAACCCCGACGACGCCTCCTCGACCGCGGCCCGCGCGCGGTCCAACGCCTCCAGCGCGGCCTTCGCCTCTGGCAGCAACGCCTGACCGGCGGCCGACAGCACGACGCGCCGCGTCGAGCGGTCGAACAGGGTCGTCTTCAGGTCGGTCTCGAGTGCGCGTACGGCGGCCGAGACCGTGGACTGCACCGTGAACAGCCGGTGCGCTGCGCGGGTGAAACTCAGTTCCTCGGCGACGGCGACGAAGTACTCCAGCTGGCGACTGTCCACAGGCTCAATTATCGGTTTTGGCGATAAGAGCGTGCAAGAACTTTCGTTGGACTCGATAGATGGAGCGCGGCACCCTAGAAACATGTCCACCATGACGTCTTCGCGGGCCGGCGTACGGATCCGGTTCGCTCATGCTCCGGGGTTCTGGGTGATCGCGGCGGCCTTCCTCACCACGATGGCCTTCTCGACGATCCCGACGCCGCTCTATGCGATCTACCAGCAGCGCGACGGCTTCCCGACATACGTGATCACGGTGATCTTCGCCAGTTACGCGGTCGGGGTGATGGCGTCGCTGTACCTGGCGGGGCATGTCAGCGACTGGCTCGGGCGGCGGCGGATCGCGTTGCTCGCCGTACTCGCGGAGGCGTTGTCGGCGGCAATCTTCCTGATCTGGCCGGAGGTTCCCGGGCTGCTTCTGGCTCGGTTCATCTGCGGGGTGGGCGTCGGTGTACTGACAGCGACCGCGACCGCGCATCTTTCCGAGCTGCGGCAGGTCGCGCGTCCCGGTGAGGACCCGAGTCGCTCCGCGCTGATCTCGAGCATGGTGAACCTCGGCGGGCTGGCCTTCGGTCCGCTCGTGGGCGGACTGCTGGCACAGTACGTGTCGTCGCCGCTGGAGCGTCCGTACGAGATCTTCCTGGTGCTGCTGTTGATCAGCGCGGTGGGGATCGCGCTGGTGCCGGAGACAGTGGAGCGGTTGGAGGAGCGTCCGGCGTACCGGCCGCAACGGGTGGCGCTGCCCTCGTCCGCCCGTCCGCTCTTCTTCGCGTCTGCGATCGGCGCCTTCGCGGCGTTCGCGATCTTCGGTCTCTTCACGTCGCTGGCGCCGACGTTCCTGGCCGGCGTCCTGCACCACACGTCCCGCCTGCTCGCCGGTGTCGTCACCTTCGCCGTCTTCATCGCGGGTGCCGCGAGCCAGGCCGTCTTCGTCCGGCTCTCCCGCCCGGCTCAGCTCCGCCTCGGGCTGGTCGCGATGTCCGTCGGTCTGGTGGGCGTGGCGGTCGGCGGTCTCCTCCCGAACCTGTACCTGTTCGTCATCGGCGGCATCGTCGCCGGCGCCGGCGTAGGCCTCGTCTTCCGCGGCGCCGTCGCAACGGCCGCTTCGCTCGCGGACCCGTCGTCGCGCGGCGAGGTGCTGGCCGCCCTCTTCCTGATCGCGTACGCCGGACTTGCGATCCCGGTCCTCGCGATCGGCCTGGGAATCGCGCTCCTCCCGGCCGAGGTCGCGCTGCTGCTCTTCTCGGCGCTGATCCTGATCCTGGTGAACGCCGCCGTAATCCGGATGCTCGCCGCGCAGCGCAGATGATGTGATGCGCGTGTGGACCTTGAACGCGACTACGGCCTGACTGTCTCCTCGCTGGAGCCGCACCCCGGCGGGTTCGCCACCGACGGGTGGGTGGCGGACAGGCGGTGGTTCGTGAAGGTGTGGAAGGAAGGCGAGGAGCCGTCGGGGTTGTCGCAGTTGGCGGAGTTGCACGCTCTCGGACTGCCGGTCGTGGAGCCGTTGCGGACGCTGCAGGGTGAGCTGTCCGCGAAGAACGTCGCAGTTTTCCCTTATGTCGAAGGGCGTACGGCGACCTGGGACGACCGGCGTGCAGTGGCTCGGGCGTTGCGGCAGATCCATGAGGCGCCGCTGCAGGTGACATTGCCGCCCGCAGACGTCAGCGAACCCCACATCAGGACCTTGGGGCAGCACCTGCAGCACCCGTGGATCGCGGACCGTGCGGACGTGGTGGCTGCGGCGATCGCGCGGTTGGACGACGTACGAACACGACTCAAGCCGGTGCGCGTCGTCCTGTGTCACACGGACCTTCACGGGTTGAACGTCTTGATCGACAACGACGGTGAGGTGGCGGCGATCCTCGACTGGGAGAACGCCGTGATCGGGCCCCGTGAGTACGACGTGTGGGTCGGAGCCGACGGGGACCGGCTGGCGGAGTTCCTCGACGAGTACGGCGCTGACGACCTGGACGTCGACCATCTCGAGTTCGCGCTCCTCGCCCGCGGCCTGCGAGACATGTCCGCACGGGTGATGTTCGAGGTCGATCGACCCGGCGTGGACACCTGGGGTTTCGACCGGATCGCCCGCGTGGACAGCGACCTCGAGGTGTTCCGCCAGTACTGCAGCTAGGACCTGTCTCAGGCTGCGGCACCCGGCCCGGGGAGGACGTCGATGTCGTCGGCGTGCATCGGCTTGCCGCAGTGGGCGCAGGCGAGGTCGACGTGGCTGATCTCCCCGCAGGCGTGGTGCCGGTACAGGACCGGCGGTCCGGCCTGGCCGGCCACCCATTTGTCGCCCCAGGCAACCATCACGATCAGGACGTCGAGCAGTTCGCGGCCGCGGTCGGTCAGCACGTACTCGTACCGCGGCCGGTTGTCGTACGGCCGGCGCTCCAGCACGCCCCGGTCGACCAGGTGGTTCAGCCGCTCGGTGAGTACCTTGCGGGAGATCCCGAGGTCCGCCTGGAGCTGCTCGAACCGGGAGAGGCCGACCCAGATGTCGCGGAGGATCAGCGGCGACCACGGCTCGCCGATCACGTCCAACGTGCGCGCGATCGAGCACGCCATCTCACAGAAATTCGTTCGCTGCATGGCACCAGTCTAGCCTTTGGGGTTCCCTAAAGGAACTCCGTCGTGTTAGCGTTCCTTCAAGGAACCCCAAGGGAAGGTGAACACGATGAGCAAGGTGGTCTGCGCCCTCGCCGTCTCGGTCGACGGATACATCACCGGACGCGGCTCCGGTCCGGATCACGGCCTCGGCGACGCGCCGATGCTGTTCGACTGGTACTTCGACGGTGACACTCCGAGCCAGGTGTTCGACGGCTTCAAGTTGAGCGCACCGAGCGCACGGATCTTCGACGCGCTCGCCGGCCGGGTCGGCGCCATGGTCGCCGGGCACAAGACGTACGACGACTCGGGCCACTTCGGCGGCGGCAGCCCGCACCCGAAGGCTCCTCTGGTGGTCCTCAGTCACGGTCCGGTGGCGGAGATCAGCGAACGGCAGACTCTCGCCGGCACCATCGACGGCGCGATCGCCGCTGCGCGTCAGCTGGCCGGCGGGAAGGATGTCGGCCTGATGGGTGGCGGGGTCGCGACCGCGGCACTCCGGGCAGGCCTCGTCGACGAACTCGTGCTCCATCAGGTGCCGATCCTGCTCGGCGGCGGCCGGCCGTTCTTCCAGGAGCTCCCGGAGCACGTCCGTCTGAACCTGATCGAGGCAGTGCCCGCCCCCGGCGTCACCCACCTCCACTACGAAATCGTCCGCTGAAACCTCGTTTGCTGAAGGAGCAGAGTCGTGTTGAAGCCCGCCGTACGTAGCGCCGTCGAGAGCACCTCCATCGCCCACCTGGCCACCGTCCTGCCGGACGGGTCGCCGCACTCCATCCCGCTCTGGGTGAGCTCGCTCGACGACAAGATCATCTTCCTGACCGGTCCGACCTCGCAGAAGGCGCGCAACCTCCAGCGCGACCCGCGCGTCGCGGTATCCCTCGCGCCGGTCGACAACCCCTACGAGCCGGTCATCGTCCGCGGTCGCGTCGTCGAGTGGATCGACGGTGACGCGGGCTGGGAGCTCGTCGACCAGATCGCCCAGAAGTACATCGGCCGGCCCTACGGCCGCGACGTGGAACGCGTCATCGGCGTCATCGAGGTGGACCACCAGACGGTCGGCGTCAGCTGACCATAAGATTCCCGCATGGGTGTGACTGTGACGGTTGGGGAGCAGGACGCTTATCTCGCGCGGGTCGGGCGGGCCGGGATGTTGCTGCTGCCGATGATCACCGGGATCGGTGAGCAGATCCGCGAGTGGGCCGACGAGCTTGCCGGGGAAGGGATCACCGCGCTGGCGTGGGACCCGTTCAAGGGGCGCAGCACCGACAACGCCACCCGGGAAGAGCTCAGCGGGATGCTGCGGGAGATGGACGACGACGCCGCGCTCGCCGAGCAGCGCGCGTTACTGGACTATCTGTTCGACGATCTCGGGTGCAGCAAGGTCGGCGTCATCGGATGGTGCCTCGGCGGACGGTTCGCCTTCCTGCTCGGGGCCCGCGACCAGCGAGTGGCGAACGTCGTCGCCTTCCACCCGACCGTGCCGTCGAACCGGCCACCGCATCACACGTACGACGCGATTGCGGAGGCCGCCGGGGTCACGGCGCCGGTGCTGGTGAGCTACCCGAGCGCGGACGCCGCCGTACCCAATGCGGACTTCGAGACGTTGCAGACCGTGTTGCAGGCCCGGACCGCCGGCGCGACGTTCGCGCAGTACCTTCCCGGTGCGGACCACGGGTTCTCGGACAAGTCGCGGCACGACAAGGACGTCAACGCGGACGCGTTCCGGCTCGCGTGGCCGCAGGCGCTCGCGTTCATGAAGTCGACGGTCGCCTGAGCCGTCGGCGGCATCACACCCCGCGATCTCAGCCTTGGGCAGTCGGACGCACTATCAGCTCGTTGACGTCCACGGCGGCCGGTTGGTTCACCGCGAAGGCAATGGCATCCGCGATCGCGGCAGCCGGGATGGCCAGCTGTGCGGCCACCTCTCGAGCAGCAGCCTGGGCCTCGGCCGAACCACCCCGGTCGGTCAACTCGCTCTGCGTGAATCCCGGGCTGACAACTGTCACGCGGATGTCCCGGCTCTCCTGCCGGAGTCCCTCGGACAGGGCCGCCACGGCGAACTTGGTCGCGCTGTAGACGGCTGCCGTGGGGTCCACGCGGTGCCCGGACACTGACGACACGTTCACGATGTGCCCACCATCCTGCTTCCGCATCTGAGGCAGGACCGCGGCGGTTCCGTACAGGACGCCGCACAGGTTCACGTCGATCATCTGGTCCCACTCCGCGATGCGCAGCTCCGCGATGCGGGACAGCGACATGACGCCGGCGTTGTTGACGAGTACGTCGATCCGGCCGTACTCCTGCACCGCTGCGGCGGCGAATGCCTGGACCGACTGGAGGCTGGTCACGTCCAGCTCTCGGTAGGCGACGGACGCACCACCGGCACGGAGTTCCTCGGCGAGCGATGCCAGCCGGCCGGTGCGTCGGGCGCCCAGAAAGACGGCGTGGCCCAGGCTCGCCAACCGCCGGGCGGTGGCCTCACCGATCCCGCTGCTCGCGCCGGTGACCAGGACGGTCTTCGAATCTGTCGATGTGCTCACTGCTGTTGCTCCCTCGGAGTGTTGTGTGGCGACGGTGGCCGCAGCTCAACTCCACTGCGTCCGCAGGCCCGGAAGAAGGGACCGGGAACCCAGGTGTGGGACACCGAGGGTCAGGTCCTGGAGCGGCTCCGGACGGCGGAGAAAGTCGTTGAACGGGGTTACGATCGATCCCATGGCGCAACGGGACAACGAGCTCGGGCCGTTTCTCCGAGCCACCCGGGGACGCTTGGAGCCGGCGGACGCCGGTCTTGCCCTCCTGTCCCCGCGCCGGACCGTCCTCTGGATGTCGTGCACCCGTCGTTGCTTCGGCTCCTGGATTCCTTCCCACGCTCGGCGGCCTACGTGCTCGGCCCGGCGTTCGACGTGCTCGCGGCGAACCCGATCGCCGACGCTTTGTTGTCTCCGTTCGGTGACGAGCGCAACATGCCGTGGATCCTGTGCACCCATCCACAGGCCGAAGTCGTCTTCGCGGACTGGCAGCTCCGGCAACGCAGCACCGTGCATGCCTTACGCCTGAACGCGGGTCGGCTACCGAACGATCCGGCCATCACCGATGTTGTGGCCCGGCTGAGCAAGGTTTCGCCGCGATTCCGAACGCTGTGGGACGACAACGAGGTCGGAAGCCTGGCCCGAGCGTTCAAGGTTTTCATCCATCCGGTGGTAGGACGCATCGAGCTGACGTATCAGACCTTCGAGGTGCTGGACGCCCCCCGGCCAGCTGTTGCTGGTCGGGGGCCCGGAGCCTGGAACCGCCGGCGACGTCGCCATCGGGCGTCTCGCCTCGACCGCGGAGCCGGTCTGACAGGTGCTCGCAGCCCAGGTGTCGTACCCCCTGGGTGACAGTCCCTTCCAGCCCCTCGGCCCAGGCTCGACACTTGAGGCGCTCCAGCAGGACCACCACTATCGAGAGGCGTCGCGCCATGCCCGAAATCCTGGAAGTGACCAGTCTCCGCCCCGCTCCCGGTCGTACGCCGGAGGACTTTGTCGCAGCGAACGCGGACATCAATGAGTACCTCAAGCGCCGGCCGGGGTTCCAGTGGCGCCGAATCGTCCTGCGCGACGACGACACCATTCTCGACATCGTGGCGTACGACAGCATCGAGCATGCCCGCGCGGGTGCCGGGGGTATCACCGGCGAGATGGGTGACTCGCCGGTGCATGCCGCGATCGACCACAGCACCGTGGACTGGCAGATGACCACCGTGCTGCAGCACATCGAGTGAGGTCGGACGTCAGTGGGACAAGACGGGAGCTGCTTCGCGCTGGGCCCAGTTGGCGAAGCTGGTCGCGGGACGGTGCAGTACGTCCGCCACGCCCGCCGAGACGTACGAGTCGGCGCCGGACCTGATCCCGTTGAGCATCGCCATCCGCCACTGGATGTACATCTCCGGCGTACCGGCGGCGCGCAGACGCTGGATGTGGTCGGTGTCGCTCTCGTCCTGGAAGCTGATGCTCACACCAGTGGCCTGCTCGAGTTGCGTCGCCGCCTCCTCGAAGGTCAGCGCTTCCGGGCCGGAGAGTGACAAGATGCGTCCGTCGTACCTGCGCCTGGTCATCACAGCGGCTGCCACGGCGGCGATGTCCTCGACGTCGATGAACGGTTCGGCTCCGGCGCCGACCGGGGCGACGATGCGGCCGTCGACCGGGGCGAACATCGCTTCGGTGAAGTTCTGCGCGAAGTGTGACGGGCGCAGAACGGTCCACGGGATCGGACCTTGCTGGAGCGCCTGCTCCGCGCGCCCGACCGCGCCGTCAGGTAGGAACTCCACGCCCCGCGCCGACAGCAGGACGACCTGGTTCGTGCCAGCGTGGCTCGCGAGGTCGAGCAGCCGGGTCAGCTGAGGGCTCCAGTCGGCGGACGAACCAGGGCCGATGACGAACATGCTGGTCACGCCGTTCAGAGCGGCTGCCCAGGTGGATTCGTCGTGCCAGTCGAAGACGGTGGTCGATGCCCGGCTCGCGGGACGCGTCGGGTGGCCGGCGTGGTCGAGAAGTCGGGTCAGTCGGCGACCGACCTTGCCGCTGCCACCGAGAATCAGATGAGTCATACCGCCACCGTAGGAACGGCTGCGTGGACGGAAGATGTGCCATCTGCTCAGATCCCTTCGTTATCGTCCAAGGATGGACATCCTGAGCGATCAACTCGCTCGAGCCCGTGCACAGGGAGCGGTCTTCTCGATCTTGCGTCGGATCCACCCCTGGGGAGTGCGGTTCGCGGGCAGGCGGCCGCTCACCGCGCATCTGCTTCTCGAGGGCCAAGGCTGGCTCGAGCGTGAAGGTCGACAGCCGGTGCACCTCGGTGCCCGCGACGTCGTGCTCGTCCCAGCCGGTCCTCCATACGTCGTCGGCAGCACGCCCGGTGTCGCGGCGATCCCGATCGACGAAGCGCGCAGGCAAGGCTCCGATCACGGCGTCGGCGCCGCGTCGGAACTGTTGTGTGGCGCCTACGTGCTCGACGGCAGTGTCGCGGCGTCCTTGCTGAACGGCCTTCCTGACCTTGTGCTGGTTCGAGCCGCTGACCAGGACCCGTCGCACCTGGCTGCCATCGAACTCCTCGCGGCGGAGGTGGAGCGCGATGCCCCAGGTCACCAGGCGGTCCTGGATCGGCTGCTGGATCTCAACCTGATCTACACGCTGAGCGCGTGGTGGGAGCAGTCCGGCGGTCAGGCGCCGGGCTGGTTCCGGGGTCTGTCGCATCCCGAGTTGCGCCGTGTGCTCGAGAGCCTGCACGCGAATCCGGCAGCGGACTGGAGGCTGGAGACGATGGCGCAGCTTGCCGGCCGGTCCCGGGCGTCGTTCGCGGCCACGTTCCGCGACCTGGTCGGCGTATCTCCCGGCCGCTACCTCACCGAGTTGCGGATGAGTCGCGCCGAGGACGCCTTGACCAGGACCAGCGCGCCGCTGGCGACGATCGCACGAAATGTTGGATACAGCAACGAATTCGCCTTCGCCACGGCATTTCGGCGGCACAGCGGCAGCTCCCCGGGTCAATGGCGTCAGCGCTTCGAAAGCCCTCCGGCCGCCTCGTCGTAACGGCAACGGCCTCGTGGTCCCGGCGGCCCGGATCCTCCTTCTGGCCGGCCGCCTTCAGCGCGGCCCACGTGGCGGTCCGGATCGCCTTGGTTCTGAGCGGGATTTCGCCATGACCCACGATGAGATGTTACAGCTTGATCAAAGATGGTCACGCAACGTGATAGATCCGCCATCCTGCGATTAGTCCTCTGATTGAATGCGACATCAACTCCCACCTCCGCCTGGGTCGGATCGAGTAGTGGTCCTGTGGCGACTGGATGGGGAGATATATGCCGAAGTCATTGTCGTGGCCTGCCCGACGAAGGGGCCGTTCCCGGACGCGGAGAACCGCGGCGGACCCACGTATGGCGTCCAGTGGGAGGCGTTTGGTGGCGATCGCGCTGGCGGCCGCCACCGCGCTGATCGGCGTGGGTGTGACGCCTGCCTGGGCCGCGCCGGTCTACCAGATCACCGGGCAGTGGGTCGCCGGTACGCCGGCAGTCGTGGCCAACGGCAACCTTGTCACCGGGGTCTGGCGCATCAACGTCAATGACGGCGCGAACCCGCCGGCGAACGACCCGGTGCCGAACGTGACGCTGAAGGTCACCGCGACGAATGGGAAGTTCACGGCGATCCCCGGTGGATGCAAGACAACCGGAGTCACGCCGCCATCGTCCATCTCGGCTGACGGGGCGACTCTGACCTGCAACCTCGGGACGCAGCGCATGGGCACGGCGTACGTGGTGCAGGCGCCGATGGTCGTCAGCGGATTCACCGGCCAGGCGATCTCTGCGACCGGTACCATCGGCGGTCAGACCGTCGGCCTACCGCCGAGGGAGATCCGCAACACGTTCGGCATGGACATGCAGTGGAGCGCGGCGTCGGACTACAGCCAGGGTCCTCCGGAGACCGGCGACTACGGCATCGACGTGGAGTGGACGCTGCGGACTCGGCCCGGCAGCGACCCTGGACCACAGACGCTCACCTACACCCTGACGGTCAGCAACAACGACAGCCGGGTGCTCACTGCGGGCGCCACCGCCGCAACGGGACCTGTCCGGGCACCGTGTACACCGTTCGACATCAGCGCCGCGCCGGGCCACCCGTGGTCGGGCCGGAAGGTGGCGAACCAAACGGCACCTTTCGTGAAGGACTGCACCCTGGTGAAGTTGCGCAGGGATGCACTGGGCAGAGACATCTTCCGGCTGACGCTGTCTGGTATCGACTACTCCAAGGTGCTGAAGCCGACCCAGGACTCGACGGGCGCTTCGCTGGGCACCGCCTGGGAACCGGTGGCCAGCGGGTCCGTTTGGTTCACCGTTCACGGCATTCGCCAGGCCACCGGCGTGACGCTGCAGGCGAACGAGCCGACGTACGTGTCTGCGTCGCCGGCGGCGCAGCGCTGCGCGCCTGGCTGCAGCCTTCCGACCAACAACACCGAAGGTAAGACTGTCTTGCTGGCAGGCGCATGGTCGCATGCTTGGGTCCGCCAGTTCACTGGCTCGGGCGGTACGCCGTGGGACAACACCTACCGCGTACCGCAGGGTGAGCTCGTTGAAAGCGTCACCACCAACCGATACGGCGAGACGCCGACGGTGCCGAACACTGCCTTCATCGGCGACTGCGACGTGATCGACAGCCGGTTCTCGACGTACGTCTCGCACGACGTCATCAAGATCAACCGCACCACGAACGTCGCGACTCCACTCACCGGGGCGACAACGCAGTACTACGTCGGTCCGGCTCCCGCGAACCCGAACACGTTCAGCTGTGCCGGAAACGCCGGCTGGACCACGCAGAAGCCGGCGAACCTCGCCCTGATCAAGGCCGTGCGGGCCACCTACCGCAAGGCGAGTGCTGCCGGCTACACCGGCCAGTTGGTGCTCAAGCAGACGATCAAGGCCAACGCGCCCATCGGTCAGGATGTCTGGACCTGGGGATCGTCGCTGCGGTGGAACCCGGGGGCGGGTCGATCCGAGTGGATCGATCACGGCCGGGATACCGCGCCTGGCGCCGCTGCCGAGATCACGCCCGTGCCAGGAGGACGCTACCCGTACACGACTGGCGCTCGGGATGTGCTGCACGTCGTCGGGCCTGTGCCGTCGGTGACCAAGACCGCGACGCCCCAGGTCGTCGAGCCGGGTACGCCGTTCACCTACACGCTTCGGTACCGGGCGGACTACTCCAGGCCGGCGGTCAACGGCTTCGTTCTGACCGACACGCTTCCCGCAGGCGTCACCTACGTGCCGGGCTCTGCCACGCCGGAGCCGACTGTGACGACCGGTTCGACGGGTCAGCAGGTGCTGACGTGGCGGCTCAGCAACGTCAAGACCGACACCTGGTTCAGTCTGCGGTTCAAGGCGGTCGCTGGTGCCTCCGTCCGACCGGGCCAGGCGCTGAACAACTGCGTGCGGGCGACGATCGGCAGGGAGAGCGACCAGGCGTGCGCACAGGTAACGGTCTCGGCGTCCGGCTACACCACGATCCTGAAGACACCGAACGCCCAACTGATTCCCGACCCTGACGGAGACGGCACAGGAACCGGCACGTATACGGTCGCTCTACGCTCGTTCGATCCGCTGTCCCAGAGCTTCACCGACACGATCGACATCCTGCCCTACAAGGGCGATGGCCGAGGTACGGCGTACAACGGCACCTACACCGTAGGAACGGTGACGGGGGTGGCGGGCGCGACGGTGTACTACACCACGGCCGCGCCGGCAACGCTGAAAGACGACCCGGCGGATCCGAGCAACGGTTCCGCGGGCGACATCTCCGGCAACACGGTCGGGTGGACGACGACCTACACGCCGAATGCCACGGCGGTCCGGGTGATCGGGCCGGCGTTGGCCCCCGGTGCCGTCCAGGAATTCAAGGTGCCGATCACCACGAAGGGTGCATTCGGCGGCGACAAGTACGTCAACCGGGCCCAGGCTAGAGCGGGCCACACCGAACTGGTGATGCGCACGTCCGCGCCGCTCGTCTTCGCGCCGTCACACGCGATGCAGCTGAAGAAGTACCTACAAGGCCGCGACGGCAAGTGGTACGACGCGAACGATGAGGCGTCGGCGGCGCAGTTCCAGACCGGCGACGCCATCCGCTACCGGATCGTCGTCACGAACACCGGTCGCAGCCCGCTGACGAACATCGCCGTCAAGGACGACAAATACCCGCTCGGCAACTTCACGATCGACAGCCTCGCGGTCGGGGCGAGCAAGTCGAAGGAGTACGCCGTCAAGGCCGGCCCGGTGGGCTCGGTGGTGAACACCGCCTGCGCGACCGCCGCGAGCGCCAACAAGAGTTGCGATCCGGCGAACGTGAAGGTCAGTTCGTACCGGACGGTGAAGACGTCCGACCCGAAGAGCGGTTCGACCGTGATGCCGGGCGACAAGGTCGTCTACACCGTGACTGTGACGCAGCGAGGGCCCGGTCCGGTCAACGCCAAGTTCTCAGACGATCTGAGCAAGGTGCTCGACGATGCGTCGTACAACGGCGACGTTCGTGCCGATACCGGGATCGCGCAGTACAAGGACGGAGCCGTTGTCTGGAGCGGTAGGCTGCCGGCCGGAGGCAAGGCAGTGGTCACCTACTCGGTCACGGTGCGGGACACGGCCGGTGACTTCCACTTGAAGAATGTGGTCACCTCGCCCGGCTGCGCGGCAGTGAAGGACTGTACGACGGAACACATCGTGCCGACGAATGGCCGGTACAAGTTCTCCAAGACGTCGGATCCGCGAAGCGGATCGACGGTCGAGGTCGGCGACAAGGTCTCCTACACCGTCCGCGTCGCTCAGCTCGGCGCCGGTCAGGTCGAGAACGCGACGATCACGGACGATCTCTCCAAGGTCCTTGACGACGCGCGCTACAACGGCGATGCCAGGGCCAGTGCGGGCACGGTCCAGGTCGAGGGCCAGAAGCTCTTGTGGAGGGGCGACCTGGCTGTCGGAGCAAAGGTCACCATCACGTATTCGGTGACGGTGACCGACGCCGGTGACCGCCACCTGAGCAACGTGGTCACCAGCCCGTCGAAGAGTGGAACCTGTGACGAGTCGGTCGGCTGCAAGACGAACCACACCGTCCACCACGAGGGCGATCTGCCCAATA
Organism: Kribbella sp. VKM Ac-2571; assembly: GCF_004362255.1. Lineage (NCBI taxonomy): Bacteria > Bacillati > Actinomycetota > Actinomycetes > Propionibacteriales > Kribbellaceae > Kribbella > Kribbella sp. VKM Ac-2571. The sequence goes on from NZ_SNWS01000003.1 coordinate 397,312, forward strand.
CCGGTGGCGATCTGGATCCAAGGCTTATCGTCCTCGCTGTCGTACTGATCATCGCCGGAGCCGGACTGTTCGTCGGCGGAGTAGCGCTGAAACGTCGTCGGCAAGCCGTCGACTGATCGAGCCAGGATGACGCAGCCCGCCTCGTCGCACCGATCGGGAGCGGCGGGGCGGGCGCAGCGTACGACCAAGAGAGAGGCATCCCACGCGTCTGACCGGCAACTCGGTATCCGGTGAATCCGGCCGGTGGACCGGAGCACAGATGCGTTGGTGGATGAATCGGCGAAGCGAGGGTGGGTGAATCGGTCGAGGAGAGACTCGTTCGACGGAAGCGAGCGGCGATCCGGCCGGCGCCCCCGGCGGCGGACGCCGACCATGGCGGTCGCGGTGGCCCTGCTCGCGGCTGGCGTAGGCCTGTCCGGGTGGATCGGCTGGGAGTACGTCGGCACGAACGTGACCGCCCAACATCGTCAGCAGGAGACGAAGAGCACGCTGCAGCAGGAGTGGCGGGCCGGCCAGAGTTCGGTCGATCCCGGGCGAGGGTTCGCGCTGCTGCGGGTGCCACGATTCGGGAAGGACTACGAGGTGCCGATCATCCGTGGCATCGACGACAAGTCGCTGGCCTCAGGAGCCGGCTGGTTTCCGCACAGCCAGCGCCCGGGTGAGCCCGGGAACTTCGCGATCGCCGCGCATCGGGTAACCCATGGACAGCCGTTCCGCGACTTTCCGCGGCTGCGGAAGGGGGACAAGGTCTCCGTGGAGACTCGCGACGAGGTACTCATCTACACGCTGGACGACTCGGGCACGGATCACCACGTGCCATTCACGGAGTCGTGGATCGTCGACCCGGTGCCCGGTAGGCCCGGGGCCGTGCCGACCAGGGCTCTGATCACCCTGACCACTTGCGCGGAGCTGTTCAGGACAGACGATCGCTCCTACGTCTTCGGGCATCTCACGGAGCGCAGGCGTAAACCCGCGCGCTGAACAACCCGTTCTTGCCGGTGTGCGCTCGCCAACAGGTTCTGTGCCTTCGGCACGGAACCGCGGGTCGGCCCCGCCAGTCACGTGACGTCACCGAGTCACGCCGCCCGGCGATGCTCGGTAGGCGTGACACCACGGACCCGCTTGAACGCAACGCTCAACGCGAATGCGTTCGCGTACCCGACCCGCCGGGCGATCGTCTCGACGGTGTCCCGCGTCGATCGCAGCTGGTCCGCGGCGAGCGTGATCCGCCACCCGGTCAGGTAGCTCATCGGCGCCTCGCCAACCACCGCGCTGAATCGCCGGGCCAACGACGCGCGCGAGATCCCGACCCGGTCCGCGAGCTCGGTGACGTTCCACGGGTACGCCGGATCCTCGTGCAGCAGGCGCAACGCCGTACCCGCGACCGGATCGGTCTGCGCCTGGTACCACCCCGGCGCGTGCGAGTCCGGCCGGGCGAACCACGCCCGCAGCGTGGTGATCAGCGCCAGGTCGAGCCACCGGTCCAGCACGCTCTGCTGACCGGGCGCGTCCCGCTGGATCTCGCTGGTGATCATGTCCATCACCGACCCAGCCACCTCGGCCGCCGGTACGACGAGCACCGGCGGAAGCGCGGTGACGAGCCGTCGGTTCACGTCGCCGGCCACTTGATAGGTGCCGCTGGCAACCATCACTTCACCCGACTTGCGAGCGCCGTACGTTCGCACACCGAGCCGGGCGGAGTAGTCGGTCGGTGCCCCGGGCAACGGTTCGCAGATGCCGCCGGGGTGGATCCGCAGCTGTGGTGCGGTGGTCAGGCTGTCGCTGACGACGTACGGCTCCGGGCCGGTGACGATCGCGACGTCACCCTGCTCCATCCGCTGCGGCTCGAGGTCCTCGCGGATTATCCAGCCGGATCCGCGGATCAGGATCGCGAGCGCCAGCGGCGCCTCGTCGCGGATCTCCAGCGCCCAGGGCAGATCCAGGATCGTCAGGTTGAACACCCCGTCCTGCGCGCGGGTCCCGGCCAGCAGTTCGTCGAGCACATCCATGCGCCGAGCCTATGTCAGGTTGAGCGTTCCGAACATCGAATTGCGGCGCACGGCTACGGTTTGTCTCACCTTCCTCCGGTGGACTGGAGTCATGAACCCGATTCTGATCCTCAGTGGCAAAGGCAAGACCGGCCGTCGCATCGCGGCGCAACTCGAGGCGCGGGGCGTCCTGTACCGGCTCGCGTCCCGCTCCAGCGAGCGACGGTTCGACTGGTACGACGAGAGCACCTGGGCGGAGGCGATCCGCGGCACCGACACGGCGTACCTCGCGCCGCCGGTCGGGCCTACCGGACTCGCGCAGGCCGGCAAGTTGGTCGAGCAGGCCGACGGGCTGCGGCGCGTGGTGCTGCTGTCGGGTCGTGGCGTCGGCAGTTCGGGACGCGACTTCGCTGTGTACGACGGGCAGCTCGCTCTCGAGAACGTGGTGCGGGCCAGCGGCTTGGACTGGACGATCGTCCAGCCGGCGTGGTTCGCGCAGGGTTTCAGCGAGGACTTCCTGCGCTACCACGTGCTGGCGGGCGAGATCCGGCTGTCCGCGGGCAACGGCGGCGAGGCGTGGATCGACACCGACGATGTCGGCGACGTGATGACCACCGCTCTGCTCGACGAGTCGTACGTCGGCCAGACGATCGCGATCTCCGGTCCACGCACCCTCACGATGACCGAGATCGCCGACGAGCTGAGCACCGCAATCGGCCGCCCGATCAAGTACGTGGACCTCGACCCCGAGACCCACGTCGCGGAACTGACCGAGCAAGGTCTCACGCCCGAAGATGCCACCGCCGTCCGCGACCTGTTCACCGTCATCCGCAACCACCGCTCCGAGTACGTCTCCGACGGCGTCGAGCAGGTCCTGGGCCGAGCCCCCCGCGACTTCACCACCTGGGCCCGCGAGACCGCGGCGACCGGTGTCTGGGCTGGGTAGGCGCGGACGCCCAGCACTACACAACTGCGGAATCACAGTCGGCCACACGCTCAACCGCCCGCGCAGACCTCAATTGATGAGTGCTGCACGTCCGCCTCCCACACCACCGAAGCGCGACAGCCCGCTCGACACCCCTGCGGACGGCCGCCGCCCCACCACCGGAGGTCGCCGGTGCGCTAACCGCCCACCCGCAGGCGGCGCTCCACCTCCCCGCCCACCTGAGAGCGGCGCTCCGCCTCCGCGCCCGCCGGAGGTGCGGGGCGGGCCTCATGAGACCGTCCTTGAGGGCGGCGCAGCGGGGACGCGTTTGGGTTAGTCGGCTGAGCGGAGCATTGCGCGGATGCCGACGGTCAGGCCGAGTGCCGCGGTCACGATCGCCGCGACGCATCCCCAGAGCACCGCGTTGGACAGTACGTCGCCCGAGAACAGGGTCCGCTCCGCGTCGACGACGTACGACAGCGGGTTGAACTTCGAGGCGACGCGCATCCAGCCGGGACCGGTCTCGAGCGGCAGCAGCATCCCGGACAGGATCATCAACGGGAACAGGAACGTCTGCTGCACCACCCAGAACATCCAGTCCTGCTTGCGTACGGCGATCGCCAGTGCGTAGCTGAACGAGCCGAGCCCGACCCCGAACACCGCTAGCAGTGCTAGCCCGATCAGCGCGCCGACGAGGTGCAGGTCGAACGCGAACGGCGTCATCACCGCGATCACGATCACCGCCTGCCCGAACAGCGGCACCATCTCCTTCAGCGCCCGGCCGATCAGCAATGACGAACGGGACAGCGGCGTGACCAGCATCCGCTCGTGCGCACCGGTCTGGAACTCGAACAGCAGGTTCGCCCCAGTGGTCGACGTACCGAACAGCGTGGTCATCACCAGGATCGACGGGACGAACCACTGCCACACGCCGTCGCCGAACGTGCCGCCCATCGATCCGGACAGCAGCGGCCCGAACAGGGCGAGGAACACCAGCGGCTGAATCATTCCGAACAGGAGGCTGAACGGGTCTCGCAGTACCGGCTTGAGTTCTCGCGCCATCACGATCCGGATGTCGCGGAGCAGGTTCCGTGAGGGCTGGGCCGTGGTCGCGGTGGAGGTTGCCGACAGGGTCAGGGTGGTCATCAGGCTGCCTTTCCGTTCGAGTCTTCACGCAGGCTGCGCCCGGTGAGGTTGAGGAACACGTCGTCGAGAGTCGGGCGGTGTACCTGCGCGGTCGCGATCGGTACGCCGCCGCGCTGGGCGGCCGCGACCAGTTCGGGAAGCGCGGCCGGCCCGTCCGCCACCCGGACGCTCACCTCGTCGCCGACGGCAATCACTTCGCGGGCTCCGGGCAACTTCCCGGCCAGCTCGCTCAACCGCGCGATGTTGCTAGGAGCAACGGTCACCGCAAGCCGGTCACCGGCCAGCTTGGCCTTCAGGCCGTCGGCGGTGTCGTCGGCGATCACCTCGCCGTGATCCACCACGACCACGCGCTCGGCCATCGAGTCCGCCTCGTCCAGGTAGTGCGTGGTCAGCACGATCGTCATCGCGTACTGCTCGCGCATCCGCAGGATGTGGTCCCACAGGTTCGCCCGGTTCTGCGGGTCGAGGCCCGTCGACGGCTCGTCCAGGAACAGCAGGGACGGCCCGTGCACCAGACCCATCGCGACGTCGAGTCGGCGGCGCTGCCCGCCCGACAGTTCCGACACCTTGCGCCGCGCCAGGTCCTTCAGCTCCAGGGCCTCGAGCAGTTCGCCGGCCCGCAGCTTGGCCGTACGGCGGTCGAGTCCGTAGATGACGCCCTGCCCGACGAGCTCGTCGCCGACCCGTTGCGAGTGGCCGGCGCCGTTGCCCTGTCCGACGTACCCGATCCGGCGCCGGACCTGGCTAGGTTGCGTGGTCACGTCGTACCCGGCCACCGTCGCGGTGCCCGAGGTCGGCGTGATCAAGGTGGTGAGCATGCGCAACGTGGTCGTCTTGCCGGCGCCGTTCGGGCCGAGGACGGCGACCAGTTCACCGGGTTCGACGTCCAGGCTGATGCCGCGGACCGCGTGCACGGTCTCGGTACGGCTCACCACGAAGTCCCGGGTGAGCGCTCGGGTGCTGATCACGATCTCTCCTTCGGTCAGGGTCTCTACGGCAGACATTTCCAGGGAAAGAGGACAGGTTCTGGCCGCTACTCATGGCAATCTGAAGTCATGTCCGAGACCTCAGCCCGACTGCTCGCGCTGCTCTCCTTGCTCCAGGCCCGCCGCGACTGGCCAGGGCAGCTGCTGGCCGACCGCCTGGAAGTCAGCCCGCGCACCGTCCGCCGGGACGTGGACCGGCTGCGCGACCTCGGGTATCCCGTGCGCGCGACCAAGGGACCCGACGGCGGCTATCGCCTGGATGCCGGGGCGGATCTGCCGCCGCTGCTGTTCGACGACGATCAGGCGATCGCGGTCGCGGTCGCCCTGCAGACCGCGACAACCACAGTCACCGGGATCGAAGAGGGCGCGCTGCGGGCGCTGGCCACGGTTCGTCAGGTCATGCCGGCGCGGTTGCGGCAACGGGTCGACGCCCTGCAGGTCACCACGGTCGACCGGTACGCCAACCGCCGTACGACGGTCGACTCGGAACAGTTGATCGCGATCGGCACGGCGGTTCGCGCGAACGAAGTACTGCGGTTCGACTACGCCTCACCTGGTGCAGCGGACGATGAATGGGTGCCGCCGCGGAAGGTGGAGCCGCATCATCTGGTGACGTGGGGCGGGCGGTGGTACCTCGTCGGCTGGGATCTGGATCGCAACGACTGGCGGACGTTCCGGGTGGATCGGATGACGCCGAAGACGCCGACCGGACCGCGGTTCGCGCCGCGTGAACTACCGGCGCCCGACGTGGCGACGTACATCTCCAGCAAGTTCCGCGGACAGGACCGCAACCCCTGCCGTGGTGAGGCGATCCTGCAGGCGAAGGCGTCGGACATCGCGCAATGGGCCGGCCACGGTGCCGTCGTCGAGGAACTCACGCCGACGAGTTGCCGGCTCGCGCTCAGCGGATGGTCGTGGACGGGGCTGGCTGCGACGTTCGGGATGTTCGAGTGCGATCTGGAGTTTGTTGGTCCTCAAGAGTTGAAGGTTGCGGCGACGCAGTTGGCCGCGCGCTATCGGGAGGCTGCCTCATGACCGCGGAACTGATCGTCGTGGATGCTGCCGCCTGGGGGAGTTGGCTGCACGAGCATCATGCGGAATCGGATGGCGTGTGGCTCGTCCTCGCGAAGAAGAACGTGACGACGCCCACGGGCCTGACGTACGACGAAGCGCTCGAGGAAGCCCTGTGTCACGGGTGGATCGACGGGCAACGGCGGGGACGCGACGAGCAGACCTTCGTGCAGCGGTACACGCCGCGGCGCGCGCGGAGCATGTGGTCGAAACGGAACGTCGGCCTGATCGCGCGGCTGGAACAGGAAGGCCGGATACGCCCAGCCGGCCGCGCCGAGGTCGAACGCGCGAAGGCCGACGGCCGCTGGGACAACGCGTACGGCGGGTCCCGCGCGCTCGAGGTCCCGGATGATCTCGCGTCCGCGCTGGCCGCGGATCCGAAGGCGCAGGCCATGTTCGAGATCCTGACCAAAGCCAATCGATTCGCGGTTGTCTTCCGGGTGAACGACGCCAAACGTCCGGAGACGCGGGCCAAGCGCATCGCGCTGTACGTCGAGCAGCTGGCCCGCGGCGAGACGATCTACCCGCAGAAACGGACGCTCTGAGCAAGCTTGACAGGACATGTCCGCGGACTCGCAGTCGACGCAGGCTGCAGGCAGCCGTCGGCCGACCGACCGTGGGGCACACGTCCTGTCGAGCTTGCACATCGCACTATTGCTCGACCATGTCGAGGGTCGCCTCCTGGCCGGCGGTGAGTGGGAAGTAGGCGAGGAACGTGACGCCCTCTTCCGCGGTGTCGAAGCGGGCGATCCGTTCCACGGCGGGCTCGTAGAAGACGTCGCCGGGGTGGAGGACCTGCGGCTCGGTGTCCTCGGACTGCTGGTAGATCGCCGACCCCGACACGATGTTGCCGAACACGGGGCCGTTGTGGACGTGGGCGCCGAGCGCGGTGTGCGGGTCGATCGTGATCCGACGGATCTCGACGCGCTGCACCGGCAGCGCCTCCGGCAGGTGCTGATCCAGGACGACTACCCGGCTGATCGATGAGTTCATGGCAGCATCGTACATACCAATAGGTACAGAATGCGTTCCGTCGCCGGCGACGGAGCGGGGTCGCTCAGTAGAGGATCGGGTTGAGTGGCCAGGAGATGGTGTCGCCGGGCTGGTTACCGGGCATCCAGCTGGCCAGATCGACCACCTGGTTCGCGTTCGACGGCTGCGAGATCGTCATCGCCGCGTCGACGTAGATCACCGTCATCACCCGGCGCGGGATGTCGGTAGTGTTCGGCGGCGCGTGATGGAACGTCCAGCCGAGGTGGTAGCTGACCTCGCCGAGCTCGTACGGCTCGGAGACCTCGGGAAAGTTCTGCTCGGCCAGCACCTCCTGCAGCACGCGTTCCGACTCGTCGCTGATCGGCAGGTCCCGCCCGTGCTCGAACGTGTGACTGCCGGCCGCGAACGACAGCGGCCCCATCTCCATCGGGGTCTCCTGCAGCGGGACCCAGACAGTCACGCACCGATCGGTCGCGAACGGCCAGTAGTACTGGTCCGCGTGCCACGGGGTGACGCCGCCGCCGGACTCCTTGTAGAGCGCCTGGTCGTGGTACAGCCGCACCGACTGCACGCCGAGCAGTTGCGCCGCGATCCGCGCGAGCCGCGGCGACGAGACGAACTCCAGCACCCGCTCGCTGTCCTGCCAGAGGTTCGTGACCTGCAGGAACGCCTTGCCGTAGGTGTCGCGCTCGTCGAGCGGCTGTTCCTGCGTGTTCAGCTCGATCACCTTGTCGGTGATCTCCGGCTCGTACTCCGCGATCGTCTCCGCACTGAGCACGTTCTTCAGCTTCACGAACCCGTGCTGCTTGAAGTGTGCGATGTCGGACCGGCTGAGGGCGTAATCGGTCTCGAGCTCCGGGCGGGTCAGAGTCATGGGACCCAAGAGTTCATGAACGTTTCATCGCTGTAAAGATCAGTGATCAAATCTTTGCCCACCGTGCACGTGCACGTGCATGCCCCAAATACCGGTCAGGCCCGTAACGCGAAACGATCCAAGGCCCCGAGGATCAGGTCCTGCGTTCCGGAACCTCCCGCCCCATGACCTTTCCGCTCGACCAGGTGCAGCTCCGCGCCCGGCCAAGCCTGGGCCATCCGCCAGGCGATATCAGGCGGGCCGCTGATATCGAGCTTGCCGTGGATCAGGACACCCGGGATCCCGGCCAGCTTCCCCGCCTCCCGCACGAGAACGTCCTCTTCCAGCCAGGCCGCGTGCGCCCAGTAGTGCGTCACAAGTCGCGCAAACCGCAGCCGGAAAACGGGATCGTCGAACCGCGGATCGGGCCGCCAGCCCGGATGTGTGCGGACATGAGTGTCCTCCCAGCCGCACCAGTCACAGGCAGCCTTCTCCCGGACGGCCGGGTCGGGGTCGTGCAGAAGACGGCTGTACGCGAGCGCCAGATTCCCGTCCCGTTGGTCTTCCGGTACGCCGTCCCGGAACCGCTCCCACTCCTCCGGGAAGATCCGGCCCATGTCCCGGGTGAGCCACGCGACCTCGCGGCGGGAGGTGTTCGTGACGCTGAACAGGACGATTTCGGAGATCGCGTCCGGGTGCTGCTCGGCGTACGCAAGCCCGAGCGTCGCGCCCCAGGACGCTCCCAGAATGAGCCATCGCGAGATGCCGAGGTGTCGACGGAGCAGCTCGAAGTCTGCGATCAGGTGCGCGGTGGTGTTGGTGCTCAGGTCGACGGTCGGCTCGGCGGCGTCCGGCGTACTGCGGCCGCAGTTGCGCTGGTCGACGAGAACCACCCTGTACCTGGTGGGATCGAAGTACCTGCGCCACCAGGCGCCGGCTCCGGACCCCGGGCCGCCGTGGACGACGAGCGCAGGCTTGCCCGCCGGGTTGCCGCAGGTTTCCCAGTAGACGCGGTGTCCGTCGCCGACGTCGAGCAGGCCGTGGTCGTACGGCTCGATGTCCGGATACATCTACAGAACTCCGGTGTAGGTGAGGGCGAATGTTCCACAGGGGAAGAGGAACAGGGAGGCGAGAACGATGATGCCCTTGAAGGACTGACGCGGGCCAATGAGTTTGGCGTACGCCGCGACGAGGACGGGGACCATCACCAACTCGAGGGGCAGCATGGTGCGGGGGATGATGGTGTTGGTCGCGGCGAGGATTACCGACAGGGCGGCGGCTGCGATCCAGGCGGCGTACCCGATCAGGTACGTCGTGCGGGGGCCGAAGCGGACTGCGATGGTCTGGTAGCCGGCGGCGCGATCCGCGTCGAGGTCGGCGAGGGTCGTGGGGAGGTAGAGGCCGATCGCGGCGAGGGTTCCCTGCAGCCCCATCAGCCAGGGGAAGTCGCTCAGGTCCGGGTTGATCGCGGCCCAGCCGGCCAGCGGGCCGAAGGCGCCCAGGGCGAGGGCGTTGACCGCGACGTCGAAGCCGGCGCGGGTCTTCAACCGCACCGGTGGGACGGAGTACGCGTAGCCCAGGAGTACGGCGAGCAGGACGCCCAGCGCGAACACGATCCCGACATGCAGGCTCAGTCCGACCGCCGCCACGGCCGCCGCGAAGGCCAGCCGCTTAGCCGCTCGCAGCGTGATCCGCCCGTCGAGCAACGGCGACTTGGCCTTCCGCGGGTTGAGCCGATCGCTCGGCAGGTCGTACGCGTCGTTGACCGCTAGCACTGCTAGCCAAACCAGAGGGCCCATCACGACCGCCCCGACGATCAGCCGCGGCCACTCCCCGAACGGCGGGATCAGTCGATGCGTCGCAAGCAGAATCCCCGTGTAATAAGGCACGATCGACACCACCCAGAACGCCGGGCGGCCCACCGCGATCACATCACGAACCCGCGGGCCGCGTACCTGCACGTCCGTGCTCACATCACCACTGTGCTCCCGGACAGGCCCTCGCGTCCTCCCTCCACCGAGTGAACCTGCTCACCCGCCCGGTTGGATGTGAGCTACGGAACCTTTCTCCAGCGCGACCCACACCGAGGTGTCGACGTACAGACCGTGCGGTTCGGCGCCTTCAGCAAACGCGACCTGTTCGGTGATGTTGCCCTTGGCATCGAAATGGACCAGTGCGGCCGCCGCCCACAGCGTCAGCCAGCAACCACCATCAGCTGTCGCCGCCGCGGCATGCGGCTTGGACTCGGCCGGAAGCACGAACTCCGAAATGGACCCGTCGGCGCCGATCCGGCCCGCCTGGCTCGCGAGCAGTTCGGTGAACCAGACGCCGTCCGGTCCCGCGCTGATACCGACCGGACCGGCGGCGGGCGTCGGCAGGGGATAGGTCGTGACCTCGCCACCGGTGGTCATCCGGCAGATCGCGTTGGTCTGGTTGAGCGTGAACCACAGATCGCCCGCGTACGTCGTGATCATCCCGGGGAACGCGCCCGCCGTACCGATCGGGTACGTCGACACCTCGCCGTCCACCGTGATCCGCCCGATCGCGTCGATGCTCATCAACGTGCACCACAAGGCGCCGTCGGGACCGACGCACAGTCCGTACGGCGCGCCCGCGAGCTCGATCGCCGACACCGCCCCGTCGTACCCGATCCGGCCGATCCGGTCGTCGCCGTTGCGGGTGAACCAGACGGCGTCGTCGGGACCGTCGACGATCACGCTCGGGCGGGACCCGGGTGCGTCGAGGTCGAACACGCGGCCCGAGACGGTCGCGACGCGGCCGGTGTGGACGAGCGTCGTCCACACCTCACCGCCCGCCGCGACGACGCCGTACGGCGCGCCGTCGACCGTGAACTCATTGACTGACATAGGTGTTCTCCTCGAGATCAACGATGGTGCCGCGCCAGCGGGAGATGAAGCGGCGGTCGTGGCTGACTACGACGAGTGCGCCCGCGTACCGGTCGAGCGCTGCCTCCAGTTCCTCCACCAGCACGAGGGACAGGTGGTTCGTCGGCTCGTCGAGCAGGAGTACGTCGTACGGCGTGGTCAGCACTCGCGCCAACGCGAGCCGTCGGCGTTGCCCGGTCGACAACGCACCGACCCGGGTCAGCAACTGCTCCTGACGGAACAGCCCCAGAGCCGCCGCGCCGGGATGGCGTGCAAGGGCCTCGCGCAACGTTTCGTCGGGGCGCGCCTCGGTCACCTCCTGCTGCAGGTAGCCGATCCGTCCGTGGCGATCGACGTACCCGGAGTCCGGCTGGAGCGCACCGGCGAGGACGTCGAGGAGGGTCGACTTGCCGGCGCCGTTCGGTCCGGTGATCAGTACGCGACCACCAGCGGGTACGTCGAGGGACGTCGGCAGGAGCCGGTCCGTGACCGCGACTCCGACAGCATCCAGCCCCGCCGGAGCGCCGGTCGTGCGGATCGACGCCTTGAACCGGAGCGGCTTCGCCGGCACCGGCGGCGGGTCTTCCTCCAGGCGGCGCAGGCGCTCCTTGGCGTTGCGGATCTTGCTCCGCTCCGCCTCGTTGACGCGACCGGTCGCGCGGTCGTACGCCACCTTGTTGTTGTCCTTCATCGGTCGCCCGTACGCGACCCGGTCGGCGGTGGTCCGGACGAGCACGCGCATCTCCGCGACCTCGTCCTCCCACTGCTGCCGGGCCTGCTCGAGTCGCGCCCGCTCGGCGGCCTTCTCCTGCAGGTAACCCTGGAAGCCGTTGCCGTACCGCGTGACCCGGTGCGTGTCGCCGTCGACCTCGAACAGTGTCGAGGCGACCCGCTCGAGGAAAGCGCGGTCGTGCGAGACGACAACCGTCGTACCGCGCCGGGATCGCAGGTGGTCCTCCAACCAGGTGGCGGCCGACACGTCCAGGTGGTTCGTCGGCTCGTCGAGCAGCAGGACCTCCGGCGACGACGCGAGTACGGCGGCCAGGTGCAGCCGCGCCAACTCACCGCCGGACAGCTCGGACAACCGCCGATCGCCCGGCAGCGTGGACAGCCCGAGCCCGTACGTCGCACGGGCGAACCGTGCGTCCGCGTCGTACCCTTCGCGGATCTCGAACACCGTCTGAAGTTCGCCGTACTCATCCAGGACGTCGGTGCGTCCCTCGGCAAGCAAGCCTTCCAGCGAACGCATCCGCGCCTCGATCCGGCGCAGGTCGGCGAGCGCGTGATCGGCCAGCGCCTGTACGTCGAGGTCGAGCGGCAACGGATTGTCCTGCGCCAGGAAGCCGATGCTCCCGGTGGCGTTCACCGTGCCGTCCGTGGCCGGTTCGAGGCCGGCCAGGATCCGCAGCAGCGTCGACTTGCCGGAGCCGTTCTCTCCGATCAGGCCGCTGACCTGCCCGGGCGGGAAGGCGCACGTGACCTGGTCGAGCACCAGGCGGTGGTCGTAGGACTTGGTGACGTCGTGCAGGGACAGCTGTGTAGACATGAGGATCCTCCTGACCTCTCGCGGGTTCGTGGTTGGCGAACGGCGGGTCAGAAGATCACCGGCTACTCCCTAAATGCGACGGACGTTGCGTTAGGATGATGTCATGATCGCTGAGGTTCGCGCAAGCAGGCCGGGAGGACGGACGGCCCGCGTGCGCTCGGACGTGCTCGCGGCGGTGGAGACCGAGGTGGCCGAGCACGGGTACGACGGGCTCACGATCGACGCGGTCGCCGCGCGTTCCGGCGTACACCGGACGACGCTGTACAGGCGCTGGAAGACGGTCCCCGGCCTTCTGGTCGATCTGCTCGAGGCAGGTGCTGACGACTCGTGGGAGCCGGCCGACACGGGCTCGCTCGAAGGAGATCTGATCGCCGTCAACCGCGAGATCCACGCCGCGCTCACCGCCCGGCCGTCCATCACCCAGGCAGTCATCGCGGCCTCCTTCCGTACGACGGATGCCGCCGACGCACTCACCCGCTTCTGGGAGGACCGCTACGAGCGCACCGCGCTGGTCGTCAGCCGAGCTGTCGCGCGCGGCGAGATCCCGAACGGCACCGATCCCCATCAACTCCTGCTCACCGCGACCGCGCCGCTCTATCACCAGATGGTCCTCCTGAGGCAGCCGATGTCCCGGGAGCAGGCCGATCATCACGCGCGGATCGCCGCGGCGTCGGTCCGCTAATTGCTTTGCGGCGTCGATCGGCCCCGCCATACCGTGACATCCCCGGCCGATTGGGAGATTCGATGAGTGTCAACTTCTACTCGCTGTCGATCGACGCGAAGGATCCCGCTGGGCTGGCGCGGTTCTGGGCGGGCCTGCTCGGGTGGGAGCAGGCCGACGGGAACGAGTTGCTGCCCGACGCCGACACCAGTTTCCGGCTGCGGTTCTTGCACAGTAACGTCGAGAAGGATCGCCCGAATCAGATCCACCTGCACCTGACCAGCCAACGGCCTGAGCAGCAGCAGGAGACGGTGGAGAGGGCGCTCGAGCTCGGCGGCCGGCACCTCGACGTCGGGCAGAAACCGGAGGAGAAGCACATCGTCCTCGCGGATCCGGAAGGCAACGAGTTCTGTGTGATCGAGGCGGGGAACAAGTTCCTCGCCGACACCGCGTTCCTCGGGGAGCTGGCCTCGGACGGCACCCGGGCGGTCGGGTACTTCTGGAGCAAGGCGGTCGACTGGCCGCTGGTCTGGGACCAGAACGACGAGACCGCGATCCAGGCGCCGTCCGGCGGGCCGAAGGTCGCGTGGGGCGGAGGGCCGGTCAGCCCGAAGGCACCGAAGAACCGGCTGCACTGGGACCTCACCGTCCCGGCCGACGGCGACATCGACGCCGAGGTCGAGCGGCTGATCGGGCTCGGCGCGACCCGGCTGGACAGCGGCCAGGAGGGCGCGGACGCGATCCCGATGGCCGACCTGGACGGCAACGAGTTCTGCATCCTGACCGGAACGCGACAGTAGAACCCGACGTCCGCTAGGCCTAGCGGGGCATGCCTGGGTTGTAGGCGCAGGCGGACGTCAGGTCGTCCGCGGCGGGCTTGGGGGTGGCCTTCGGCTGGGGCGCGGTCGGGGGCCGGGGTGAGCTGACCGTGCGGGGCACCGGCGTCGTGCGTGCTGCTGGGTTGAGCGCCTTGGCCACGATCTCGCGCATCCCGGCGTAGTTCGGGTTGCGGCCGGTCGGGAAGTTCTTCTGCTTGTCGAGGTCGACGTTGGTGATCTTCGCCGTCTTCACCCGCGCTCCCAGGGTGGCGAACGCGCCCAGCTGGTTGCGCGGGATGTCGGTGCGGATCAGCTGCTCGCCGGCCTTCGCGATCGCGTCGTAGTTCGTCAGCACGTTCTGCGGGGTGGCGCGCTCGACGATCGCCTTGATCGTGCAGCGCTGCCGGGCCTGGCGTGCGAGGTCCGCGGTCGGGACCTTGTACCGGCCGCGCGCGAACCACAGCGCGTCGGTGCCGTTCAGCTTCCGGTTCGGACCCGGCGCGAGGTAGCGGCTGGGCGGGATCTTCTTGTCGTCGTTGCCGCCGACCGGGACCGGGTAGTTGATGTTCACCGTGATCCCGCCGAGCGCCTCGACCAGCTGCGCGAACCCGGCCAGGTTGATCTGCACGTAGTAGTGGATCTGCAGCCCCAGCGCCTCGCCGACGGACACCTTGAGAATGTCCGCGCCCTCGTTGTCCGAGGGGCCGAGGATGCCGGGATACATCCGCGGGATGTTGCGGTACATGGCGTCCAGGTAGAACTCCGACTGCTCCTTCGGGCCGTTCGGATCCCAGAAGCCGGTCGGGAACTTCTTGTGCAGCGGCGAGTCCGCCGGGAACGGCATCCGCATGAAGTTCCGGGTCAGCGAGATCAGCGAGGTGTTCCCGGTCTTGGTGTCGATGCTCGCGACCATCACCGTGTCGGTCCGCGTGCCCCCGCGACCCTCGCCGTCGTCCGCGCCGAGCAGCAGGATGTTGAGCCTCGGCAGCTGCTGCCAGATGTCCTTCTTCGGGGTAATCGTCGGCCGCGTCTGGCTCTTCGACTCATCGCCTCCGAAGACCTTCGTGACCAGGTTCCGCTGTGCCATCAACGTCTGCGCGCCGGTCGCGGTGCTCACCGTCATCGCGAAGCAGACCACGCCGATCACCAGCGCCCCGAGCAGCCGGGAGCCCGGTCCGACGGCCAGCGGCCGGAGCATCTTGTACGACGTGACCAGGACGACGATCCACACGGGGGCGATCGCGGTCAGGCCGACGATCATCCAGTTCAGGAACGCCGGGTTCAGCGCCCACGAGATCACCGCGTCCCGTTGCCGCAGCCCGACGTACGCCGCACCGCCGTACAGCGCGAGGCTCAGCACGATCAGTGTCGAACCGAGTTTGGTCCGGCGAGCGACGACGTACGCCGTACCGGGCAGGAGCACGCCGAGGACGGCGATCGTCAGGGCGGCGAAGGCGGATCGTCGGCGTGGACTCGGCCGACGCGCGCGGTTGGCGCGCATCGCTCTGCTCGGGGCCATGCCCTCTTCGATTCACTGAGTCGGCAAAAAGTTGGCATGATCGGCCAAGTGACCGACATTCAGGTACGCCGAGCCAAACCGGATGATGCGGAGTCGCTGGTCCACTTACGCGGATTGATGCTCGCCGCGATGGGCAACGACATCGGCGGACCGGACGCGCCGTGGCGGACGACCGCGCTCGAGTGGTTCGCCGGACAGCTGGCGTCGCCGGACACGTTCGCGGCGTACGTCGTCGACGACCCCAGCGCCGGCGTGGTGGCGGGAGCGGCCGGCAACGTGTACGTGCACGCGCCGGGCCCGAACGACCTGACCACTCTTCGCGGCCACCTGTTCAACGTCAGCACCGAACCGGACTTCCGGCGGCGGGGTCTCGCGCGTGCCTGCGTGATCGCGCTGATGGACTGGTTCCGGGACGAGACCGGCGTCGGCCAGGTCGAGTTGCATGCGACCGCCTACGGCATCGACCTCTACCGTGGGCTCGGCTTCACCGAGTCGAGGTACCCGACCCTGCGTTTCCGGACCACCAAGGCGTAGCGCCGCTGGTGTCGCGGAGCGCGTTGGTTGCGCAGTGCACCTCACCGCCGCCGAGGTGCGCCCAGAAGAAGTCCTCGACCCAGTGCACGCGTACGCCGTTACGCGCGAGGGCACGCTCCGTCGCCTGCCGGAAAACGTCCCGGCCGTGCAGCCGCGGCCCATGCGGATCGGGTGCCGCGAACTGGCGATCGGTGATCGACAACCCGTTCACCAAGCCCGGAGTCATTGCCTTGAGCAACCCGTAGCCGGGCACCTTGGTGAAGAACACCGGCAGCCGGACCAGTTCGTCTTCGCGGAGACCGGTCGCCTTCAGCAGGACCTTCAGTTGGTCGTCGATGTGCTTGGCCGCTGCCTCGTTGTCTCGTAGTCCAGTGCTGAGCAGTTCGTCGACCGTCGGCTTGTGTGTGGAGTTGGTGTCCGCGAACAGTCGCTGACCGCCGCCACCTTGGCGTTGCACGTCACGCAACAGGTGGGCGGCGAGTCGAGGGTCGGCGACCGCGAGCGTCCAGCCGCGGGCGTTGTTCGCGCGGACCACGTGCGTCGTCTCGTCAGCGTGCCCGACCATCAGCCAGGACGTGTCGATCACGACCGGCGGCTGGTACCCCTGGCTCGTCACCATCGTGATGAACCCGGGATCGGGGTGCCGTTCGCCCGACCCGTAGACGATCCGCCCGTGCGGAAATCCGTCGTACGGCGGGAGGGCCTCGAGGTTGCCGCCCATGTTCAGCAGGTCGTCGAGACCGGGGGAGGCCTTGTCGCCGAGCTCCTGGACGACGCCGATGTCGGGTCCGCGCAGGTCGCGGTAGAGGAGCCGTCCGGCTGGGCGTGGTGTGTCGGCGCCGGGGACTTCCCAGACAGTGCCCGAGCGGATCAGGATGCGCATCGTGTGCGGACCGCCCACGGCCGGCATGCTCGCGCTCGCCGGCTCAAACGTGTCCTGCAACCACATGTCCTTCCAGCCTTTCGGCGTACCTTTCACGAACTGGACCTTGGTTGCCTGACGCAATGTCTTGGCGAACTGTCGCCACTCGCCGGGTACGCCGTCCTGGTACGGCGGTGTGCCGCCCCACCAACCCTGGCCCTTGGCGGGCCGGCCGGCCAGGACGGTTTGTGCGCGCTGGAGATCGTTCTGCAGCATCAGCGGGGCGACGCGCATCCGGACCGCGTCGGTGCCGGTGCGCCCGCGGTCGGTGACGGACACGGTCACGGTGATCTGGCCGTCCCATTGCTTGGGGTTACGGACGATGTCGCGGCCTTCGAGCTGCAGCCGGACGCCGCGTTGCAGGTCTGTTGCGGTGAGTGTGCTGACTGGGCGGCCATTGGCGAAGACGCGGCCCTTGTCCGCCGGGGAGATCGTGACGGTACCGGTTGCGTGGTCGGAGAGGTTGCGTTGGGCATCGATCGTGAGCGGTGCCAGGTCGGCTAGGTCGCGGGCGCCGTTGATGCGGTCGTCGGCGGCGTCGTTGCAGGCGGCGAGCTTGTCGTCGACCGCGCGGCCGGGTGCGTCGAGGTCCGCCGGGTCGACCGTGCAACGGTGCTCGTCGTCGTCCAGGTTGGGTAGGAAGATCGCGCCGCGGGCGTCGGTCCAGGTCGATTTCGCCGGGTCGTCGGCGTGGGTCAGCAGTCCGTCGCGGTTCACGTCGGCGGTCAGCCGCGGTGCCGGCGCCGTAGTCCACGCCGTCAACGCAGTGATGACGGTCAGGAGAGTCGTGATGCCTGCGGTCCAGTGTCTCATCGAAGGCTCCTTATTTGATACAGGTGTGCTTCTTCGATCGAAACTACGCAGGGGTAGCAGAAAGCGGCAGATGGAAATCCGGTCTCCACCCGTGGGCGGAGAAGGTTTTCGGGGCACAGTTGGCAGGAAGGAGTCAGAACACCCCGCCCCGAGCGTGCTGGGAGGAGCTCACCGGATGCGCCGCTGGACCGTTGTCGTCGCGATCGCCGTCGTGGTCGCCGTCTGGGTAGCTGTGTCTGCCGGCCCATCCGGCAGGCACGGGTACCCAGGCCGTGGCGTCGTACCGGTGTCGGTCCAGTCGGACCAGCCTGTCCAGCCCGCGCAGTCGAGGCCTGTGCAGCCGCAGGCACGGTCTGTGGTTTCGCAGCGACCTCCGGAGGCGATCTCGTACCCGGTGGCGGGGACGCGGTCGTACGCCGTACTGCCGGGGGACCCCGCGGTGATCGGGCGGGCGGGGAAGCTGATGCGGTTTCAGATCGCGATCGAGGGCGGGATCAGCGGCATCGACCGCGGCGGGTTCGCGCGCTTCGTGCGGGCGACGTACGGCGGGGCCCAGGGGTGGGCGTCGCACGGGCAGTGGCGGTTCCAGCAGGTCGGACCGGGGACGATTCCCGATTTCACCTTGCTGCTGGTCACGCCCCAGACGCGGAGTGCGCTCTGCGGGGCGAGGGATCGATACACGAGTTGCCGGATCGGGAACCGGGTCGTGCTGAACGTGGCGCGGTGGGTGCACGGCGTACGGAACTACGCCGCCCCACTGACGACGTACCGGCAGTACATGGTCAACCACGAGACCGGTCACCGACTCGGCCGCGGCCACGAGCTGTGCCGGGGCCCCGGTCAACCGGCGCCGGTCATGCAACAGCAGACGCTCGGCCTGCACGGCTGCAACGCATACGCCTGGCCGTACCTGAACGGCGCCGGCTACCAAGGCCGCCTAGGGCAGTACGACGACCCGATCCCTCACTCCTGAATGATCGACAGCACGTTCCCCGCCGGATCCTTGAACCACGCGATCAACGGCCCCGGACCGCGATTGATCCCGAGCTCGTCCTGCTCGTCGACGTACCTCTCGAACACGATCCCCCGCGCGGTCAGCTCCCGCACCGTGGCCTCGACATCGTCGACGGGGAAGTTGAGCACGGTGTACTCCGCCGGGACGTGATTGTCCTTCGGATAGACGAGAACTGTGTTCCCACCACCGGTCCGCAGGTGCAACAACCCGTTCTCCTCGGCGACCTCGATCCCCAGCGTCTCGCCGTAGAACTCCTTCGCCCGCGGCAGGTCATCCACCGAAAACCCACTGAACGCCTTGCTGTCCTTCAACATCTGATGCCCTCCTTGTCTCGTCTGACACCAGCTACGTCGAGACCGTCACCCCGTTCTCGACACCCCGGGGTCAGTTGTGGAGGGCCTGGGGGAGGGTGGGGTTTACGGCGGCGGCTACCGAGGCGGACTCGAGGCCGTCGGCGACCGTGTGCAGGAGGCGGACCAGGTGGGCGGCGTCGGTCGGGCCGAGGATGCCGGTGATGACGTCGAGGACCCGGACGGTGAGACCGTCGAGCTGGGAGAGACGGGCCTGACCCATCGACGTGACGACCAACTCGGGCGTGGTCCGGACCATGCCGAGCGCTTCCAGGTCGGCGATCGCCAGCTCCGCCTCGCCGGGCGTGATGCCGACCTGCTTCGCGACCTCGTCCGCTGACGTGCGGCCGTTCGCGATCGCGCTCAGCACCAGCGCGGCAGGCATCTTGATCCCGATCGCTTCCTGCAGACCAAGGATCAGCGGGTGCGCGTGACCACGCACGCGTTCCACCGCGTCGAGGAGCCGGAGCGCATCGCCGACGTCACTGATCAGGTGCTCGGTCTGGACGGCCGCGATCCCCGTCGGACCGGGCCGCACGGGTGACGGTACGACGCCGCCGATGATCCGCTCGGGCACCACGAGGCCGTTCGCCACGACCGGCTGGTCCTCGGATCCCCTGTCCGCGGATCCGTTGGTGAGCGGCCTGATTCCAGCGTCTTCGATGGTCACGTGTCCCAGCGTACGGAGCCGTTCCGACAGCTTCGGCGTGTCTTTCCTGAGGAATCCCTGTGAATATCACGACGTCCCTGATCTACGCTCCGCCCATGCGGAAACGAGTGCTGGTGATCGGTGGCGGCGGGGGCGGGATCGGACGGGCGACGACTGAAGCCTTCGGCAACGAAGGGGCCGCGGTGATGGTCGCGGACCTCGATCCGCACCGTGCCGCGGAAGCCGCGGACGCGGTACGGGCAGCCGGCGGTACGGCGTACCCGATCTCCGGTGACGTCCGCTCGGTGACCGATATCGAGGCGATGGTCGCGGGCGCGGTCGAGAAGCTCGGCGGACTCGACGTACTCGTCACTGTCGTCGGCGGGCAGGTCGCGTTCGTGCCCGCGGTGAAGTTGCACGAGATGGCCGACGAGGACTGGGACACGATCTACGAGGTCAACCTCCGGTACGTCGCCCGCGCGGTCCGGGCCGCGCTCCGAGTCTTCCTCGACCAGGGCACCGGCGGCGCGATCGTCAGCGTCGGATCCGTCACCGGGTTCATGGCCGCGCCCAAACAGGCGGCGTACGGCGTGATGAAGGCCGGCCTGCTCAGCCTCGCCCGCACGGTCGCCGCGGAGTACGCGCGGGACGGGATCCGGATGAACGTCGCCGCCGCTGGAGCGATCGCCACGGCCGTGGCCAATGCGAATGTCGCCGCCGAGGTCGTCGAGGAGATTCCGGTTGGCCGGTTCGGGCGTTCCGAAGAGGTGGCCCGGGCAGTGGTCTACCTGGCTTCCGACGCGGCGTCGTACATCACCGGACAGCAGCTCGTGCTGGACGGCGGCGTCTCCGTGCGCGGCCCGTTCGAGTAATCGAACAAAGTGGCGAAAGAATGGGGTCCTGGCGGGTCCGAAAAAGTTTTGGCGACCGGCCAGAAAATCTGAATCCGGGCGTGACCTCTGCTCTGCGTCCTCCGTTGGAAGTGACGTGACGGTGAACACAACACGGCGCACCGGCACCGCGCTCGCCCGCGTTTTCCAGGCCGTACCACCCTCGAAGTATCAGCCAGGAGGACCAGTGACAACCGCCACCGCCACTCAGACCATTTCGCGTCGTCGCGTGCGTGTCTGGTTCGGTGAGCACGTGATCGCCGACTACAACGCCGAGCCGGCGTTGGCCGAGCGGTACGCAGACGCCATGAGCCGTCGATTCGCCGGTCTTCGGGTCACGAACGACCCGATGCCCGACGTCGACAAGCTCCCCGACCCCCTGCCCGGCGAGCGCATGTGGGACGTAGCTCCCCGCTGAGAAAACCTCCGGTACCTTTCGCGTTCCGTACCTCACCAGACAACCCACGCGGAACGTCGCCAGGTCGAGTCGCCTCACCTCGACCAACCAAAGGAACCGGTGCGGTGCTCTTCCAAGGGCACGCGGCGGCAAGCGAGTGCGGGCGTTCTGCCCCTCGCTTGCCGCCAATTTCTCCCCTGTAATGCGCCTGACGAAAAACCCCGTTCGCACCGGATCCCCCAGCTCCGGTGCGAACGTTTTTCACTTTTGCGCGTAGTACTCCGGTTTCATCTGGATGAGCTGCACGTAATTGCCGTCCGGGTCGATCAGCGTCGCGAACCAGCCGATCCCGCGGTCCTCCGGGTGCACCAGCCAGTCGACGTCGAGCGTCCGCAGGTGCGCGGCCGCCGCCTCGATGTCGTCGACGGCGAAGTTCACGATGTGCCGTCCCGGTTCGGCGTTCTTGGCCGCGACGTCGTCGCGCTGCTCGATCACCAGGCCGAACCCGCCGAGGTCCAGGTTGCCGTACCCGTCGACCTCCGCCCGGAACCCGTCGCGGTACCACGCCTTCAACCGCTCCGCGTCCGCACTACCGAGCAACATGCTGTTGAGAATCACGATCTTTCCTCTCCGCCTGACACTGACGCCGGTACGTCGGAACAGCCGGCCGACTCTCGACATGACCTGCGCGACCCGCATCATGAACAGATGAAGTTCACTGCCGAACTGCTGTCCACAGGCAAGAACACCGCCGGCTTCGAGGTGCCCGAAACGGTCGTGGAGTCGCTCGGTGGCGGCGGCCGGCCGAAGGTGAGCGTGACGGTCAACGGGTACACCTTCCGTACGTCGATCGCGCGGATGGGCGGACGCTACCTGCTCGGATTCAGCGCGGACCGCCGTACCGAGGCCGGCGTCACGCCCGGCGACGTACTCGAGGTCGACGTCGAACTCGACACAGCGCCACGCGAACTCGAGATCCCCGAACCCCTGGCAACGGCCCTCGCCGCCGACCCGGAGGCGAAGGCGTTCTGGGACACGCTCAGCTACAGCAACCGGCAGTGGCACACCCTCCAGGTGACCTCCGCCAAGACCGAGGCCACCCGCACCCGCCGGATCGAGAAGTCGATCGCCGCCCTCCGCGAGGGCCGCGCTCGCTAATTGTCAGCAGTACGAGCGGCAGCCGTGGTCTGCGCCGTACGCCCGATGGCGCGCCGCGACCAACGCCACGGGGGACAGCTGACCGCCGTCATGCCAGCTGTTCAGGAACTGCTGCGGTGCCACCGCTCCACGCCGGACCCACCACATGTTGGGCGCCGTCGGCCAGCTGATCCCGAAATGCAGATGTGGTGGTGTCCCTTGGGCGCTCCCCGTCTTCCCGGTCCGTCCAAGAGGTTGCCCCGCCCGCACCGGCACACCTGGCGCGATCCCGGGCTGGATCGCCGAGAGGTGTGAGCCGTAGTACCGAACGCCATCCGCCCCCACCACCGAAACTGACAGCCCGCCCCGATCAGCACCCCGATTGGTCTTCGCATTCCACGAGTCGACCCGCGTCACCTCGTCCACCCGCCCGTCAACCGGCGCAACAAACAGACAACCGACGTGCGCAAAGATGTCCGACGCCGGATAGTCATGATGACTCTGCGAGGCATCCGCCCGACAACCACCAACAGGAAACACATACCGCCGTACGGCGGAAGCACGCGGTGGACTGGTCGTAACGGCCGGTGCCTTCGACTGTGCCGGCTTGCTGGACCGTGGCCGCACACTCGGCTGTGACACACCAGTGGTCGGTGGTGTGGATCGAGGCGTACTTGATACGGCGGTCGGTTGCGCCCGGTCGAAGACGCCGGCCGCCGACAATCCGAACCACCCACCGCCGCCCACGATCACCACAGCCAGCAGAAAAGCAACCCAAGCCCGTCGCGTCACAGGAACCAGAATGCGTTAACTGTCGCCGCGGAGTACACCGTTTCGCACGGTATGCCGTTCCTGTCCGCATCCATCCGGTCCGGCATCCCGTAGTACCACCAGTACCGAACGGCCTCGGAGTACGACGCCCCTCGCGCGACGAGGTCCCGGCAGTACAGCCCCGCCGACCAGAACACGACACCGCTGATCTCGCGCCCGTTCCAGTACGCCGCGACGTCGCTGCGCGGATACACGGTCTCGCACGGAATTCCGTTGCGGTCGGCATCCATTTGATTCGGCTGCCCGTGCAGTCGCCAGTAGTCCACCGCCGCGACGTAGCCGTATCCCTTGGCCTTCAGATCGCGACAGAACAACCCGGCCGGCAGCGACCGCACATCTCCAACCGCCGGCGCCGGGTTCGACGTCCCCTTCACCGTGGGCTTCGGTACGACGGTCTTCGTGGTCACCGACACCGGCGCCGACGCGACCGGCGCCGACGCAACCGGTGCCGTGTCAGCCGCCCGTGGCGCCGGATCGTCCTTCGTCATCAGCACCACGAGCCAGGTCAGCAGCACCAGGATGACGCCGACCGCCACCCCTCCCAGGGCTGCCAGCGTCGCGTTCCCCCGCTGACAATGCGTGCGTGTAGACGGTTCTCCATTCATGATTCCCCCCGCCAGCCATTCAAGCCCCGTCACTCTCCGTTGTCTACGGTTCGGGCTCCTCATCCCACGCGGTCGAGTGCTCGAGTACGTCGGGTAGCTCGCCGACCACTCCTAGGCGTTGGGTGCAGCGGGTCAGGGAGACGTAGAGGTCGCGCAGGCCGCGGGGTGACTCGATGACGATGCCGTCCGGATCGACGACCAGGACGGAGTCGAACTCGAGGCCCTTGGCCTCACGGGCGGTGAGGACCGTGACGCCGGTGAGTCCGTCGACGGCCTCCTGGATCAGCTCGAGCCGGCTGCGGGACGTGATCACGCCGACCTCGCCGTACGCCGTCTCCTCTGCCGCCATCTTGTAGACGTACAAGGCCTGTTCGGCCGCCGGTACGTCGACGTGCCACGGTTTCACGCCCGTGGAGCGGACCGATTGCGGCGCCTGCGCCGACGGGTCGACCTCGCGCAGTACGGCGTGCGCGAGCTCCATCACCTCGGCCGGCGTGCGGTAGTTCAACGTCAGCTCCGCGAGTCGCCAGCGATCGCCGAACGTCTCACCGAGCGCGGACGCCCACGACGTACCGCCGCCGATCGAGCTCGTCTGCGCCACGTCGCCGACCACCGTCATCGACCGCAGTGGGCACCGCCGCGCGATCGCCCGCCACGCCATCGGCGACAGCTCCTGCGCCTCGTCGACGATCACATGACCGTACGTCCACCGCCGATCCGCGGCCGCGCGATCCGCGAGCGTCCGATCGTCCTCCGCCTCGAACCGCTCGGCGAACGCCTCGGCGTCGAGAATGTCCTTGGCAGTAAGGATTTCGGCCTCGTCGTCTTCGTCGAAGTCGGTCGACCCCGAACCGGCGAGCACGTCCAAAGCACCTTGTGCATAAGCGATCGCGCGCGCCCGCGCGGCCTGTTCCCGCGCCGCCTCGGACCCGTCGTCACCCAGCAACTCCGCCGCCTCGTCCAGCAGCGGTACGTCGGACTGACTCCAGTCGTCGCCGTACCGCAACAGGTGTTCGCGATCCAGCGCGGACAACTGCGGCGCCGCGGACGCGAGCCGATCCTCGTCGCCGTACAGATCCTCCAGCAGCCGCTGCGGACTGAGCAACGGCCAGAGCTGCTCGAGCAGCGCCTGTACGGCGGGCTCGGCGAGCACCTCGCTGCGCAGTTCGGCGAGGTCGTACTCGTCGAGCAACTGCTCCCCGTCGAGCGGATCGGTGCCGATCAGTTCGGCGTACTGATGGGTGAGGTGGTCCGTGATCTCGTTGAGCACAAAGGGGCGCGCCTGGTTGTGGGTGAGGTTGCGATTGCGGACACGTGCGTGGACTGTCTCGCACACGGAAGGGTCGAGCGTGAGCTCGGTGCGCTCGACGGTCATGTGGACCGGGCGCTCCGGGAGCCATTGCCGATCGGCGACCGCCTTCGCGATCACGTCGGCCATCACCGTCCGGCCCTTCACCTCGGCACTCTCCGGTGACTCGGGGCGGGTCGCGTTCACGCCCGGGAACAGTTCGGCGAGCGTGACGAGCCGGACGCCCTCCTCGCCGAGCGACGGGAGTACCTGGCCGATGAATCGCAGGAACGCCGCATTCGGCCCGACAACGAGAATTCCGCGCTTTTCCAGTTGCTCACGATGTGTGTACAACAGAAATGCCGCCCGGTGCAGAGCGATTGCTGTCTTCCCGGTGCCCGGACCGCCTTGGACAACCAGGATTCCGGGCAGTTCGGAGCGGATGATCCGGTCCTGATCGGCCTGGATCGTCTGCACGATCGACTCCATCTGACCGGTCCGGCGAGCCTCCAGCGCCTTCATCAGCACGGCCTCGCCGATCACGCCGGTGCCGGGCTTCGACGCATCGGCCGCGTCCCGCCCGAGGTCGAGCTGCTCGTCCTGGACATCGACCACGCGCCGTAGCCGGGTCTGGATGTGCCGACGGCGTACGACGTCGTGATTGGCCACCGCGGTCGCGATGTAGAACGGCCGCGCCGCCGGGGCACGCCAGTCCACCAGCAGGGGTTCGTAGTCGTCGTCGTGCAGACCGATCCGGCCCAGGTGCAGGACCTCGCCGTCGGCGGCGTCGAGGCGGCCGAAGTACAGACCTTCCTCGGCGGCGTTCAGCCGGGCCTGCCGGAGCTTGAGGTCACGGATCCGGCCGTCCCGCTGGTGCAGCGCCTGGGCGTTGCGGGTGTGCACCAGTTGCTCGTCGTCCGCGCGTGCGTCGGTGCGCTCCCGCTCCGCGTCCAGCGCGGCGTAGAACGTGATGAGGTTGGCCTGTTCGGTTTCGACTGGATTCGGCAATTCCTGTCCCTTGTGTTAAAATCCGTGCCGTTGGTTCAAGCCGCATTTGTGGAATTCTCCCGGCGGCAGCCACAAATCCTTGAGTTTATCCGGTGCCCGGGTTTTCCTGTAGTGGTGTTCCACGCCATCGTCCCGCCGTACCTCCTCGAGCAGCTCGAGCGATCCGCGGGTGACCCCAGCGTTCGTGCCCGGATCAGGCAGTCGCTGCAGCACGACGCCGTGCTGCGAACGCGGCCCGCAGCCGGCCGGGAGCGCGCGGCCGCGGCGGAGGGCGGCGGTCGGCAGCGCAAGGTGTACGACGCGGCGAACGGGACCGATCTACCGGGGACGCTGGTCCGCTCCGAGGGCGACGACCCCGTCCAGGATCAGGCGACGAACCAGGCGTACGACGGCACGGGCGCGACCTGGACGTTGTACAAGGAGTGCTTCGGGCGCGACTCGATCGACGGCGCCGGCCTGGTGCTCACGTCGACGGTGCACTACGACCGCGGGTACGCGAACGCGTTCTGGGACGGCGCGCAGATGGTGTTCGGCGACGGGGACGGCGAGATCTTCGGGAACTTCACGTCGTCGATCGATGTCACCGGCCACGAGTTGACCCACGGCGTCACGCAGTACACGGCGAACCTCGTGTACGAGGGCCAGTCGGGCGCGCTGAACGAGAGCATCTCGGACGTCTTCGGCTCGCTCGCGAAGCAGTACGCGCTCGGTCAGAATGCCGCGGACGCCGACTGGCTGATCGGGGCGGGGCTGTTCCTGCCCGGTGTGCAGGGTGTCGCGCTGCGGTCGATGAAGGCGCCCGGGACGGCGTACGACGATCCGCGGCTGGGGAAGGATCCGCAGCCGGCCGACATGTCCGGGTACGTCGACACTGCCGACGACAACGGCGGCGTACACATCAACTCGGGCATCCCGAACCGGGCGTTCTACCTGGCCGCGGCGGAGCTGGGCGGGAACGCGTACGACGACACCGGCAAGATCTGGTACTCGACGCTGACGTCGGGCAACCTCGCGGCGTCGGCCGGCTTCAAGGAGTTTGCTGCCGCGACCGAGGCCGCGGCGCGCGACCTTTTCGGTGACGAGTCGGCGCAACTCGCCGCGGTGACCAAGGCCTGGCAAACCGTCGGCGTTCTGGGGGACCAGACTTCACTCATGAACGCCGCCCAGACCAACCTCGAAACCACCACCCCACCCGCCGCCCCACCCGACCAGCAGCCGGCTGACGAGCGGGCGCGTGTCGAGTGAATACGAAGCCTTGGCTCTGGCCCGCCAACGCGGTCGGGATGCTGGCGATCGCGATCGCGGCGATCCTGCAGCCCGTGACGATGCTGTCGATTCCTTGCGACGCCCCGACGTGTGATCCGCATGGCTACGTGGCGATCTTCAGTGTCTTCCCGACGGCGCTCGTGGTGATCGTCGCCCTCATCGCGCTGGGTTTGCTGAACGGTCGCAGGCGGTCCGGGTTCGGCGTGGCGATCTTTGCGGCCGCGGCCTGTGCCGGAATGCTCATGATGTTCGGCGTGTTCCTGATCGCGCCGGTCCGATGGCCGCTCGCGGCGGTGACGTTGGTGGCCGTGGGGCTGGCGATCGAGGGATTGCGGTCCGCACCGGTACCGGCCCCCAGATGAGACGGTTTGACCTCAAGTCTTGTTGAGGTATTAGCGTCGCGTCGTGACAGTTCATCCGCTCCGGCTCGTCGTGCTGACGCGCAATCTCGAGGCAGGGCGGTTCGGGACGGTGGTCACGCGGTGGTTCGCGCGGGAGGTCGAGCGCGCGGACGAGTTCAAACTTGATCTGATCGACCTGAGCACGGTCCCGCTCACCGAGTTGCCGGGGCGGATCGAGGACGCGGACGCGGTGATGATCGTCACGGCGGAGTACAACCACGCCTACCCGGGGGACGTGAAGACCGCGATCGACGCCGTACGCCGGCCTTGGTACGCGAAGCCGGTCGGTTTCGTGGTGTACGGCGGACGCTCGGGCGGACTGCGTGCGGCCGAGCAGCTCCGGCTCGTCTTCGGCGAGCTGCACGCGGTGACGATCCGCGACAGCCTCGGCTTCCGCGAAGAGGACTTCATCGACGCAGAGCCGGCCGACCCCACGACCACCGCGGCCGCAACCGCCCTCCTCCACCAACTCGCCTGGTGGGCCCGCTCCCTGCGCGACGCCCGCGCTAGTCAGCCATATCCGGTTTAGCGGACCGCCAGCCCATCACAACTGCGATCCGGCCGCCCGCCCGACGCTCAAACGGCCCTCGTGCAGTCAATTGATGAGTGCTGGAGATCCGTCCCGGAATAGGTTCCACCAGGCAGTCGTTGGCAGTTGAACGTGACCGCCGAAGCGATGCCCCTGTCCGTGCTCGATCTCTCGCCGGTGCCGACGGGTACGCGGCCGTCGGAGGCGCTGCACGAGACGCTGGAACTGGCCCGCACCGCCGAGGCCGCCGGGTACCACCGGTTCTGGCTCGCGGAGCACCACAACATCCCGAGTGTGGTGAGCACCAGCCCGGAGGTGATGATCGCCGCTGTGGCGGCCGCGACGTCGACGATCCGGGTCGGATCCGGCGGCATCATGCTGCCGAACCACTCCCCGCTCAAGGTCGCCGAGACGTTCCGGGTCCTCGGCGGGCTGTACCCGGACCGCATCGACCTCGGCCTCGGACGCGCACCGGGCACCGACCAGCGCACGGCGCTCGCGTTGCGCCGTAGCCGTGAGGCGCTCGGAGCGGACGACTTCACCGAGCAGTACGCCGAGCTCCGCGCGTACGCCGAAGGGTTCCCGGCGGGGCATCCGTTCGAGCCGATCAGCGCACAACCGGACGACGTACCGCTGCCGCCGGTGTGGATCCTCGGATCGAGCACGTACGGCGGTCAGGCGGCCGCCGCGCTCGGGACCGGGTTCGCGTACGCCGGCCACTTCGGGACACTCGATCCGGCCGGCGTCATCTCGGCGTACAGGAGGGACTACCAGCGCCTCGAGCACGACGGCGGCCCACACGCGATCCTCGCCCTGGCCGCGATCGTCGCCGAGACCGAGGAGCGCGCCGCACAACTCGCCCGAGCCAACGCGCTCTCGACCCTCCGCCTCCGCTCCGGCCGTCCCGGCCCGCTCCCGTCCCCCGAGGAAGCGGCCGAGTACCCGTGGACCGAGGCGGAAGAGGCTGCCATCGAGGACTGGACCGGCCTGGTTACCGTCGGTACGCCGGACCAGGTCGCCGACGAGCTCCGCCGCAAAGCCACCGACGCCGGCGCCGACGAGCTGATCATCACCACGAACATCCACAACCCCGCGGAACGCCGCCGCTCGTTCCAGCTCCTCGCCGAAGCCTGGGGCCTCAAGCCGCGCTGACCGCGGACCTGTAGCACTCACCAACCCGCGCGAACGACCGATTCCCCGGGTCGCTCGAGCGTCAGCTGGCTGACGTCCGTGACTTTGGTGAGTGGTGGGCGTCCGGTGTCCCGCGGACGTGTTCGAAGATGAGGCTCGTTTCCGCGTGGCTGACCGCTGGATCGGCGGTCAGGTGGTCGAGCACGAACTCCCGGAGCGCGTCCGGCGTCGCCGCCGAGACATGCAGCAGGTAATCGTTCGCGCCGCTGACGTGGAACAGCGACAGCACCCCGGGGAGCCGGGGGACGTTCGTGCGGAAGCGGTCGATCTCGTCGCGGGAGTGCGCGCCGATCCGGATCGCGATCAGCGCCTGCAGCGGCTGACCCAGCGCGGCCAGGTCCACGTCGGCGTGGAAGCCGCGGATCACCCCGCGCTCGCGGAGTGACCGCACCCGGGTCAGGCACGTCGACGGCGCGATGCCGGCTGCCTCGGCGAGCGCGTTGTTCGGCATCCGGCCTTCCGCGGTCAGCAGGTTGACCAGCGTCCGGTCCACTTCGTCGAGCCCTTCAGGCCCGGTCCCAGGCGCAGCCCGCGGAGCCGGTCCCGGGCTCCGACGATCCTTCGGCATGCCTCCACTGTAGAGCTCGTCCACAGAATCCACAGCGTGTGGATGACCCTGTGGACGAATTTTCTTCGGAACTATTGCGTCAACCTCGCAGAAGATTCCACAGTCTCCTCACTTGTCCACAGGTGGAGGAGGCAGCGATGACCCAACTCGACACCAGGTCCGTCCACGCCGGTCGCGACGACCTGGCCGCCCTCGGCGTTCACGTCCCGCCGATCGATCTGTCCACCACCTATCCGCTCCCCGACGTCCACACCGGCGGTTCGTCGTACGACGAACTCACGCAGGGTCGCGGGCCCGACGGCGGGAGCCTCGTCTACCAGCGCCTGTGGAACCCGACGGTCGCGCGCTTCGAGGACGCGCTCGCGGAGCTCGAGCACTGCGACGGCGCGGTCGCCTTCGGGTCCGGCATGGCCGCGCTCACCGCGTGCCTGCTCGCCAGTGTCGCCGCGGGCCGTCCACACGTGGTCGCCGTCCGACCTCTGTACGGCGGCACCGACCACCTGTTGTCCACAGGCCTCCTGGGGACAACTGTCACGTACGCGGAGCCGAGCGAGGTCGCCGGAGCGATCCGCCCGGACACCGGTCTGGTGATCGTCGAGACCCCGGCGAACCCGACCGTCGACCTCGTCGACATCGCGTACGTCGCCACCGCGGCCGGCGACGTACCGGTCCTGGTGGACAACACCTTCGCGACGCCGGTCCTGCAGCAACCGGCTCGGCACGGGGCGAGCCTGGTGTTGCACTCGGCAACCAAGTACCTCGGCGGTCATGGCGACGTGATGGGTGGCGTCGTCGCGGCCGGCGTGGAGTGGGTCGGCCGGCTTCGGCAGATCCGCGCTGTGACAGGTGGCCTGCTGCACCCGTTGGCGGCGTACGAACTGCACCGGGGACTGCAGACGCTGCCTGTTCGAGTACGGGCGCAGCAGGCGACCGCCATCAAGGTCGCGGACTGGCTGTCGGCGCAGCCGACCGTCGAGCGGGTCCACTACCCGGGCCTGACCGATCCGGCCGGGCTGATCGGCCGGCAGCAGGCAGGGCCGGGCGCGGTACTCGCGTTCACACTCAGCGGCGGCTACGAAGCGGCGTCCCGGGTGGCGAGCGGCCTGAAGCTCATCACCCACGCCGTCTCACTGGGCGGAGTCGACACCCTCATCCAGCACCCCGCCGCGCTGACCCACCGCCTGGTCGCACCGAAGGCCAAACCAACCGACGCCCTACTCCGCCTGAGCCTCGGCCTAGAAGACCCCGAAGACCTCACGGCCGACCTAGCCCAAGCCCTCACCCACGCCTGACTTCCCAACTTTGAGAAGCCACCAACCATGTTTCGACCGCGAAAGTGGTTGGTGGCTTCTCAAAGTTGGATTCTGCTGCGGGCAGAACGGTGTGGGGAATCTGCTCAGGGCAGATTCGGGGCGGTGGACCTTCGGGGGATGGCACACTCGGTACAGGAGATCCGGAGGCGAGGAGGGCCAGACGTGTTGCTACGCCAGGTGATCGGAAGCGTTTTCCGCCGGCTGCGGCGCGAGCGGGGCATCACCCTGCGTGAGCTCGCGGAGCTGGCCCAGGTGTCGGTGCCGTACCTGTCCGAGATCGAGCGCGGCCGCAAGGAGCCGTCCTCGGAGATCCTCGCCGCGATCTGCCGGGCGCTCGATCTGGAGCTGTCCGACCTGCTCGCCGAGGTGCAGTTCGATCTGACCACGGCGGTCCGGTCCACGCTGCCGATCCGTCTGCAGACCGCCGCGATCCGCGTCGAGGACCCTGCGTCCCGGCGCATCCCGTCCGGTCCACGCGCGTACTCCGGCCCGCCTACGGCGTACACGCTCGTCGCCTAGAAAATCAGTCACGTCAGGCGGCCGATGTCCCTAGCCTGACCTGGTGCCGAACCATGTGAAGCGCCGTGCGCCTGCCGCACCGGGCTCGATCCCCGCTGCCCTGCAAATGTTCGAGTCCGAGGTCCGCTTCTACCGCGAGATCGCGCCTGTCGTAGGCATCCGCGTGCCGGATTGCTACCAGGCGGAGTCCGGCGCGGACGGAACACTACTGGTCCTGGAGGACCTGTCCGACTGGACGCCGGGCGCCGAGCCGGCCGCCGGAGCACGGGCGCTCCGCGAACTCCACGACCGCTGGCGGGGACGAGCGCACAGCGAGTGGCCATGGCTTCGAGCGCCCGGTGCCGGCGACGTATTGGTCGCCGAGCTCTACGACCGCACGTGGCCGACCTTGGCGGCGCGGTCCGATCTGTCACAACCAGTGCGTGCGTACGGCGAGCACTTGGTCGGGCGAGTGCTGCAGGCCGAGGCGGACGTGGCGCGGGCAGGGGAACTGACGTTGGTCCACGGCGACGCGTCGGCGCAGAACATGCGGACCAGTCCCGACGGGCAAGTGGCGTTGCTTGACTGGGAAGACGTGTCGGCGGCGCCCGGCGTACTGGATCTCGCGTGGTTCCTGGTGTCGTCCGTCGAACCGGCGCGGTGGCCGGAAGCGTTGACGGCGTACGGCGACGTCGACGGGCTGGACGTGGTGCTGCGGTCGGTGATGGTGCAGGGGTATCTGAGCATGTCGGATCTGCCCGATGGTGGGGGTGCAGAGTGGAACGCTCGTCTCGAAGCTGCGGTGGTGATGCTGTGAGGTACGTCGTACGTTTTCCGGTGGATGATCTGGAGTTGTCGACGTTGCATGCTGCTGCGTTCGAGGGGGAGCTGGAGGTGCAGGCGTGGGCGGAGCGGTTGGCGCGGTGGGCGCTGACCTGGGTGGGGGCCTTTAGCAACGATCGACTGGTCGGGTTCGTGCAGGTGTGTTGGGACGGCGGCGCCCACGCGTTCGTACTGGACACCGCCGTACATCCGGATCACGGGCGGCAGGGCATCGGCAAGCAACTCGTGCTGACTGCGGCCGAGGAGGCCCGCAAGGCTGGGTGCGAGTGGCTGCACGTCGATTACGAGCCGCACCTCAAAGCCTTCTACGAGGATGCGTGCGGTTTCCGTCCGACAGACGCGGGCCTGCTCAAGCTCCGATGACGGTCAGTCGCTCGGTCGAGATGCAGGACGTCAGACAGCGTTCCTTGGCGTCGCCGAGCAGGTCAGCGGTCCACGTGGTGAAGCCGCCGTCGCCCAGCCCCTCGCCAGCACGGTCGATGCCGAGCGCGGTGCCGGCGTAGTAGCCCGCGCTCTTGGTCCGCTCGGTGTCCTCGGCGAATGCGACACCGAGCGCGGGGCGGACCGTGTCCTCGATCCGGTCGCGCAGCGCCGACTCGGTGAAGGCGGTGAACGTGAGCTCGGCCTTGTCGCCGAGTACGGCGTGCCAGAAGCTCAGGTGGTCGATCAGCAACTCCGCCTCCGTCCGGCACGACCCGGTGTCCCGCGCGCTCGAGACGAGCACGAACAGCTCGAAGTGCGCGGACATCCCCGGACCGTCGAACGGCTGCGCCCGCACCACCCGCTGACAGGCTGCCAGGTGTACGCGCTCCTGCCCGGCGCGACGTCGTACGGCGGCCTCGATCGCCAGCTCGTTGGTCGGATCGCTGGCGACCTCGGTGCCGCGGATCGTGCCGACCACCTGGTGCTGGTTGATCGTCGCGATCGCCGAACACGTGCCCAGCGGCGTGACCGGAGACAGCTGCACGCCGT
Organism: Kribbella sp. VKM Ac-2571; assembly: GCF_004362255.1. Classification (NCBI taxonomy): domain Bacteria; kingdom Bacillati; phylum Actinomycetota; class Actinomycetes; order Propionibacteriales; family Kribbellaceae; genus Kribbella; species Kribbella sp. VKM Ac-2571. The sequence continues at coordinate 430,723 of NZ_SNWS01000003.1, forward strand.
CGAACTTCTCCGGGAGCAGCCCCCACAAGCGTTGCTGCGTCTGCACCAGCTCCCGCGGATCGATGGTCGACGGGCGCACGAACCGGTCCTGCTGCCAGCGCTGCAGGAGCCGCGCCGGCGTCACCTTGGCCGCGCGCCGACGCGTCACGTCCAGCAGGACGGACTGCAACTCCGACTGGCTCAACCCGTCCACGAGGGCCTCGCGGCTGCCGTCCGGCAGCTTTGCCCAGAATCGTTCGCTGACGTCTCCCATCGCTCTACTCTGTCCGAAAATTCCCCTGATCCGCTCCTGATTTATGCCGTATCGTCGTCACATGACACTTCCGCGCCCGCACCCCTGACCCTCTGACCGAGGGTTGTCGGTCCGCATCGTCGCCTTCGAGGCGTTGCAGGACTTCATCCCGCTCTACCCGCTGTACCAGTTGCTGTTCGCCGATCACGGGCTGTCGGCTGCCCAGATCTCGACGCTGTTCGTCATCTGGTCGGCGACCGGGTTCGTTCTCGAGGTGCCGTCCGGCGCCTGGGCGGACGCGTACTCACGGCGCAAGCTGCTGATCCTCGGCGCGCTGCTCAGCGGCCTCGGGTACGCCGCCTGGATCACGCTCCCGTCGTACGCCGGATTCGCGCTGGGCTTCGTCCTGTGGGGGACCTCGTCGGCGCTGATGTCCGGGACCTACGAGGCGTTCGTGTACGACGAACTCGCGGCACGGGATCGCACCGAGCACTACCCGACGCTCCTCGGTCGCGCGCGCTCCGCGTCGTTCGTGATGAACCTGGCCGCGACCGCGCTCGCAACTCCGCTGTTCAACCTCGGTGGATACACGTTGGCCGGTGTGGTCAGCGTGCTGAGCTGTGTTCTGCAGGCAGGCGTCGCGTGGTCGTTGCCTGAGGCGCGACCCGTCGAGGACGCCCGGGAGTCGGACGAGCCGGGTGCACGGGCGGCGTTCGGCAACTATCTCCACATGCTGAGGTCCGGCGTGGCGGAGGTACTGACGAGTCGGCTGGTCCGCCGGTCCGTGGCGTTGGTCGCGTTGCTCGGCGGCTTTCTCGCGTTCGACGAGTACTTCCCGTTGCTCGCCCGGGAGACCGGTGCGGCGACAAGCGTGATCCCGTTGCTGATCGCGGGAACGGTTGCGGCGCAGGCGATCGGCAGTGCGCTCGCGGGACCGGCATACAAGTTGCCTGCAGCAATCTTCGCGGCGGCACTCGGGGCGACCGCGGTGCTGATCGCGACCGGATCGCTGAGCCGGTCGGCCTGGGGCTTCCTGCCGATCGCGTTCGGGTACGGACTCATGCAGCTGGTGATCGTGGTGTCCGAGTCACGCCTGCAAGATGCGATCACAGGCCCGGCGCGGGCGACCGTGACATCGGTGTCCGGGCTGTTCGCCGAGGTGTCCGCGATCGCGGTGTACGGCGGGTTCGCGCTCGGATCGGTGTGGTTCACGATGTCGATCCTCGTGGCAGCGTTGACGATCCCGGTGCTGCTGACGGCCTTCGTCGTACCCTTCGCACTACCGTCACCGCGAAGTTCGGTGAATACCGAAGCGTCGGACACCTAGCCTCACATCATGAGTAGCGAAGGCGTTCTCAAGGTATGAGGAAACAGGGCGTGCTCGCCGGCGGCGCGGCCGCGGTGACGGTGGTGCTGTGGGCGTCGGCGTTCGTCGCGATCCGCCATGTCGGTCAGGACATCTCGGCCGGTGCGCTGACGCTCGGGCGGCTCCTGGTCGGCAGTGTGCTGCTGGGGATCTTCGTGTTCACCCGGCCGCGGCGCCGGCCGGCCCGGGCGGACTGGAAACTGTTGCTGGCGTGCGGACTGCTGTGGTTCGGGGTGTACAACGTGGCCCTGAACGGGGCCGAGCGACACCTCGACGCCGGGACAACGGCGATGCTCGTCAACATCGGACCGTTGCTGATCGCCTTGCTGGCCGGGATCTTGCTGGGCGAGGGGTTCCCGCGCCAGTTGGTGATCGGCAGCGTCGTCGCGTTCGCCGGCGTGGTGGTGATCGCTCTCTCCTCGTCGCACGGTGGCGCGGACGCCTGGGGCGTGATGTTGTGCCTGGTGGCCGCGGCGGCGTACGCGATCGGTGTCGTGTCGCAGAAGCCGTTGCTCGCTCACCTGCCCGCGCTGGAGGTGACCTGGTTGTCGTGCGTGATCGGTGCCGTCGCCTGCTTGCCGTTCGGGCCGACGCTGCTGCGTGAGGCGGCCGATGCGCGTCCGGCCACCGTCTGGTGGGTGGTGTTTCTCGGCGCGTTTCCGACCGCGATCGCGTTCACTACGTGGGCTTACGCGTTGGCTCGGACGACGGCGGGCCGGATGGGTGCCACGACGTACCTCGTCCCGCCGATCACGATCTTCCTCGGGTGGCTGCTGCTTGGTGAGAGCCCCGTGCCGCTCGCTTACGCCGGCGGCGTGCTGTGTCTCGGTGGGGTCGCGATCTCGCGCTATCGGCGGCGAGCCGTCGCCGCGATGCCCGTGGTCAGCGTGGACAGCCCGGACTCGAAGCCGCTGTCGAAGTCGTAGGCGAGGCCGTCCGCGCCGAGGGCGTTGACGATGCGGGTCAGGGTCGGAGCCTTGTGGGCGGGTAGTGCGCGGACCCGGGTGAGCAGGTCAGGGGCGAGTTCGAACGTCTCCGCGCGCACCGACGCCTCGCCGAGGCTGAAGCCGTGGATGAAGTCGATCAGGGTGTTCGCGGCCTCGAAGATCTCGCGCGGGCCGAGGCCGGCGCGGTCGAGGGCCCGGTAGAACGGCTCCATCGTGACAACGACCACGTCCGACACCGCGGACGTGTCCGACAGGACCTGCAGCGCGAGGTTCGGGTGCTGGCGGAGACCGTCGCGGTAGGCGCGGGCCGCCTGCTTGAGCTGCTCGTCCCACGGAACGGAGTCGCCCGGGTCGGGGAGCTCCAGGCCGGCGAACACGAGCTCCGCGAGTCCGGCGAGGACGGCGGCCTTGTTCGGCAGGTGGTGGTACAGCGACATCGGGTTGACCTTCAGTGTTGCCGCGAGCCTTCGCATGGTCAGCGCGTCGATGCCCTCGTCGTCGACGATCCCGAGCGCGGCGGTCAGGATCGCGTCCCGGCTCAGCCGCTCCTCCCCGGCACGGGGCCGCCCGGAGCGCTTGCCGTCATTAACCATACGACGTATGGTACATAATCGTACAACGTATGGATAAGGAGGACGGCATGCAGCCGTTGGCGGGGAAGGTGGCGCTGGTCGCCGGTGCGACCCGGGCAGCCGGACGCGGAATCGCGGTCGAGCTCGGCGCGGCGGGCGCGACCGTGTACGTGACCGGTCGCAGCACGCGGGACCGGCGGTCCGAGATGAATCGGCCGGAGACGATCGAGGAGACCGCGGAGCTGGTCGACAAGGCCGGCGGCCACGGCATCGCCGTACCTGTTGATCATCTGGATCCGGAACAGGTCCGTGCGCTGGTCGAACGGATCGAGCGCGAGCAGGGCGCGCTGCACATCCTGGTGAACGACATTTGGGGTCAGCACGGTGAGCCCGAGTGGGACAAGACGGTGTGGGAGAGCGATCTTGAGAGCGGTCTGCGGCTGCTGCAGTTGGGCGTGAACACGCACGTGATCACGAGCCACTACGCGTTGCCGTTGCTGATCAAGTCACCCGGTGGGCTGGTGATCGAGATGACCGACGGCACGAACGAGTTCAACGCCGACAACTACCGCGTCTCGTTCTTCTACGACGTCGCGAAGGGCGCGGTCGGGCGAATCGCGTTCGCGTTGGCGCACGAGTTGGACAAGTACGACGCGACCGCCGTACTACTCACGCCCGGGTGGTTGCGGTCCGAGGCGATGCTCGAAGGCTTCGGTGTCCGCGAGGACAACTGGCGGGACGCGACCGAACGGATCCCGCACTTCGCGATCTCCGAAAGCCCGTCGTACGTCGGCCGCGCGGTGGCGGCGCTCGCGGCGGACCCCGACGTACGACGCTGGAACGGCAAGTCCACGTCGAGCGGCGAACTGGCCGAGGTCTACGACTTCACCGACCTCGACGGCTCCCGCCCCGACGCCTGGCGCTACATCGTCGAGGTCGAAAACGCCGGCAAACCCGCCGACACCACCGGCTACCGCTAAAGCCGGTACGGCGCACACACCCCGTCCCCGCCGGCCGGAACCGCCACGGGCGAGGCGTCGGCCGACAGCGGGGCGTGTGGGTGCGCGGCTGCGACAGGGACGCCGGTTGCGGCGGCCAGCGCGAGGAGGTCGCGGCGTGAGGTGACGGCGACGGCGGGGTCGCGCTCGTACACGTACGTCAGCTCCGGCCACCGCGCCTGCGCCGGATGCACCAGCACATCACCACCGAGGATCGCCCGCTCAGTCACCACCGACTGATGCCCAGGTGTGTGCCCCGGCGTAGGCACCAATCGCATCCCGCGCAGCGCGACCTCCCCGTCGACCACCCGCAACTGCCCCGCGTCCTCGATCGGCCGAATCCGCTTCGAGTACGTCGACCCACCGCGCACATGCTCCAGCTCATCCCGCTGTACGACGTACTCCGCCCGAGGAAACCCAGCCCGCACTCCGTCGGACGCCCACCCCACATGATCCAGATGCACGTGCGTCAACACGACCGCATCCACATCCGCCGCCTCGACCCCCACCTGCCCCATCAATTGAGGCAACCGCCCCGCAACCCCCAACCACTCAGCCGCCTCCCCGCCAGCCGGCCCAACCCCCGCATCCACCAACACCACACCCGACTCGGACACCACCAAATAACTATGAAAGTGCAGCAACCACCCGTCCCCCCGAACATTCCCCGCCATCACCCGCCGAGTCCACGCCGCCGCCTCATCCCCCCACCCAGGAAACGCCTCCGAAACCGCCTCCGGAAACACCGCCACCGCATCACACAACACCATCACGTCCACGGCCAACACCCCATCCGAAAAGAAGGCCCATCGCCGACGAGTCTGGTTGCCCGGCGCAGCTCGGTGTAGCAAGCAAGTGAATTCCCCCGGAACGACGACCAGCCCGTGCCCGGAGGCAGAGGGGCTGGTCTTGCTGCTCAAAGCCTATCGGGACCTGCGGGGTGGGTCCGAGAGCCGCGGGGTTGTCCGGCGGTTGTGACCCGTTCCGTGGGTGGTGGTTTGCGGAACAAAAGTGGCAGCCGGCGGCGAAAATGTTCCGGGAAGCGTGCGTTCGGGGTCGAACGCGATCGGCCGACCACGGATACCGAACGCGAGCTGGGGCTGGCGGCATCAGGCCAGCAGCATCCAGGTGGCGAGGGTGGTCATTAGGAGGGCTATGGATGTGTCGAGGAATTGCCAGGCTCTTGGGCGGGCGAAGAGGGTGGCTAGTTTGCGGGAGAAGAAGCCCAGGGAGAAGAACCAGGTGAAGCTGGCGGTGACGGCTCCCAGGCCGTAGAGCCAGCGGCCGTCGGTGCCTCGTTGGTTTGCCAGCGAGCCCAGGAGTACGACGGTGTCGAGGTAGACGTGGGGGTTGAGGTAGGTGAAGCCCAAGCAGGCCAGTACGACGCTGCGCAGGGCGGCCGGGGCGTGGTCGGCGGCTGTCATCGTGCCGGGGTTGAAGGCGCGTTTCGCGGCGAGGAACGCGTACGTGTAGAGGAAGGCGGCGCCGCCGAACCTGGCGATTTCGAGGGCCAGTTGGCTGCGGGTGAGGAGTGCGCCGAGGCCGAGGATGCCGCTGGAGATCAGGAGTGCGTCGGACAGTGCGCAGGTCAGGACCACCGGGAGGACGTGCTCGCGCCGCAGACCTTGGCGGAGGACGAACACATTCTGGGCGCCGATCGCCACGATCAGCGACAGTGCCGTGGCGAAACCGGCGAGAAGGGGCATGTCTTCGACCGTAGGCAGCCGGTCTGCTTCAAACCAGCTAAAGATTCTGATGCACCATTAGGATTGCTTCATCATGCAGTTCGACTCCGTGCAGCTCGAGACGTTCGTGGTGGTCCTCGACGAAGGCAGCTTCGACGCCGCTGCCCGGCGGCTGCGCGTCACGCCTTCCGCAGTCAGCCAACGGATCAAGGCGTTGGAGAGCCGGCTCGGTCAGGTCGTGGTGATGCGCGGCAAGCCGGCGCGAGCGACCGCGGCGGGAGCCGCCCTGCTCCGGCTCGCCCGCCAGGTCTCGCTACTCGAACTGGAGGCGATCGCCGCCGTCCGCGGCACTGTCGACGCGCAGCGGATCCCGATCGCGGTGAACGCGGACTCGCTCAACAACTGGTTCCTGCCCGCGATGCTCGATCTCTCCCGGACGCATCAGGCCCGGTTCCTGGTCCATCAGGAGGATGAGGAACACTCGGCGGAGTACCTCCGCAACGGCACGGTCCTGGCGGCGGTGACCGCTGACCCACGACCGGTCCAGGGCTGCCGCGTCGTACGGCTCGGGAAGATGCGGTACCTGCCGCTGGCCACCCCGGAGTACGCCGAACGCTGGCTGGCCGGCAAGCCGCTGCCGGAGGCGCTCGCCGAGGCCCCGATGGTGGTGTTCAACGAGAAGGACGTGCTGCAGCACCGGCTGGTCCGCAAGGTGACCCGGCGGAAGCTGGATCCGCCGTCGCACGCCATCCCGGCGTCGGCGCCGTTCCACGAAGCGGTCCGGATCGGGCTCGGCTGGGGGATGATCGAGGACCAGGTCGCCGGACCCGAGCTCGCCGCGGGCCGTCTCGTGGAAGTTGCTCCGGGCAAGTACATCGACGTACCGCTGTACTGGCAGCACTGGAAGCTCGAGTCTGACGTCCTCGACGCACTCACGGCCGCGGTGCTGCGTGCCGCTGAGGCCGGCCTTCGGGTCAGTCCCAGCGCATAGCCATCGGGTTGTCGGACGGGATCAGGCCGTTGGACATCAGTACGGCGCTCAGGGGACGAACGAGGTCGTGCAACTCGGTGGTCAGCTCGTCGCCCAACGCCCGCCAGCCCTGGTCAGCCAACGAGTCTGTGGTGTCCTCCACCTGCTGCCGCAATGCGCGCCCGCTCTCGGTGAGGCTTCCGTCGGCGTCCAGCAGGCCACGACTTCGCAGGTCGTCCGAGGCCGCCGACCATTCCTCATCGCTCCACCGGCGGTTGAGCTGGAAGATCTCCTTCGACGGTCCGCCCGCCGCGGAAAGCGTCACCAGGGCCTGGCACGGCGTGAGGCCGGCAGCGACGAGCGCCGCGACATGCCCGTCACCCCGCGACTCCCGCAGAATCGTGGTCGCGTGCCAGAGCACCAGATGCGGCTCGTCCGGCCACTCCAATGCCGCGTTGGCCGCCGCGATCGGTCGCCCCGCAACCGGTGCGAGCTCCGCCGCACGCCGCCCCAGCTCGGCCGCCCGCCCGAAATCAGAGTCCGGGAACAACCGGCGTACGGCGTTGTCCACAGCCGTCAGGCGCGCCTCGAGGAGCCGGGCCGGGGTGGCGTAGCTCCACGCGTCCGGAAGTGATCGCGCGACCATCGCCGGGTGGAAGTTGTAGAACACCGCGGCCACGATCTCCGGACCGACCGGGCCGAGAGGCGCGGCGCGGCAGCCGAAGTAGCTCATCCACCCGCCCTTCAGACCGAGCGCGTCGGTCGCCTTCCGCGTCTCGGGGGAGAAGTACGTGATCGCGTGGTAGGGCTCCAGGGCCTTCCACATCCGCCGCGCGCGATTCATGGGAGCGGGCGGTACATCACGTGCAGGCCGACGTACCCGCGCGTCGGGTGGTCGAAGGCTTCCGGGACGGTGCCGGCGATGCGGAAGCCGAGGGACTGCCACAGACGTACGGCGGGTTCGTTGGTCTCGACGACCGCGTTGAACTGGATCGAGCGGAACCCCGATCCGCCGGCCCACGCGATCATGTCCTCGCAGAGCAGGCGGCCGACGCCCCGGCCGCGGGCCTTCCGGTCGACCATGAAGCTCGCGCTGGCCACGTGCGCTCCGGGACCGGGACGGTTCGGGTACATGTTCGCGCTGCCGAGAACGGTGCCGTCGGCATCGACCGCGACGGTGGTCCGCGCGAGCGGCGAGCTGGACGGAGACATCCAGAGCTCGCGGGCCTGCTCCTCGGTGAGGTCGGGGTCGTAGGTGTACGTCTCGCGGGCGGTGACGATTTCGTGGAAGAACGGCCAGATGGCCGGCCAGTCGTCAGCGGTTGCGTTCCTGATTTCAACAGTCATCTTGCGAGAAGCATCACCCGAGATGCGCCGGTTGCCAAGGGGGATTCCCGATAGGCTGTTTGAGGATGACAAACTCCGTGATCCAAGGGCTGCCGCGCTGGACCTTGGCCGTGCCGCCGCTCGCCTTCGTCGTCCTGCTCGGGACCTGGCACCGCGACCTGGGCGCGGTCCTGCTGGTTCTGGTCTGTCTCGGTCTCGGCGCCGCCGTGATCGCCGCCGTGCACCACGCGGAGGTCGTCGCGCACCGTGTCGGTGAGCCGTTCGGCACGCTGATCCTCGCCCTCGCGGTGACGATCATCGAGGTCGCTTTGATCGTCACGCTGATGGCGTCGGGCGGCGACAAGGCCGCGTCGCTGGCCCGCGACACCGTGTTCGCCGCGGTGATGATCACCTGCAACGGGATCCTCGGGATGGCGCTCGTCGTCGGGTCGCTGCGGCACCGCGTGCAGGAGTTCCGGGTGCAGGCGTCGTACTCCGCACTCTCGGTGACGACCGCGCTGGTCACGTTGAGCTTGGTGCTGCCCACGTTCACCACGAGCGCGGAGGGGCCGCGGTTCAGCTCGGCGCAGCTGGCGTTCGCGGGGGTGACGTCGCTGGTGATGTACGGCGTGTTCGTGTTCATCCAGACGATCCGGCACCGGGACTACTTCCTGCCGGTCGCCCCGGACGGTGACGTCGACGAGGACGAGGACCATCACGCGGCCGCGCCGAGCGGGAAGACCGCGTTGCTGAGCCTCGGGCTGCTGTTCGTGTGCCTGATCTCGGTGGTCGGGCTCGCGAAGACCGTGTCACCGAAGCTCGAGTCCGCGGTGGAGTCGGCCGGTGCGCCACTGGCTGTCGTCGGCGTCGTGATCGCGCTGCTCGTGCTGCTGCCGGAGACGGTTGCCGCAGTACGCGCGGCACTGCGGAACCGTCTCCAGACCAGCGTCAACCTGGCGCTCGGCTCAGCGCTCGCCAGCATCGGCCTGACCATCCCCGCGATCGCGGTCGCCTCCATCTGGCTCGACGGACCTCTCATCCTCGGGCTCGGCGGCAAGGAACTGGTGCTGTTCGCACTGACCGTCGTGACCGGCATGTTCACGCTCTCCACGGGCCGGGCGACGTTGCTACAGGGCGCCGTTCACCTCGCGGTGTTCAGTGCGTTCCTGTTCCTTGCGGTAAGCCCTTGAGGTAGTCGATCACCGCTTGCTGGTGATTGTGCTCGGCCCAGCCGAGCGCGTTCCCGTTGTAGTTGGGGTCGCGTACGTCCGGGTCGGCGCCCAGCTCGATCAGTTTCTTGACCGTCTCCAGATGACCGTTGAGCGCGGCCCGGTGGATCGGCGCCGCACCGCCCGAGACCCCGCTCAGGTCGTACCCGAGCCGCTGCAACGGATCCATCGCCTCCGCCCGTCCGACCTCGGCGGCGCGCACGGGCAGATGCGGGGTGCGGGCAACCGCCCGTGCGGCCAGGTCGGCGTCGACGTAGGGCGTCTCGCCGCGCATCGCCGCGGCGTACACCTCATGGATCTCGTCCAGCGGCGCGGCACCTCGAGCGCGGAGCAGTTCTGCGATCTCGATGTGCCCTTGTACGGCGGCCAGTTCGTACGGGCGATGGCCGCCGAACACCGGGTGCCTGGTCCCGACGCCCTCCGGATCGGTGCCTTGGGCAAGTACCAGCTCGGCCCTGTGCAGCAGGCCTGCCCAGGACGCGAAGACCAGTTCGTCCTCGAGCAGTTGCTGCGGGGTCGGGTGTGCGGTCGTCATCCGTTCGTGCCACGGGCCGCCGTCGCCGCGGCCCAATCCGTACTCCAGCAGGAGTTCCAGATGCACGTCGTCGTACGGCGGGGGACAGCCGGGACCGCAGTTGTACATCGTCTGGCTGTCGTTCGGGTCGGCGCCGGCGTCGAGGAGGAGTCGTGCGAGCTCGACGCGGTGCGCGTGCGGTGGCTGATCGCCTTCGCCGCGGCCGAAGACACCGGTGAGGGCGGTGAACGGTGACGGCATGCCCTGCCATAGGTAGCCGGCGTTCGGATCGGCGCCGTTCTCGAGCAGGAGGCGGGCGATCTCGAGCTGGTTCGGTGCGTCGAGGCGGTTGTACGTGAGGTAAAGGAGCGGTCCCCAGCGGTACGGTCCGCCTTCGATGCTCGCCTGCGCGAGGTTCGCCCGTACGCCGTTCAGGTCGCCGGCCACCACCTGGGTGTAGATGTTGCTCTGGGCAATCTCCGGGTAACGCTCCAGGAGCTCGCGCGCGGACTGTTGGCGAGCTGGATCGTCCTGTCCGTAGTGCAAGGTCGCGAGCCGTAGGAACTCGTCGGCGCGTTGTTCGGGAGTATCGAGCGGACCGCCGACGGACTGCCGGTGGGGTGAGCGGCTGTAGCGGTCCACGAGCTCGAGATGCCGCACGATCCGCGGCCAGCTGGGGAATCCGTAGCTGCGCGCGATCACCAGCTGTGCGTCCGCCAGTGTCTTCACCGGATGGAACTCCGCGGCCAGTGCGAGCGCTGCGCTCTCACCGGCGCGGACGCCTTTGAGCAGGGTCTTGGCCTGACCGCGCAGGTGATCGAGATGCGGGTCGTTCGGAAGATTTCGGGTCGGCATCGCCGACCTCCTCTCTACGAGCCTGCTGTCCGCATCGTCAGGCGAGAAAGGAGGTGAACTGGTGCCACACCACAGCGATCGTCCAGGTGGGCTGAGCCCTTCCCGCGGACCGGTGGCACCCTGAAGCGCCTACCGGCAGATTAGCTCAACGCGGCTTCTCCATCCACCATTCGATGAACTCGTAGGCGCGATCCTTCTCCAGCCGGATCACCCAGAGGTTGCTGAACTCGCCCGGCGGATTGGTCAGGTACGTCGTCCAGCCGCGGACGAACGCGACACCGTCGCCGAACCCGAGCACCTCGTACTCGAACGTCGTCTCGCCGGGTGCATCCGCAATCTCGAGCCAAGCCGCCACGATCGCGTCGCGGCCGGTCACCGGCGGTTCGTCCGGCCGCCGGTACCACGCGGCGTCCTCGGTCCAGAGCGCCGCGATCTCCTTGGGATCGTTGCTCTCCCACGCCCTCCGATATCTGTCGACCCAACGGTCGAGGTCCTTCTCCTTCACGAGATCCGCCGATAGTTGAGGACGACTGCCGCCGGAGTCGCCAGTACGCCGGGATGCTCGCGCGGATCCGCTTCGTACGTGACGAGGTTGCCGGCACCGCTCAGCCCCAGAAAGTCCTGCGCGCCGGTCGAGGCCGCGGTGATCGCCTGCTCCACGGTCAGCCCGTGCCGGACGAGCTGGTCGATCTCGGCGGCGACGGTGCCGACCACGTCGGATCCGGTCAGCACGCGGACGCCGTACCGCTCGGCGAGCGGGAGGACCGACGCGAGGTAGGCCGACCGTTCTTCGCGCCTGGCCTTGCTCTCCGGGGTCTCGTCCGGGCTCGGGCTGACCGAGGCGCACAGTGTCGGCGTCCACGCACCGCCCCTCGCTCCGAGCGCCTGCAGGTCCTGCTCGGTGAGCGCCGTACCGTGCTCGACCGAGTCGATGCCGACCCGGATCAGCTCGCTGACATGGTCGGTGTTGACGTGCGCCGCGACGCGGACGTTGCGCGCGTGAGCCAGCTCGACCATCGCCGCGACCACCTCGATGTCGTACGACGGGCTGACCTTGCTGCCGCGGATCGGTCCGTCCGGGCCGACCTCGGGGAAGTCGCCGACCAGTTTCAGCCAGGTGGCGCCGTCGGCGATCTCGGCCTCGACCGCGGTGAGCAGGTCCTCCGGGGCGACCGGCTCGTACGCGTCCGGGAAGTACCGGCCGTTCGGGGCGAGGAACCGGCCGGCCGCGAGGACGAGCGGACGGCCGGGGTCCGCGGTCCGGGCGAGTTCGAGGGTGACCTCGCGGTTGCCGCCGACGTCGCGGACCGCGCTCACTCCGGCGTCGGCGAGCTCCGCGAGGCGCTCGGCGGCGAAGTCCGCGCCGCGCGGGATGGGTCCGTTCGGGCCGGCCGCCAGCGTCAGATGGCAGTGCGAGTCGACCAGACCCGGTACGGCGTACCGCCCGGGAAGCTGCTCGCTCGACGAGTCCTGGCCGAAGGACAGGCGGGCGGTTTCGCCGGACGGAAGAACGGTTCCTTCGAAGACCCAGGTCGTCATGAGGGCAATTCTCGCCCAGGGGAGATCCAGATCACGCCACCTCTTACTTGAACATGTTCAAAAGAGCGGCGTACGGTCGGGACCAAAAGAATTGAACGTGTTCAAGAAGTGGGGATCATGATGGACATGACAGTCACGACGTACCTGGTCTACCTGCTGATCGCCGTGCCGCTGACGATCTGGGTGGCGCGGACGCTGAGCCGGAACGGGCGGATCTTCCTGGTCGACGTGTTCCACGGCAACGCCGAGTTCGCCGACGCGGTGAACCGGTTGCTGGTGGTCGGGTTCTACCTGATCAACCTCGGGTTCGTGACGCTGTTCCTGCGCAGCGGGAGCGCGGTGGTGGACGCGAGCGGGGTGTTCGAGCAGCTCAGCGTGAAGCTCGGGATCGTCATGCTGGTGCTCGGAGTCGTGCACCTGACGAACGTGTGGATCTTCAACAAGATCCGCACCCGCAGCCGGCTCGACAGCATGACCCGGCCGCCGGTGCCGCCGAACGACAACATCCAGCCGCTCACGATGACCGAGCAGGCCGCGCGGTACGGCTACTGAAGATGCGTCAGTTGACAGTTCTGTACGACGCCAATTGCGGAATGTGCCGCCGCTTCAAGGACTGGCTGGCGGCACAGCATCCGGCGCCGGACGGGTACGGCGGGGTGGTGCGTCTGCGGTTCGTCGCGGCGGGTTCGACGGATGCGCGGACGCGCTACCCCGCGCTGGATCATGACGCGACGCTGCGCGACGTGACCGTGGTCGCTGACGACGGGTCCGTGTACGTCGGCGATCGCGCCTGGATCGTGTGTCTGTGGGCCACGGTGGAGCACCGGCACACCGCCGTACGACTGGCGAGCCCGGCGATGCGGCCGGTGGCGCGGGCGATGGTTCAGGCGGCCGCGGGGCTGCGGTGGTTGAGTGGAGGTGATTACGCTGACGGGTGTGACGGACAGTGCGACCGCGAAGGGTGAGCAGACGCGTGAGCTGATCCTGTCGACGGCGTTGCGGTTGTTCCGGGAGCAGGGGTACGGGAAGACCACGATGCGCGCGATCGCCAACGAGGCGGGTGTGTCGGTGGGGAACGCGTACTACTACTACGGTTCCAAGGACCACCTCATGCAGGCGTACTACGACCTGCTGCAGGATCAGCACCGCGAGGCGGTCGAGCCGATTCTCGCGACCGAGAAGGCGTTCGTGCCCCGGTTGGCCGGCGTACTGCGGACCTGGCTGGACGTGTCCGCGCCGTACCACGAGTTCGCCGGCACGTTCTTCAAGACGGCGGCCGATCCGCGGAGCCCGTTGTCGCCGTTCAGCGAGGAATCCCGCCCGGCGCGAGACGCGAGTGTCGAGGTCTTCCGGCGGGTCGTCGATGGTTCGGACCTGAAGCTGGCCGCCGATCTCAAGGCCGAACTGCCCGAACTGCTCTGGCTCCTGCAGATGGGCGTGGTCCTGTTCTGGGTCCACGACCAGTCCGAGGACGTCCGCCGAAGCCGTGCCCTGATCGACCGGGCCGTCCCGCTGGTGGACCGCCTGCTCCGCCTGACCCGCATCCCGGGCGTCCGAGGCGTCACCAACGACATCGTCGGCCTGATCAACTCGATCAAGCCGTAGTTATTCGCCGGTCGCGCCGTCGATGCGTTCGCGGAGTAGGTCGGCGTGGCCGTTGTGGCGGGCGTACTCCTCGATCATGTGGATGTAGAGGTAGCGGAGCGAGTACGGCGCTTCGTAGCCGGGGCGGAGGAATGTGTCGTCCAACGCGTACTTCGCGGCCAGGGTGTCCGAGGTCTTGACGATCTCGCGGAACTCGGCGAGGTCCTGCTCGGCCGCGGCGGGATCGGCGAGGTCGAAGTCACCGTCCGGGTGCTCGGCGGACCAGTGCTTCGGCGGCGAGTCATGGCCCGCCAGCGCGCGATGGAACCAGTACTTCTCGACCTCGCTCAGGTGCCGCACGAGTCCGATCAACGACATACTGGACGGCTCCACGGCGCGCTGGACGAGCTGCTCGCCCGTGAGTCCTGAGAGTTTCCACAGCAGCGTTCCGCGGTGGTAGTCGAGGAATCCCTGCAGTAGTACCCGCTCGTCGGCGACCGTCGGAGGGTCGGCCCGAAACTGTTCCGTCACGGGCAGAACCTACCCGTGTGACGAGCGTCCCGTGAGAAACGGCCCCGTCGTGCCGTAGACTGTTTCCGACGGCCCGCCCAGTTCTGCCTCGGGCCGGTGAGCGCAACTACTGTGCGCCAGCAGTCGACCACCACGCGCCGCGGCCCGAGGGCCGCGCCGGGCAGGACGACCCCCCGAATTTTTGGAGTACCACTATGGCGGCTAGCCGCCTCACGTCTACAACCACGTCCAACCAGTCCGCTCCCCAGTCCGGCAAGTCCGCCGGGCAGTCACGGCCGCGGCGCCGGCGCCGTTCCGGTGCCGCACGCAACCCGCAGTCGCCTGGCACCGAGCCGCAGCTCGAAGTTGTCATCAGCAACGATGACGAGGTGGCCGAAACGGTTGCCCCCGACAACCGCAGCTTCGCGGAGCTCGGCGTACCCGATCGGCTGGTGGCCACGCTGGCCGCCGCCGGCGTGTCGAACCCGTTCCCGATCCAGGCGGCCACGTTGCCGGATTCGCTGGCCGGCAAGGATGTCCTCGGCCGCGGACGGACCGGATCGGGCAAGACCTACGCGTTCGTGCTTCCGGTTCTCGCGCGGCTCGCATCGAGCAGCAGCCAGCGCCGGCCGAACCACCCGCGCGCGCTGATCCTCGCTCCGACCCGTGAGCTCGCGACCCAGATCCAGGCCTCGATCACGCCGCTCGCCGACGCGCTCGGCCTGCGCTCGATGACGATCTTCGGCGGTGTCGGTCACGGCCCGCAGATCACCGGCCTGCGCAAGGGCACCGACATCGTCGTCGCCTGCCCCGGCCGGCTCGAGGACCACGTCCAGGCCGGTCACGCGAAGCTCGGCGCGGTCGAGATCACCGTGCTCGACGAGGCCGACCACATGGCCGACCTCGGGTTCCTGCCCGCCGTACGCCGGATTCTCGAAGCAACGCCCGCCACGGCGCAGCGGCTGCTGTTCTCCGCCACGCTGGACGCCGGCGTCGACGTTCTCGTACGGCGCTTCATGACCGACCCGGTCACGCACAGCGTCGACTCGGCCCGTTCGCCGGTCTCCCAGATGACGCACCACGTCCTGCACGTCCAGCCCGACACCCGGCTCCCCGTCCTCGTCGACCTGACCGCCGCGCCGGGTCGCTCGCTGGTGTTCACCAGGACGAAGTACGGCGCCAAGTCGCTCACCAAGAAGCTGATCGCCCAGGGCGTCCCGGCGGTCGAGCTGCACGGCAACCTGTCGCAGGGCGCCCGCACGCGCAACCTGGAGGCCTTCTCCGACGGTACGGCGAAGACGCTGGTCGCCACCGACATCGCGGCGCGTGGCATCCACGTCGACAACGTGACGCTGGTGATCCACGCTGATCCGCCGATCGAGCACAAGGCGTACCTGCACCGCTCGGGCCGCACCGCCCGCGCCGGCGCCGAGGGCACGGTTGTCACCCTGATGACCGACGACCAGGTTCGCGACGTCCGCGACCTGACCCGCAAGGCCGGCATCGCTCCGACGGTCACCAAGCTCAACGCTGACCACCCGCTGCTCGCCGAGCTGGCTCCGGGCGAACGAACCTTCGTCGAGCCGACGGCCAGGCCGGTCCAGCAAGACCGCGTGTCGGGCGCGAGCGGTAGCGGATCGGGTCGAGGTAGTCGCCGCCGGCGCGCTTCGGGCCCCGCTCAGCAGGCGACTGGCAAGCGGTCAAGCCAGACGGGTTCCGGCCAGGCGACTCGTGCTGCCGGTGGCTCGCGGAGCTCCGGTCGTTCCAAGTCCCGCGCCAACTCGGGCGGCCCAAAGAGCTACAGCACGAGCACTCCGGGATCGGCCGCTCGTCCCGCCGGAGCCGCTGCGTTCTCCGCAGGCTCGCGCGCCGGCAGCTCCCGCCGAGGACGCTGACACATTCAAGGCACCTCTGTCGGGTTACGGTTCCAGTGCTGGTGCCGTGACCTGACAGAGAGGCTCTGATGCGGATCCGTACGGTCCTGAACGACCTCGTGCCGGAAGCGCTTGGCGTGACCGACTCGCACGACCACTTGTTCTTCCGCTCGGCTGCGCTGCCTGGGCAGGAGCTGGACGACGAGGCGGCAGCGGTTGCCGAGGTACGGGCGTTTGCGGACGCGGGCGGCCAGGCGATCGTGCAATGGACTCCGCACGGACTGAACCGGCGGGCCGGTCTCCTGCCCGGAATCTCCACCAGCACAGGCGTTTCGATCGTCGCCGCGACCGGCCTGCACCGGCGCGAGCACTACCCGGACGGGTACGTCGACAAGGTGCAGGATCAGCTGGCCGAGATCTTCGTCCGCGAGCTGACGACCGGCATCGGCGACACTTCGGTCCGCGCCGGGCTGATCAAGGTGGCCGGCGGGTTCCACGTCCTCGACGGACATGCCGAGCTCGTGATGCGGGCAGCGGCCGAGGCCCATCACGCGACCAACGCGCCGATCGCCGTCCACCACGAGCTCGGTTCCGCCGCAGACGCCGTACTCGATCTGCTCGTCGACGAACTCGGCGTACACCCGGCCGCTGTGATCCTCGGGCATCTCAACCGGTTTCCCGACCATCGGGTCCATCTCGAGCTGGCGCAGCGGGGTGCGTGGCTGGCGTTCGACGGGCCGTCGCGGGCCAACAACGCGACCGACCCACGGCTGACCGACTGCCTCGCGGCGCTGATCGACGCGGGGTTCGCGGACCGTCTGCTGCTCGGCGGCGACACCACGACGGCTCGCGCTCGAGCCGCGACCGGCGAGGGGCCGGGGATGCCGTACCTCCTGACGCACCTCAAGCCGCGGATCACGCGGTACTTCGGTGCGGACGTCGCCGACGCCGTGTTCCGGAACAACCCGGCGCGCGCCTTCGCCACGGATTGGCGCGCGTAGCGGTACCTTCCCCGCATGAATGAGCGAAGCGAATTCATCATCCAGCACAGGGCGTCTCGTGCCTCAGCCGCGCCCGCAGCGAAGCGAGGACGTGGATGAGTCTGATCGCGCAGATCTTCGTGGGTGTCGCGGGTGTGTTCCATGTGGTCGTGTTCGCCATGGAGAGCGTGCTGTTCCGGAAGCCGAGTACCTACCGGCGGTTCCTGGTGAAGGACACCGAGGTCGAGACCGCTCGGCCGTGGGCGTTCAACCAGGGCTTCTACAACCTGTTCCTGGCGATCGGTGCGCTCGGCGGGCTGATCTGGGGCGGCGACAAGGGCCACGCGATCGCGCTCTTCGCGTGCGCATGCATGGCCGGCGCGGGCATCGTGCTCCTCGCCTCCGACCGTCGCATGCTCCGTGCCGCCGCCACCCAGGCGGTGCCGCCGATCCTCGCGCTCGTTCTCGCGGCGATTCTCTAGTTGACTTGAAGTGCGCTTGAGCAACGATGGTCGTCGTCATGACCACCGTTGCCGAGCCAACTGTTGAGACAGGCGGCGTCCTTTCACCGCAGTACCGCGCACTGACCGTCGGGATGGTCGCGCTGATCACCCTGGTCGCGTTCGAGTCCCTGGCCGTCGCGACCGCGATGCCGACCGTTGCGCAGGCACTCGACGGCCTCAACCTGTACGCGCTCGCGTTCGGCGGCCCGCTCGCCTCCGGTGTGGTCGCGATGGTGGTCTCCGGCACCTGGAGCGACCTGAAGGGCCCGACCCGTCCGCTCTGGCACGGTACGGCGTGGTTCCTGGCCGGGCTGTTGATCGCGGGCCTGGCGCCGTCGATGGAGATCCTCGTCGCGGGCCGCATCATCCAAGGCTTCGGCTCCGGCCTGCTCACGGTCGCGCTGTACGTCGTCGTGGGCCAGCTGTACCCGGCCCGCCTCAGGCCCCGGATCTTCGCCGCGTTCGCGACCGGCTGGGTCGTACCGTCCCTCGTCGGTCCCGCGATCGCCGGCCTGATCGTCGAGCACTCCAGTTGGCGGCTCGTGTTCCTCGCCGTACCGGCGATCGCGATCCCGGCCGCGCTGGTGATGCGTCCCGGTCTGGCCCGCGGGAGCGTGTACGACGTACGTCCGGGGAAGCTGTGGGACAAGCGGGCGCTGTGGGCAGTCGCGGCCGCGGTTGGGGTCGGGCTGCTGCACTACGGCGGGCAGCAGCGTGGCGTCGTACAGATCGTGCTGCTCGTGATCGGTCTGGCCGGGGTGATCGCGTTCGGGCCGCGGCTGTTGCCGTCCGGGACGTTCGCATTCGGGCGCGGGTTGCCGTCGGTGGTCGCACTGCGCGGGTTGGTGGCGGCGTCCGGGTTCGGCGCCGAGGTGTTCCTGCCGTTGATGCTCACCCGGCAACGCGGCCTGTCGCCGGCGCTCGCCGGTCTCGTGCTGACGGTCAGCGCGCTGAGCTGGTCCGCCGCGTCGTGGTACCGCGGCCGGCCGAACCAGCCGTTCACGCATGCGGTCTTCCTGCAGGCCGGCATGCTCGCGATCCTCGTAGGCATCGTCACGGCAGCGCTGACGCTCAACCCGGACGTGCCGGTGCTGGTGGGCATCCTCGGCTGGAGCCTGACCGGTCTGGGCATGGGGACCGTGTTCCCGACCCTGTCGGTGCTGGTCCTGGAGTACTCCGAACGCGACGAACAAGGCGCCAACAGCTCCGCCCTGCAGCTCAGCGACTCGTTGTCGACCGCAACGATCCTCGCGATCGGCGGATCACTGTTCGCCGCAATGGAACCGCATTCCGCCGTACTGGCGTACTTGGTCGCCTTCGGCCTGCCGGCCCTGCTCGCACTCCTCGGCGTGCCAGCAGGCCGCCGTACCGCTACTCCTTAGAGCCGGTGACCGCAATGCTCGCGCCGAGGCCGATGATCATCAGGCCGCCGGTGCCGCCGACCAGCTCGAGTCGGCGCGGTGAGCGAGCGAACCACTCGCGCGCCGTGCCGGCCACAAACGCCCACACGCTGTCCGAGCAGAGCGCGATCAAGATGAAGATCATTCCGAGCACCAAGATCTGCGCCCAGGCCGGCGCGCCGGCCCCCTTGTCGACGAACTGCGGGAGCACAGCGGCGAAGAACACCGCCGTCTTCGCGTTCGTCACCCCCACCAGGAACCCCTGACGGATGGTCCGCCGGGTAGTGCTCGGCTTCGCCGTACCGCGCATCGCCTCGACCAGCGACTTCCGCGAGCGAAACGCCTGCACCCCGAGATAGATCAGGTACGCCGCCCCGACAAGCTTCACCACGGTCAACGCGATCGCACTCGCCGCGATCAACGTCCCGAGCCCGAGCGACACCGCCCCGAGCAGAATCGCGGCCCCGAGCGTGTTCCCCACCATCGTCAGCACAGCTTCCCGCCGCCCCACCGCCAGCGCCCGCCCGACAATGAACAGCACACTGGGCCCTGGCACAACGATGATGATGAACGCAGTAATCGCAAACGCAACCAGATGATGAGCGGACGGCATCCCCCCAGAGTAGATGCGACGCCGTCGCGCTGCCAGGGGTAATCCGCCGACCAGCAGGTCCGCCGCCCCGCCCACCAACAGGGGGTGTGCATAGGAACGCGGGGCGGTGCACAGGCAATATCCTGTTCAGCGCCCCCGGCGCGCGGGCACGCCCGCATCTACCTCCCGCTGGGTGGGATAGGTCACCGGCGCGCCGTGGTGCGTTGACCGGGGGGTGGGGTGGCACCTACGGTTCGAGGGTCAACCTGCGGTGCCATGAGGGAAGCCGGTGAGAAGCCGGCGCGGCCGCGCCACTGTGATCGAGTTTCGGCTCGTAAGTCAGGACGCTCGGGCACTCGCAGCCTTTCTAAGGGGACGCGCACTTCCCCAGGAGGTTCAGTTCAGATGGCAGCTCCTGCCCAGTCGGTCGCCGTACCGGCGCTTTCTTCCAAGCTTCTCGCCGTCGCGCTGCTCAGCGTCGGCGTGATGCTCCTGCTCGCTTATCTGGTCGGGTTCGACCAGGGTGCGGTGTCCCGGTCCGGGATGTACCTGCACGAGTTGATGCACGACGGTCGCCACCTTCTCGGCGTTCCCTGTCACTAGCGACGATGCGCACCTTCGGATCGCTCCTGGTGCGCGGACTGATCGTCGGACTCTTCGCCGGCCTGCTGGCCGGAACGTTCGCCTACGCAGTGGGCGAGTCGCGCGTCGACGCGGCGATCGCGATCGAAGAGGCCGACAGTCACGCGCACACTCACGCTCATGAAGAAGACCACCACGAGGACCCGCTCGTCAGCCGCGACGGCCAGCGGGCGGGCCTGTTCCTCGCCACCAGCCTGTACGGCGTTGCGCTCGGCGGACTGTTCGCCGTCGCGTTCACACTGCTCCGCCGCAAGCTCCGGACCGGGAACGACGCGTACGCCGCGCTCGGACTCGCCGCGGCGGGGTTCGTCGGCATCGTGCTGGTCCCGTTCCTCAAGTACCCGCCGAATCCGCCCGCGGTCGGTGATCCGGACACGATCACCCGCCGTACGGTCACCTATCTCCTGACCCTGGTGATCGGTCTGCTCGCGGTCTGGGCCGGTGTCGCCCTCTCCCGGTGGGCAGCGCGGTACGGCGAGGTTGCCCGGCTCGCGGGCGGTGTCGTCGGGCTGGTCGTCACCGTGGTGGCGGCGTACCTGATTCTGCCGCGGATCAACGAGGTTCCGGAGACGTTCCCCGCTACGCTGCTGTGGCAGTTCCGGTTCGCCTCGCTCGGTACGCAGGCGACGCTGTGGCTCCTGCTCGGGTTCGGGTACGCGGTCGCGGTGGACCGCCGGCCGATCCGATCGAAGGTGGCTGCCGCTTGACGGCTCTTACAGTGCTCGCGCACGCCCTGACACCCACGTTGCGCGGACTCGTACTCGGTGGTGACGCCGAGCCCGATCCGGCGAGTCTCGAGGCTGCGCGCGAGCTGAAACTGTCTGCCGATGCCGTGTACGCCGGGCCTGAGCGGGCCGCCGTACGCACCGCCGCCGTACTCGGGCACGACCCGGTGGTGGAGCCGGCGCTGCGGGATCGTGAGTACGGCGAGTGGGCAGGACGCGAACTGGAGGAGCTACTCGCGTCCGAGCCAGCGCGAACCCCGGCGTGGCTCGAGCGGCCGCACACCGCCACGCCCGGCGGCGAGACCGAGAACGACGTGCTCGCTCGGGTTGCCGATTGGTTGGGTGATCTCGCGGCGCGGGAGCACGGTTCCACGCTGGCGGTCGTCCATCCGGCGATCGTCCGCGCGATCGTCCTGTACGTCGTCGACGCGCCTGCGGAGTCGCTGCGGCACGTCGACGTACGCCCCCTGGCCACGGTCAACCTCTCGTACCACTCCGGCAACTGGTCGCTGGCCTTCACCCCCTAGGCCTGACAAACTGCGGTTGGCCCGGTTGCACGCCCAGGTGACCGGCTGTCACGGGGAGTCACGATGACTGAGTCCGACCAGCTTGCCGAACGGTTCCGTGCCAACCATGCCGTGCTCGTCGCGGCTCGGGACCGGCTGCAGGCCGCCGAAGACGCCGGTACGGCGAGTGACGAGCAGCGGAAGCGGCTGGACACCGTCAAGGAGCTGCTCACCCCTGTCCCCGCCACCGATGTGGACGCCAAAGGCAACGTTGTCGAGGTCCAACGGCCGCGGCAGTTCCTCGAGGTCGATCCCGAGGGGCAGGGCCGTGCGGTCGAGGTCCTCGGTGATCTCCAGGCGGCGAAGAACATCGCGGTGCTGATCCCCGGGATGGGGAACAGTCTGGACACGTTCCGCGGGCAGTCGGACCGCGGTGATCTGATCAAGCAAGAGGCCGGACCGGGTACGGCGGTTGTCGTGTGGCTCGACTACGACTCACCTCAGGGCCTGGTGCAGGCCGCGAGCAAGGACGCGGCGATCGAGGCCGGACCACGGCTCGCGGCGTTCATGAACGAGGTCGACGAACTGAAGGCCGAGAATGCGGAGGTCACGCTGGTCGCGCATTCGTACGGAACCGACGTGGCCGCGCAGGCGGTGATGGCGGGCGCCCGGCCGAAGCGGCTGGTCATGACGGGCTCGCCGGGGATCGCGAAGTACGTCGACGAGGCCGCCGACTTCGTCCAGCCGCCGACCAGGCTGTACACCGAGCGCGCCCCGGGAGACTACGTCTCGTACACCGAGTGGCACGGACCGGACCCGGCGAACTTCCCGGACGCGATCCGGATGGCGACCAGCGATCCACGGGCGGGCGACGACCCGGTATCGGTCCACTGGCACAACGAGTACTACCGGCCGAACAGTGAGTCGCTGCGCAACATCGGGCGGGTGGTCCGGGGCGACCTGACGTCCGTAACGACCACGAACACCAGCCGATCCGCCGAGACCGAGCTCTTCCTCGGTACGTCGTGGGGCGGCGCGCTGAACGCTGCCGCCGGGGCGGCGTCCAAGGTGTACGACGGAGTTGTGGCCCTCACCAAACCGTCGAAGGAGTCGGCCGGAGCCGCCGCCGGGCAGGCTGCGGCGGGGCGGACGACGAACGGCGCGGGACGGGGCTCGGAAGGGCGGCGGCGATGACGGGCGATCGGGAGTTCCTGCGGAGCGAGTTGCTGGCGGTGGCGGAAGCAGTCGTACCTGATCAGCGGCCGGTTGTGACGCACGACCCCGGGCCGGTGAATCCCGGCGTACTGTTCGACGGGCGCGGGACGGCCACCGTCTGCAGGGTGACCGTCGAGACGGGCGACCCGCGGTCCCCGGACCCGGCGGCCGCCGTCGACGCTGCGGCCGCGGCGTTGCGCGCCCGCGGCTGGACCGCGGACGTCGTACCGCCGGAGAGCGGTCATTATCGGGTCGCAGCCGCCCGCGACGGGTTCGAGGTCGCCGTCCACGCGTGGTCGGCGGACTGGCGGATAACGTTCACCGGGGAGACTCCCGTCGTTTCTTGACCCCGAAACGCGGCGTGTCCTCGCGGGGCTTGGCTGCACGGTGTATCACGGAAGCGTGACCTTGACCGAAGCCCGCAACCACCTCCGCTCGGAACTCCTCGCGGTGGCGGCGACCGTCGTGCCCGACCAGACACCGGCGGTGACCCAGGACGTCGGTCCTGTCGACCAGGGCGCCCTGTCCGACGAGAGCGGTCCGGAGTCGGTCTGCACCATCACCGTCGAGACCGGCGACCCCACCACGACGCCCGACCCCGAGGCACAGATCGGCTTCGCCGCCGAGACCCTCGAGTCCCGCGGCTGGAAGGTCACCATCTCCGAGCCCACCGAGGGCCGCCACGAACTGACCGCCCGCCGCCAGGGCTACGACCTCACCGTCACCGCCAAGACCACCGACTGGCGCCTGACCCTCACCGGCCAGACGCCGTACGTCGACGATCTCTAGGAGGACCTTCACCGTCGCCTACGATGCACCGGCAAGCGTTTGTCCCAGTGTCTCGTGAGGTGAGCGATGTCCGAGGACCTCGATGCGCTGATCCTGCGGGTGCGGGACCTGCCGCACGACCGGGCGGTCGCGGAGGTGGACGCGTTCTTCGGGTCGCTGCCCGCCGAGACGGCGAGGGCGCTGGCGGAGAGCCGGCCTGAGCAGGTCGGACCGCTGGAAGGTGCGCCGCCGGAGCTCCGGTATCGCGCGAACCACCTGATCCTGGTGGCCGCGCACCAGCGACTGCACGCGCTGGTCGAGAGCCGGGACGCGACGCTTGCGCAGCGCCGGCGGCTGGCGACGCTCACCGCGATGCTGCAGCCGGCCGGCAAACGCCTCGACGTCGACGCGGACGGGAACCGTGTCGCGGTCGACGTACCTCGGCAGTTCCTTCTCGTCGATCCCGAGGGACAGGGCCGGATGATCGAGGTCCAGGGCGATCTGAGGAAAGCTCGCAACATCGCCGTACTGGTGCCGGGGATGAACAACGACCTGGAACGCGTGCGTTCTCAGTCGGTGCGGACGAAGGAGATCGGTGAGGAAGCTGGGCCGGGTACGGCGATGGTGGTGTGGCTCGGATATCACGCGCCTCTCGGGTTGACCGAGGGAAGGTCCACCGAGAGTTCCCGTGCGGCTGCGCCGTTGCTGTGCCGGTTCCAGGAAGGGCTCGCGGTGGTCAGCGCGCCGGACGCCAAGGTCACGCTGATCGGGAACAGCTACGGTGCCCAGGTCGTCGGGCGGGCGATGCTCGAAGGAGCTCGCGCTCACCGGTACCTGTTGACCGGCAGTCCCGGTGTCGACCCGGGCATCACCTCTGCGGCGCAGATGACACCTCCTGGCACCGAGCTCTTCGCGGTGGCGCGGTCGCGCGGGGACTACGTGTCGTACGCCGAACAGCACGGGCCGGATCCCGCCTCGTTTCCCGATGTCGTACGGATCGAGACCGACAACCCGCAGGTCCAGATCACCGGGCACGTGAGCTACTTCGACAAGAACAGTGAGTCGATGACCAACGTCGGCCGGATCGTCCGTGGTGATCTGGACGCGGTGACGCTGGCCGCCCGCACCACACCCGAGGAGGAGACCCGCCTGCTCGGCACGTCGTGGTCCGGGCCGTTGCGTACGCTCGGCCAGTCGAAGGCGGCGGTACCGATCTCCAAGGCGTTCGACGGACTCGCGGCGCTGCGTACGGTTGCCTCGACGCCGTCGAGGAAGACCGTCCTCGAAGGCGCCCGGCGCGCACGCACACAGGAAGGACCCGAACGATGACGTTGACCGAGGCTCGCGACCTCCTCCGCGCGGAGCTGCTCGCGGTCGCGGCAGCCGCCGTACCCGGCTACGAAGGCGTGGTCACCCACGACGTGGGCCCGGTGAACCCCGCCGTACTGTCCGACGGGAGCGGTCCGGACACGATCTGCTCGATCACCGTCGAGAACGGCGACCCGTCCGTCACCGACCCGGCAGGCGAACTCGCCGCCGCTGTCGCGGCCCTGACCAGCCGCGGCTGGCGAACCACCGTCGCGCCCGTCGAGAGCGGCCACCACCGAGCCAGCGCCGAACGCGACGGCTTCCAGGTCACCGTCCACGCCTGGGACAACGAATGGCGCCTCACCCTCTCCGGCGAAACCCCCGCGATCCCGGAGTAGCCCTGTCAGCTGGTCGCGGCTCGTTCGGATGCGCTGCGGAGGACGCAGAATTCGTTGCCCTCGGGGTCCTGCATGGTGACCCAGCCGGTGCCGTCCGGGTTGCGGTGGTCGTGGGCGATGGTCGCGCCGAGAGTGAGGAGCCAGGCGACTTCCTCGTCGCGGGGGCCGTCGGGTTCGAGGTCCAGGTGCCCGCGGTTCTTCACGACCTTCTCGTCGTTGTTCTGTTCGAAGAGCACGGTGAGGCCGTCGGCCGGGACCGCGGCGTACGGGTCGCCTGGGTGGTCGTCGTCGGGACGCTCGGCCTTCAGGACCTGCAGCCAGAAACCGGCGATCTCATAGGGGTTGTGGGCATCGAACGTCACCGTACGCACGCGAGAAGTCATGCGCAGAGGCTACTTCCGGAAGAACAATCGGTCCTCGGGAATTTCCGGGTCCAGGTACGGCGTGAAGCCCGCGGCGACCGCGATCTCGGTGAGGGCGGGCCCGATCCAGCGGTGCACGTAGATGTTCATCGGATGGCCGCCGTACCCGGAGGTCTTGTGGGTCGATTCCTCGCCGACGTGGAAACCCATCAGCAGCACGCCGCCGGGGACGAGCACACGGTGGAACTCGGCGAACGCCTGCGGAACGACGTCGCGGGGAAGGTGGATGATCGACCACCACGACACGACGCCGGCGACCGCGTCGTCCGGTACGCCGAGCGCCGTCATCGAGCCGACGCGGAAGTCGAGCTCGGGATGGTCGCGACGGGCGACCTCGATCATCCCGGGTGAGAGGTCGATCCCGACGAGCCGCAGCTCACGCGCAGCCAGCAGACCGGTCGTCCGCCCCGGCCCGCACCCCACATCCAGCACGGCCCTGGAGTCGCCGGGCAGGAGCTCGGTGAGGAGGTCGAAGGCTTCGTCCTCCCAGTCGGCGCCGGTCACGACGAGTTCGGCGTACGACGGCGCGACGGTGTCGTACGAGGTGCTGATATCGGCGAGATAGTCGGTCACCCGGCCGACCCTAGAGCCGGCCGGGGACAGTTTCTTATGCTTTGCCGAGTGACTGCTTCTGGCGGCCGAGCCCCTCGATCTCCAGCTCCATCGTGTCGCCGGGCGACAGGTACGGGAACCGGCCGGACAGCGCTACACCCTCCGGCGTGCCGGTGTTCACGATGTCGCCGGGGCTCAGCACCATGTACTGCGAGAGGTCGCGGATCAGCGCCGCCACCGAGAAGATCATGTCCTGCGTGTTCGAGTCCTGCCGCGGCTCGCCGTTCACCCACGAGCGCAGGTTCAGGTTCGTCGGGTCGACCTCGTCCGCCGGAACCAGCGAAGGCCCGAGCGGGTTGAACGTCTCGCAGCACTTCCCCTTCGACCACTGGCCGCCGGAGACCTCGATCTGGAACGCGCGCTCGGACACGTCGTTCGAGACGGCGTACCCGGCGACGCAGGCGAGCGCCTCCGCGTCGGTCTCGACGTACCGTGCCTGCTTGCCGATGACGACCGCGAGCTCGACCTCCCAGTCGGTCTTCGCGGAGCCGCGCGGCACCAGGACCTCGTCGTACGCGCCGACGACGGTGTTCGGGTGCTTGAAGAAGACGATCGGCTGCTTCGGCGGCTCGGCGCCCGACTCGGCGGCGTGCGCCGCGTAGTTCTGGCCGATGCAGACCACGGCGCCCGGCCGGGCGATCGGCGCGCCGACGCGCAGGCCCTCGGTGTCGGCGACCGGCAGCTCGCCGGCTTCGAGCGCGGCACGGGTCCGGGCGATGCCGTCGGCGGCGAGGAAGGCCCCGTCGATATCGGCGGTGAGCGGGCTCAGGTCGTGAACGGTGCCGTCGGCGGCCCGCACGTACGGGCGCTCCTCGCGCACCGCGCCGAGGCGCAGCAGTTCCACAGATATCTCCCTAGGACGGATCGCTCTTGTCGAACATGGGCCGCAGCCGGGCGCGGGAGGCCTCGATGTGCGACCGCATCGCCGCGGCCGCCTCCTCCGGATTGCCCTTCCGGACGGCGGTCACCACTGCCTTGTGCTCTCGCAACGCCTTCGTCGCGATGCCGCCACCGTAGTACAGCCGGAACAGGTGCAGGTGGCAGTGTGTCCGCTGGAAGGACAGCCGCGCGGTCTCGTTGCCGGCCAGCTCCAGCACCAGGTCGTGGAACCGCTGGTCGTGCGCGGCCATCGCCCGATAGCTCTCGTACGACGGACGATCCGGTACGTCGGTGTAGCTGAGCATCTCGGCCTTGAGTCGGGCCAGGTCCTCGGCGCCCGCCCGCTCGGCGGCGCGCCCGGCCGCCCACGGCTCGATGTGCAGGCGGTACTCGAAGAGGTCGTCGAACTCCTCGCGGGTCAGCCGGGACGACACCCGGTACCCGCGCAACGGCTCCTTGATCACCAGGCCGTCGGACTCCAGCCGGGCCAGCGACTCCCGGATCGGGGTCTGGGAAATGCCCAGCTCACGGGTCAGCGCGTCGATGTTCAACCGGGTGCCCGGCTCCACCACGCTGTCCATGATCAGGCCCTTGACCGTCTCGTAGACGTCGTCACTCAGCACCTGTCGCTGCGGCAGGCGGGCGAGCTGCCCCGCCAGGCCCACGTGCGCATCCGTCACTGTCGCCCGCTCCTCCCGCACTGTGCTCCGCCCGCTGTGTTACTCCAACGCCGGGCTCATTCTGCCCGACTCGCAGTCCGTCTTGACGGGTCCAGTGTGAAGCGGGAGCATCAGGTACGCAATATCCTATAGGATCTTGGAGGAAATCGGTGAGCTCTGCGATCGTCCGGGCCGAGGCGTACCTGGTCGACCTGGAGGTCGAGACGGTCCGCACCGACGCCGTCCAGGCCTTCCTGAAGCAGGAGACGATCTTCGTCTCCTTGTCGACATCCGACGGGCTGACCGGACTCGGGTACTCGTACACGATCGGCACCGGTGGCACAGCCGTGCTCGCATTGCTGCGGGACCACCTGCTGCCGCGAATCGTCGGTGCGGACGCCCGCAACGTGGAGGCGATCTGGTCCGACCTGTTCTGGTCGACGCATGCCACCACTGTCGGTGCGATCACTTCCCTCGCTCTGGCGGCCGTTGACACCGCTCTGTGGGATCTGCGGTGCCTGCGCGCCGGTGAGCCGCTGTGGCGGCTGGCCGGTGGCTACCGGCAACGGGTGCCGTTGTACGACACCGAAGGCGGCTGGTTGCACCTGTCAACGGATGAGCTGGTCGCCGGAGCGCTGGCGTCACAGAAGGCCGGCTGGCCGGGTGTGAAGCTCAAGGTCGGGAAGCCGCGGGCGCACGAGGACCTGGAGCGGCTGCAGGCGGTTCGAGACGCGGTCGGACCCGGGCTGGACATCATGGTCGACGCCAACCAGTCGATGACCTACCCCGAGGCTCGCCGACGTGCTGCCGCATTCGAGGCGGTGGACCTGTCCTGGTTCGAGGAGCCGTTGCCGGCCGACGACCTCACGGGGCACGTGCACCTGGCGGCGTCCACGTCGATCCCGATCGCCGTGGGGGAGTCGCTGTACTCCGTCTCGCAGTTCCGGGAGTACGTCGCCGCAGGCGGGGCCGGGATCGTCCAGGTGGACGTGGCGCGGGTCG
The DNA here is from genome assembly GCF_004362255.1 of Kribbella sp. VKM Ac-2571. Taxonomy (NCBI): domain Bacteria; kingdom Bacillati; phylum Actinomycetota; class Actinomycetes; order Propionibacteriales; family Kribbellaceae; genus Kribbella; species Kribbella sp. VKM Ac-2571. The sequence continues at coordinate 459,535 of NZ_SNWS01000003.1, forward strand.
GCGGGATCACGCCGTGGCTGAAGGTGGCGCATCTGGCCGAGACGTTCAACCTCGAGGTGTGCCCGCATTTCCTGATGGAACTGCATGTCAGCCTCACGGCCGCCGTACCCAGTGGGCGGTACGTCGAGCACATCCCACAGTTGCGGGCGATCACCCGGTCCGAGATGGCCGTGGTCGACGGACACGCGGTCGCGCCCGACGTACCCGGTCTGGGGATCGACTGGAATGCTGATGCCATCGACGACCGGCGCGTTGCCTGAGTGAAGGGACCACACCAGCATGAGCAGAGTCGACGCCCATCACCACATCTGGGATCTGAGTGTCCGGGAACAGTCCTGGATGGTGGGCCCGAAGCTGGACTCCATCCGGCGGACCTTCTCGATCGACGACCTCGCGCCGTTGGCCGCGGCCGCCGACGTCACCTCCACGGTCCTGGTGCAGACCGTTGGCGTGGTCGAGGAGACCGTCGAGTTCCTGGAGGTTGCTGCTGGCAACGACCTGGTCGCGGGCGTGGTCGGGTGGGTCGACCTCACGGCCGATGACGTCGCCACCGCTCTGGACGGGTTGACCGCGCGCCCGGACGGCTCGTACTTGAAGGGCATCCGGCACCAGGTCCACGACGAGCCGGACGTCGACTGGCTCCTGCGCCCCGACGTTCAGCGCGGGCTGTCCGCCGTCGCCGACGCCGGCCTGGTGTACGACCTGCTCACCAAGACACCGCATCTCCCGGCAGCGATCCAGACCGCCCGCAACCTCCCGCAGCTCACCTTCGTCGTCGACCACATCTCGAAGCCGGCCATCGGCGAGCCCCTCGAACCGTGGGCGACCCAACTCCGCGAGCTCGCCGCCCTCCCCAACGTCACCTGCAAACTGTCCGGCATGGTCACCGAAGCCCCCTGGACCACCTGGAAACCCGCCGATCTCCAGCCGTACGCCGACGTCGTCCTGAACGCCTTCGGCCCCGACCGAGTCATGTTCGGCTCCGACTGGCCCGTCTGCCTCCTCGCCGCGTCGTACGCCGAAGTAGTAGAAACCGCCGAAACCCTCACCGCCAACTTGTCACCTACCGAACAAGAAGCAATCTTCACCACCACCGCCACCCGCACCTACAACCTGTAGCGGTCAGCTGCTATTCGGAAGGTGGAGCTACAAGGTGTTGTGCGGGGAGCGGGGGCGTTCCAGCGCGGGCTGACGGCGGGGGAGATCGAGGCGATCTGCCGGCGGGCGTTCGGTTCTCGTGCGGTGAGGGCTGTGGGGCTGGGGTACGGCGGCTACAACAGCGTCTACCGGGTGGACCTGGCCGGGAGGAACGACCCGGTGATCCTGCGGGTGGCACCGCCGGAAGCGTCGCAGTTCGGGTCCGAGCTGCACCTGATGCGGAACGAATACGCGAGCGTTCCTTGGCTCGCGGCGATCGCGCCGTTGATGCCGCAGGTGCTGGCCGTCGACTGGTCGCACGACATCGTCGCCCGGGACTGGATGATCCAGACCTGCCTGGCGGGAGTTCCGGCGCCGGAGCAGCTCGGCCGCTATCCACGGTCCGGCCGTACGACGTTCTTCCGCCAACTCGGCGCGATCACCCGGACCGTGCACGACGTACGCGGACCGCACTTCGGTCGCGTGGCCGGCCCGTCGTACGCGTCCTGGAGTGAGGTGGTGATCGCATCCTTCACGCAGATCGCCGACGACCTGGAGCAAGCGGGTCTCGACGGCACCGACGTACGACAGGCCGCTGAGCTGGCTGCGCAGGGCCGCACGACGCTGGACGAAGTACAGGAGCCACGGTTGCTGACGGGCGACCTGTGGACGGTGAACTGCCTCCTCGACGCGAACGCGCCCGAGCCGCTGATCTCGGGCGTACTCGACTTCGACCGAACCGAGTTCGGCGACCCCGCCGCGGACTGGACCATCCGCATGGCCCAGGCGAAACACGACGAACGGGAGTCCTTCTGGGACTCGTACGGCGCCTTGAACCGAACCCCCGCCGCCCTCTGGAGAGCAAATCTCTACGAAGCCCGCCACCTAGCCGCACTCCGCCTCGAACGCCACCGCCTCAACAACCCCAAAGCCGTCCGCGAAAGCTACACCACGATGGCCAAGATCCTCACCCAACTCAGCTGAGCGGCGAGATCAGCCGCGGCGCCCGGAGCGCGCTGCGAACTCGTCCAGCACGGTGATCACCTCGCGTGCGATCCATGCCCGGTCGCGCTTCCCCGTCGAGATCTGCTTCAGAATCTCTGCTTCCACAAGCTGATCGACGGCGCGCTGCGCGGCCGGCTGTGACACGTCCAGATGCTGCTGGACGTGCGCGATTGTGACGGCCGGTTGGCTGAGCAGGTGCGGCAGGAGGCGACGGGCAGCCGAGCCCTTCCGTGACGGGAGGACTTGCTGCCAGTCGGCGTAGATTTCGGTGAGGTCGCTGACCAGCCGGCGGCCGTTGCCGACGGCAGCGAACGACGCTCGGCTGAACTGCGTGATGATCGGGACGGGGTCGCCGTCTCGGTACGAGCCGAGCGCCGCGAAGTACGCATCGGTGTCGGTGAGCAGGCCGGCTGAGACCGGGACGGTCAGCCGCCTGGTCACGCCGGACCGGCGCAGCATCGCGTGGACGAGAGTCCGGCCGGTGCGGCCGTTCCCGTCGTTGAACGGATGGATCGTCTCGAACTGGGCATGTGCGATCGAGACCTGGGTGAGGACCGGGAGGTCGGTCCGCCGGCAGAACGCGACCAGGTCGTCCATCAACGCCGGCACCCGCTCGTGCCGGGGCGGGACGAACGTCGCAGTGTGTGGGGTCGGCCCGCCCCCGATCCAGACCTGACCGTCTCGTAGCCGCCCGGGATGGGCATAGGCCTGGTCGTGCATCAGTGCCCGGTGAGCGGCGAGGATCGAGTCGGTGCTGAGGTCATCGGCCAGATCGATCGCCTTCTGCATGGCCTCGACGTTGGCAGCGACCATCCGGGCGTTCTGACCCGAGGACTCGTTCAGGGTGGCGATGGCCAGCGCTTTCGCTCCTGCGGTGACACCTTCGATCTGCGAGGAGGACGCCGACTCGGTGCGCAGCAGGACGACGGCGAGCGGCGCGAGCTCGCCATCGGCTCGCGGGAGCGACGCGGCGAGCTCGGCGTCGAAGCGGGAGATCTCGACCAGCGCGTCCTCCGCACCGGCGGCAACCTCCGAAGGGATGTCGAAATCCAGGTCCGAGATCGCAGGCGGGACGGACGCCAGATAGGACCCCGTCGACTCCGCCCGCTCACGACGAGACATCGGGATGTCGCCCGCGTCCCATTCGGACGGCTCCCACCCGACCGCAAGCTGAAGATCTCCGGGTTGGTTCACACCGGCCATTATATAACTTTACTAGAATAAAGTTATATAGCGGCTCGTTCAGGGCGTCGGTGGGACGAACTCGACGCGGACGCCCAGGAGGCGGATGGGGCGGGTGAGGGGGAACTTTTCGAGGAGGGAGAGGGCTGTGGTGGCTATCAGCTCGGGGTCTTGGGTGGGGGTTTTGAGTTTGCGGCTCTTGATGGGGGTGTAGAAGTTGATGAAGCGGACCTTGACCGAGACGCGTTGGATGGTGCGGCCTTCGGCTACGACCTCGCGGGTGACCTCGAGGGCGATGCGGCGGAGTTCGCGTTCCACGGCCGGGCGGTCAGCGAGGTCTGCTGGGAAGGTTTCCTCGTGGCTGCGGGAGACCGGTTCGCGGGGCACGTCGGTGACCTCGGTGTCGCCGAGGCCGCGACCCAGAGCGGCGTACCAGGTGCCCATCTTGGGTCCGAAGCGTTTCTTGAGTACGTCCAGGTCGGCCGCGGCGAGCTCGGCGACCGTCTGCACCCCGAGCTCGCCGAGGTTGCGTTCCATCCGGGGGCCGATGCCCCAGAGGTCGCGGACGGGACGGTGGTCCATCACCTCGCGCCAGTTGGCCGCGGTGAGGCGGTAGACCCCGGTGGCCGGGCCGGCGCCCTCGAACGGTTCGGCGTGCGAGCGTTTCTCCTTGGCGAATCCAGTCGCGAGTTTGGCGCGGGTCTTGTTGTCGCCGATGCCGACCGCGCAGGTCAGCCCGGTCCGATCGGCGACGGCAGTCCGCAGCTTGAAAGCGAGCGATTCCGGGTCGTCGGCCTCCGCGCCGACGAAGCACTCGTCCCAGCCCCAGACCTCGACGACGACCGGGAAAGACCGCAGCGTGTCCATCACCTCGGCCGACGCCGCGTCGTACGCCGCCGGATCCGTCGGAAGGAAAACGGCGTCCGGGCATTTCTTGTACGCCGCCCGCACCGGCATCCCGGAATGCACGCCGTACTCCCGTGCCTCGTACGACGCGGTGGCGACCACCTGCCGTGGTTGGGTCGGGTCGCCGGACCCGCCCACCACGACAGGCAGCCCACGGAGCTCAGGCCGCCGCCGGATCTCGACGGCAGCGATGAACTGATCCATGTCCACGTGCAGGAGCCACCAGCTCATAGCTGACAGGTAACCACATCAGCTGGACGCGCTGGAGTACGTCAGCAGCCCGCGCCGCCACAGCAACCGCACCAGCAGCATCGCCACCACCGCGAACCCGACGCCGACGGCCACTGTTCCCCAGCCGAGATCGCCCGCCAGCGCGCGCACCGGAAACGTCGTCGCGAACGCGACCGGGAACGCGAACGTCAGGAACGTCCGCACCGCGACCGGGAAGAACACCAGCGGGTACCGCCCGGCCTCCATCAGGCTCAGGAACACGAACCCGATCGGGTTCACCGACTGCAGCCAGAACGCCAGGAACGACATCGCCGACCACACAGCGGTGAGCAGCACCAACCCGGAGCCGACGAGTACGACGGCCTGCACAACCTGGCCCGCTCCAGGGGCGAGGTCGGCCTGCACCAGCCCGATCACCAGTACGGCGACGCCGCTGGCGACGTTCGTGAGCTCCGCGACGTTGATCCATCGCAGCGTCAGGTAGAACTGGCTCGACACCGGCCGCAGCAGGACGCCGTCCAGCTCACCCTCGGTCAGATACGTCGTCATCCGGTTCAGGTTCGGCGCCACGAACGTCGCCATCAGCCCGGTGACGATCTGGAACACACCGACCAGCGCGATCACCTCCGCACGCGACCACCCGCCCACCTCGGACGTGAACCCGAACAGCAGCAACGTCGGCACGATCCCCAGCCCGAGCTGGACGAGCCCGACGAGCAGCGTGGTCAGGAAATGCGCACGGAAATGAGTTTCCCGAACCACTGCCTGCGCGAAGAACCGCCGCCACAACCGCAGATGCCGCCACTGCTTGTGCCACCAGGTCCGATCGTGCGTGCTCATGGGGCCTCCCGGTCTGGACTGAGGAGCGGCGGGAGCGAAGCGACCATAGCGACGAGGGAAGACCGGAAGTCACAGCCCCATGACCCGCGCGCCGGAGGCGCGCATTCAATACAGCTCATGCGCCCACCGCCGAGTACGCGCGGATCCCCGCGGACCACACGAGTCGGGCGATCGCCGCGAACACCACGACGTACCCGAGCTGGAATCCCAGCCCTGCAAGGAGTTCGCGGCCGGTCAGCTGACCCGCGACGATCTCGACCGGGAAGGACACCGTGTAGCGGAACGGCTGGTGGTCGACGAACCCCCGCGACCACTCCGGCATCAGCGCCAGCGGTACGACGGCACCGGACAGCACGCTCGCGATGATCACGCGGGCCTGGACGAGTGCGCTCACGTCGTCCATCCAGAACGCGAGCGACGCGATCAGGATGTCGATGATGAACACCAGCATCGCCCCGAGCAGGATGCTGATCGCGAACAGCGCCCAGCGGCCCGGGCCGGCCGGGATGTTCATCGAGTCGCGGAAGATCCACCACACGATGCCGATCATCGGAACCAGCGCGAACAGCTTCAGGAACTTCTCCGACAGGTTGTTCGCGACGAACCCGGTCAGCAACGACGCCGGCCGGATCATCCAGCTGGACAGCTTGCCCATCCGGATGTCCTGGGCGAGGAACCCGGCCATCCAGGACGAGGTCGCCATCGTGACGACTCCGAGCAGCACGAAGTACGTCGTGATGTAGCGCTCGTCGACCGGCAACCGGGCCCCGCTCGCGAGCGCCGTCCGCCAGATCAGCAACGAGATGATCGGCATACAGATGTTCGCCAGCATGAAGATGATCCACGCCCCGCGGTACACCGACTGCTGCGCGATATCGGCCGCCGTCATCCGCCGTACGACGCGGAGGTTGCGCGTCAAGCCCCATGACCCGCCGCGCCGGAGGCGTGGCATCGATACAGTCATGACGCGTCTCCGAGGGTGCTGCGGCGCAGGAACAGGTCGCGCATGATGTCCTCGATGTCTGCGTCCGCGACGTCGAGGTCGACCAGCGGGCCCAGCCGCGTCAGCTGCTCCATCACGGATCCGGCGCGCTCCCGATCCGCCTCGAGCTTCACCGTCGGCCCGGACACCTCGACCGCGCTCACGCCGTCCAGCCCGACCAGCCGGTCGGCCGCGACCGGACTCGCGTACGTCGCGCGCACGAGCTTGCGTGGTTGCGCCGTACGGACGAGGTCGTCCAGACCGCCGTCGAACTGCAGCCGGCCGTGGTCGATGATCATCACCCGCGAGCAGAGCGCCGCGATGTCGTCCATGTCGTGGCTGGTGATCAGGATGGTCGTACCGCGGAGCCGGTTGACATCGGCGAGGAACGACCGGACCCGGGCCTTCGCGACGACGTCGAGACCGATCGTCGGCTCGTCCAGGAACAGGATTTCCGGGCCGTGGACCAGGGCCGCCATCAGCTCGAGCTTCATGCGTTCACCGAGCGAGGTCTTGCGGACCTGCACGTTCAGCAGGTGCTCGACCTCGAGCAGCTCGGCGAGTTCGGCGACGTTCCGGTCGAACTCCGCGGTGGACAGGCCGTACATGTCCTTGTGCAGCAGCAGACTCTCCATCGCCGGAACGTCCCACCACAGCATGGTCTTCTGGCCCATGACGAGCGCGATCCGGCGCAGGTAGTCGTGCTTGCGGTCCGACGGCGTGTGGTCGAGCACCTGCAGGTCGCCGGACGTGGTGTAGAGCAGGCCGGACAGCATCTTCAGCGTGGTCGTCTTGCCGGCGCCGTTCGGGCCGAGCAGTCCGACGACCTCGCCACGGCCGATGGAGAAGGTGACCCGGTCGACGGCGAGCCGGGTCTCGTACTTGCGTTTCACCAGGCTCTTCAGTGCGCCGCCGAGTCCGGCGCGCTGCTGGTGGAAGGTGTAGGTCTTGGTCAGATCTTGTGCCGCGATGACCGGCGACAGGTCGTGAACAGGCGTCACGTGAAAGCACCGCTTTCGAGAGAGTGTCAGGACCGGGCAGCGTCCACGCGCAAACGCGCAGAGCGCAGGCCGCTCACGCCAGGTGAGATCGGCCAGGCGGACCCTGTGTGGTCCGTCCCGGCTACGCGGTCCGGTCCGACCGCGGGGGTTGAACGGATATCAACCCTTGTCTCGACGGCGTGTCGACATCGCTCCCTGTGGGTCCTTCCGACGTGCGGCTGCCACCACCACCGTAAAACGTCCCGGAAAGCGTCGTCCAGCGACTTTGCGGGCGCACGACCGGCAGCTCAACAGGTAGTGCACCGCGAGACGCTGTACGCACCGACCCGAATCACGCTCAGGTGCACTACCCAGCCACCCGACACGTCCTGTCGACCTTGCACACCGTCGGCCTTCAGAGGTCCTTGCGCATCTGCTGCGAGATGACCGTGTAGCCGAGCGAGTCGTACAGGGAGATCGCGGTGGTGTTGTCGCCGAAGACGTTCAGGTCCAGCTGGGTGTGGCCGAGCCGCCGGCACTCCTCCTCGCCGGCCAGCATGATCGCCCGGCCGTAGCCTTTGCCGCGGTGCGCATGGTCCACCTCGATGCCGTAGATGAACGGCACCTTCGACTTGGTGCTGATCCAGAGGCTGCCGACCGGCTCGTCGTCCACGACCGCGATCCAGATCAGTTGCCGGTCGGTAGCCGGTCCCTCGGGCAGCAGCTGCTCGGTCTGCTCGTAGGCGAGCGCGAGTGCTTCGTCCGGCGTCAGCCCGCGGGCCGGCCCGACTCCGGCCGCGAACGAGGCGGCGGCGCGCTCCATCCAGCTCGGGTACTCGCTGTCGGTTATCGGGCGGAGGATCACCGCTGGCGTCGTCACGACCATGACCATAAACCCGCCCGCACCCGGTGTCCGGCATCGCCTGGCATATCGTGCGGCGGGTGGTGGACTTGACGTTAGAGGTGGCTCAGAAGTTGTTGGCGGCGCAGCCGTTCAGTGTGCTGGTCGGTGCCCGGGTGACCGCGTTCGGGGACGGCGGCGCGACACTCGAGCTCGACATCCGGCCGGATCTCCTGCAGCAGAACGGTTTCCTGCACGGCGGCGTACTCAGCTACGCGGCCGACAACGCCCTCACCTTCGCCGGCGGTACGGCGCTCGGCTCCGAGGTGCTGACCGGTGGCTTCACGATCAGTTACCTCCGCCCGGCCCGGGGCGTGCTGCTCCGTGCCGAGGCGAAGGTCGCGTATTCGAGCAGGCGACAGGCGACATGCACCTGCGAACTCACAACGCTCGACGACGCCGGTACGTCGACCCTGTGCGCGATCGCCCAAGGCACGATCATCGCCCGCTAGTCGAAGAGCTCTTCCAGGAACGACTTCTTTTTCTTCTTGTGCGGGTACTGGTTCCCGTACCGCGGGTCATACCGCCGGTCGTTGTCGCGCCGGTCGTTGTCGTAGCGCCGGTCGTCGTCGTACCGCTTCTTCTCCTCGTACCGAGGCTGCTGCGACTGCTGCGGTGTGTTGAACCGCGCCTCGGCGTCGACGAGCCGCTCCAGCTCACCCCGGTCGAGGAAGATGCCGCGGCAGTCACCGCACTGGTCGACGGTGATCCCGCTGCGCTCGTACGTCCGCATCGCGCCGCGGCACTTAGGTCCTGCCTGGTGATCCATCGCCTACTGCGGGGCACTCGGCACGGCACCTCGCCGCACGGGTGCAAAGGCCACGATGCTCCGCATCGAGACCTTCGCCCCCGCACGCCGAGCCACCGCACCGAGCACCTCCTCGCTACGGCGCTGGATCACCAGGCAGGACCTAGGGCAAACCAAGCTCTCCATCCGGCAACCCTAAGTGACGATTTTCCCGTGACGGCGCGCTTTCAGCGAACTCTCAGGAAGTCCTCATTTGAAGGTGCTGAGGAAGGTCTTCAGGATCGGGCCGGCGGTGTGCGAGCCGGACTCGCCGCCTTCCACGATGACCGCGAACGCCACGTCACCGCGGTAGCCGGCCATCCACGCGTTGGTGGTCACCTTGCCGTTCGCGACGACCTCGGCGGTACCCGTCTTGGTGGCGACCGCTCCGTTGCCGGCCAGCACCTTCGCCGTACCGCCGGTGACCGTGGTGCGCATGAACGTCCGCAGCGCCGCGACAGTTGCCGCGGGCAACGGGGAGGCGGCCGCGCCGGCGGCGTCCTTGCCCGGTACGAGCACCGGCTTCATCGCCGTACCGTGGTCGACCGTCGCGGCGACCAGGGCGATCGCCAGCGGGCTCGCGGTGACCGTGCCCTGGCCGATCATCGACGCGGCCTCTTCGACGTCGTCCTTGGGCGCCGGCACCTGGCCGCCGTACGCCGAGATCGACAGGTTGAGGTCCCGCCCGATGCCGAACATCGCCGCGGCCTTCGTCATCCCGTCCTTCGGCAGCCGCGCGTGCTGCGAGATGAACGCGGTGTTGCAGGACTGGTTGAACGCCTGCTGCATCGTGCCGTTGCCGTACGCCGCCAGCGCGTCGTAGTTCTTGAACGTCTTGCCGAACACGTTGATCGTGTTCGTGCACGGCAGCGGTGTCGCGGCGGTCAGCCCGCTGCCCAGGAGCGCCGCCGAGGTGACGATCTTGAACGTCGAGCCCGGCGCGTACCGGCCCTGGAACGCGCGGTTGTAGCTGGCCACCTGCGGCCCGTTCGCCGCGGCGAGGATCTGTCCCGTCGACGCCTGGACGGCGACCAGTGAGGCCGGCAGCTTGCTGGTCGCCAGCGCTGCCTCGGCGGCCTTCTGCATGTTCGTGTCGAGGGTGGTCTTCACCGGCTTGCCGGCGGCGCCCTTCTGGCTGAAGACGGTCTTGATCGTCAGCTTGGTCTTGCCGTCCCGCAGCGCGACCGTGCCGCCCGGCGTACCGGCGAGCTGCTGCTGGAACGCGTACTGCAGGCCGGTCGTGCCGACCTGATCCTGCGCCGACGCGGTCGGGCCCGCGTTCTTCAGGGTCTCGTCGGTCGCGGTCTTCATGGTGCCGAGAAGCGACCGGGCGAACGTCGAGGTCGGCGGCAGCGACTGCGTGCCGCCCATGGTCAGCACGCCGGGCAGCTTGCTCATCGTCGGCCGGAGCGCCTCCCACTCCTCGGCCCGGATCGTGATCGCGTCCACGAACTGCCCGGCCGGGGCCGCCTTCGCCCGTGCGGCGAGCTTCGCGCCGTCGACGTCGAGGTACCTGGTGAACGCGGCGTACGTCGCTGCCGTCGCCTTGGTGCCCGCGGCGACGCCGACGATCACAACCGGCCGGTTCGCGGTCAGGGCGACGCCGTTGCGGTCCAGGATCGAGGCCCGGGCCGGTAGCGTGCGGACCCGCTTCAGGTAGTTGCTGTCGCCGAGACCGGGGTAGATCGTGTCGCCCGACGCCTTCACTTTCCACGCGTCGCCGGTCTTCACCGCGGTCGCCGTACTGGTCCACTTCATCGCGCCGATACCGCGCAACTGCGCCTCGACGGCCAGTTCCTGGGTGCAGTTGCCGTCGGTGCACTTCGGATCGCCCTGCGGGGTGACCGTCACGGTGCTCGCGACCAGCGCGGTGTCGACGTCGTCGAGCCGCTTGGCGAACACCGTCGGGTTGTCGGTCAGCGCCCCGGCCGCGTCCGGCTTCCCGTTCGGCGCCCACGCCTTCACCCACGCGTCGGCGAACTGCTTGATGACCGCACCGGACGCCTGCTGCTCGTCGTTCCCGGACTTTCCGCCGCCGCCGGACTTGCTGTCCGAACATCCAGCGGTGATCAGCAGACTACTCAGGCAGACGATCGCAGTGGTTCGCTTCACAATCCCAACTCTCGCACGACGACGGATGGACACCGGGCACAGTCTTCGGCGTGTGGTTACCTGACCACGAGGGCGAAACTACTCAACCCGCCCAAGTACGACGCGCGTACCCGCTCGGGAGTTGGCGTCAGAGGGTGGGTGAATCGGGAGCGAGACGCTGCGCGAATCGGCGTACCCGGATTCTGGAACCGCGTTCCAGCGGTGCGCCGCCAGGCGTATTCTGCTCCTTTGTGACCCGCCTTGCTCTGCACAGCCGCCTGATTCCCGGTACCGAAGAGGCCTACGAGCTCGAGCACGCTCGCGTCTGGCCGGAGCTGATCACCGTGATGCGCACCGCCGGGATCAGCGACTGGTCGATCTGGCGCAGCGGCCGCGACCTCTTCCACCTGGTGGTGACCGACGACTTCGAGGCCGCGGTCGCGTACCTGCGCAACGACCCGACCGACCAGCGCTGGCAGCAGCACATGAGCCAGTTCGTCGAGGGCTTCGCCGAGAACCCCGAGGGCGTCGCCGGCCAGTCCCTGCGCCACGTCTGGACGATGAGCGAGCAGACCGACTAGCTCCCCTCCCAGTCGAAGGTCCCGCAGGTCTCGGGACCTTTTGACGTTGTCCGGCGCGGCCGGCGAGGACGACGGTAATGGGGGAGGTAGCCGTGGACGGACAAGTGGAGCACCTCCGGTTGACGACCGCACTGGCTCGGCTAGGGCAATGTGCGGGTCGGACCGGCGTAGAACTGTTCCAGCGCCGGATCCGGCTGCCTCGGGATCGCGTCGGGATGCGGGTGCGGTTCGGTGACGGCTCGACGTCGTGGGTCTACCGCGAGACCCGGCTGGACAGACCGGCTCCGCTGGATCCGTGCGTGTTGATCGTCCAGTTCCGGCTGCGGCTGATCAGAGGGCGGGGCCACAAGTTGTTCCGGGACGAGAGCTTGCTGAACACGCCGTTGTTCGTCGGCTTCCCGGGCTTCGTGTCGAAGCTCTGGTTCGCCGCCGACGAGTTCGGCGTCTATCGCGGCTGTTACGACTGGGACGGGCCGGACCAGGCCGATGCCTACGTGCGGGCTCTGTGGTGGCCACTGGCGTTGGTCTCCGAGCTCAGCTCGATCCGCTACCACGTGCTTCCCGGCCTCCGTCGTGACGACGTGGTCACCGATCCGAGCACCGTCGAAGGGCCGGTCGAACCCGGTCAGTGGTGGCGGCCGACGGAGTCCTGGTGACCAGGCCCCGGGTGCTGGTGGTGGGCGCCGGACCGACCGGGCTCGCCCTCGCCCTGCAGGCGCATGCGTCAGGTGCCGCCGTCCGGGTGATCGACCGACGCCCCGACGCGGCACGGCCCTCGCGAGCGATGATGATGCACGCACGGACGCTCGAGGTACTCCGCCCGCTCGGTGTCGTCGAGTCGCTGCTCGAGTACGCCGATCGCGCGCCGACCGTGCAGCTCCATCTGCGCGGTCGTATCGTCCGGGTGAAGATCGCCGACCTCGCGGTACCGGACACGGCGTACCCCCATCTCACGTTGCTGCCCCAGGCTCGGGCGGAGTCGGTCCTGGCCGCCGCGTTGGTGAGCCGCGGTGTTCCGGTCGAGCGTGGGGTCGAGCTTGCCGGCCTCACGTCCGCACCGAGGGACGCCGTACGGGCGCAGCTCCGGGGAGCCGGCTCGACGACAGCCGCCTACGACTACCTGGTCGGGTGCGACGGCGCCGACAGCACGGTTCGCCAGGCAGTCGACATCGGGTGGACCGGTGGGGACTACGACCGGGAAGTCGTGCAGGCCGACATCGAGCTGGACGGTGGTGTCGGGACGGACACGGCCCATGTGGCGACCACCCGCTCCGGTCTGGTCTTCTTGTTTCCGCACGGCGATCAGGCGACGTGGCGATTGCTGGCGACCCGGGCGGTGAGCGGTGGGCTTGCCGGCGACACGATCTCGCCGAGCGACGTGCAGGAGATGCTCGATGCGGCCGGGCTCGGAACGCGCGTCGGCCGGGTCGCCTGGTCGGAACTCGTGCCCATGCGCCATCGGCTCGCCGACCGCTACCGGAACAACAGGGTCTTCCTGGCCGGCGACGCCGCGCATGTTCACTCACCGGCCGGCGGTCAGGGCATGAACACCGGCATCCAGGACGCGATCAACCTCGGCTGGAAACTGGCCCGGGCCGCAAACGCCGCAGATCCGGAGACGCTGCTCGACTCGTACGAGCTGGAGCGCCGGCCTGTCGCGCGTACCACAACCGCCTGGACCAACCTCGTCTTCTGGGCGGAGTCCGGCCTTGATCCGCCGGCATCGCTGGTCCGGACCGTCCTGCTCCCGCTGGGCGCTCCGCTGTTGGTGCCATCCGTCCTGCACTGTCGGCAACTGACGGCCGCGGGGTTCCGTATCCTCGCGCAGCTCCGCGTCAGGTATCCGGACAGCCGGCTGTCGATCGACGACGGCATGCCCGAGTCGCTCCCGCTCCAAGTTGGTGAACGGCTGCCGGACCTGCCTGTCACCGTCGCAGACGGCCGCACCCGGCTTCAGACGCTCACCGCGCGGCCAGGTACTCATGTCCTGCTGCTCCGCGATGCGCCGACCATCGATCACCTCGTTTCAGACGATTCGATCCAGGTGCACCGGCTGCTGGATCGTGACGGTCATGGCCTGATCGCCGTACGCCCGGACGGCTACATCGGTCTCCGGACCACTGAGGCAGCATCTCCGCAGCTGGCACGGTGGCTCAGCCTGACCGGCGCTGTCTAGGTCCTGTCGAGCATCTCCCAGATGAGGAGTTCGGTCCCGGCGGCGCCTGCGGTGACGCGCTCACCGTCCGAGCCGGTCAGGCGTACGGCGTCCGCGGTCCCGAGATCGCCCGCGTTCTCGAGGTTCGCCGTACCCGCCGTCACGAAGAGATGCAGGTACGGCGCTGCGGGAAGGGTGATCGCGGCGCCGGGGGTGAGGCGGGCGACGGACAGTCCTGCGGACCGTTGGTTCAAGCGGATGGCCGTGGTGGTGGCATGTTTGGCGAGGCCGGAGGCGACCGGGACGAGCTCGCCGGTGGTGAGGTCGAGTTCGGCCTGTTCGTACGACGGGGAAAGGTCGAGGCGATCGGGCCGGACCCACATCTGGACGTAGTGCACCGGATCAGGGCCGTCGTTCCACTCGGAGTGCTGGATACCCGACCCCGCACTCATCCGCTGCGCGAGCCCCGGGTGGACCTCGCCGCTGTTTCCCTGCGAATCGCGGTGCGCCAGTGCGCCCCGCAGTACCCAGGTGACGATCTCCAGGTCCTGGTGCGGATGCGTGCCGAACCCGGTGCCCGGGGCAACTGTCTCGTCGTTGTGAGCGAGCAGGAACCCGAACCCGACGTTCGCCGGGTCGTAATGCGGTCCGAACGAGAACGAATGCCGCGAGTCCAGCCACTCGTTCGCGGTCCGGAACCGCTCGTCCGCCCGATGGATCTCCACAGGTTCTAGTAATACCCGGTCTCGCCGTCGAGCAGTTCGCGCATCGCGTCCAGGTGGCCGACATGCCGCGCGGTCTCCTCGACCATGTGGATGAGGATCCAGCGCAGCGACGGCTGGTAGTCCGGGTCCTTCCCGATCTCGTCGAGCGAGTGCGCCGCGGTGATCTCGTTCGACTGCGCGTACTGCGCCTCGAACTCGTCCAGCAGCTGCGCCAGGGGTACGCCGTCCACCCGCATGTCGGCGCTTTCCGGTTCCTTCCGGAACTGTGGGTTGGTCGCCTCCGGCTCGCCCAGGAAGATCACGTTGAACCAGCAGTGCTCGGTCCACCGCATGTGCGACACGAGCCCGGCAGGCGTCATCAACGGCGACTTCGGAAGCACCGCACGATGTTCGTCCTCGGGCCGCAGTTCTTCGAGCTTCCGCCGTACCAGCATCCGCTGCAGGTCCAGCCACCCGACCAACTGGGTTCGCTCGTCGGCCACGATCGGCGGTCGTTTGTCGCGCAGGTTCATACCCGGAACCTTAGGTCCTGTCCGGGTGACGAAAACGGACTGCGCCGCTCGGTGGGCGGCGCAGTCCGGTCTATTGGTGAGACGTCCGGTCAGCCCGTCGGGTTCCCGTTGTCGGAGCCGAGCGTGGCTTTGACGGACTGGGGCTTGCCGTTGCGGGTGACGGTGAGCGTCACCTGATCGCCCGGGCGGTGCGAACGGACCGCGGCGACCAACGCGTCCCCTGACGCGATCGCCTTACCGTCCACAGCGGTGACGATGTCACCGGACTGCAGACCGGCCTTGTCCGCCGCACCGCCGGACGTAACCTCGCCGAGCCGCGCTCCGCTGGTGAGCCCGTCGGAGGACTGCGCGTCGCCGACCGTCACACCGAGCCGCGCATGCGTGGCCTTGCCCTTGGCCACCAGCTCGTCGATGATCGGCTTGGCCTGGTCGATCGGGATCGCGAACCCCAGGCCGATGTTCCCGCCTTCGGATTGTCCCGATCCGCCGGCGGTTTTGATCGCGCTGTTGATACCGACCACCTGGCCGGCGAGGTCGATGAGGGCGCCGCCGGAGTTCCCCGGATTGATCGCGGCGTCCGTCTGGATTGCTGGGAAGACTGTCGTACTGTCCTGCTGCTCGTCGCCCGACGTCACCGGGCGGTTCAGCGCCGAGACGATGCCGCTGGTCACGGTCGCCTCCAGGCCGAACGGCGAGCCGATCGCCACCACGCCCTGCCCGACCGCGAGCTTGCCGCTCTGGCCGAGGGTCGCCGGGGTCAGGTCGGTCGCGTCGGCGTGGATCACCGCGAGGTCCGTGAGCGGGTCGGTGCCCTTGATCGTGGCGCTGACCGTGCGGCCGTCGTTCAGCATCACGCTGAGCTTCGCGCCCTGACCGGCCCCGGAGACCACGTGGTTGTTGGTGACGATCAGGCCGTCCTTGCTGATCACGATGCCGGACCCGGTCGCTTCGCCTTGCGGGGTCGCGACCGCGATCTTCACCACGCTCGGCAGCACCTTCGCGGCGGCGCTCTGCACCGAGCCGTCCGGTGCCGACACGGGAGCCGCCTGGCTGCCGTTCAGCGGGGAGGTCACAGACGGGGTGTTCGTGGTGTGGTCATTGGTTGCCGAGTAGACGGCTGCGCCGCCGACACCGCTCGCGGCGCCGACCAGTAGCGCGGTCAGCGCCACCGCAGCCAGTCCGCCTCGGCGCTTCGGCTTCACCGCGGTGGCGGTGGCCGGCTGCGGCCCGATGGGCCAGTTCGGGCCCGGAGACGTCCCCTGATGCATCCCCGGCGCCCCGAACTGCGGATAAGTACTCCCACCTGAGGGGTACTGTCCCGGCCGCTGCCCTTGCGGCCCCGAGTCCAGCCGCGGCTGCCCACCTTGCGGCGCGTGCTGCTGCTGATGCTGCCCGTACATCGGCAACTGCTGCGTCCGCTCCGGCGCCTGCGGTCCCTGTGCGTTCTGGCCGGGCTGGTTCTGCGGCTGCTGCGGCTGGTTCTCGGTCATGGCACGTACTTTGTCGGCCGGACCTGAGAAGGCCCTGAAGATCCCCTCGGAGTGACCGAAGAACTCCATGAAGATCCTCTGAAGAGGGCAGCGCGGCCGGAGCGACACTTAACTCGCTGCTTACGAAAAACTGCGCTGGCGAGAGTAGACATCTGCCGATCGAGTGGCTAGAGTCTCTTCTGTTGCCACGAGAGAACAAGAGAAGCTGACGCGGGCGGCCAACGACCGCCCAGCAGTACGCGCAGTATCAGCAGGACCCGGCCGACGAGTTCGTAGTGCAATACCTGTAGTTCAGTGCAGTACCTGTAGTGCAGTACCTGTAGTTCGCAGTCAAGTAGTGCAGTAACCGCAGTCGCAGTACCAGCAACATGCAGTTGTAAGACGGCCGGGTGCAGTAAGAAGTCGGAACACTGAAGAAGAGGAGTGGATTACATCATCAGGATCGCCCGCTGAGGCTGTGTTTCGCCGGGCGGGTACCGCAGTCCCATCGTGATTGGAAGGTGGTTCTCGGTTACGCATTGTGCGATCCCAGCGACGTCCGGCCTGCAAGGCGGACCGCGGAAGTAGAGGCTGACTCGAGAGTCAGTAGATGGTGAAAATCCAAACCCAGGGCCCCGGTGCTTCGGCACCGGGGCCCTCGACACGGAGGTGCGATGACCCCAGGCCAGCAAGCGGAGCAAACGATGTCGGAAAACCCTGAAACACCAGCGACCAATCTGGACGACGAGGACTTCCCCGCCTACACGATGGGGCGGGCCGCCGAACTGCTCGGTGCCACGCCTGGATTCCTGCGCAGCCTGGACGAGGCGAAGCTGATCACGCCGCAGCGCTCCGAGGGCGGACACCGCCGCTATTCCCGCTACCAGCTCCGGCTGGCCGCCCGCGCTCGCGAGTTGGTCGACAACGGGACCTCGCTGGACGCCGCCTGCCGGATCATCATCTTGGAAGACCAACTGGCCGAGGCGATGCGGATCAACGCCGAGCTCAGCGCACCGGACGAGGAAGCCTGACTCGAGCCCCGTCCGCTATCGGGTCTGTGTCGCCGCGTGGGGCAGCCACAGGGTGAACTGCGCGCCGGCTCCGGGCACGTTGCGGGCGTAGATCATGCCGCCGTGCTGCTCCGCGGCGTGCTTCACGATCGCCAGGCCCAGGCCCGATCCAGGACGGCTACGCGCCTCGCTGGAGCGGTAGAACCGGTCGAACACGTGCGGCAGATCCGCCTCGGCGATCCCCGGCCCGGAGTCGGTCACCGTCAGTACGCCGTCCAGCAGCCGGACCGTCACGTGGCCGACGGGCTGTCCGTCGCTGCGCTGCTCCGTACCTTCAGGAACGCTGTACTTCGCCGCGTTGTCGAGCAGGTTCGTTACCGCGCGCCCGAGCAGCCGCTCGTCACCCCAGACCGGGAACGGCGTGAGCTGGACGTGCCACTCCAGTCCGGGCGCGCGACGCCGTACCTTCATGACGGCGTCCTCGACCACGTTGGACAGCTCGATCAGCTCCGCGTTCCGCACCTGCGGGGTGTCGCGGGCCAGCTCGGTCAGGTCGCCGATCAGCTGCGTCAGCTCGTCCATCTGCGCGCGTACGTCGTCCAGCAGTTGCTGCCTGTCCTCTGGCCGGAGGCCGCCGCGCTTGTCCGCCTGGGCGAGCAGATCCAGGTTCGTGCGGACGCTGGTCAGCGGCGTACGCAGTTCGTGGCCCGCGTCGCCGACGAGCCGGCGCTGCCGGTCGCGGGACTGCGCGAGCGCGCCGAGCATCGCGTTGAACGCCATCGCCAGCCGGGAGATCTCGTCGGTCCCGGTCACCGGGATCGGCTTCAGGTCCTCGGTCCGCGCGACGTGCTCCGCCGCTCCCGTCAGCCGCGCCAACGGCCGCAGACCGGACCGCGCGACCGCGTTACCCGCGAGCGCCGCCCCGATCACGCCGATCAGCCCGAACGCCCACAGCACGATGCCGAGGTTGTGCAGCGTCTGATCGATCGGCCCCAACGACTGCCCGACGACCAGAGCCCCGGGCTGGAGGTAGTTCTCCGGTTCCGCCCGGCAGGCCTGGCTCAGGCCCTGCGGACAGTAGCTCGCGCTGACGGCGACCACGCGGAAATGCGAGCCGACGTTGCGTACGCCGACGGTCCGCAGGCTGACCTCGTCCCCCTGAGCGCGCGCCACCTGGAGTTCGTCCTGGCCCATCGGCGGCAGCAGGCTGCTCGGCGGCCCGAACTGCTGCCCTTCGGCGCTGATCACGCCGACACGGATGTCACTCAGGCCGAGAGCGTCCGACGGCACGCCCTGCAGGATCGTGAGATCGGTCAGGACGCCCTTCTTCGCGGCCTGGGCAGCACGCTGGGTGAGGCTGTTGTCGAGGTTCTGGTACATCTGCTGGCGGACGGTGACGTACGCCGCGATGCTGACGATCGCCACCGCGAGGCCGACCGCGACCGCCGCGAGCAACGTCACGCGGGCATGCAGCGTGAGCTTGTGGAGCGTCTCGTTCCACCACGTCTGGGTCCGGGCAGCGGTCGCCGCGACACGGTTGCCGTTGCTACTGGCAACGGGCGGCCGGGACTGCGTCGGCGGTTGCGGCGGTTCCTGCGGTTGCTGCGGACGGTCGGCGTACGACGGGAACTGCTCGGGGTGTTGCTCACTCACGGCGGGGTGTCCCTCAGCACGTACCCGATGCCGCGGACGGTGTGGATCAGGCGAGGCAGGCCGTTGACCTCGGTCTTGCGGCGCAGATAGCCGACGTAGACCTCGAGCGAGTTGGCAGTGGTGGGGAAGTCGTAGCCCCAGACCGCGTCCAGGATGACCGCCCGCTCCAGCACGCGCCGTGGGTTGCGGATCAGCAGCTCGAGCAGGGAGAACTCGGTCCGGGTGAGCTGGATCGCCACGTCCCCGCGATGCACCTCGTGCGCGTCGACGTCGACCACGAGGTCGGCGTACTGCAGCACCTCGCCGCGTTGGCCGCCGTCGCCAGGGGTGCTGCTGCGGCGCAGCAGCGCGCGCAGCCGGGCCAGCAGCTCCTCGAGCGCGAAGGGCTTGGTCAGGTAGTCGTCGCCGCCGGCGTCCAGGCCGTCGACCCGGTCCGCGACCGCGTCCCGCGCGGTGAGCACCAGGATCGGCACATTGTTGCCCGCGGCCCGCAAGGCCTTGGTGGTCTCCAGCCCGTCCAGCCGCGGCATCATCACGTCCATCACCACGACGTCCGGCTCGACGTTGCCGATCACCGCGAGTGCCTCGGCGCCGTCGGACGCGGTCACCACCTCGAAGTCGTTGAACTCCAGCGAACGGCGCAGCGAGTCCCGGACCGCCCGGTCGTCGTCCACCACCAGTACCCGCATCGTCTGCCCCGCTTCACTCGAAGTTCCGCCACCGAGAGTAGGTCGCTTCTGTGAGAATCGCCTGAGAACCCGCTGATCGCGCGCACAACACCTCATGCACACCTTAGGTTCTCCGACGCGGACCCAGTACGACGGGATCCACGAGCACCTAGCTGAACTGCGGCACGACCTCCTCCGCGAATCGCTCCAGCGGCTCGTGGTCGTAAGCGACTCCAGGGATGTACGAGATCACGTAATCGATGCCTGCTTCGCCGAGCTGCTCCACGTGCTCGCTCAGCTGCTTCGTCGTGACCACCTCTGCCAGCATGTGGGATGTCCCGCCGGAGCCGATCTCCTGGAACTCCTCCAGGCTGTATCGCCCACGTGCCTTGGCCGTCGCAGCCACCGGGTCGGCGCCGTCCTCGATCGGGAAGACGTTCAGACTGGTCGACTTGATGATCTCGTCGTAGTCGCGGCCGACCTCCTCGCAGTGCTTCCGGAGGATCGCCAGCTTCTGCTCGATCACGTCGACCCGTCCGGTGCCGAAGTTGCAGGCGTCGCCGTACTTTGCAACTAGTCGCAATGTAACGCGTTCACCCCCGCCGCCGATCCACAGCTTGGGTTTGCGCCGCGGGACGACGTACGGCTTGTCGACCGAGTGGTACTGCCCCTGGAACACCACGTCGTCCTCGGTCCACAACCGGTGCAGCAGCTCGACCGACTCGACGAACGAGCCCATCCGCTCCTTCTGACTCGTCCAGGGATAGCCGTACGCCTTCCACTCGTGTTCCGACCAGCCGGCACCGATGCCGGCGTACATGCGGCCGTGGCTGGCGACGTCGACGGTGGCGGCCATCTTGGCGAACAGGGCCGGGTTGCGGTACCCGTTGCAGCCGACCAGTTGGCCCAGGTTCACCCGCGACGTGTCACGCGCCAGGGCGGCCGTGGTCGTCCACATCTCGAAGACCGTCTCGCGGGCGGGCTCAGGGACGGTGTGGAAGTGGTCGAAGAGCCAGATCGAGTCCCACGGACCTGCGTCGGCTGCTTTGGCTACAGCGGTCATGGCCTCCCACTGCTCGACGGGGTCGTCCAGCTCGACCAGGTCCATCCGCCAGCCCTGCGGGACGAACACACCGAACTTCATGAGGTCCTCCTCCGCGAGATAGCGACCCCGGCCAGGCACAGCGCGCCGCCGGCGAACGCCATCACCGTCGGAGTCTCACCGAGCAGCAGCCAGCCCAGCACGATCGCGACAACCGGCACCGCGTACACGGTGACCCCCATCCGTCCAGCACTTGTACGCCGGAGCGCGAAGGCCCATGTGGTGAAGCCGAGCGCAGTCGGGAACGCTGCCAGGTAGACGATCCACCAGACGGTCGCCGCGTCGGCGGAGCGGACCTCTTCGACCAGAGTGGGCGCGAACGGCAGGCAGACGACCGCTCCGATCGTGCAGGCGAGCCAGGTGACCTCTGCGGCAGGCAGACGGCTCAGGAGTGGCTTCTGGGTGACCACGCCGACGGCGTACGAGATCGCGGCGACGACGCAGAGCACAACCCCCCACGTCTCGGCGCGGCCGCTGGAGGTCGACGTACCGATCACGACGATGCCGGCGAACGCGACCAAGCCTCCGATCACCAGCTGCCGCGGGAAGCCCTCGCCGAGACCGACTCCGGCGAGTACGGCGATCAGCAGCGGGGCGATGTGCACGAGCATGGCAGCCGTCCCGGCGTCGAGCCGCCGCTCGGCCTCGTTGAGCGCCAGGTTGTAGACGCCGAACCAGAGCACGCCGCACGCGATCAGTGGCAGCCAGTCGCGCTTCGTCGGCCAACGACGTACGGCAGGCCGTGACCGCTTCAGCAGGAGAGCGCCGAGGAAGATGCTGCCCAGCCCGAGCCGGGCCAGCGACAGCGCACCGGCGGAGATCTCGGTGCCGACATGGCGGATGGCGACGAACGACGACGCCCACAGGACGACCGTGATGGCGGCGGCGCCGGCCGCGAGCCGACCGGCCCGCGGCGGAGCTTCGGTAAGAGTTGTCACCCTCACTAGAGTAGGAATGAGATGTGCGAGGATCCATAACGGATCGGAGCCTAGGAGGCGGTTTTGCTTACCGAAACGAGAAGTCAGCTCCTGGATGAACTCAATATCAGGATACTGAACGAGCTCACAGCCGACCCCCGGCTACGGACCACGGAGCTTGCCCGCCGGCTGGGCGTTTCCACGCCGACGGTGCGCGAGCGGGTCGCGCGCCTGGAGGAGTCCGGCGTGATCCGCGGGTACCGCATCGACATCGACCCGGCCGCGCTCGGCCGGCCGGTCGCCGCCTGGGTCCGGCTCCGGCCCGGACCGGGGCAGATCCCGAAGATCATCGAGCTGGCCGAGCGCACCCCGGAGGTCGTCGAGTGCCACCGGATCTCCGGCGAGGACTGTTTCCTGATCCGCGTCCAGGTGGCCGAGATCCCCGCGCTCGAAAGCGTGCTGGACAGGTTCCAGGTGCACGGGCAGACCACCAGTTCGTTCGTCGTCTCCACGCCGGTGCCGCCACGCAGCGTGCCGTTGTCCGCAGACTGAACCCCAACCACCGCTGAGAGTGGTCTGCATCACTAGTCTGGTGGCGATTTCAGCGACGTATCCGGAAGGATCTGGACCATGGCTGCCGACAAGTCTGTCCGCCGAGTTGCCCTGCTCACCGCCGGCGGGCTCGCGCCCTGCCTGTCGTCCGCCGTCGGCGGGCTGATCGAGCGCTACACCGAGGTGGCGCCCGACGTGGAGATCATCGCCTACCTGAATGGGTACCACGGCCTGCTCAGCGGCCGGTTCCTGACCGTGACGCCGGAGGTGCGGGAGAACGCGTCCGTGCTGCACAAGTTCGGCGGCAGCCCGATCGGCAACAGCCGGGTGAAGCTGACCAACACCGCGGATCTGGTCAAGCGCGGGCTGATCCAGGACGGGCAGAACGCCCTCCAGGTCGCGGCCGAGCGGCTCGTCGCGGACGGTGTCGACGTACTGCACACCATCGGCGGTGACGACACCAACACCACGGCCGCCGACCTCGCGGCGTACCTGCACGAGCACAACTACGACCTGACCGTGGTCGGCCTGCCGAAGACCATCGACAACGACGTGATCCCGATCCGGCAGAGTCTGGGTGCATGGACCGCGGCCGAGCAGGGCGCGCTGTTCGCCCGCAACATCATCGCCGAGCACACCTCGAACCCGCGGATGCTGATCGTCCACGAGGTGATGGGGCGGAACTGCGGCTGGTTGACCGCGGCGACGGCGCAGGCCTACCAGCAGTGGGTCGACGAGCAGGAGTGGAACCCGGGCATCGGCCTGGAGAAGGCCGGCTGGTCGGTGCACGCCGTGTACGTGCCGGAGGCAACGATCGACCTGGATGCCGAGGCGGAGCGGCTGCGGAAGGTCATGGACGAGGAGGACTGCGTCAACATCTTCCTGTCCGAGGGTGCCGGCGTACCGTCGATCGTGGCCGAGATGGAGGCCCGCGGCGAAGAGGTCGGCCGGGATCCGTTCGGGCACGTCAAGCTGGACACCATCAACCCGGGCGCCTGGTTCGCGAAGCAGTTCGCCGAGCGGATCGGTGCGGAGAAGACGATGGTGCAGAAGAGCGGGTACTTCAGCCGCTCGGCCGCGGCCAACGACCGCGACCTCGCGCTGATCAAGGAGTGCACCGACTACGCGGTCGATGCGGCGCTGCGCGGTGAGTCCGGCGTCGTCGGCCACGACGAGGAGCGCGGCGACGAACTGCGCGCGATCGAGTTCCCGCGGATCGCCGGCGGCAAGGAGTTCGACCCGACCGCCGACTGGTTCGTCACCCTGAAGTCGGAGATCGGTCAGAGCTGATCGCGGAGGCGGTCGACCCACTGGTCGGCCGCCTTCTCGATCTGGGCGAGGACGTCGTCGAAACCGTCGTCCTCGCCGTAGTACGGATCGGGTACGTCGTCGCGGGCGAACAACTGCGCCGCGGCGCCGTACCGGGTGAGCGTGTCGAGGTGGCTCGAGTCCATCGCGAGGATCAGGTCCGGGTCCCCGGCGCGCTCGAACTGGCGGGCCCGATGCGCGCTGCCGTCGTACCCGCGGCGCCGCAGGGCGGCCACCGCGCGCGGGTCCATCCGGTCGCCGACGTGCCAGCCGCCGGTGCCCGAGCTGGTCACCTCGACGTCGTCGAGGCCGGCCTCGGCGAGCTTGGCGCGCAGCACCACCTCGCCCATCGGCGACCGGCAGATGTTGCCCGTGCAGACGATCTCGACGCGCACTAGTGAACTTCGGCCTTCTCCGGCAGGACGGCGTTGAGGATCATGCCGACGACGCTGATGATCAGGGCGCCGAAGAGCGCGGACCAGAAGCCGTCGACGTGGAACTGGACGTCGAGCTTGCCGGTGATCCAGGACGTCAGCATCAGCATCGCCGCGTTGATCACGAAGGTCAGCAGACCCAGGGTGAGGATCAGCAGCGGGAAGGACAGCACCTTCACCACGGGCTTCACGATCGCGTTCACGACACCGAAGATCGCGGCCACGATCAGCAGCGTCAGCACGCGCTTGCCGGTGGTCGCGCCCTGCAGGGTGATTCCGGAGACGATCCAGCTCGCCGCCGCCAACGCGATCGCGTTGACCAGCAACCTGATGATCAAGTTCTTCATGCCGTCGATCCTCCCATCCGCCGGGTAACACCACTCCCGGTACACGCCCTGATCCGTCCCTGACTCTTGACACGGAAAATGACCAAGTGATCTGATCATTTTCATGTCCCGTCCATTGGTTGCTGTAGTCGCCTTGTCGCTCTCAGCAGTAGGTCTGACTGTCCCGGCCGCTGCAAGCCCGTCGTCGAGCTGTGGTGCTGTCCAGACGAACTGGACCGCGCAGGCGACGCCTCATGCCGCCCCCGAGGGGTTGCTCAACGCCTACAGCGACAGCGGGAAGGGGTGGACGGGTGCGGACAGCACCTACTCCGTCCCGCTTCCCGGTGGCCGTACGGCGTGGGTCTTCTCCGACACGTTCCTCGGCCCGGTGAACCCGGACGGCTCCCGTCCGACCACTGCGCCGTTCATCAACAACTCGTTCGTGATCCAGCAGGGCACGAAGCTGACGACGGTCACGGGCGGTACGGCGGCCAACCCGACGGCACTCGTGCCACCGCCGTCCAACGGCTGGTACTGGTTCGGGGCAGCGCAGACCAGCCACGCCGGCCGTGACCTCGACGTGGTCGCGCTGCGCTTCGAGAAGACCGGGACAGGTCAGTGGGACTGGCGTTGGGCCAGCAACTACCTGGCGCGGTTCGACAGCACCACGTTCAAGCTGAAGAGCCTCACTCCGATTCCGTCGGGTGCGAACGTGCAGTGGTCCGGCTGGCTGCTGCGCGACCACGGGTACACGTACGTCTACGGCGTCGAGGACCTGGGCGCAGCGAAGTACCAGCACGTCGCCCGGGTGCGTGGTGACGACCTGACCGCGAAGCCCTGGGAGTACTGGACCGGCTCGGGCTGGTCCAGTGACGAGACCGCTTCCGCCCGGGTGCTCCAGGGCGTCGCCAACGAGCACAGTGTGACCCGCTGGAGCGATGGCTACCTGCTGGTCACGCACGACACCAACGAGCTGTTCAGCAAGCGTGTCCTCGGGTACTTCTCCTGCTCGCCGACCGGTCCGTGGGTTAAGCCGGTCGAGCTGTACCAGACCCCCGAGACGGGCGGGAACATCATCACGTACAACTCCCACGAGCACCCGGACCTGCGACGCGGTACCTCGCTCCTGGTGAGCTACAACGTCAACAGCCTGGTCAGCGACGAACTGTACGGCGACGTGAGCATCTACCGACCGCGGTTCGTCTCGGTCACGCTGGCGGCTTCCAAGTGAGTGCCACGGGAGGCGTCGTACGGCGGAGTCTGCTGGACGACCTTGCGACGTCCATGCTCGCCCTGATCGCGGAGCGCAAGCTGGCACCGGGTGATCAGTTCGAGGCCGTGCGGTCGCTGGCGGAGCGGTTCAAGGTCGCCGTACCGACTGTGCGGGAGGCGCTGCGCCGACTGGAGGCAACCGGAGCTGTCGAGCTCCGGCACGGCTCTGGTGTGTACGTCGGTCCGAACGTCGGCAGGCTGGTCCTGGCCAACCCTCTGGCGCTTGCACCGAGTCCGGACCGATTGGTGGAACTCCTGCAGGCACGTGCCCTCATCGAGCCGCCCGTTGCCGCACTGGCGGCGCAGACGCGCGCGGAGGCCGCGCTGGAGCAGATGGGCAAGGACCTGGACACTGCGACCGAGCTGATCGCTTCCGGCGACCATGCGCAACTGGCCGAGGTGAACATGGACTTCCACCGCTCACTGGCACAGGCCTCCGGGAACGCGACGCTGGCCGAGGTGGTCGAGTCGGTCACGGTCGTGAACGCCCGCGAGCAGCTGGAGATCCTGCACATCCACGGCGACCGGCAGGCCGACCTGGACGAGCACCGCGCAATCTACGACGCCGTACGGTCCGGCGACGCCGACCTGGCCGAACTGCTCACCCGAGAGCACCTGGACGGCGTCCTGGCCGTCATCAACGAACGACTTCAGCATCCCTGAGCTGGAAGGACGCATCACATGCAACGCAACACCAACCGCAAGGCGCTGGCTGCCCTGGTGATCGCCGGCGCGCTCGCACTCTCCGCCTGTGGAGGAGGCGGTGGCGGGACCGCAGGGCCGGCCAAGGGTGAGGACAAGCCGGTCGACTCGCTGAAGTTCTACAACGACAAGGGCGGCTGGAAGGACGCGTTCACCCAGGTCGGGGCGGCCAGCAAGAAGGACGTCGGCGTCGGCATGGAGCCGGTCGGGTACTCCGACTCGAACACGTACACCGCGTTCATCCGGTCCTCGTTCCGGACCAAGGAGAAGGCCGACCTGTTCACCTGGCACACCGGCAAGGAACTTCAGGACCTGGTGGACCAGAAGCTCGTTGCCGAGACCACCGACCAGTGGACGAAGGCAGTTGCTGACGGCAACATCCCCGAGCAGCTCAAGCAGTACTTCACCTACGGCGACAAGCAGTACTGCGTCCCGCTGAACGCCGGCTACTGGGTGATGTACTACAACAAGGCCGTCTTCAAGAAGGCCGGCATCACCCAGACCCCGACGACCTGGGCCGAGCTGACCCAGGTGGCGGACAAGGTGAAGGCCGCCGGCGTGAAGCCGTTCTACCAGACCAACATCCTGTTCTCGTTCGTCTGGTTCGAGACGCTGCTGGCCGGCAAGGACCCGGACCTGTACGACGCGCTCGCCGCCGGTAAGGCGAAGTACACCGACCCGGGTGTGGTCGAGGTGATGAACGAGTGGAAGAAGATGATCGACGCCGGGTACTTCAGCGACCCGGGCGCGAAGACCGAGCCGCAGGCGCAGCTGAAGAACGGCGACGTCGCGATGATCAACTTCGGCACCTGGTTCAGCGGCAACCTGAACACACTGAAGATGAAGGCCGGCACCGACTACGACTTCTTCGTCATCCCGAACGTCAACCCGGACCTGCCGAAGACCTCGATGATCTTCGAGACCGGACCGGTCTGCTCGGCCGCGGCAAGCGAGCACGCGTCGACGGTGAAGAAGTGGACCGACTGGTGGGTCACGCCGCAGGCGCAGACTGCCTGGGCGAACTCGCGCGGCGACCTGTCGTTCAACCCGAAGGCCGAGGTCAAGGACCCGGCGCTGTCGAAGCTGAACAAGGACGTCGGCGGCGACGGGTACCGGCTGATCAACCGGTGGTTCGAGGCGACGCCCGTACCGGTTGCGAACAAGGCACTCGAGGTGTTCGGCGCGTTCGTGACCAAGCCGGGTGACCCGATGCCGGGCCTGCAGAAGATCCAGGCCGAGGCGGACGCGTACTGGGCCAAGCAGAAGTGAGCAATCAGGCCCTTGACCGGACGGGGGCGCGTAAGGCGCCCCTGTTCGGCCTACCAGCCGTAGCGGTCGTCGCACTGCTGCTGTACGTGCCGTTCCTGTGGACGACGTACGTCAGCTTCACCGACTACGACGGGCTGGCGTCACCGGTGTGGTCCGGGCTGGCCAACTACAAGGCGATGTTCAGCGACCCCGATCTGATCGGGGCGTTGGTCAACACGCTGCTGTGGGTGGTCGGCATGGTGACGCTGCCCGTGGCGCTCGGCCTACTGATCGCCGTACTGACCTACGGGCACAAGTGGGGCACGTGGTTGCGGCTGCCGTTCCTGCTGCCGTACGCGATCTCAGGTGTGGCCGTTGGGGTCATCTGGGGCTTCGTACTGCAGCCCGACGGCGCATTGGGGCAGGCACTCGGGTTCTTCGGGCTCCCGGGTGCCCACACCGGCTGGCTGCAGGCAGGTCCCGGCAACACGCTGATGATGATCGTCGCGGTTACCTGGCAGGCAGCGGGCGTGAACGCGCTCCTGTTCGTGGTCGGACTGCAGTCGATCCCGGCCGAGCCGTTGGAGGCTGCGAGGTTGGACGGCGCGGAGGGGTTCAGCCTGTTCCGCCACCACCTGTGGCCGCAGCTCCGCCCGATCACCACCGTGGTCATCGGGCTATCGATCGTCGGCAGCCTGAAGACGTTCGACGTGGTGTGGGTGATGACGCAAGGCGGCCCGGGTACGTCGTCCGAGACGCTGGCACTGTCCATGTACAAGGAGACGTTCGTGCTGAACGACTACGGACAGGGTGCGGCGATCGCGCTGTTCCTGAGCCTGGTCACCTTCGCCGCCTCGATCCTCTACCTCCGCTACCAGTTGGGGGACGCGCGTGAGCAGGGTTAAGACCGCAATCCTCGTCGTACTCGGGCTGGTCTGGCTCGCGCCGATCTATCTGCTGGTCGTGAACGCGTCCAAGTCCGTCGACGGGTACGACGCGAAGACCGTGTGGAAGCCGGCCGGGTTCTCGTTGTTCGCGAACTTCGGTGACGCGTGGAGCAAGGCAGCACTCGGGGACACGTTGGTCGCGACCACGATGTACAGCGTGATCGCGCCGGTGGTCGCTGTGCTGATCGGCTCGGCCGCCGGGTACGCGATCGTCGTACTGCGGTTGAAGCGCGGCTTCTTGTGGTTCGTGTTCATCTTCGGCGGGACGATCTTTCCGCTGCAGATGATCCTGATGCCGTTGTTCTCCGGGTACGCGAACTCCGGGCTGTACGACACCCGGGTCGGGATGATCATCGTCTACACCGCGATCAGCGTGCCGTTCTCGGCGTTCGTGATGCGGAACTTCTTCACCGGGATCGCGCGCAGCGTGTTCGAGGCCGCGGTGGTCGACGGCGGCGGGCTGTTCCGGATCTTCCGCAGCATCTACCTGCCGATGGCCGGGTCGGCGCTGGCCGCGATCTTCATCCTGCAGGCGACGTTCGTCTGGAACGACCTGCTGCTCGGCCTGACCCTGAGCCAGTCGGACTCGGTCCGGCCGATCATGCCGGCCCTCACCGGCCTGCAGAGCACGTACGGCGGGGCCTCGCTCCCGACCGTCCTGGCAGGTGGCCTGCTCGTCTCGCTGCCCACGGTCATCCTCTTCCTCGCCGCCCAACGCTTCTTCTCCCGGGGCCTCGCCCTGGGCCAGTTCTGAGAGGACACATATGAGTAGCCGCACAGTCGTCGTGACCGGCGGTGCCGCCGGGATCGGTCGCGGTGCAGTAGAACGCTTCTTGGCAGCCGGCGACCGCCTGGTCGTCCTCGACCGCGACATCTCTTCCCTTGCAGCCCTGGGCGATCAGGTGACAGGCGTCCAAGTGGATGTTTCGGACCGGGCCGCGGTCGCAGCCGTCGCAGAAGATGTCGGCGCGGTGGACGCACTGGTGTGTGCTGCGGGCATCCAACGCTACGGAACTGTTGTCGATACTCCCTCGACTGTGTACGACGAGGTGATGGCGGTGAACGTCGGCGGTGTGTTCTTCGCGTGCCAGGCGTTCGTCCCTCGGATGTCGCGCGGCGGCAGTGTCGTCGTGGTGTCGTCCGTGCAGGCGTATGCGGCCCAGACGGGCGTCGCGGCGTACTCGATGGGCAAAGGCGCCTTGCTCAGCCTCGTCCGGGCGATGGCGGTGGATCACGCTCCGGACGGGATCCGCGTCAACGCGGTCTGTCCGGGGTCGGTGGACACGCCGATGTTGCGTACGTCGGCCGCGCAGTTCGCCGGCGACCGGACGACCGACGAGGTGGTCGCCGAATGGGGCCGCTCGCACCCCCTCGGGCGGGTCGCGACACCGGAAGAGGTTGCCGAGGTCATCTACTTCCTGTCCTCCCCGGCCGCGTCGTTCGTGACCGGAGCGGACGTGAAGGTCGACGGCGGGCTGACCGCCGGGCTGGCCGTCGTACTGCCGGAGGACGCGAAGTGAAAATCGTCGACGTACGCGCGACCACGGTGACGATGCCGTTGGAGGCGCCGCTGCGGCACAGCAACGGAGCGCACTGGGGACGTTTCGTGCGGACTGTCGTGGAGGTCGAGGCCGACAACGGGCTGATCGGACTCGGCGAGATGGGCGGCGGCGGGCAGAGCGCCGAGGCCGCAGTCACCGGGCTCAAACCGTATCTCCTCGGTCACGACCCGGCGCGCACCGAGGCGTTGCGCTGGATGCTCGCCAACCCGACAGCAAGCTTGTACAACAACCGCACCCAATTGCTGGCGGCCATCGAGTTCGCCTGCCTGGACCTGCAGGGCCGGGAGCTCGGCGTACCAGTGCACGCGTTGCTGGGCGGGAAGGTGCGCTCGCACGTCCCCTTCGCCAGCTACCTGTTCTTCCGGCATCCCGCCGAGGACGGCACGGGCGAGATCCGTACGGCGGAACAGCTGATCGCGCACGCCCGCGAACTGGTCGACCAGCACGGGTTCAGCGTGCACAAGCTGAAGGGCGGCGTGTTCCCGCCGGACTACGAGCGCGAGTGCTTCCGTGCGCTGGCCGAGGCGTTCCCGGGGCATCGTGTGCGGTTCGACCCGAACGGCGCGTTCAGTGTCGAGGAGGCGATCCGGTTCGCCCGCGGGATCGAGGACCTCGACAACGACTACCTCGAGGACCCGACCTGGGGTCTGAACGGGATGCGCCGGGTCCGCGAGAACACCCCGATCCCGCTCGCCACCAACACCGTCGTGGTGAACTTCGAGCAGCTCGCCGCCAACGTCCGCGACCCCGCGGTCGACGTGATCCTGCTGGACACCACGTTCTGGGGCGGCATCCGGCCGTGCATCAAGGCGGCCGGGGTCTGCGAGACGTTCCAGCTCGGGGTCGCGGTGCACTCGTCGGGCGAGCTCGGCATCCAGCTCGCGACGATGCTGCACCTCGGCGCCGTCGTACCGAACCTGTCGTTCGCCGCGGACGCGCACTACCACCATCTGCGTGACGACATCATTGCCGGCGGCAAGCTTCCGTACGCCGACGGCGCGATCGCGGTCCCCGACGCACCCGGCCTGGGCGTCGAGCTGGACCGCGACAAGCTGGCCGAGTACGCCGAACTGTTCCGCGAACTCGGCTCGTACCCCTACGACCGCGATCCGGCCCGCCCGGACTGGTACCCCCTGCTCCCGAACACCGATTGGGCCGACCCGTCATGACGATTCCGCGTTCTGCCGATCTGGCGAGCGACGTTCTTGTCCACACCTACGACGACATGTTCAACCCGCCCGGGCTGACGAACTTCCTGGGTACGGCGCAGGTCGACCACGACGTCGTGGCGATCAGGAGCGTCAACTTCCCGCCGTACTCGCACGGCGACACCGTCACCGGACAGCTGTACGTCGACGGACGCCTGGCGCGCTCGTACGGCGGGACCGTGGAGGTGGTGTGGCGTCCGGACTGCGTCGTCCGCTCCACGACCGTCGACGGACTGGAACTGCGGACGACCACCGCCTGCGCTCCGGGCAGGCCGGCTGTCGTCGTACAACTGGACGTTTCAGGACAAGCCGGACGGTCCGTCCGACTGGGACTTGCGCTGGCAAGTACCGCGACCCGCTCGCCGACGGGCTGGTTGCGCCCGGAGCCGCCGTCCGAGCCCAACACGCTGCAGGTTGTGGACAATCGGGTTGTCGGCACCGGCGGGTCCGGATCGGCCGTGAGCGTGCAGGGTCTCGATGTGCCCAGCACTGTGGACAGGGCGATGCTCGAGGCAACCGTCGTACTGGACGAGTCGGGGCGCGGGCGGTTGTCCTACGTGCATGTGCTGGCTGGGACGCTGGAGGAGGCGACGGAGCACTTCGATGTCTGCGTGGCCGACGTACCCTCGGTGATCGCGGTCGCGGAGAGCATGTGGGACGTGGCGCTCGCCGACGCGTTCGACCCTGACAGCGACGGGTTCAGCGGATCGCTGCCCGTGCTGGAGACCTCCAACGAGGCCTTGCAGAAGCTGTACTGGTGGGGCGTGCTCGGGGTCATCTGGTTCCGGCGGGACAACCCGGCCAGTGTGATCGGGCGGACCTACGACACATTGATGCCGCGGTACTGGCAGACCACGACGTTCATCTGGGACTACAGCCTGTCCTCGCTGACGCATGCGCTGCTGGACCCGGAGCCGATGCGGAAGCACATCGAGCACTGGATCGACCTCGACACGCACAAGCACTTCGGCACCGAGTGGCTGACCGGCGGACCGGTCGGCTACTGGTACTCCGTGAACGACTTCGCCATGACCCGGCTGGTGCGCGACTACGTGCGCTTCACCGGGGACACGGCGTTCCTGGACGTTTCCGTTGGCCCGAAGCCAGTCGGAGAACATGTGCACGACTGGGCGACCGCCTGGCGCGGACTGCGCGGTGAGCACGCGCTGGCCGACTACGGCGGCATCGACAACCTCCTGGAGTGCGTGAGCAGCTACGTGCACGAGGTGGCCAGCTTCAACGCCGCGAACGTCTGGTGCATGCGAGTAGCGGCTGAGATCGCAGATCGCGCCGGCGACGCGGACCGCGCCGCTCTGCTCCGAAAGGAGGCGTCTGCGCAGGCAGGCCACGTCAACGAGCTGTACGTCGAGGGCGAGGGCTTCTGGCACGCGCGGCAGCCGGACGGCACGCTTGTCCCGGTCCGGCACTGCTACGACTTCAACATCGTCGGTACGACGATCCCGGACGACCTGTCCGAGTCGCAGTGCGCCGAGATGGTGTCGTTCTTCCAGCGGGAGCTCCAGACGCCCACGTGGATGCGCGCGCTGTCGCCGTACGACGCGGACGCCGCGTTCAGCGTGCGGCCGGACCACCAGTGGAACGGCGCGTACCCGGCGTGGCCGGCCGACGCCGGTCGCGCACTGTTCGCGCTCGGGCGCGGCGACGTACTGCTGGACTGGCTTCCGGGGCTGGCCAAGTCCGCGAACCAGGGCCCGTGCGGGCAGGCGCACTTCGTCGAGGAGGCGCAGCCGCCGATGGCCGGTGGGGCGCGGAAGTCGCCGCCGCAGTTCCCGTACCTGATCGACTGGTCCTGCTCGTCGTCCGGCGCCTGGGTCAGCCTGGTCCTGGAGGGCGTCTTCGGCATCGAGGTCGCACTGGACGGCACCGTGACCGCGAACCCGCAGGTCGCGGCGCTCGACCCCGAGGCCCGCCTGACCGGCCTGCGCGTCGGTTCGACGACGTACGACGTGACGGCCGACGGACTGGTCTGAGCGTCAGGACGGGGGCATGGCGATGGCCTCGAGGAGGGACTCCTCGGCGCCGGCGAGGTGACGGCGGAGCTCCTCGACGCACTCGTCGAGCTCGCCCCGCTCGAGCAACCGGACGAGCTTGCGGTGGGACGCGACCTGCTGGCGCGCGTCCTGCCGCAGCGCGTCCACCCGGGCCAGCGCGAGCCGCGCCTCGCCGGTGATCGAGTCGGCGGTCGCGATCAACCGTTCACTGCCGGTGAGCGCCACCAGGCTGCGGTGGATGGCCAGGTGGGTCTCGGTCAGGGCCTCCGGGTCGGCGCCGTCCTTGGCGGTCGCGGCGAACACCCGCATCGCTTCCCGGACCCGCTCCCGGGCCGCCTCGTCGGCGTCGTACCAGGCCCGGATCCCGGCTGACTCGAGCACGAACCGGGCGCGGCAGATGTCGGCCACCGCGTCGGGGTGCAGGATCGCCACGCTGACGCCCTTGTTCGGCTCGCGGACCGCGAGGCCCTCGGTGACCAGCATCGTCATCGCCTCGCGGATGGTGCTGCGGGCAACCCCGAGCGCCTCGGCGAGCGGTTGCTCACGCAGCGGCGTACCCGGCTCCAGATCACCGGCGAACAGGGCGGCGCGCAGTGCGTCGACCACCCGGTCCACCGTGGTCGAGCGGTCCACCCGCAGCCGTTCGTACATGGTGTGATTCTCGTCCAGACCCGGTCCGTTGTCGCGCCCGACCCGTCCCGGACGGGCGGCCTGTGGATAACTTCCGGCAGATGACCCGGTTTTCGGGCAGCATTTCCCTGGTGACCGCCCCTCCCCGCGGACCGGCGCGGGGAGTCACACGGAGGAGCGAGGAGCAGAGCGTGGGAAAGATCAGTCCGCTTCAGCTCCTCGGTGCGGTCGGGCTGGTGCTGTTGCTGCCGTTGATCATCGTCCTGCTGATGCTGCTCGGCGTCCTGAGCGGGCTGGACACGGCCGAAGCGCAGTGCGCGGAGCACAGCCAGGACCAGAGCCTGATGGGCTGGCCGACGGATCGGCACCAGATCGACGGGGACTGGACCATCTTTCACCAGGGCTACGACTTCCAGGTGAAAGAGGACGACAAGGTCTACGCCTCCCAGGACGGCAAGGTCGTTCAGGCCTCGGGGAACGAGGTCCGGATCCGCCTGGAGAGCGTCGAGACGCGGTACAAGTTCCTGAAGACCATCACCGTCAGCAACGGCGCCGACGTCAAGCGGGGCGACCCGATCGGCACCGCCGGTACCGGCAGCGAGGGCACCGACGCCGAGGGTGCCCCGATCGGGGTCGTCGGCCCGCATGTGCACTGGGAGATGTGGGCCGACCAGAAGAACAACAACAAGTGGTCCATCGTCCCGAAGCCGGAGGAGAACCCGTTCGAGCTCGACACCTCGAAGGGCGGGGGCGGCTGCAGCTGCGTCGACGGCAACCTCTCCGGGGCCAACAACCAGCAGAAGGCCTTCAACTTCTTCGTCCAGAACGGCTACTCCAAGGAGCAGGCCGCGGGCATCGTCGGCAACATGATCGCCGAGTCCAGCGTGGAGCCGGCTCGCCTGCAGAACACGGCTCCGGGCGTCGTCACCCCGCCGGACAAAGTGGTGAACTCCCCGCTCGGCTGGGGCATCGTGCAGTGGACACCGGCCGGCAAGATGATCAACCCGTCCCGCGACGCCGGGGTCCAGGACGACCAGATCGCCTCCCTCGGCTACCAGCTGGAATTCCTGGTCAAGCAGCTCAACGGCGACGGACCCATCGGGGAAGGGGCGGCCGGGCGAGCGATCAAATCGGCGACGACGGTCGAGCAGGCTGCGTACGAGTTCGGCGACAAGTTCGAGCGATTCGGCGGGCACGAGAACCCGAACCACCCGACGTACGCCGAGCGCAAGGCGAACGCGCGGCACGTGTTCGACCAGTTCGCCGGTTCGGCGCCGGCGTCGAGCGGGGGCGCGCAGACCGCCGGTGCCGGCGGGTGCGGCGAAGGCAGCGGCAACATCGCCGAGGTCGCGAAGAACCTGGCCTGGCCCGAGGACGGTCACAACGGCGTCGACGCGAGCATCGCGAAGAAGGAGTACGTCGAGGCGATGGAGAAGTTCAACGACGGCTCCAGCGGCATCGACCCCTACAGTGACTGCGGCCGTTTCGTCGCGACGGTGATGCACATGAGCGGCGCCGACAAGAACTACCCGAACGTGGGCACGGACGTTCAGCGGACGTACCTGGAGAGTTCCGGGAAGTACGACTGGTGGCACGGGGAGCCTCCGGGCGGCATGAAGCCGGGTGACATCCTGAACGGGCCCGGCCACACCTACCTGTACGTCGGTCCGTGGGGCAAGGACGGGGGCGGGTACAACGCGGCGTCCGCCTCGCTGCACGGTCACGTGCCGGAGGCCGGCCACCTGTACGACGTCGGCGGCGGTTCCGGCAACTTCACGGTCTACCGGCTGAAGAACGCGCCGAAACCGGCGAGCTGAGCAAGGACAGGAGCAGCGGATGCTGGATGAAAACCGGCGGCCCTTCATGATCGGCGTCGTCGTGCTGGCGGTGGTCCTGATCGTGATCGGCGGCGTCGTGCTGTTCCACGGCGGCGGATCGGAGACGACGCTGACCGTGCAGTCGATACCGAACGACCTGACCCTGAAGCTGGACGGCCACGAGATCCCGGCGAACGGCGAGGTCAAGATCAAGGAAGGCAAGCACACCCTGGAGGGCTCGCGGCGTGGCTTCCAGAGCTACACCCAGACCTTCACCTCGGGCAGCGACCGGCTGAGCTACAAGATGTTCCTCTACGCCAACAGCGCCGAAGGCCGGGAGTGGGCCAAGAACAATCCTGAGCAGCAGCGTGAGGCCGAGGCCGAGGCCGGCCGGAGGTACGACGAGGTCCAGGCCCGCCTCAAGCAGAAGTACCCGATCCTCAGCCAGCTCCCGTACGTCGGCGACGGCTTCCAGGCGACGTACACCAAGTCCAAGAGCGACCCGACGAACCCGGAGGCGATCTCGATCGTCATCGAGGTCTTCGGTCCGCAGGGCAGGACGAAGGCCCTCCAGTGGATCAACGGCTACGGCTGGGACATCGACACCCTCGACGTCATCTGGACCACCGGCAAGTAGCGCAGGTCAGGCGGGGAGGACGACCTCCCCGCCCGGCGTGCCGATCCGGGACAGCGGGAAGTCCAGCGGGTTCGTCAGGCACCGGATCGAGCCGCCGCCCTTGTGGAACTCCGACAGGTCCAGGACGACGACGCGCAGCCCGAGGCCGGTGAAGACGTCGCGCAGCCGCGGCGAGCAGGCCGGCATGATGATCGTCTCGCCGACCACGATCGAGTTCGCGCTGAACGCGAACGCCTCCTCGTCGGTGAGCACGATCGGGTCGGGGACGACCCCGGACAGCTCCGCCTGGCTCGCCGCGTCGAACGCCGGCGGGTAGATCATCGCGTGCGTGCTGTCCACCGGACAGAACGGCAGGTCGAGGTGGTACATCCCCTCGTGGGCGATGCGCAGCCCGCGGACCCGGATGTTCCACTCGGTCGCGAGGTGCTTGAGCGCCGCCTCCTCGGTCCGCGGCCCGTACCCGACGACCAGGCTGTCGCCGAACACGAACGCGTCCCCGGACTCGAAGTGCGGCCCGACGCCCTCACTGCCGGTCCGGTCGAGCCGGAACCCGGCCTCGGTGAACCACTCGGCCGCGCTCAGCGACTCCTTGCGGCGCGGCTCGAACCGCATGTGCGAGAGCATCGCGCGACCGTCCGCGGCGGCCAGTCCGAGGTTCATCGCGTACACCATGTCCGGCGAGTCGGCCCGCTGCGCGAGGACCTCGACCTCGCCGCCGGCGTCCACGATCGCCTGCCGCAGCGACTCCCACTGCTTGAGGGTCAGGGCCGGATCCGGCTGGTCGTGCGTCGACATGTACGGGTTGATCACGTAGTCGATCCGGAAGTGGTCCGGCCGGACCATCAGATAGCGACGACCCCACTCCAGCGGCTGCCCCATGAGCCCCTCCTGACGACGTTTCGGATCTTGCCAGATCCCCTGATTGTCCGACAATCAGTCAGTTTGAGGCTCGAGGTTTCCGGAGTCAAACGGCGTGCTGTACGTCGCTTTCCGGAGGGTGGTTCCGGGGTGCGGGTAAGGGCTAACCTGCGGGCATGACCCCTGACAACGAGGTTCGCTTTCGCGCCTGCCTGGACGATGTCGCGGCTTACAAGCCGGGTCGTCCGCCGGAGCGCTCCGACGGTCGCCCGACGTACAAACTGTCCAGCAACGAGAACCCGTACCCGCCGCTTCCGGGGGTGCTGGCCGCCGCGACCGAGGCCGCCGCGCAGATGAACCGGTACCCGGACATGGGCGCCGTCGACCTGCTCGAGGCGCTGTCGGACCGGTTCGGCGTACCGGTGAGCGACCTCGCGGTCGGGACCGGGTCGGTCGCGCTGCTGTACCACTTGCTGCAGGCGACGGTCGCCGAGGGCGACGAGGTCGTCTACGCGTGGCGCTCGTTCGAGGCGTACCCGATCGCGGTCCAGCTGACCGGCGCGACGTCGGTCAAGGTGCCGCTGACCGCCGAGGCCCGCCACGACTTCAAGGCGATGGAGGCCGCGATCACCGACCGCACCAAGGTCGTGCTGGTCTGTACGCCGAACAACCCGACCGGCCCGGTGGTACGACGCGACGAGCTGCTCGCGTTCCTCGACGCCGTACCGTCGAACGTGCTGGTCGTGATCGACGAGGCGTACCGCGAGTTCGTCCGGGAGACCGACGTCGTGGACGGGGTCGAGCTGTACCGCGACCGGCCGAACGTACTGGTCCTGCGGACGTTCTCGAAGGCGTACGGGCTGGCCGGGTTCCGGGTCGGGTACGCGATCGGTCACCCGGCCGTCGTCGGGGCGATCCGGAAGTGCGCGCTCCCGTTCGGCGTCAGCTACGTGGCCCAGGCGGCGGCGATCGCGTCCCTCGGCGTCGAGGAGGAGCTGTTGGAGCGGGTCGACGCGCTGGTCGAGGAGCGTCAGCGGGTCGTCTCCGCGCTCCAGGCCGCCGGCTGGGAGGTCCCGGAGTCGCAGACGAACTTCGTCTGGCTCGAGCTCGGCGAGGACACCGTCCGGTTCGCCGAGGCTGTCCAGGCCGAGGGCGTCTCGGTCCGCCCGTTCCCCGGCGAGGGCGTCCGCGTCACGATCGGCGAACGCGAGGCCAACGACCTGTTCCTCACCGTCGCCCGCACGTGGCGCCAGTGACCGTTGGCGGACGGGGTTCCTGCCGGTGAGCGCTCTCGTTTGGATCTCGGGTGCCTCGGCCGGAATCGGCGCCGCGCTCGCCCTCTGATCCCAGCCGCACCTGTGCACCCCAACCGGACCCGCTGAACAGGCAATTTCCTGTCCGCCACCGCCAGAACCTGTTCACCCCCCCGGTACGGGCAGTTGCTTCGGGTTAGCTGAGCACGCGTGGGCTGGAGTAGGTCCAGGCACAAAGAAGCGGCGCCGGGAGGAGTGAGGCTTGCTCCCGGCGCCGCTCTTGTGTTGCTCCGAATCAGTCAATCCACCGAGGTGACTGGTTCGGGTCCCGCATCACTGACCAGGGAGGGTCAGTTGTTCTGCTCGTTGCTCTGCTCGCAGGTCTTGAGCGAGTCGACGGAGTTGCCGACGTTGTCCAGGCCCAGGATGCCGACCGGGTTCGTCAGCGGCACGTTGCCACCGATGCCGGAGCCCGAGATGTCGTTGTGGCAGACCTGCCACGGACCGACCTTGTTGTCGCTCACGGAGACGACACCGT
Organism: Kribbella sp. VKM Ac-2571; assembly: GCF_004362255.1. NCBI lineage: Bacteria > Bacillati > Actinomycetota > Actinomycetes > Propionibacteriales > Kribbellaceae > Kribbella > Kribbella sp. VKM Ac-2571. The sequence continues at coordinate 498,673 of NZ_SNWS01000003.1, forward strand.
TGCCGTCGGCCTTGTACCACTTGCGGTTCTGCTCGTTGTCCTGCTCGCAGGTCTTGACCGCGGTGACGGAGTTGCCGGAGTTGCCCCAGCCCACGATGCCGGTGATGTCCTGCGCCGGCACGTTGCCGCCGATGCCGGTGGCGGAACCGAAGTTGTGGCAGGCCTGGAACGCACCGAGGTCGTTGCGGTCGATGGCGACCAGCGAGCCGTCCTTGTGCATGGCCCACCAGCGCGCGTGGTCGCCGTCGTAGCCCTTGCTGGCCGAGGAGACCGCGTCGGCCAGGCCGGCGCCCTGAGCCTTCTGCTGGGCGTCGTCGAGAACGTTGGCGCTCACGACGGTGGCCAGACCGAGGGTTGCGACAGTCGCCACCGCTGCAGCGGCGACGATCTTACGAGTTACCTGCATTATGCCAGGTTTCCTTTCGGGTTTTGACGGATTCGTCTTAGTGCTAACGACACCTGGCGCAGGCGGTTACAAACTTTTTCGTCAACTATTTTCCGGGTGCGGACCTGCAGAGCAGTCCGGTGATGAGTTCCCTGACGGAGCAACAAATCTCGTGCTGACCAGGCAACTTGCCGGTGATGGGAGTGAGTGGAAGTTGATACGGAAGGTCCCGTAACCGAGCCCCCGGTGCGTCGTTGAGTCAGCGCGGGTGACGGAAGCCCGGTGAATCTGAAGATTGTTTCGGCGGGCTCGGTGGCTGCCGAATTGGCAATAGCACGATTCGTCGGAATATGTTGGAAGCATTGCCGGAGATTCGCGCCGTGTTTTTCGGGGCACGGCGCGACCGGCAGCCAGACCCGCTGCCGCGCGCATCGGCAGCGGTGGGAGACCCGGGTCCCTTGGGCCCGGGTCTTTCCTTTCGTACGGCGCTACGAGCGCCGGCGCTCCGAGGTGACCACGAGGGCGACGCCGACGATGATCACCGCGCCGCCGAGCAGGATCTGCCAGGTCAGGCTCTCGCTCAGGATCAGCCAGCCGAGGAACACCGCGACCGCCGGATTCACGTACGCGTAGGTGCCCACCAGCGAGATCGGCGCGTTCGCCAGCAGATACGAGTACGCCGTGTACGCGAGCAGCGACCCGAAGACCACCAGGTACGCGAGTGCGATCCACCCGGATCCGTCGATCCGGTCCAGGTGCAGCCGCCCCGGCTCTCCCCGCAGTACGCCGAGCAGCACCATCGCCGTACCGCCGAAGACCATTTCGTAGAGCGCTGTCACCAGAGGATCCCGGGGCAGCCCAAGCTGCGGCGCGTACCGCGAGCCGGTGGCCCAGCAGATCGTGCCGACCACCAGGATCGCCACCGACAGCGGCTTCGCGCTCGTGTTGCCACCTGACAACGCGAGCAGCGCCGCGCCGCCGAACCCGATCAGTACGCCGACCCAGGTCATCGCCCGCGGCCGCTCACCGCCGCCGACGCGCAGCAGCATCAGCCACAACGGGATCGCGGCGACCAGCAACGCGGCCAGCCCGGACGGCACCGTCTGCTCCGCGATCGCCACCGCCCCGTTGCCGAAGGCAAGGAGCAGGACCCCGACCGTGGCCGCGCCGATGGCCTCGCGGCGGGTGATCCGCAGCCGCTGCCAACCCGACTTCACGGCCAGGCCGGCGGCCATCAGCAACGCGGCGGTGAGGAAGCGGGTGGCCATCGCGAGCATCGGCGGGATGTCCGCCTCCACCACGACCCGGATCGCCAGGTACGTCGAACCCCACACGACGTACACGACGGCGAGGGCGGTCCAGATCATCGCGCCCGAGGCCGTCCGGGAACCGGACTCGACCACTTCGGCGGGAGCGGACGCGGCCATCGGGAACCTCCTCGAACGGATGTCAGGGGTGTTTTGCACGAACGATGCTTACGCTATTGCCCGCGACGGCTGCCCGCAAGGCGGTATCCGGCCACCGATCCACGGATTCCCGCCAACCCGGCGTACGTCGAGACCCATTTGTGACACTTGATGTCGAGATGCCAGATCTCTGTAATATGAGCGTGCCGATAGGACCAGTGGATGGACTGGTGTCTCACCGTAGGACCGTTTTCGGTACCGCCGTACCCGCCGGAGTCCAGACAGTTAGCGAATCAGGCACCTCGTCGGTACGGTGTCCGGCAAGATGGGAGTGAGACCAGTGAGGAGGTCCACTGCCAGCAGTGCATCAACCCCTGGAATCACGCGGACCAGCCTGCGAAAGCCTCATCCGGCGCACCGGGCCGGCCCCGTGCAACGTTGCGGTCGCGGCGATCCCGCGCTCGAACCCGAGGAGTGCATGTGAGTGAGTCGGTGCCGGGCCCTGCCCCGGAAGTGTTCGCGCCCCACAAGGCGCCGGTCAGTCCGCCCCAGGCCTCCGAGGAGGTCGAGTTCGTCCAGCTCCTGACGCCCGAAGGCGAGCGCGTCGAGCATCCGGACTACACGTTCGACCTGGACGACGAGACGATCAAGGGCTTCTACCGGGACATGGTCCTGGTCCGCCGGATCGACACCGAGGCGACTGCCCTGCAGCGCCAGGGTGAGCTCGGGCTGTGGGCGTCGCTGCTCGGCCAGGAGGCCGCGCAGATCGGCTCCGGCCGGGCCCTGAACAAGAAGGACATGGTCTTCCCGACCTACCGCGAGCACGGCGTCGCGTTCTGTCAGGGGGTCAACCCGCTCAACCTGCTCGGCCTCTTCCGCGGCGTCGACCAGGGCGCGTGGGACCCGAAGGACAACAACTTCCACCTCTACACGATCGTGATCGGCGCGCAGACGCTGCATGCGACCGGATACGCGATGGGCCAGCAGCGCGACCACGCGATCGGCGACGCCGAGAGCGGCGAGGCCACGATCGCCTACTTCGGCGACGGCGCCAGCAGCCAGGGTGACGTCAACGAGGCCTTCATCTGGGCCTCGGTGTTCAACGCGCCAGTGGTGTTCTTCTGCCAGAACAACCAGTGGGCGATCTCGGAGCCGATCGACCGGCAGACCCGGATCCCGCTGTACCAGCGCGCCGCCGGCTTCGGCTTCCCCGGCGTCCGCGTCGACGGCAACGACGTACTCGCGACGTACGCCGTCACCCAGCAGGCCCTGAAGCGGGCCCGCGAGGGCAGCGGCCCGACGCTGATCGAGGCGTACACGTACCGGATGGGTGCGCACACCACGTCCGACGACCCGACGAAGTACCGGCTGAACGAGGACCTCGAGCACTGGAAGCTCAAGGACCCGATCGAGCGCGTGCACGCGTACCTGAGCCGGCACGCCGCCGTCGACCACGACTTCTTCGACGAGGTCGAGGCCGAGGGGAACAAGATCGCCGCCGAGCTGCGGGCCGGCTGCCTCGCGCTGCCGGACCCGGTGCTCACCGACTTCTTCCAGAACGTGTACGTCGAGGAGACGCCGCAACTGGCCGAGCAGCGGGACCAGTTCATCGCGTACGCCGCTTCGTTCGAAGGCGAGGGCTGAGCGATGACCAAGATCACTCTCGGCAAGGCCATCAACGCCGGACTCCGGGCCGCGATGGAGAAGGACCCGAAGGTCGTCGTGATGGGCGAGGACATCGGCAAGCTCGGCGGCGTGTTCCGGGTCACCGAAGGACTGCAGAAGGACTTCGGCGAGGACCGGGTGATCGACACCCCGCTCGCCGAGTCCGGGATCATCGGCACCGCGGTCGGCCTCGCGCTGCGCGGGTACCGCCCGGTCTGCGAGATCCAGTTCGACGGCTTCGTGTTCCCGGCGTACGACCAGATCATCAACCAGGTCGCGAAGATGCACTACCGGTCGATGGGCAAGATCACCATGCCGATCGTCATCCGGATCCCGTACGGCGGCGGTATCGGTGCAGTCGAGCACCACTCGGAGTCGCCGGAGACGCTGTTCGCACACGTGCCGGGCCTCAAGGTGATCTCCTGCGGCGACCCGGTCGACGCGTACTGGATGATCCAGCAGGCGATCACGTCCGACGACCCGATCGTGTTCTTCGAGCCGAAGCGCCGGTACCACGAGAAGGCCGAGCTGGACGAGTCCGTGCCGCCGATGCCGCTGCACAAGGCGAAGGTGCTCCGCGAGGGCACCGACGCGACGCTGCTCTGCTACGGCCCGATGGTGAAGACCTGTCTGCAGGCGGCCGAGGCCGCGGTCGAGGACGGCCGCAACCTGGAGGTCATCGACCTGCGGACGATCGCGCCGTTCGACCTCGCGACGATCTTCGCCTCCGTCAAGAAGACGCGGCGTGCGGTTGTCGTGCACGAGGCGCCGTACTCGTTCGGGCCGGGGTCGGAGATCGCGGCGCGGGTGACCGAGGAGTGCTTCTACCACCTCGAGGCACCGGTGCTGCGCGTTACCGGATACGACACCCCGTACCCGCCGTCGCGGATGGAGGACGACTACCTTCCGGACCTCGACCGGGTGCTGGACGGCGTCGACAAGGTGATGGGGTACTGATGGGCATCCAGCAGTTCCGCCTCCCCGACGTCGGCGAAGGACTCGTCGAGGCCGAGATCGTCAGCTGGAAGGTCAAGCCCGGCGACACGGTCAAGCTCAACGACACCGTCGTCGAGATCGAGACCTCGAAGTCGCTGGTCGAGCTTCCGGTTCCGTTCGCCGGCGTGGTCACCGAGTTGCTCGTCCCGGAGGGCGAGACGGTCCCGGTCGGTACGCCGATCATCTCGGTGCAGACCGAGTCCGCCGAAGCCCTCGCCGACGACATGGTTCCGACGATCCCGGAGCCCGAGGAGACCGGCGGCCGTACCGCGGTCCTGGTCGGCTACGGGCCGAAGACCACCGACGCCAAACGCCGCCAACGCAAGCCGTCCACTCCGCCGGCTCCGGCTACGGGGGTAGCCGCCCCAGCGCCGGTTCCGCCTACCCCGCCTGCGCCGGCCCCGGCCGTTGCGCCGCCTGCCCCGTCTGCGTCGGCCCCCGCCGTCGCGCCGGCGGCCCCGGCTGCCCCGTCCAGCCCGGCGCCGGTTGCTGGGGGCAACGGGTCTGTTCACGTGCTGGCGAAGCCGCCGGTGCGGAAGCTCGCCAAGGATCTGGGGATCGACCTGGCTGTGGTGCCGGCGACCGGTCCGGGTGGAGTGATCACGCGGGCCGACGTCGAGGGTTACGCGGCGGCGCCTGCAGTCGCGGACGTTCCGGCGTACGAGCCTGCTCCGGTTGTCAGCGGGCGCGAAGACACCCGCGTCCCGGTCAAGGGTGTGCAGAAGGCGATGGCGCAGGCGATGGTTGCCAGTGCGTTCACCGCGCCGCATGTGACCGAGTGGATCACCGTCGACGTCAGCGCCACGATGGAACTCGTCGAGCGGCTGAAGTCGGACAAGGCGTTCAAGGATCTGCGCGTCTCGCCGTTGCTGATCGTCGCGAAGGCGGTCACGCTGGCGGCCCGGCGTACGCCGATCATCAACGCGGCCTGGGACGAGCAGGCGCAGGAGATCGTCTACAAGGGCGCGGTCAACCTCGGCATCGCCGCGGCCACCCCGCGCGGGCTGATCGTCCCGAACATCAAGGGCGCCGACTCGCTCACCCTGCCCGACCTGTGCCGGGCGCTGAACGACCTGGTCGCCACCGCCCGCGAGGGCAAGACGCAGCCGGCGGACCAGACCGGCGGTTCGTTCACGATCACGAATGTCGGCGTGTTCGGTGTCGACGCCGGTACGCCGATCATCAACCCGGGCGAGGCCGCGATCCTCGCGTTCGGCGCGGTCCGCAAGCAGCCGTGGGTGGTGGACGACGAGATCGTCCCGCGCTGGATCACCACACTCGCGCTGTCCTTCGACCACCGCCTCATCGACGGCGAGAAGGGCTCCACCTTCCTCGCCGACGTCGCCGGCATCCTCGAAGACCCGGCCCGCGCCCTGATGTTCTGACCGCGGCAGGCCCGCGTGCTGCACCCGGGCCTGCTATCCCCAGGGATCCTCTGAACGCCAGCGCCATCCCGCCATGGACGGTCGCCCGCGCCGACCCACAGTCAGCGAGTGGAAGGTGGCACGCCAGGTGCGTGGCGGTTGGCGCAGCGTTCGCAGCACGTCGTCCGCGAGCTGCTCGGGCGCTTGATCGCCGATCGGGAACCGCAGGAAGACCTGAAACTGCTCGTCCTTCACGAACAGCGCCACCAGGAACTGCTGCGGGTCCCGATGATCGACCCCCGCCCAGCTGAGCTCCAGACCTCCTGGGATGAACCACCGCTCCCGATCGACCGCCTCGATCACCAACCGCGTGACGCTGTCCACGGGCCGCTGCCAGCTCCGGTCGTTGCCGATCCGCTCGACTTCGGCGTCGTACTGCGCGGCCTCGAAGGACATCCCGTGACCCAGCGGCGGGTCGACGTACCAATCCCAATGGACGACGCTGCCGATCCGCGTGATCCGCGCCTCGGTCGAGCCGCAACCCGACTCGCCACAGGTACAGCGAGCGACCACCACGTGGCGCGGCTCGGCGGTCGCCACGAGTTGGTTGCTGGGGACGAAGAGGTTGAACGGGTGCATGCCCATTCCGGCGCCCGCTTCGGTGATCTCGAGGTCGTTGACGTAGATCAGCACCTCCCCGCTCGGCTTGATTTCGAAGCGCAGCGTGTCGGTGGGAAGGCGGGCGTACCTCGTACCGCTGACGTGCTGACCGGGCGACGCTTCGGGGCGCGGGATCGAGAGTTCGTCGAGCGCGTCGAGCAGGAGCCGGCGAAGTTTGCGGATCCGGGCCGAGTGAGACGCGGCGGCGAGTTCTCGCAGTCCGGGGGAGTCGAGGCCGTCTACAAGGGCCTGGGTTGCGGTCTCGATCAGGCGGGTGGAGTTGGCCCAGTACGGGTCCGCGGAGCAACGGGCCGCCGCGTCGTACAAGCGCTCCGCGGGCGAGGTCTCCACCAGACCATGATGAGGGTTGCTTGCTGGCTCTTCGCGGTCGTTGTGTGCAACCTCGACAGGTAGTGCACCGGCGAGACGCTGTACGCACGGACGCATTCACGCTCAGGTGCGCTACCCGATCACGTGACACATCCTGTCGAGCTGCACGTCACAGCGAGCCAAATCCGCCTGACTGTGTCGGCTGGACGGTGAGAGGGTGGGGCGGTGCTGGTGATCTTGGTGGTGCTCGGGGCGGCGGTTCTGCATGCAACGTGGAACGCGATGGCTCACGGGGCGCCGGATCGGGTCGCGGGGTTGGCGTTGTTCGAGCTTGCGGCGGGCGTGATCGGGCTCGTCGCGGTGCTGGTGATGGGGCTGCCGCCAGCGGGGACGTGGTGGTACATCATCGCGTCCGCGTTGCTGCACCTCGCGTATCTCGGTGGGCTGCTGGCGTCGTACCAGCTGGGTCAGTTCAGCCAGATGTACCCGTTGGCCCGCGGTACGTCGCCGTGGGTCGTGGCCGTGGTGTCGATCGTCGTACTGCACCAGACCCTGGCCGTACTCGAGTTGGTCGGCGTACTGCTCGTCTCGGCCGGGCTCATCGCGCTCGTGTTCATCGGGCGTCCGGGGCGCAGTCAGGTCCCGGCGTTGTTCGCGGCGATCGGGACGGGGCTGATGATCGCGTCGTACACGGTCGTCGACGGGGTCGCCGTACACAAGATGCCAGTCGCGACGTACATGGGCTGGGTGTTCATGCTGCAAGGGTTCGCGGTGCCGTTGGCGGTCCTGTTCTGGCGCGGCCGGCACGCGTTCAACCTGCCCCGCCCCGCGATCCTCTCCGGGCTGGCCGGCGGCGTCGTCTCGATGGTCGCTTACGGCCTCGTCCTCTGGGCCCAAACCCGAGGCACCCTGGCCGCGATCGCCGCCCTCCGCGAAACCAGCATCATCTTCGGAGCCATCATCGGCGCAATCTTCTTCCACGAACGCTTCGGCCCCAAACGAGCCACCGCCGCCGCGGTAGTAGTAGCCGGAATCGTCTTGATCACCACCGGCTAGCCACCCGTCGGCCGTCGAGTCGTGGGGTTTGGCTGAAGATTCGAGCCTCGATCCACGACTCGGCGCTCGGGGTTGGAGCCAATCGCCACGACTCGACGACGAGTGAGGTTTACAGGAAGTGCGTGCTCCGCGTCCCAAGACAATCGCCGAGGACGGGGGGAACGCTTCGCTAGCATCGACCCGTGGCAGTGACAGCATCTGGGGTGTTTCGACGTACCGCGATCGAACGGGCAGATCAACGGGTCTCGTGGGAGCGAACGGATCAGGCATTCTTCTCCAGTGGGGCATGCCACGTGCTGGCCTGGACGTGCAGGGATTTCTATGCCGATCAGGGAATCGCCTTGGCCGCGCTGTACCTGGGTGACTTCGAGCATCCGCTTCACGTGTACGCGAGGTGGGACACGTGGGCGTTCGATGCGTCGGGCTGGAACCTCGAGTCCGAACTCCTGCAGGTCAACAGTGACTTCGAGGGTCTCCCCGTCCGTCAGGTGGAGACAATCACAAGTGACCTCCGCGAGTTCTGTGAAGAACACGTGCACCGACAACCGCACCAGTACTGGGCAGATCCAACAGAACGCGCCCGCGCCTATGTGGCCCGATACGACCCACCCTGGCTCTAGGCACTCCGGCCCTGGCCGTTGCGGTTGGTTGATGGCTTGGTGGGGTGGGCGGATACTCGGGCTATGACAGCCACTGCAACGATTCGCCACGCGATGCGCGTCCACTGAGCATGAGAGCCATCGGTCGTGGTGTGCGGTGTCGTGACTGCTTGGTTCCTGCTGTCGTTCTTGTTCTGTTTGCTGTGGTGGCTTGTGGGAATGAGGTAGCGCCAACCTCCGGGCCGAGCAGTGCGACGCCCAGCATTCGTTCGACGGCGCCTCGGGAGGCGGATGCGACGCAGATTCCAGCAGGTCCTGCGACCGCCGCGTTTCTGGAGCGGGCGCGCGCCGTCGAGCAGGCCGTCCGGGCTGCGGGGCTCCCGAAGCCTCGGGAAGGCATCTTCCTGTACTCGTCCCTGGCCCCGGAGTTGGGCTTCGACACGATCGAGCAGAAGGCTGCGTGGGGCGCCGGGTACGTCAGCATCGCGCCGGGCCTACAAGGTGCATCAGGTGGTACGACCCGCATCGATTTCGGCGACGGATCGAGCCGCTCGGTGACCGTTCTCGAGCCGCGGCCTGCGCTGACTCAGGCGATCGGAACGCCGTACGACAACTGCGGCCACATGGCGGTACCGGCGTCGAAGTGCAAGCTCACGATCACCGGCGCTTCGTTGAAGACAGTTGACGTCGACACCAGCAACGGTCGCGCGACAGTGCCTGCGTGGTCCTTTACTGCTAAGGGCTTGTCGCGACCGATCGTCGTGCTGGCAGTTTCCACAGAGGTGCTGCAACCTTTGGTGGAGCCAACCCCACCGCCCGGACTCGACCAGAGGCTGGAACCCAGCCTCGTGCAGGTCGGATGGCTCACCGGGGTCGACGACCGCACGCTCACGTTCATCCTCAATTACGGGACGTGTGACCGCGACCTTCGAGCCCATGTCCTTGAGTTGAAGGACATGGTGATCATCGGTGGGAGCCACAGTCCGCTGCGGGGCTGTGGTGAGGGCGTCGGTGCCAGCACACCAGCGACTGTCACCCTTACCGAGCCCCTCGGCGACCGAGCCGTCATCAGCGCCGCCACAGGCGGCAGACTTACGCTCTACCCTCACATCCAGTAGCACACCGGCTGTGCCCAGCCGCGAGCCCGGACATCCGGCCTGAGAGCACCGCCCTCCCCGCCGAGACGCGTGACGCGTAGGTCTGCGGGTGGCCATCATCAAGGCTGCGATGCCGGTCCTGTCGGAGCGACTCGCCACCGATGTTGCGCGATTGACCCCGCGAGAGCCTCCTCGTGCGAGGCAGATTTCTAGCGCGATTTCGAGCAAGGAGGCACAACTCATGCATGCTCGTTTCCTCGGCAAGGACCTCAACTCTCAGACCAGCAACTCACCGACGCTGTTCGCGACTGACCCGACCCGACCGGGTGACCTACATTGCCCAGGCTGGAAGGTCACCGACCCGGACATGCTCGGTTCCGGATCACGAGACCCCCATCGAGATCGCGGAGGATGTGCTGAAAATGTATGCCCTCCGGCCTCTTGGCCAACAACGCACGGACATGCCGCTGTCCGGTGCGCTCACGATGAGTGGACTCCGACCTGGGCTAGCGTGTCAGCGTGCTCCTCACAAGCGACAACATCCAGGAGGAGTTCCTAAGGACCTTTCCGCAGGCCGCCGCGGCTCTTGAGGCCGACGATGGCGCAGATCCCGCGGGGCGCGTCGACTGGGTGTTCCGCCACGATGTGATGCCCCACGCAATTGGCGATCCGGCTGCCCTGCGCGATGTCTTCGCATGGATTGAGCGATTGCTGCAGTCCACTGACAGCATGATCGAGTACTGGACTGCGGTACGCCTCCTTGGTCGGACGTTGGACTGGCCGGAGTGGGTGGCTCTCGTCGAGGAGTACGCAGGGCCACTGCTCGCAACAGCCATGAGCAGATAGACCTACGCCTCGGCCGCACGCTCATGCCGCAACAGCGGTGCAATGGATCGGTATCGAGGCGATGACGGAAGAGCAGGACGGCGCGCACACTGAAGCGTGACGACTCAGCTTGCACCGAGCCACGGAGACCTAAGTGTCGACCGATGACACCAGTCGCCTCATGCACGCTTACTTCGAAGCACTCGGGACGGGTCACTTCAGACAGTTCCTCACGGACGATGTCACGTGGACTACGATCCAGAACGGCGCCGACGTGCGCGGCGCCCAAGCGGTCGAAGAGGCCATAAACGGACTGCACGCCCGCATGTCCGATCTGAAGACCCGCCAACTGATCGTCGCAGACGGCACGGCCTACCTCGAGGGAACCTGCGCCGGAAAGGACGGCAGACCCCGCATTCCCTACTGCGTAGCCTATGACCTTGCCGGTGATCGGATCGCCGCGATGCGCGCCTATGGCGAAATCGCGTCGTTCATGGCTCCTTCCCAATAGCCACCCGCGCGACGGCCAACAACTACGCACCGCCCCGTCCCCTCATGCCGCTGATCGCGCGGTCATGCCGATGTGCGGACGCAGTGCGCGCACCTGAACCGACCAGGACATACCGTTGGTACATGGCCGAGATCCGTATCATCGGCGCGGAGGTTCGGACGGAGCTCGACGTGCACCGAACCCTCGATCGGCAACTTGAGTTTGGCGAGTACTACGGGCGAAACATCGCCGCACTTCGGGATCGGCTCCTGACGGACGTACCCCGGCCGGTGCGTATCGTCTGGCTCGACTCGAGCATCAGTCGATCGCGGCTCGGCGGGGATGTCTTCGACAAGATTGTTGGGGTCTTCGCCGAGGCGGCGGCCCAGGATCTTGCGTTCGGTTGGAGGGAACGATTCGAGTTCGAGCTTCACTAACGGCGACGCACGCATCTGCGGCGTGGCGGACGACCGTCGGATCATGCTGCGAGTAGGGCGGGCTCGTCAGATGAGCGGCGGGCATGGCAGTCGGCAACCCGGCGCTGGAGACTCGCGTTGCTCGTGCTCGAACTCGTAGAAGCACTCGCCACACATGCCGTCGCATACGTTACCCGAGCCGGGATGCTCCGCCCAGGGATGGCCGCAAGCGCCACAGTCACAGAGGGCGGCGAGGCGCCTTGCGAGTTGTCGTCGTTCTCGCCAACGCTCAAAGAGTCGCGTCACGGGTTCAGGATGCCTGATCGGAACGTCCTCAACTGCGGCTGTCCGGTGCACTCGCGGTGAGTGGACTCCGACCTGAGCTAGCGTGTGCGTGCTTCTCACAAGCGACGGCGATGGGCGTCGAGCATTGCAGGCTCCCACGGATCAGAAGGCTGGGATCAAACCTGCCAATTCTGAGCGGCAAACTGCCGCCCAGGCGCAAGAGCTGTGACGTGGCCCTGACTACTTCGGTCGCGGACGCCAGGAGATCGCACCTGGTAAGGCGGCAAGTGCGCGTCGCGTCGTGGGTTGGTCGGCCGTGGTGGTGACGTCTCGGTTGCCCGGAGGACAGTCGACCCGTGCCGCGGGCGTTGAGTTGGTCGTCCCCGCGAGCGTTAGCGAGCAGAAGGCGGCGCCAGCCGCAACTTGCCGGCGCTTAGCCGGAGGGTGGGTGGGCGGCGCGTAGCGCGGCGACGGAGGAGCCGTGCGTAGCACCGTGTGGGCTGACCCACAGTTCCCCGGCACTCCAGATCGTGCTCGTGCCAGCACACCTCTTCATCCCCCGGGCAAATCTCATCTTGTCGTCGACCCGGCAGTTCCCCGGGCAACGCGGTTCGCCGGTACGACGGTGGTGTGAGCGGGGGTCCCGGGCGGGGGACCCCCGCTCGGATTAGGGGGTTACGGCGTCTAGGGCGTCGGCGATGCCTTCGCCGTAGAAGGCGTTGTTGGCGGTGGTGCCGGTGCAGCGGGGGTCGGGGGTGGTGGGGCAGGCGGTGTCGTCTGCTTCCTGGTGGAGGGCGCGCTCGATGTCGCGCGGGCCCCACCACGGGTGGGTGGACTTCATCAGGGCCGCGATGCCGGTGACGTGCGGCGATGCCATCGACGTACCGCTGAACTTGGCGTAGCCGCCGGGGACGGTGGACAGGATCGAGCTGCCGGGGGCGGCGACGTCGATCTTGTTCAGGCCGAAGTTGGAGAAGCTGCTCTTCACGCGGGCCTGCGTGGTGCTGGCGACGGTGATGGCGCCGGGCAGTTCGGTGGGCATGTCGAGGCAGTCGTTGTTGATCGTCCGCGTGACGGCGGTCGAGTCGTTCGGGCTGTTGGCGTCCGTGGTCTTGTTGGACAGGTCGTAGTTCGAGTTACCGGCCGCCGCGACCGAGAGCGTGCCCTGGTCGGTCGCCCACGCGTATGCGCGCCGTACGGCTTCCTGCACCGCGCCCTGGTCCCCGTTGTCGTTGCACCAGAACTCGTACGGGTCGATGAAGTAGCTGTGGTTCGTGATGGCCATCCGGTGCTGGGCGGCCCACACGATCCCGCAGATCGAGTACTCCGGGTAGATGAAGCCGGCGTCGTTCACGACCTTGACGGACGCGATCCGTACGCCGGGTGCGACTCCGACGATCCCGACGCCGTTCCGGGCGGCGGCGACCGTGCCGGCTACGTGCGTGCCGTGCGCGCTGGTCGTCGGCCGCCAGGCGCCCGTGGTGGTGTCCGGTACGCCGTTGTTCACGCAGCTGACCGAGTCCGCCGCGTCGAAGTTCGGCGCGAGGTCGGGGTGGGTGTCGTCGACGCCGCTGTCGTTGATGCCGACCAGCACGCTCCGGGAGCCGTCGGTCACCGCGTGCGCCTGGTCCGCCTTGATCTGGACCATGTCCCACTGCTCGCCCTCGCGCGGGTCGGCGACCGGGGTCGCGTCGGCGAGGTCGTTCGAGTTCAGCCCGCCGGGGCCTTCGCTGACCGCGGCGGTCCGGGTGGCGCCGACCGACTGCACGTCACGCGAAACGCGGACGTCGGTCTTGAAGTCGGGGTTCGTCGACTGCGCGATCACCACGCCGAGCTGGCGGTACGAGACCAGGACGGTGCCGCCGGCCGCTTTCACCGCGTCCTCGGTCTTCCGGACGTGACCGGGCGTGGCCTTCGTGTTCACCACGTAGTTCATCAGCGGGCCGGGAGTCGGGTCGGCGTGCGCCGTGGTCGCAGCACCCAGCGACACAGACGCCAGGGCGATGGCGGAGAGGCCGGCCGCCAGTCGGCGGGGGCGAGACGTTCGGGACAAGATGCCTCCTCAGGGCTGACCGGGCGGACGGGCCCGGTATGCCGAGACTTTAGGACGGATTCGCCACCGACGGAGTCCCTCATCCACAACACAGGGGAAACCCTGCATCACGCAGAGGTCCTGTTCCCCACATCCTGTGGATCGGCCTGTGGATAACTCGTGGACAAGCTGGGGAATACCTGGCCTCGGCGGTGGATTAAGGATGTGTGTAAGATAGATACAACAGAGATACGAGTCGTATGGGTGGGAGTTCAGTGGTAGGCGGGGAGCCGGCGCAGGCGCCGGATGCGTTGATCTTGGGTGACGAGACCGCGGAGATCGCTCGCGTGGTGGTCGAGGCGGCGCCGGGGGTGGAGAAGATCCCCGCGGCCGAGCGTGTGTACGCGTACGTGAAGGCCGCGATTCTGGACCGCGTCTATCCCGGCGGTGAACTGGTCACCGAGGGTGAGTTGGCGACTGCGGTCGGTGTTTCCCGTACGCCGGTACGCGAGGCGCTGCTCCGGCTCGAGGAATCCGGCCTCGTCAAGCTGTACCCGAAGCGCGGCGCGCTCGTCCTGCCCGTGCTGCCGCAGGAGATCGACGACGTCCTCGAGGCCCGCGAGCTGATCGAGACGCACGCGGCCGCCAAGGTCTGGCCGCGGCGCAAGCGGCTGATCGAGACGCTGACCGAGCGCGTCGACGAGATGCGCGCGCACCGCAAGGCCGGTGACGCGAAGAGCTTCCTCGAGGCCGACCGGGCCTTCCACGAGGCCATCGTCGATGCCGCGGGCAACCAAATCCTGGCGAAGCTCTACAACAGCCTGCGGGACCGTCAGGTCCGGATGGGCGTGCCCGGGATCGAGGTTCAGCCGGTGCGGATGGACAAGTCCATCACCGCGCACCAGGAGATGATCGACGCGCTCGGCGCCAACAGCGTCAAGCGCTTCCGTGAGCTCGTCGTCGCCCACATCGCCGAAGCCGCGAGCGACCTGCGGGGCACTCGGTGACCGAACTCCTCTTCCCCCTGGGCGGACGGCGAGCCTGGGCGGTGTGGGCCACTGCTGTCCTGACGTACCTCGTGACCGTGCTGCACCGCGGCTCGATGAGCGTGGCCGGCCTCCAGGCCGCAGAACGCTTCGACATCTCTGCATCCGCTCTAGCAAGCTTCACCGTCGTACAGCTGACGGTGTACGCCGCCATGCAGGTCCCAGTCGGCGTACTACTCGACAGGTACGGCTCCAAGCGCCTCCTGATCACCGCGTCCGGACTGCTGTTCGTAGCGCAGTCGGCGTTCAGCCTGGTCGACTCGTACCCCGCCGCGCTTGCCGCACGCGCCGTACTGGGTGTCGGCGACGCACTGGTCTTCATCAGCGTGCTGCGCGTGGTCATGTCCTGGTTCCCCGCGCTGCGGCAGCCCGTGATGTCACAGGCGACCGGAATGCTCGGTGGTCTCGGAGCGATCATGTCGACCGTGCCGATGGCCGCTGCCTTCCACGCCTTCGGCTGGACGACCACGTTCGCCAGTGCGAGCGTGCTGAGCCTCCTGGCCGGTGTACTCGTCCTGTTCCTCATCAAGGACACGCCGTACGACGAACCGCTCCGCCGGGCCAAGCAGCCGCTGCACGAGGTCAAGAAGAACCTGCGCCGCGCCTGGCAGGAGCCGGGTACGCGACTCGGCCTGTGGACGCACTTCACCACCAGCTTCTCCGGTAGCACGTTCGGACTGCTCTGGGGCTACCCGTTCCTCGTACAGGGACAGGGACTCGCTCCGACGACCGCTGCG
Organism: Kribbella sp. VKM Ac-2571; assembly: GCF_004362255.1. Taxonomy (NCBI): domain Bacteria; kingdom Bacillati; phylum Actinomycetota; class Actinomycetes; order Propionibacteriales; family Kribbellaceae; genus Kribbella; species Kribbella sp. VKM Ac-2571. The sequence goes on from NZ_SNWS01000003.1 coordinate 514,062, forward strand.
GCCATGCTGATCATTCCCGTGCTGGCTGGGCTCTGCTACGGCCCGCTGGTCGGGCGGTACGCCGCCAAGTTCCCGTTCTACCGCTCGTGGATCGTGCTGGCGGTGATCGCGGGCTCGGTCGTGATGTGGACCGTCGTACTGCTCTGGCCGGGTCGTGCGCCGCTGCCGGTGCTCCTCGCGCTCATCGTCGTACAGGCGGCCGGCGGACCGGGCTCGATGCTCGGTCTGGACTACGCGCGGACGTTCAACCCCACAACGCGGTTCGGTGCGGCCAACGGGATGGTCAACACCGGCGGGTTCATCGCCACCCTGATCTGCATCGGCATGGTCGGCGTACTGCTCGACGCGTCGTCAGGCGGTGCACCGCAGGCGATCGACGACTTCAAGTTCGCGCTGGCGTTCCAGTACGTGCTGTGGGCGATCGGCACCCGGCAGATCCTCAAGTACCGGCGGAAGGCCCGCGGCAACCTGGCGCGGTACAACCCCGACGCCTACCAGGCCCTGCTCGCCAACGAGATCGTCCCGCTCAAGGGTTGATACCAGCGCGCTGTCACGGCCTGACAGCCGAGTGCCAGAGCGGTGCCAGGCCTCCGCGGCACGGTAGTCCCAGTGAAGTGCGAAAGCTGGGAGGAACCGATGACCACAACGAACCAGGTCGCCATCGAGGCGGTCGGTCTGGTCAAGAAATATGGCAGTACGACCGCGCTTGCCGGCGTCGACCTGAGCGTGCCCACCGGCACGGTCCTCGGAGTCCTCGGCCCGAACGGCGCCGGCAAGACGACCGCGGTCCGCATCCTCGGCACGCTGCTCCGGCCGGACAGCGGCCACGCCACCGTCGGCGGGTACGACGTCGTACGGGAGGCGGGCAAGGTCCGCAGCATCATCGGGCTGACCGGGCAGTACGCCTCTGTCGACGAGGACATGTCCGGCCGCCGCAACCTGATCATGATCGGCCGCCTGCTCGGCTACTCGCGACCGCAGGCCCGCGCCAAGGCGGACGAGCTGCTGGAGCGGTTCGAGCTGGTCGACGCCGGTGACCGGATCGCGAAAACGTATTCCGGCGGTATGCGTCGCCGCCTCGATCTCGCCTCGAGCCTGGTCGGCAACCCGAGCATCCTGTACCTGGACGAGCCCACGACCGGACTCGACCCGCATGCCCGCAACGGTGTCTGGGAGACGGTCCGCAACCTGGTGCTCGACGGGACCACGGTGCTGCTCACCACGCAGTACCTGGAAGAGGCCGACGCGCTGGCCGACTCGATCGTGGTGTTCGACAAGGGCTCCGTGGTCGCGAACGGGCGGCCCGCCGAGCTCAAGGCGCAGGCGGGCAAGCAGTCGCTGGACGTCCGCCCGGCCGAGCCGGCCCACCTCGAGCGGGTCGCCGCGATCGTCGCCGAGTCGACGGGGGCACGTCCGAGCGTCGACGTGGTGAACACCCTCGTCAGCGTTCCGGTCAGCGACGGTTCGTCAATGCCGGTCGTCGTACGGCGGCTGGACGAGGCAGGGATCGCGGTGACCGAGCTGTCGCTGCGGCTGCCCAGCCTGGACGAGGTGTTCCTGGCGCTGACCGGGCACACCGCCGAAGAGAAGAAGTCCGACGCCGTCCTGGAAGGAGCGAGCCGATGAGCACCGCAACTCTCGAACCAGCTGCGCATGTGGGCTACCGGTCGCGGCCGTTCGCCTGGGTCCAGCAGAGCCTGACGCTCGCCTGGCGGAACATCGTCCGGATCCGGCAGAACCCGGAAGCCCTGGCGGACGTGACGTTCCAGCCGATCATCTTCCTGGCGCTCTTCCTGTTCGTCTTCGGAGGCGCGATCGCCGGGGGCGGCGGCTGGCGCGGCTACCTGCCGCAGCTGCTGCCCGGCCTGCTCGTGCAGACCGTGGTGTTCGCGACGATGGGCACCGGTGTCGGCCTGAACGACGACTTCGCCAAGGGTGTCTTCGACCGGTTCCGCAGCCTGCCGATCGCCCGGGTCTCGCCGCTGATCGGTGCCGTCCTCGGAGACGCGGTCCGCTACTCGCTGTCGATCGTGATCTTGATGACGAGCGGGTTCGTGCTCGGTTTCCGCTTCGACAACGGGGTCGGCAACGGCCTCCTGGGCATGCTGATCGTGCTGCTGTTCGCGCTGTCGATGTGCTGGATCTGGGTCTGGCTGGGCCTGGTCATGAAGACCGCCCAGGGCGTGCAGGGCGTCGCCTTCCTGGTGATGTTCCCGCTGACCTTCGGCAGCAACATCTTCGTCCCGACCAGCACACTGCCCGGCTTCCTGCAGGCCTTCACCAAGGTCAGTCCGATCACCTATCTGGTCGACACCGAGCGCGCCTTGATGGGCGGCGGTGCACTCCAGAAGCCGCTCCTGATCACGCTGGCCTGGATGGTCGGTCTGGTCGCGGTCTTCGCGCCCTTGGCGATCCGCGCCTACCGCCGCCGTACCTGAGGAAATTGTCGGTGGTGAGCGGCACAGTGGCCGGTATGACGACCAACTGGACGCTCACCATCGACTGCGCGGATCCGGCCCTCGTTGCGCGCTTCTGGTGTGCGGCGCTCGGCTACACGGAGGCGGATCCGCCGCAGGGCTGGGACACCTGGGAGGACTGGCTCACCGATCTGAACGTTCCCGAGGACGAGTGGAACGACGGCGCCTCGATCTCGGACCCGAACGGCGTCCTCCCGAGCATCTCGTTCCTCAAGGTCCCCGAGCCCCGCACCGTCAAGAACCGCCTGCACCTGGACCTCCAGGTAGCAGGCGGCCGCGCCGTCCCCCAGGACCTCCGCGAACAACGCATCCGCGCCACCGCCGAAACCCTCGTCGAAGCCGGCGCCACCCTTGTCCGCGAGATCCCCATGGAAAACTCCACCACCCTCGACCACCTGTGGATGCAAGACCCCGAAGGCAACGAGTTCTGCATCGTATGACCCCGCCGGCGGGGCATCCAGGGGCAGATCAAGCCCGTTGTCCACAAAGGGCATTTCAGGGCGCGGATTTCTGCTCGCGCGCTGGATAGCCTGACTCGGTGCGGATCAATGTGTATATCGATGGTTTCAACCTGTCCTACGGCTGCTGGCGAACCCGCCCAGCTCGGGGCCGCGGACGGTCGAGGTGATCAAGACCGAGGAGAAGGGCTCCGACGTCAACCTTGCGACGTACCTGCTGGTGGATGCCTTCCGGAACGACGCCGACGCATTCGCGGTCGTCAGCAACGACTCCGACCTGACCGAACCGATCCGGATCGTCCGGCACGAGCTCGGGAAGGTGGTGGGCTTGCTCAATCCCCAGCCGGTAGCGAGCCAGCGGCTGCTGACCTGCCGTCCGACCTTCGCCAAGCAGATCCGTGCGGGAGTCCTGGGTGCCAGCCAGTTTCCCGAGCGGCTGAAGGACGGCGCGGGACTCGTGATCCACAAGCCGGCCGGGTGGTGAAAAAGCAGAAGCCCCACCAGAGGTGGGGCCTCGCACCCAGCCACCGAAGCAACTGGGGGAATACTCACAGGCTAGCCGACGATTCACCTCCGGGCAACACGACTCAGCCCGGGGTGATGTCGGCGAAGGCGAGGGGTTGGCGGGTGCAGAGGTAGGTTGCCCAGTGCAACTTTGTGGGGGTGCCTGAGGGGTCTCGGGTGATGCGGAGGAGTTCGCCGGTTTCGCGGCCGGAGACGGTGCGGTAGTTGTCTTCGGAGAGGCGTTCGAAGACCGCGGGGGACTGGTACTCGGCGGCGGCCGGGGACTTGGCCTCGAGTACGCCGTTCTTCACCGAGAACACGAACGGCGAGCCTTCGCTGAACCAGGTGCCGAGGACGCCGGCGAGTTCGGCGGGGACCTCGGTGCCCGGGACCCAGGGCTCCGGCGGGAGCGGGTCGTCCTCGAGGACCTTGATGATCAGGTCGGTGGCCAGCGCGCTGGGCGCCGGCGCCGACGTGGAGCCGAACAGCGCGATCCCGGCCGTACCGGACGAGCGGTCGACGAACGTCGACGTGATGTGGCCTGGCATGCCGCCGTCGTGGCCGACGAACAGCCGGTCGCCGCGGCGCAGCAGCATGAACCCGAGCCCGAACGCGAGCTGCCAACGGTCCACATCGGCCATGATCTGCACCTGGCACATCTCGTCCAGCGTGTCCTTCGACAGCACCTCGTCGACCGGGTTCGCGACGAACATCGCCCACTTCGCCAGGTCCTCCGCGGTCGACGCGAGCCCGCCGCACGCGTCCATCGCGCCGATGTCGAGCAGCGGCTCCCGTACCGGTACGTCGGACCACGGCGGCACGTAGTACCCGGTCTGCGCCGGTCCGCCGTCCATCCCGACCGTCGTACGGCGCATCTCGAGCGGGTCCAGGATCCGCGCCTTGACCGCGTCGTACCAGGACCGGCCGTCGATCCGCGCGACGATCTCGCCGAGCAGTGAGAACACCAGGTTCGAGTAGTGGAACCGGTGGTGCGGTTTGCCGATCCTCTCGGCGGCGTTCCAGCCCGGCACCAGTTCCTCGCGGGACGGGAACTTCATCAGGTCCCACACGTCGCCGACCGGCTCGCGCTGCATTCCGCTGGCGTGGCTGAGCATCTGCCGGACAGTGATGCCCTCGTGCTTGCTGTCCGGAATCAGCTTCTCGATCGGGTCGTCGAGGCTGAGCTTGCCCTCGTCACGCAACGCCATGATCGTCACCGCGGTCAGCGTCTTGCTCTGCGACGCGATCAGGAACTGCGAGTTCGCGGTCGGCGGTACGCCGGGATTGTCCAGGTCGGCGGACCCGACCCCGGTCGACCAGGCGAGCGACCCGGCGCGGGCGACGGCGCCCACCACGCCGGGAACCCGGCCCTTGGATTGACGTTCGGCGACGATGCGGGAGAGCGCGACCTGCGTCTGCGCGGCAATTTCTGTCACGAGTTCCGACCCTAAGGGAGCGGAGTGACAAAAGGCAGGGTGTTTGGTCGGCTGGATGTGCGAGGCTGGTGGGGTGCGCATAGCGGTGCTTGGGCCTCTCGCGATGTGGGCGGCCGATGGGACTCCGCTCGACATCCGCGGCCTCCGCCTGCGCGGGCTGCTAGCGCGCCTCGCGTTGAGCGCGGGCAGGCCGGTCAGCGTCGAGACCCTGGTCGACGGACTATGGGGCAGTGAGGCCCCGAGTGCGAACGCTCTGCAGTCACTCGTGTCCCGCCTGCGGGCGAGTCTGCCGGCCACCGAGTCGAGCATCTCCGTCCAGTCCGGTCCGGCGGGCTACACGCTGACGATCGGCCCGGACTGCGTCGACGCCCTCCAGTTCGAAGAGCTGGTACGGCGGGGGCGGGCGCTCCCCATGTCCGACCCGGAGCAGGCGCACACGCTCCTCACCCAGGCCGAGAAGCTGTGGCGCGGCGACGCCCTCACCGACCTGCGCGACCTCCCGTTCGCCGCGGTCGAGGCGGACCGGCTGGCCGAGCTGCGCCTCGCCGCCGCAGAGGACCAGGCCGAGGCAGCCGTCAGCTGCGGTCACGCCCGCGACCTGATTACCGATCTCGAACAGCTCGCCGTCACCCACCCGCTCCGCGAGCGCGTACACGAGCTGCTCATCCGCTCCCTGTACGCCGACGGCCGCCAGGCGGAAGCGTTGGCGGCGTACGAACGTATCCGGACCAACCTGGCTGACGAGCTCGGAGCCGACCCCGGCACGCGCCTGCGCGACCTGCATATCGCGGTACTGCGCGGTGACGCAGTAGACCCGACTGCGAAGACAACTACCGTGCCAGCGCCAGCAGCGCCCCGCAGCAACCTGCGCGCGCCCATGACGAGCTTTGTCGGTCGCCGCGAGGACGTGGCGGAGCTGACGCGTCTGCTGAGCAATGGGACCCGTCTGGTGACCATGGTCGGACCAGGTGGTGCCGGCAAGACCAGATTGGCCACGGAGACCGGTAGGACCCTCGTAGGACAGTCCGGCGACGGCATCTGGTTCGTAGAGCTCGCACCACTCGGTGATGCAGCCGACGTAGCGCCTGCGGTCCTGTCTACGCTCGGCGCCAGTGAGTACGTCGACCTGCCGTCGGCACCCTTCGGGCCGAAACACGTTCCGACGAGCCGCGCCGCGACCCTGCGACTTGTCGAGGTCATCGGCGACCGCCGGATCCTGCTCGTCCTCGACAACTGCGAGCACCTCGTCCAAGAGGTCGCCGGCATCGTCGACTCCCTGCTGGCGTCGTGCCCGCGACTCCGGGTCCTGACCACCAGCCGCGAGCCGCTGAGCATCCCCGGTGAGCACCTGCATCCAGTCGGTCCGCTCGGTCTTCCCCCAGAGGACTCGGTCACCGACGAGTACCCCGCGATGCAGCTGTTCGTCGACCGCGCCCGCGCCGTACGTCCTGACTTCCAGCTGACCGACGCCAACCGGGAGGCGGTCGCCGAGATCTGCAGGCGGCTCGACGGGATGCCTCTGGCGATCGAGCTCGCGGCAGCTCGGCTGCGGGCGCTCAACCCGCCGCAGATCGTGGACCGGCTCGCGGACCGGTTCCGGCTGCTCACGAGCGGTTCCCGGACCGCACTGCCGCGCCACCAGACCCTGCGAGCGGTCGTGGAGTGGAGCTGGGACCTGCTGGACCCGGACGAGCAGGCAGTCGCTCGGCGACTCTCCCTGTTCTCCGGCGGCGCAACCCTCGATGCGGCCGAGCAGATCTGCAGCGACGAGAGCATCCCCGCCGAGTCCGTGCTCGGCGTACTCGCATCGCTTGTGGACAAGTCACTCGTCGAAGCGGCGGCCGACGAGAGGTCCGTGCGCTACCGGATGCTGGAGACGGTCCGTGCGTACGGCGCTGAACAGCTGAAGGCCTCGGGTGAGTACGAGCGGTTCAGGCACGCGCACACCATGTACTTCAGCCGCATGCTGCGCAAGGCGCGGCCGAAGCTGCGGACCGGTGAGCAGATCGAGTGGATCGCCCGGTTGACCGCCGACAACGAGAACCTGATCGACGCGCTCCGGACGGCGATCGACATCGGGTCGGCGCGGCTCGCCGTCCAGATGGTCGCCGTACTCGGTGAGTACTGGACGATGAGCGGCCGACCGGCCGAAGCGGTGAACTGGATGCAGGCCGCCCTCGCCGTACCGGGCAAGAGCGTTCCGCTGGACAAGGCCGAGGCGCTGTACCTGCTCGCGCTCGGCCGGATGTCCACCGAGCGGGAACCGTCCACGTCGTTCCAGCAGATGATCCGTGGACTCGCCACGGTCCGCTGGATGACCCGGCGGCACCGGATCCTCGTCGACTCCGGGATCGGCCTGTTCACCAATGCGATGTGGGCGGCGATCCGGCGGGACAAGGCGGCCTGCTTCGCCGAGCTCGAGGCCGCGGCCCGGCACCCGGATCCCTGGATCCGGAACATGGGCCTGATGACGAGCGCCATGTTCCGCGAGAACGAAGGGGAGGTCGACGAGATGGCGGCCACCCTGACGATCGCCCTCGACGGCTTCCGCGAGCTCGGCGACCGCTTCGGTTCGTCGATGGCGCTGCGCGGACTCGCCGGCTACCAGGCCAGCCACGCGGAGCACCAGAAGGCCCTGGAGTCACTTCTCGAGGCACTCCGGCTGGTCGAGGAGCTCGGTACGACGGACGGCGTCGCGCAACTGCTCGGCGGCTCCGCGATGAGCCGCATGGAACTTGGTGACCACGACGGCGCCCGCGCCGATCTGGAGCGTGCCATCCGGCTGTCCGAGGAGACCGGGTCCCAGGCCGGCCAGACGATGGCGTACATCGGACTGGCGCGACTGGCGCACCGCGTCGGCAACTTCGACGAGGCCAGGGAGCTCGCGGAGCGGGCCTACTCGATGCTCGATCTCGTGGCGGAGCGCGTGGCGCCGCATGGACAGTCGATGGTCCTCTCGCAGCTGAGCCGGATCTATGCGTCCACCGGCGACGTCGAGGAAGCCCAACGGCGCGGCCGGGAAGCGGTCGGGCTGGCGCTCAGCACCGAGGACATGCCGGTCGCGGCTGCCGTCGTCGAGGCGTCGACGGACGCGCTCGTGCTGGCCGCCGGGACCAACACCGCCGAGCTGTCGGCGGCTGCCCGGACGCTCGGCCTTGCCGCCGCGATCAAGGGCACGCGGGCGATCCCGGACGCCGACGTACAGCGTCTCGTCGATCGGCTCCGCGATGCCCTGGGCAACGAAACCTACGAGACGGCGTACGGCGAAGGCGCAGCCCTGACCCGCGCCGACGCCGTCGCCGAACTCCGGAAGCGCTACACCGCCGACTAACGACCCGGTCGCCGAACTCCGGAAGCGCTACACCACTAAGCCGTGATCAGCTGGACGGCGAGGTCGCGGAGGGACTGCTGGACGTTCTGCTCCGGTGGGCGAGGGTCGGCGAGCATCCAGTCGTAGACGACGGTGTTCACCGCCCCGAAGAATGACAGCGCGAGGAACCGGAAGTCCTTGCGCTTGATCTCACCGCGCTCGACCGCGGAGTCGCCGAGGGCCTGGACGTTGCGGATCAGCAGCTCCCGGAACGCGATCCGCTGCTCCTCGACCGCCGGGCTGGTGCCGACCACCTCGACGAACGAGATCCGGGCCCGCCGGAGGTCGGCCATGATGGTGCGCAGGTACGAGTCGACGGCTGCGGCGATCCGCTCCCGCACCGGCCGGTCGGCGGTCCGGCGGAGCGCGTCCCCGGTGGTCCCGACCGCCAGCTCGATCACCTGCGCGTGCACCGCGAGGAGCACCGCTTCCTTGTTCTGGAACTCGTGGTAGAAGTGCCGTGTGGACACTTTCGCCTGTGTGCACAGGCGTTCCACGGATGTCGCCGGATATCCTTCGGTCCCGAAGAGTTCGAGCGCGGCAGCCAGCAGCCGTTCCCGGCGCGCGGCCTTCCACTCCTCGACTGACCGCCCGGAATAACGGCGTACGGAGGGTTCCCTCATCACACCTCTTGTCGCTACCCCGTGCCAGATCCCGGACATCCTATCCACCCCTCGGCCCGCGCGTAACCGGGTTACGCCGTGGGACGGTCTTCGCGGAGATCAGCACCGCGAAGACCCTCCCGTCAACGGCTCAGTTCAGCCGCTCGTAGCCGGTCGCGCCGTCCAGAAGCTCCCGGATGATGTCGAGGTGACCCAGGTGCCGGGCGGTCTCCTCGATCAGGTGGCACAGGATGTAGCGCGTCGACGCCGCGCCCGTGTCCCGGATGCCGACGGCCCGCTCGACCTCGTCGAGCTCGAACCCGGCGACGATGTCGCTGGATCGCTTGCACTCGGCGTCGTACTCGTCGAGCAGTTGGGCCAGCGGTACGTCGTCCACGAACATCTCCGCGTCGGGATGGCCGCCCTCCTTCCACGGGGTCTGGCCTTCGTCCGGCGTACCGAGCAGGTTCTCGGTGAACCAGGAGTACTCCACCCAGCGCAGGTGAGCCACCAGCCCGGCAACCGTCATCAGCGGTGACGTCGGCAGGACCTTGCGGTGGGCATCGACTTCGGAGAGGCCTTCGCACTTCGTCCGGACGAGGGAGCGGAGGTGGTCGAGCCACCCGGTGAGCTGGGTCCGCTCGTCGGCGGTCAGCGGCGGCCTCATGCTTCGTTCGGCTTCGTGTAGCCGGTCTTGCCGTCGACGAGTTCTCTGATGATGTCCATGTGTCCCACGTGGCGTGCGGTCTCCTCGATCATGTGGCAAAGGATGTAGCGCAGTGATGCGGCCTCGCCCTTGGCGGCGTACGGGCCTTGTTCTACGACGGCGAGGTCGAGCGGCGCGATCGTGTCGTTGGATCGCCGGCATTCGGCGTCGTACTCGTCCAGGAGCTGGGCGAGCGGGATGTCGTCGACGAACATCTCGGCGTCGGGATGACCGCCTTCGGTCCACGGCGTCTGGCCGGTGTCGGGGACGCCTATCAGGTTGAGCTGGAACCAGGACCACTCGTTCCAGCGCAGATGCGCCACGAGCGCCGCCATCGACATCAGCGGTGACGTCGGGAGCACCTTGCGGTGCGCGTCTTCTTCGGTCAGCCCCTGGCACTTCATCCGGACTAAGGAACGTTGCAGGTCGAGCCATCCGGTCAGCTGCACGCGCTCGTCGGCGGTCAGCGGCGGACGTTGTACTTCGGTCATGTGCGACGAACTCCTTGGTGATACGAAGCCACCCTGGTCAGCCGCAGGCACGGCGAACGGGCAGCACGACGGTCGGACTCGACATCGCGCTCACCTCCTCTCGCCGCCGGCGGTGTCGAAGCCACCGGCAGGAGCACCGTACACACCGCCGTGAGCACCCACCAACCACTTTTCGGCAACGGACCTTGCTCTGAGCTAAGGACAGGAGGTAGTCGGCTGCCGCTCGATCGTTCCCTCCTCAGCCGGGCTCCGGCGCGGGCGTAGCGGGGGACTACCTCCTGTCGTTAGCGGTTGTCCTTGATGCGTTTGGCTTTGCCGAGGGAGCGTTCCAGGGCGTGGGGGTCGAGGACCTCGACGGCGGCGGTGACGCCTACCCGGTCCTTGATGCGGCGGGCCAAGGTGGTCGCCGCGGCTGAGCGATCCGCCAGGTCGGGGGCCGCTTCGACCTGGACTGTCAGTTCGTCGAGGCGGTTGGGGCGGGTGAGGACGCAGAGGTAGTGCGGGGTGAGGCCTTCGACCAGGAGGATCTGTTCTTCGATCTGGGTGGGGAACACGTTGACGCCGCGGACGATCATCATGTCGTCGGTGCGGCCGGTGATCTTCTCCATGCGGCGCATTCCCGGGCGGGCCGTTCCCGGCATCAACCGGGTCAGATCCCTGGTGCGGTAGCGCAGGACCGGGAAGGCTTCCTTGGTCAGCGTGGTGAAGACCAGTTCGCCCTCGGAGCCGTCGGGAAGTACGTCGCCGGTGACCGGGTCGATGATCTCCGGGTAGAAGTGGTCCTCCCAGATGTGCAGGCCGTCCTTCGTCTCCACGCACTCCTGCGCGACGCCGGGCCCCATCACCTCGGACAGTCCGTAGATGTCGACGGCGTGGATGCCGGTGCGTTCCTCGACCTCGGTGCGCATCTGCTCGGTCCACGGTTCGGCGCCGAAGATCCCGATCCGCAGCGACGTGTCCCGCGGATCGAGGCCGCGGGCCTCCATCTCGTCGACGATCGCGAGGAAGTAGGACGGCGTGACCATGATGATGCGGGCGCCGAAGTCCCGGATCAGGTCCACCTGGCGTTCGGTCATCCCGCCGGAGACCGGTACGACGGTGCACCCGAGCCGCTCGGCGCCGTAGTGCGCACCGAGTCCGCCGGTGAACAGGCCGTACCCGTAGGCGACATGGCAGACGTCCCCCGCCCGCCCACCGGCGGCGCGGATCGACCGCGCCATCAGGTCGGCCCAGTTGTCCAGGTCGCTCTTCGTGTAGCCGACCACCGTGGGGCGTCCCGTCGTACCGGACGAAGCATGCACCCGGACCACCTCGGTCCGCGGTACGGCGAACATGCCGAACGGGTAGTTGTCGCGCAGATCCTTCTTCGCGGTGAACGGCAACCGGCTCAGATCGCTCAGATCGCCAAGGTCGCCAGGCTTGAACCCGACCGCGTCCAACGCGGCCCGGTAGTGCGGGACGTTCTCGTACGCCCGCCGTACGGTTGCCTGAAGCAACGAGAGTTGCTGCGCCCGCAGTTCGTCGACCGACAACTGCTCGCCGGCATCACGCAACTCCGGAGGACAGGCGTCACCGAGCATAAGGACTCCCTAGGGACGGGCGAGCAGGGTCGCGATGCCCTGGCCGACGCCGATGCACATAGTGGCCAGCGCGTACCGGGCGTCGCGGTGGCGGAGCTCCAGCGCCGCGGTGAGCGCGAGGCGGGCGCCGGACATCCCCAGCGGGTGGCCGAGGGCGATGGCGCCGCCGTTCGGGTTGACGTGCTCGGCGTCGTCGGGCAGGCCGAGCTCCCGCAGTACGGCGAGCGACTGGGACGCGAACGCCTCGTTCAACTCGATCACCTCGACGTCCGACAACGCGACACCGGTGCGGTCGAGCAGCTTCCGCGTCGCGGGCGCCGGCCCGATCCCCATGATCCGAGGCGGTACGCCGGCAGCGGCCGTCCCCACGACCCGGGCCAACGGAGTCACGCCGTACTGCTCCACAGCCTCACCGCTCATCACGAGCAAGGCCGCCGCCCCGTCGTTCACCCCCGACGCGTTCCCCGCCGTCACCGTCCCGGGCGATCGGAACGGAGTCTTCAATCCGGCAAGCGCTTCGAGCGAGGTCTCGCGCGGGTGCTCATCGGCATCAACAACTGTCACCGCCCCGCGCTTGCCCGGTACGTCGACCGCAACGATCTCCTCGGAGAGTCGTCCGTTGGCCTGCGCCTTGGCGGCCCGTTGCTGCGAGCGCAACGCGAACAGATCCTGGTCCTCGCGAGAGATCGAGAACTCCGCGGCGACGTTCTCCGCCGTTTCCGGCATCGAGTCGATCCCGTACTGCTCCTTCAGCACCGGATTGACGAACCGCCACCCGATCGTGGTGTCGAAGACCTCCGCCTGCCGGGAGAACGCGGTCGTTGCCTTCGGCATCACGAACGGCGCCCGCGACATCGACTCGACGCCACCGGCCACCACGATGTCGTTGTCCCCGGCAATGATCGACCGGGCCGCGTACGCGACCGCGTCCAGGCCCGAGCCGCAGAGCCGGTTGATGGTCGTCCCCGGGACCGAGTCCGGCAGACCGGCGAGCAGCACCGCCATCCGCGCGACGTTCCGGTTGTCCTCGCCGGCCTGGTTCGCGCAGCCGAGGATCACGTCGTCGATCCGGGCCGGGTCGAACGCGGTCCGGTTCAGCAGCGACGAGATCGCGTGCGCGGCGAGGTCGTCCGGACGGACCATCGCGAGCGCACCGCCGTACCGCCCGATCGGCGTGCGGACTCCGTCGACCAGAAAAGCTTCGCGCGTCATGGGGCCTCCACAATGGTTCCGGACAGTTGGCGGCTGCGGCCGCGGAACTCGGCGATCACCTGGTCGTCGCGGGTGACCGTGATGTCGTAGATCGCGTTCCGGCCGAACGACGTCCGCTCGCGGGCCTCGGCGACCAGCAGATCGCCACGGCGTGCCGGGGCGACGAACACGATGTCGCAGGCCTGCGCGACCGTCACCTGGTTGCGCGAGTTGCAGGCGAACGCGAACGCCGAGTCGGCCAGACAGAACACGAATCCACCATGCGCGATCCCGTGCCCGTTGACCATGTCCGCGCGCACCGGCATCTCGAGCCGCGCCGTACCCTCGCCGACCGCCACCAGCCGCATCCCCAGCCCGGCGCTGGCGGTGTCCTCCGCCCACATCGCCGCCGCCACGCGGGCCGCCAAGTCGTCCATCCGTTGCCCAATCGAGAAGAGGCTTGTGACACTCTAGTACGAATCGCGTCAACGACTGTAACATCGCCCTCATGACCACCGACCTGCTCTCCTCCCACCGCGAGCGCCTCAACGGTGCGCTGAAGGCGATCCACGAGCGCGGCTACCACTCCGCGTTCCCGGAGTCACCGAGCCCTCGGGTGTACGGCGAGACCGCGGCGGCCGACGGCAAGGCGGCCTTCGAGGCCCATTTCGGTACGACGTACGCGCTCGAGATCCCTGGATCGCGCGGCACCGTCGTCACCGAGCAGTCGCCGTACGGCATCGCGATGGACGTCTCGTACCCGCGGGTGGTCGAGGAGGGTCTGGACGAGCTGCTGACCGCGGCGCAGCAGGGCCTCGCGGACTGGCGCCGGGCCGGCATCGACGGGCGGACCGGGGTCGCGCTGGAGATTCTCGACCGGCTGCACCAGCGGATCTTCGAGCTCGCCAACGCGGTCCAGCACACCAGCGGTCAGGCGTTCGTGATGGCGTTCCAGGCCGGCGGCGCGCACGCGCTCGACCGGGCGCTGGAGGCGGTCGCGTACGCGCACGAGGAGATGAACCGGTACCCGGCGACCGCGACCTGGGAGAAGCCGGCCAAGGGCGACCCGATCCGGATGGAGAAGACGTTCACGGTCACCGGCCGCGGCGTCGCGCTGGTGATCGGCTGCAACACGTTCCCGACCTGGAACTCCTGGCCCGGCCTGTTCGCCTCGCTGGTCACCGGCAACGCGGTCGTCGTGAAGCCGCACCCGCTGGCCGTGCTGCCGTTGGCGATCACCGTCGACGTCTGCCGCGAGGTGCTCGCCGAGGCCGGTTTCGACCCGAACCTGGTCACCCTGGCGACCGAGCGCGCCGGTGACGGCCTGGCCAAGCCGCTGGCGACCCGGCCCGAGGTGAAGCTGATCGACTTCACCGGCGGCAGCGAGTTCGGCGAGTGGCTGGAGCAGAACGCGACCCAGGCGACCGTCTTCACCGAGAAGGCCGGCGTCAACGCGGTCATCATCGACTCCACCGACTCCTTCAAGGCACTGACCAGCAACCTGGCCTTCACGCTCTCCCTCTACTCGGGCCAGATGTGCACCACCACCCAGAACCTCTTCGTCCCGGCCGGCGGGATCGAGACCGACGAGGGCCACAAGTCCTTCGAGGAGGTCGGCGCCGCGCTCGCGACGGCGATCGGCAGACTGCTCGGCGACGACGCCCGCGCGGTCGAGATCCTCGGCGGCATCGTGAACCAGGCGGTGATCAACCGCCTCGACCTCGCCCCGGAGTACGGCGAGGTGGTGCTGGAGTCCCGCGCGATCCAGCACCCGGCGTTCCCGGACGCGGTGGTCCGTACGCCGTTGCTCGTGGCGGTCGACGCGGGCGACGCCCAGGTGTACGGGCGCGAGTGCTTCGGGCCGGTCTCGTTCCTGGTCAAGACCGCCGATACCGCGCAATCGATCGACCTGTTCCGGAAGACCGTCGCCGAGGGCGGCGCGATGACCGCCGGGATCTACTCGACCGACTCCAAGGTCCTCGACGAAGCGCGTGACGCGGCCCTCGACGCAGGTGTCGCGCTGTCGGAGAACCTGACCGGCCAGGTGTTCGTGAACCAGTCGGCCGCGTTCAGCGACTTCCACGGCACCGGGGCGAACCCCGCGGCCAACGCGACGTACACCGACGGCGCCTATGTCGCGAGCCGCTTCCGGGTCATCCAGTCCCGCCGCCACGTTGGGTAGTGGGTCGATTCGTTTCGGCAGGAATGGAGAGGACTCGCGGCGCTCAAGTTGCTGGCCCGGCGTCGTTGAGCGGACCCTGATGCGGAAGGCATGACAGAAATCTCCATCCGCCGATCCGCCAGGAGAACCGCCGTGACACAAACCGTGACCGAGGCACTCGCCTACTACGACAGCTGGCTGGCGTTCAACCAGCGGTACCAGCGGGTGCCGGGCGTCCAGGTCGCGGTGTACGTCGAGGACGCGATCGCGTTCTCGACGTCGTACGGGATGGCGGACGTGGAGAACGACGTACCGCTGACCGACCAGCACCTGTTCCGGATCGCGTCGCACTCGAAGACGTTCACCGGCACCGCCATCTTCCAGCTGGTCGAGCAGGACCGGCTGCGGCTGGACGACAAGGTGTCGCAGCACGTCACCGAGATCGTCGGTACGCCGGCCGGCGAGCGGACCGTCCGCGAGCTGCTCGCGCACGCCGGCGGCCTGACCCGGGACAGCCTGGACGCGAACTGGTGGCAGTTGTCCACAGCCTTCCCGGACCGCGACCAGTTGCTCGACGTACTGCGGGACGAGTCGTCGGCCGTGATCGCGGAGAACGAGCGCTTCAAGTACTCGAACATCGGCTACGGCCTGCTCGGACTCGTCGTCGAGGCGGCGAGCGGTACGCCGTACAACTCGTATGTTCAGACCGCGATCGTGGACAAGCTCGGGCTGTCGGGCCTCGGCCCGGAGCTGGATCCGGCCCGGCTGAACGAGTACGCCGCCGGGTACAGCGCGCTGACGTACGCCGACACCCGCGTCCCGATCGAGCATGTCGACACCCGTGCGCTGGCCTCGGCGACCGGGTTCTTCGGCAACGCGCGCGACCTGGTGACGTACTTCTCCGCGCACCTGCCCGGCGACAACCGGCTGCTTTCGGACAAGTCCAAGCGCGAGATGCAGCACCCGCTGTGGACGACCGGGGCGGACGAGAAGGCGCGGTACGGCCTCGGCATGGCGGTGAACAAGGTCGGCGACCGGGAGGTGTTCGGCCACGGGGGCGGGTATCCGGGCCACATCACCAGGACCCTGGTCGACCCCGAGCACCGGATCGTCGTTTCGGTGCTGACCAACGCGATCGACGGGCCCGCGTCGCAGTTGGCCGAGGGTCTCTTCAGGCTCCTCGACCTCGCCGAGTCGAAGGACCGCGGTGAAGGCGACCTCGACCGCTTCACCGGTCGCTTCGCGAACCTGTGGGGCGTCACCGACTTCGTCGTGATCGGCGGTCGCCTGTACGCGACCGATCCGTCCGGCCTGAACCCGGCCGACGAACCCCAGCCGCTCGAGGCGGACGGCGACACGCTCCGCGTCACCGGCGGCAACGGCTACGGCTCGTACGGCGAGTCGTACCGCTTCACGTTCGACGCCGACGGTGCGGTCAAGACGGTCCACGGCTCCAGCGGCCTCAGCCTCGAGCCCATCGAAACCTTCACCCTCCCCGAGCGAGTTACCGTGGCCCAGTGACAGTACACATGCCACGCCTCCGGCGCGGCGGGTCATGGGGCTTTAACTCCCGTCCTTCCCTCGTCGCTCCGGTCGCTTCGCTCCCTCCGCTCCTCAGTCCAGGACGGGAGGCCCCATGACCATTCACGGCGACCATCCGTTTCTGCCGCCTGAGGCTGAGCGGAGTCCGGTACGGCGGTTGCGGGGACGGCTGCCGTCGCCGGTCGGGCTGTGGACGACGGCGTACGACGGGAAGCGGGCCGGGCTCACGGTGTCGTCGATGCTGGTGGCCGACGGCGAGCCCGGGTACGTGATCGGGCTGCTCGACCCGGACTCGGACCTGTGGGAAACGTTGCGCGAGGCAAGGACCGCGGTGGTGTCGCTGCTCGGCGAACCGCACCGCCAACTGGCCGACGCCTTCGGGTACGTCGCACCCGCTCCGGGCGGACCGTTCCGGATGATCGACTGGACGGACACCGCCTGGGGCCCGGCGCCGGCCGGCGTCAGCACCTGGGCCGGCTGCACCCTCGTCGACCCCGACCCGCCCGAAATCGGCTGGGCGCTCCAGGTGCAACTGGAGATCGCGCACGTAGAGCTCGCCGCGGACGACGTACCCGCGCTGGTCCACCGCCGCGGACGGTACGCGACGATCTAAGTGCTGCTCACACCCTGACGTTTTGCGCAGTGCGGATGCGCGCAGGGACCGATCGAACCCGGAATGTGCGCGCTCTCACACTGTCAAGGTGTACGGGGTCACGGCTGCGCAACGCGCCTGCGCGGAACGTTGACACCCGCTGCGCGCCGTCCCAGAGTTGCACCGTCAAGGGGGCATCGTTGTCACAGGCGGCTCCATCTATTGATCGGAGAGTGAAATCATGCGTGGTGGTCTGAGCAAGACCCTGGCGCTGGTGGGCGCTGCGGGTCTTCTCGCGGTGAGCGCCTGCGGGAACAGCGACAACAGCAGCGGCGGAGACTCGTCCGCCAACAAGGACGTCACTGTCTTCACCTGGTGGGCCGACGGTGGTGAGAAGGCCGGTCTGGACGGACTGGTGTCCGTGTTCGGCACGGAGTGCAAGGACTACAAGTTCGTCAACTCGGCCGTAGCCGGCGGTGCCGGCGCGAACGCCAAGCAGGTGCTGGCCAACGACCTGCAGGCGGGCAAGCCGCCGTCGACGTTCCAGGCGCACGCGGGCGCGGAGCTGAAGGACTACATCAACGCCGGCCAGGTCGACGACGTCAGCCAGCTGTACAAGGACTACGGACTGGACAAGGCCTTCCCGCAGAACCTGATCGACAATCTGACCGTCGACGGCAAGATCTACT
This sequence comes from Kribbella sp. VKM Ac-2571, assembly GCF_004362255.1. Taxonomy (NCBI): domain Bacteria; kingdom Bacillati; phylum Actinomycetota; class Actinomycetes; order Propionibacteriales; family Kribbellaceae; genus Kribbella; species Kribbella sp. VKM Ac-2571. The sequence goes on from NZ_SNWS01000003.1 coordinate 531,861, forward strand.
CGATCCCTGCCAACATCCACCGGGCGAACGTGGTCTGGACGAACCCGACGGTCCTGAAGAAGGCGAACATCGACGCCACCAAGGCTCCGGCCAACGTGGACGCGTGGATCGCCGACCTGACCAAGCTGAAGGCCGCCGGTGTGGCGGCGCCGCTGGGGCTGTCCAAGGGCTTCGCCCAGGAGATGCTGGTGGAGACGACTCTGCTGGCCGAGCTCGGTCCGGACAAGTTCAAGGGTCTCTGGGACGGCAAGACCGACTGGGCCGGCGCCGACGTGACCGCGGCGCTGAACAAGTACAAGACGCTGCTGTCGTTCAGCAACGCCGACCGCGAGGCGATCGACTGGTCGGACTCGCTCGGCTACGTGAACGCCGGCAAGGCCGGTTACACCCTGATGGGTGACTGGGTCGCCGCACAGCAGCTGGCCAACAAGGTTCCGGAGACGGCGTACACCTACTGGCCGGCCCCGGGTACGGGCGACTCGTTCCAGTTCCTCGCGGACTCGTTCACGCTGCCGACCAACGGTGCGGATCCCGACGGTGCGAAGTGCTGGCTGAAGGTCGTCGGCTCCGCCGAGGGCCAGAAGGCGTTCAACACCAAGAAGGGCTCGATCCCGGCCCGTTCGGACGCCGACCCGGCCGACTACCCGAAGTACCAGCAGACCGCGATGGCGGACTGGAAGAAGGACACGATCGTCCCGTCCTGCGCCCACGGTGCCGCGTGCACGGCCGGCCAGAACAACGACATCCTGTCGGCGCTCAGCCAGTTCAGCGGCAGTCAGGATGTCGCGAAGCTGCAGGCGGCGCTCGGCACCGCGATGAAGACGAGCTGATGCAGGTCGAGTTGCGGACCCGGTTGGGGGACTGACGGTGCACGGAAGAATTCGCACGTGGGGGCCTGGTGCCCTGGTGCTGCTGCCGACCGTGCTGCTGCTCGGGTACTTCGTCTACGGGCTGATCGCGTGGTCCTTCAACACCTCGCTGACGAGCCGGCACACGGCTCGCAAGGGCCCGGCGGACTACGTCGGGTTCGAGAACTACGGGCACCTGTTCACCGAGGACCGGTTCCTCAACTCGCTGAAGAACCTCGGCGTGCTCACGGTGGCGTTCATCGTGGGCACGCTGATCTTCGGCCTGCTCTGGGCACTGCTGCTGGAGAAGGGAGTGCCCGGCGAGTCGATCTTCCGGTCGGTGTACCTGTTCCCGATGGCGATCTCGATGATCGCCTCGGGAGTGGTGTGGGGCTGGTTGCTGAACCCGTCCCAGGGTGACGACGCCCGCGGGCTGAACCGCCTGTTCTCGATTCTCCATCTGAACTTCCTGGAGAATCCGTGGTGGACCGGCGGGAGCCGGTGGACGACGATGATGTCCATCGCGTTACCGGCGGTCTGGCAGATGTCGGGCTACATCATGGCGCTGTTCCTGGCCGGCTTCCGGGGGATCCCGCCGGAGCTGCGGGAGGCTGCCCGGGTGGACGGCGCGTCGGAGTTCAAGCTGTACCGTCACGTCCTGTTCCCGCAGCTGTCGCCGATCGCCTTGTCGGCGCTGATCATCCTCGGCCACATCTCGCTGAAGCTGTTCGACCTGATCTACGCGATCACCGGGCCGAACCAGTTCCGCACCGAGGTGCCGGCCATCTTGATGTGGAACACCTTGTTACGCAGTGACCAGGCCAAGGCGGCCGCGATCGGGATCGTGATGCTCGCGGTCGTCGCCGTACTCGTCATCCCCTATCTCGCGTGGACCGTCCGGCAGGAGAACGAGGAATGACCGCCGTAGAGGCTGCGACCGGCCACGCCGCCGCAGCGATCCGCCAGAAGCCGGGGCGCGGGGCGATCGCCGACGGTTCGACCCGCCGTAGCCGGACGATCCGCTACCTCCTGCTGCTGCTGTTTCTGTTGTTCGTGCTGACCCCGGTGTACGTCGTGGTGGTGACGAGCTTCAAGACCTCCGGCGACACCACGGCCGCCGCGCAGTGGAACCTGCCGAAGGAATGGACGCTGGAGCCGTGGCGCAAGGCCTGGGACGTGCTGCAGCCGTACATGATCCGGTCGCTGTCGCTGGCGATCCCGGCCGCGATCATCTCGTCGCTGATCGGGTCCGCGAACGGGTTCGTGCTGGCCCGCTGGCGGTTCCCCGGCGCGAACATCGTGTTCGCGTTCATCCTGTTCGGGATGTTCATCCCGTACCAGGCGGTGATGCTGCCGCTGCGGACGACGTTCACCGAGCTGGACATCACCCGGGGCGTGCCGACGCTGATCGTCGCACACTGCATCTACGGCATCCCGATCTGCACGCTGATCTTCCGCAACTACTACGCCACCATCGTCCCGAACGAGATCATCGAGTCGGCCCGGGTGGACGGGGCCGGCCTGATCCAGACGTACGCGCGGATCATCCTGCCGATCTCGATCTCCGGGTTCGTGGTGACGCTGATCTGGCAGTTCACCTCTGTCTGGAACGACTTCCTGTTCGCGTTGTTCCTGACCCAGCAGAACAACGGGCCCGTGACCTTGGGCCTGGCGGCTTTGTCCGGCGGGCAGAAGGTCGACTACGCGGCGAGTATGGCGGGTGCGCTGATCACGTCGTTCCCGACGCTGCTCGTCTACATCCTCCTGGGCCGCTGGTTCATCGGCGGCCTGATGGCCGGCGCCCTCAAGGGCTGACACCAGCCGTCCTCGAGCACCCACCAACCACATTTCCACCCGCGAAACGGTTGGTGGGTGCTCATGGCTGTACGGCGGAGTTGTCCACAGGGCGCGCTGACAGGACTGCGGGGGACGGGGTGCGGACGGTAATCTCACGGAGGTGACCAAGTCTCCGAGTGGACGGGACGGACGGCGCAGCCATCTGCGGCTCGTCGGCTCCGACCCGGGCGAGCCGCCCGCGCCGGCGGTGGCTGTGGATGTCGACACCACGCCGAGCGTCGCCGTGCTGGAGACCTTGCTGGAAACGCTTGCCCTCGACATGGCCGCGGTTCCGGCCGCTCTGCATCCGGTGATCGCCGAGGCCTCGGTGGCGCGTTCGGCGGCGATGCTGGCCGACCAACTGTGGCCGGCCGGGCTCCCGGACGAGATCGGCGAGGTGGAGCGATTCTTCTGGGCCGACGCGGCGCGGGTGCTCGGCGAGCGCCGTGACCTCGAGTCGTTCGTCCTGCTGACCAGCCTGGCCCGGACGGTCGGCCCGGCCGGACGGCTGCCGCTGCAGCGGGCGCATGTGTCCCGGTTGCGGACGCAGGACGAAGTACCGGAATGGGTGACGCGGATCGCGGGCTTCCGGCTGACCAGCGCGATCGTGTCCGAGGACATCACCGGTGACGGGCTGAGCGTCGTGCTCGACTACGACGACGAGCAGCATCCGCACACCGTGGTGGTGTTCATCGACAACAATCTCGGCGCGATCATCAAGGACGTGTTCGTCGGCCCGCCGGTGGACCGTGTCCTGGAGGCGTACGAGCGCGGCGGCCGGGTGACCATCCGGACCGTGCGCCCGCCGATCGCCGCCGGCATCATCCTGCAGGCGCTCGGCGAGACCCGCGACTACGACGATCCGCCGGTGAGCGAGGACTTCGAGTTCTTCACCGGCCTGCTGGTGAACCGGCTGACCCAGATGCCCGAGCGCCCGGTCCGGCCGCCGATCCGTCCGCTGATGACTCCGCGACAGCGCGATCAACTGGTCGAGGAGTTCCTCGATTCGCGGTATGCCGTTGGTCTGTCCGACGACGCCGCGGACATCGCCCGACTGTGGATCGATCACGCGGTCGACCACACGGTCGGCGGTCCGCTGCGCGTCAGCGGCGTACTGGTCGAGCTCTTCCTCGCGCACTGGCTGCCGCGCAAGGTGCTTGCTGAGAGCACCTATTTCGACGCGGTCCCGGTGGTGGTGAAGGCCTGGCTGGAGTTCGCCGGCGAGCGGACCCACCTCCCGCTGGACACGGTCGACGAGGCGATCGACGCCGTCGACGTCTGGCAGCCGGCGCTGGAAGCCGCCGCGATGATCGACCCGGTCGGCTCGAGGCCTGGCGAGCGGGTCTTCCTCGACGACGCGTCCAACGACCTGGAAGACGCTTACCGTGCCCTGGCCGGCCTCGGGTCACCGCCCCAGCCGGACCTCCGCGGCCTGGACAACCAGCAAGCCGCGACGCTCTCGGTCCTCGCACCGCACGCCTGGCTGATGGCCGGCGAAACCCTCGGTACGGCGTACGCGCCGGACGCCTTCGACATCGCCGAACGCCTGGTCCGCGACGCCCCCGACCTCCTGGCCAAGGCCCGCCTGTCCACCTGGCCCCGAGCCATCGTCTGGCTCCTCGCCCACCGCCACCGCCTGGTGGGCCCCGGCGAAACCCTCACCCCCTACACCCTCGCCACCGACCTCTCGTCCTCCCCGGCAACGCTGCGCAAAACCGCAAAACTCCTGACCGACACCCTGATCCTGCCGCGCTGATCTCATCCGCCGGGCCTGTGGCGGCTGCTGTTGAGCCGCGGCGGACAATGGGGGCATGCATGTGCGTGCGCCGGAGCTCAAGGGTCGTGGGTGGTTGAACACGGGCGGGCGGGAGTTGTCGCTCGCGGACTTCCGTGGACGCCTTCTGTTGCTGGATTTTTGGACGTTCTGCTGCATCAACTGTCTGCATGTGCTGGACGAGTTGCGGCCGTTGGAGGAGAAGTACGGCGACGCGCTGGTGATCGTGGGGGTGCACTCGCCGAAGTTCGCGCATGAGGGTGAGGAGTCCGCCGTACGGGCCGCCGTCGAGCGGTACGAGGTGGGGCATCCCGTGCTGGACGACCCAGAGCTGATCACCTGGCAGAACTACACCGCACGCGCCTGGCCGACGCTGGTCCTGGTGGATCCGAACGGGTACGTCGTCGCGCAGTACTCCGGTGAAGGCCACGAGCACGCCCTGGACGCCCTGCTGGCCGAGCTGATCGTGCAGCACGAGGAGGCAGGCACCCTGACCCGGGGTCGGTCGCCGTATGTCGCTCCGACGCCCGAGCCGACCGATCTCCGCTTCCCGGCGAAGGTCGTTGCGGTGGACAACGGGTTCCTGGTCGCGGACGCCGGTAACCACAGCATCGTCGAGCTCGCCGCCGACGCGACCACCGTCGTACGCCGGATCGGATCGGGCCATCGTGGTTTCGCCGACGGAGCCGCCGGTGCCGCGAGCTTCTCCGAGCCGAACGGTCTGGTGGTGCTTCCGTCGGACGTGGCCGAGAAGGTCGGGTACGACGTGGTGGTCGCGGATACCGTCAACCACGCTCTGCGCGGCGTGTCGCTCGCAGACGGGCAGGTGACGACGTTGGTCGGCACCGGCAAGCAATGGATGGACGGCGACGGGACCGACGTACTGAGTTCGCCGTGGGATGTCGCCTGGTGGGGCGACAAGGTGTGGATCGCGATGGCCGGCGTACACCAGCTGTGGACGTTCGATCCGTCCACCGGACAGACGGCGGTCGCGGCAGGTACGACCAACGAAGGGCTGAAGGACGGGCCGCTCGGCGAGGCGTGGTTCGCGCAGACGAGCGGGCTCGCGGCGGACGGCGATCGGCTGTGGCTCGCCGATTCGGAGATCTCGGCGCTGCGCTGGATCGACGCCGAGGTGCACACCGCGGTCGGCACCGGGCTCTTCGACTTCGGGCTGCGCGACGGCAAGGCGAGCGAGGCGTTGCTGCAGCATCCGCTCGGCGTGACGGTCCTTCCTGACGGATCCGTCGCGATCGCCGACACCTACAACGGCGCCGTACGGCGGTACGACCCGCGGACCGAGACGGTCGAGACGATGGCCACCGGGCTGGCCGAGCCGAGCGGGGCTGTTGTCGTGGGCAACGAGTTGCTCGTCGTCGAGTCCGCGGCGCACCGCCTGACCCGGATCCCGCTCGGTGCTTCCGCGACGGCCGACGAGTTCAGTACGCGGTCGCAGCGTCCGCCGATGGATCTCGCCGCTGGAGAGGTCACGCTCGAGGTGGTCTTCAACCCGCCGCCGGGGCAGAAGCTGGACGAGCGCTACGGCCCGTCCACGCGGCTTCTGGTCTCGTCCACTCCGGACAACCTGCTCCGTGAGGGTGCGGGCGACTCCACCGATCTCGTACGTCGTCTCGTCGTCGACCCGCACGCCGGGTCCGGGGTCCTCCACGTGGCCGTCCAGGCCGCCTCGTGCGACGACTCCGCCGAGGTGGAGTTCCCCGCCTGCCACATGCACCGCCAGGACTGGGGCGTCCCGGTCCACATCACCCCTGACGGCCCGAACCGCGTCGAACTCGTTCTCTCCGGCGGTAAGTAACTTGTTTGCCGAAGGGGTACCGTCGAAGGTGTAGGACCAAGGACTCGCTGGGAGGCCGGGATGAGCATCGGTGTCGGGATCTTTTTGATGGTGGTCGGCGGCATTTTCGCGTTCGCCGTCCGCGACAGCTGGGATGCCGTGAACCTGCAGGTCGTCGGCTACATCCTGCTGCTGGCGGGCCTGGCCGGCATCCTGCTTTCCTTCTACATCACCAACCGCCGCCGGCGGGTGGAGACCGCGGCTATCGACCCGGCCGTCGAAGAGGAGTACCGCGTCGTCGAGGAACACCACCGCGACGTCAGGGAATGATCGACCCTCCGACCGGCTTCGTCGCCGGCGACTAGAGACCGGACGGCTCGGGCGCACCCGGGTCGTCCGGGGCCACGGATTCGGCCACCAGGTCCGCGCCCGGGACGGTGCCGAGCTCGACCAGTTGTGCCTTGCCGTTGCCCACGGACCAGCCGTCCAGGGCAGTTTCGACGAGAGTGATGGTCACGTCCTCCGCTCGCACCCCGGCTTGCGTCAGCCGCTCGGTGATCCGCCGGTACAACTCCAGCTTGAGCTCCCGCGAGCGCCCTTGGACCAGGGTGATCTGGATGTAGACGACGTCGCGCCGGTCCACGCCGAGATAGCTCGGATCGAAGATCAGCTCCCCGGCAGCATGCGGTGTGACGATCTGGAACCGGTCGTCGGCGGGGATGCCGATGGCCTCGACCAGGGCATGGTGCACCCCGTCGGCAATGGCGCGCCGCTGGGCGGCAGGCCGGTCGGCGGACAGATCGATGCGGACCAGAGGCATGAGGACGCTCGCTTTCGGACGGCGTTGCGGCAAGTGTTCGATGGCCGTCAACCATATCAGTGTTTGCCGCACATCGAACACTATCGTTGCCTGGAGCGTCTATTCCGCGCGGAGCTCGATGTCTCCGGACGTGGTGGTGGCGGTGATGGTGTGGGACCCGTTCGTGCCGTTGCCGAGCTCGTTGTCGACGTCGCCGTGGCGGCTCTCGGTGGTGACGTTGTAGTCGCTACTCGGCGCGGTGATCTTGATGTCCCCGCTGGTGCCCTTGGCGCGGATGTCGTTGGCCTCGGAGAGGTCGAGCTCGATGTCGCCGGACGTGGTCTCGACGTTCACCGCGCCGCCGCTCAGGTCCTTGGCCTCGATATCGCCGGAGTTGGCCTTGACGTCGAGTTTCCCGGTCAGGTCGTGCACGGACACGTCGCCGGAGGTGACATCGAGATCGACGTCGCCCTTGACCTCGCGGAGCTCGATCTTGCCGGAGTTGGACTTCGCGTCGACCCCGGCCACGCCCTTGATCTCGAGGTCACCGCTGCCGTTCTCGCCGGTGACCTTGGTGCCGCGCGGCACGGTCACCTCGAAGTCGGCGGTGCACTGCCAGCCGCAGTCGCCGTCCAGCTTGAGTACGCCGTCGTTCACCGAGTAGGCGTCGCCGTGCTTCCAGAACCAGAACTTGCGCTTCTCCCGCACGCTGGCCCGGTCGTCGTCGGACACGTTGATCGTGATGTCGGCATGGCCCGCGGCGAGCTGGACGGTGGTGATCTTGTCGTCGAGCTTGTGCGTGTCGTCGGAGTCCCGATCCCCGAACTGCCAGAACGCCAGCCCGGCCGCCGCCACCAGCAAGATCACGCCGAGCTGCTTGTTCTCCGCCATCGTCCGCCTCTTCTCGAGCCCACCCACGTTGTCGCTCCGACAGTAGGCTCCGGAGCCGGGCCCCAGGATCCGGCAGATCCCCCGACGCGTCCCTGAACCGCTCTCAGGGAAGCACCCTCACCGACGCAGCTCGCCCCGGGACACGGCCGCGGCCAGGTCGTCGCCGGTGGTGCCGAAGAAGGTCCGCGCCCAGACCGAGTCCTCGTACCAGTACGGCCCGTCGTTGCCGGGCAGCGAAGTAGGTGCCGAGCGACGCTTGAGCGCCTGCCGGCACTCGTTGCACAACGGCAGCGTGAGCGTGGTGCCGTCGGACTCCACCTTGGTCGGCCGACCGGACGTGCGACCGTGCAGTGGGTTGAACGCGCACAGATCCGGTACGGCGTCCACCTTCCGGTCGGCTGCGATCGCGACCGCGGCGTCGTACTCCCGTCGTGCCTTGTCCAGCAGCACCATCGCGCCGACCAGGTCGACGAGGCCGGGGGACGAGTCGAGGACCTTCGACGCGGCAGCGTGGTCGTCGAGCGCGGCCTGCTGGTGGACAAGCCCTGCGCCTTCGGTGGTCGGGAGCGCGGCCAGCTCCGAGCCGAGCCTGGTGAGCTCGGCGTTCGTCTCCTGGGTCAGCCGCCGGCGCCGCTCGGCCGCCACCGTCGCTGCCACGTGCGGCGGGATCCGGAACGCCTTGGAACCTGAACCCCGGCTGCGCCCGATCAGCAGCCCGAGACCGACCAGGACGACGAGACCGCCGACGATCGACAGCGCGACGATCCACCCATGACCGCCCGGCTCCGAGATGTCCCGGGACGGCCGACCCGACTCCGGTCGGGTCGAGGTCTTCGGGATGCCCGGTTGGGCGAGCAGCTCGTACATCCGGGCCACCACCTCGGTCGGCCCGGCGTCGTACCCCGTGTCATCCAGCGCGCGCGTCCGCGCCGCCTCCAGCTTCTCCTCGCTGACCTGTGAGACGTCCCGCGTCTCGTACCACGGGAAGCGGCTGCCGCCGTCCACCACGACGTACAGCCCCGGCTGCCGGAGCGCGTCCATCACCAGGGTGAGCGCCGTACTCTCCTCGCCCTCGAACTCGTCGCTCGGGGTCAGCGGCAGGACGACGGTGTACACCGGGTACCCGAGCGCTTTCGCCTTCGTCCGCAGGTCGTCCAGCAGCTTCGCGGGCAGCGCCGTCTTGTACGCCGGGTCGATGTAGACCGGGTCCTTCTTCAACGCGGTCGCGATCTCCTGCGCCCGCTCCGCCGGAGTCCGCGCAGTACCGGCCTCGGCCGGCGCCGCAACGAGCAGCGTCAACGTCGCCGCGAGGCAGGTGAGGAGAAAACGGGCCTTCACGCGCGTCCCTTTCGTCGTGGGCGGGCCAGGGCCGCCACGATCAACACGATTCCGCCGAGGAGACCGCCGCCCATCAGGCCGAGCACGGTGCCGCCGAGGCCGTTCCCGATCGCCTTGCCGACGGTGAACTTCTCCTCCGGGTACGTCTCCTCCGGCTCGGGCGGCAGCGGCTCGGTCCGGGCCGGTTTCGGCGTGCTGTACGTCGACTCCCGCAGACCGTCGAGGTACTCCGAGAGCTGCTTGCTCAGCGCCTCTTTCCCGTCCGCGTACGTCCACGTCGGCACATACGCGCCGAGCTGGTGCGTGACGCCGTACGACCGGTCGCCGTCCATCACGACGTACACGCCCGGCTTGCCGTTCGCGGCTGCCAGCCGGCCGGCGAGCAGCGTGGTGTCGCCCTTCTCCGGGAACCATTCGCCGCTCGGTACGACGGCCACGTACACGGGCACCTTGGCGTTCGAGATCACCTGCAGCGTCGCCTCGCGATCCGCGATCGACGTGAAGTCCGGGTCGACGTACAGGTTCTGCTGCGCCCAGGCTGCGACCGCGGCGGTGATCCGGGGATCGGTCGGAGTCGCCGCCCACGCGGTCCCGGTCAGCAGCGCAACTGTTGCCGTGAGCAAGAGGACGAGCCGTCTCATCGGACATCCTCCTTCCGGCCGGTGATGCGGTCGGCCAGGTCGTCGGAGAGCGCGCCGAAGCCGGTCGCGACCATCGGGCTGTCCTCCGGGTCGAGCGTCCAGTACGGCACCTGCTTGCGGTCGCCACCGAGAAGCCGGGAATTGGCCGGCACCAGCAGACCGCGCGGCGTACCACCCCGGCGTACGACGCTCGCACACTGCTGGCAGGCAGGTACTTCGACCTCGTCCGACCAGTCGACCTTCACCGTTCCGGGGTTGTGTGTCGGGTCGAAGAAGCACGGCGGCTGGAGGGCCGCACCAGAGGCGATCCGCTCGGCCTGCCGGGCGAGCACGAGCGCGCCGGCCGCGGCGAGGACGTCTTCCGGCTGGTCCGCGCGCAGCGTCCGCGCCGCGTCGAGCCGGCGGTACGCGTCGTCGCGCTGATCCAGCTGCTTGGTCGTCTTGTTGCGACGCCGGTCCAGTCGCCCGAGGGCACTTTCGGCCTGCTTGATCTTGCTGTCCGCCTTGAGCTGTACGTCCCGCGGATCGACTGCCCGCTGACTGGTTCGCGAACGCTTCGGCCCGCCACGACGCCGCAGTGCGATCACCAGCGTCAGCACGAGCCCGAGGATCCCTCCGACCCCCAGGCCGACGTACGCGGCCCGGTCCGACTTGTCGGTCACCGAGAGGCCGCGGTGCGGGCGCTCCGGCTCCAGATCGGCGGCCGGGACAGCCGGCAGCGCGCGACCGTCGTACGCCGTCGACGCATATTGGATCGTGCGGACGATCTGCGGCGCCGGGCGATCCGTGAGGAGGTCCAGGCGCTGCTTGTCCTCGGCCCGCACGCTGGTCAGGTCGCGGCCCCGGAGCCCGCCCTGCCGGTACAGCTCCGCGGCCGTCGACCAGTAGTTGTCGTCGACGAGCGCGACCAGGTACAGCCCCGGTTCGCCGACCCGCGCGTGCAGCAGGGTCGGCCAGTCGAGTCTGTTCTTCGCCAGGTACGGCGTGCGCGGCACAAGCGCGACGTACACCGGAAGGCCCGCAGTGCGCATCGCGCCGCGGATCCGGTCCAACTCGGTCGTGGGGATCGCGAGCCGCGGGTCGACGGACAGGTGATCGGTTCGCCAGGCGGCGGCGATCCGGTCGGGCGGCTCCGGTGTCTCCGCACGCGCCGGCAGGACGGGGAGGAACGCGACTGCCGCGAGCAGGGCGGTGACGAATCGGACAGGCATCGCGGACAGCGTACGACGACCGAGCCTGGACACATTCACACGGACGCAAGCACACGGCAACTGGTTCCACCCCGTGAGAGGGCATCTGATGAGTTGGGCGCGACCCTGGCTCGGACAGGGGAGACCAAGCCAGGGTCACGGTGTTTCAGGGCAGAAACGTTGCTACACCAACACGCTCCGCAACAGGGCAGATCGTGGGGCAACCTGGGGCAGATCAGCCGATTTCATGCCCCGACTTTGTCCTGAGCATCCTTGCCCTGAGCATTCTTGCCCTGGGCCCCGAACCTCCGGCTCGACCCGCGCAAGTGGCCGAGCCGGAGGAGTCCGCAACCTCAGAACGCGGACTCAGGAAGGTCCATCACCTCGAGGTCGGTGAGCTCCGCCTTGATCCGCTCGGCGCGGACCGACGGCATCGTCGAGCGCACGAACCACTGCGCCGCGGCGACCTTGCCGGTGTAGAAGTCCTGGTCGGCCGGAGACAGCTCGCCGCCCAGCTTCTCCAGCGCGACCTCGGCCTGCCGGAGCATCAGCCACGAGCAGACCACGTCGCCGAGGACGAACAGCAGCCGCGAGGTGTTCAGGCCGACCTTGTAGACATTCCGCGGGTCGCCGTTCTCCGCCTGGGGGTTGCTGGCCATGAGGGCCTGCCCCATGATGCCCAGGATCTTCTGGGTGTCCTCGAGGCCCTTCGCGAGCAGCCCGCGCTCTTCCTTCAGCCGCCCGTTGCCGGCCTCGGAGGCGACGAACGCCTGCACCTGCTCGGCGAGATGGCCGAGCGCCTTGCCCTGGTCCTTGATGATCTTGCGGAAGAACAGGTCCTGGCCCTGGATGGCGGTCGTGCCCTCGTAGAGCGTGTCGATCTTCGCGTCGCGTACGTACTGCTCGATCGGGTAGTCCTGCAGGAAGCCGGAGCCGCCGAACGTCTGCAGCGACTCGGTGCCGAGCAGTGTCCAGGACTTCTCCGAGCCGTAGCCCTTCACCAGCGGCAGCAGCAGGTCGTTGACCCGCTCGGCGAGGTCGTCGTGCTCACCGGCGTACCGCGCCTGCTCGGCCCGGTCCTGGTACGTCGCCGTGAACAGCACGAGCGCCCGCAGCGCCTCGGCGTACGCCTTCTGCGTCAGCAATGAACGCCGTACGTCGGGGTGGTGGGTGATCGTGACCCGTGGCGCGTCCTTGGCCGGGTTCGTCATGTCGGCGCCCTGGACCCGCTCCTTCGCGTACTCGAGCGCGTTCAGGTAACCGCTCGACAGCGTCGCGATCGCCTTGGTGCCGACCATCATCCGTGCGTACTCGATCACCTGGAACATCTGCGCGATGCCGTCGTGCACCTCGCCGAGCAGCCAGCCCTTGGCCGGAATGCCATCGCCGAAGGTGACCTCGCAGGTCGTGGAGACCTTGATGCCCATCTTCTTCTCGACGTTCGTGACGAAGGCGCCGTTGCGCTCACCGGTCAGCTCACCGGTCTCCAGGTCGAAGTGGTGCTTCGGGACCACGAACAGGCTCAGGCCCTTCGTGCCGGGGCCGCCGACGCCCTCGACGCCCTGCGGACGGGCCAGCACCAGGTGGACGATGTTCTCGGTCATGTCGTGCTCGCCCGAGGTGATGAACCGCTTGACGCCCTCGATGTGCCAGGAGCCGTCGTCCTGCAGCGTGGCCTTGGTCCGCCCGGCGCCGACGTCGGAGCCGGCGTCCGGCTCGGTCAGCACCATGGTGGCGCCCCAGCCGCGCTCGATGATGTGGTGAGCGATCAACTTGTCCCGCTCGGTCCCGTTGCGCCACAGCACGTGCGCGAAGTTCGGGCCGGCGGCGTACATGTGCACTGGCGGGTTGGCGCCCAGCACCAGCTCGGCGGCGGCCCAGCGCAGTGACGGCGGGGTCGGCTGACCGCCCAGCTCGGCCGGCAGTTCGAGCTTGAACCACTCGGCGTCCATGTAGGCGTGGTAGCTCTTCTTGAACGCCTCGGGCATCCGGACCTCGTGGGCTTCCGGGTCGAAGACCGGCGGGTTCCGGTCGGCCTCCGCGAAGGACTCAGCCAACTCGTGCTTGGCCAGCCGGTCGATCTCCGCGAGCACCTCGCGGGCGGTGTCGACGTCCATCTCGGCGTACGGGCCCTGACCGAGCACGTCGCCCCGGCCCAGCACCTCGAGCAGGTTGAACTCGATGTCCCGCAGATTCGACTTGTAGTGAGTCACAGACACTCCCCAACTTTACTCGCCAGTAACTTAAGTATATACCCGCCGGTAATGAGGGCAAAGGGAGATTGACTGTGAGGTATGAAGTTGATTTACGAGACGCACGCGACCACGGTCGACAACGAACGCGGGATCGCGACCGGTTGGTTGCCGGGTGAGCTGTCGGCCGCGGGCCGCGAGCAGGCGCGGGAACTCGGCGAGCGCCGGCGGGACGTCGACGTCGTGTTCAGCTCGGATCTGCGGCGCGCCGTACAGACGGTCGAGCTGTCCGGGCTGACCGTGCCGCACTTCCAGGACTGGCGGCTGCGCGAGTGCAACTACGGCGAACTGAACGGCGCGCCGCGAGACGCGCTCGAGCCGCGGGTCGAGCGCGTCGGTACGCCGTTTCCCGGTGGTCAGTCGTACGACGACGTACTCGAACTGACGCGCTCGTTCCTCGCTGACGTCGAGCGGTGGTACGAGGACCAGGTGGTACTCGTAGTGGCCCACTCGGCGAACCGCTGGTCCCTCGAGCACCTCGTGGGCGGCCGCGCCCCGATGGAGCAGTTGGTTGCCGACGGCGTCAACTGGCAGCCGGGCTGGGAGTACTGACCGGGATGGCCGGCCGGGTTGGCCGGCCATCCCGTTGTTTTCAGGGCTTGTAGACCGTCGCGCTGCCGTACAGCCTCTGGGTGAAGGCGCTCATGTACGACGACGTGTCGGACTCGGTGAGGTTGTACGTGAGGAAGACGCCGTACCCCTCGCTGACTGTGCGTTGGGCGAGGCTTGCAGCGGTTGAGGAGCTGGTGGCGGTGTACGACACCGCGGCGGGGGACACGCGCGACTTGGCGCTCGGTGCGGACGGGACGCCCCACGTCCCGTAGTACGGGTTCCAGCCGTAGTCGAAGGTGTCGACGATGCTCTGGCCGTTGTAGGTGAGCCGATCCGCGGCCGGGCCGATGTCGTAGAGCGTGATGAGCTTGTTCGGCAGCTTCGCGCGGAGCGCCTGGACCAGGTAGACGAACGAGAAATCGTTCGGCTGGCCGGTGCCGTTGTTGCCGTACTCGGCGTACTCGTCGTCGAAGTCGATGCCGTCCAGACCGTACTGGTTGACCGCGTCCGCGAGTTCCTGGGCGAAGGCGTCCGCGGATGCCTGGTCCGGGAAGTTCGCGAAGCCGGCGCCCTGATGGTTGCCGAGGATCGAGAGCAGGACCTTGATGCCCTTCTGCTGCAGCGGGCGGACCTGCGTGGCGACGTTGTTCAGCACGTTCGTCACCTGGTCGTTGAAGTGCAGGTACGCCTTCGTGCCGTCGTAGTTGATGTTCGCCGCGAAGATCACCGCGACGTCGATCACCTGCGCGCCGTTGCTCGCCAGCGTGTACTTGCCGGCGTTCAGCATGCTGTGGTCGTTGACCTCGATGTACGCGACGGTGACCGGTCCGGTCTTCGCGCGCGGGCGGCGCTTGTCTGCGGCCTCGGCGGGCAGCGCGGCACCGGTGGCGGCCGCGGCGGTTCCGACGGCCAGGGCTGACAACAGGGTCCTTCGCTTCATGAGCTGATCGACTCCTCGTCAAACGATGGGCGGTGTCGCTATATCGGTTAAGTACCCGTCGCCGCCGTGACATTCAGCCAGGCGGCGACAGGAGGTAAACCGGTATAGCGTCACCGATCATCGAGCGGCGACAACCCGCTGTCAAGGGGTCGGCGGGCCTACCGTGCCGGGAGCGGGCCGACGTACATCCGGCCGATGACATCTGCAGGAATCTTCGTCACGGCGACACCGTCCTGGAAGACCATCGGAGTCAGTTCGGCACGCGACAGACCCCAGCCGAGCCGCTTCCCCATGCCCACGGCCACGAAGTAGGCATCGGCCTGCCCGGGGTCCCGGATCGTGAAGTAGGGGAAGGCGAAGTCGTCGTACGGCGTCACGAATTCCCTGACCTTCGGCCGGCCCTGGTCGTCGTCGCGCACCATGGCGACGACGGTGCCGATCCCCCTGGGCGTGGACTGGGCAGTAGGTGCCGGAGGCCGCTTGACCGAGGAAGTGGCAGCCGGGTCCGGGAGGCGCCCCTGGTAGTGCTGCACCACGAGGGCGACCCGGCCGGCGGGGGTTTTCCCTGCCCAATAGATCCTCGGTTCTTCGCGCAGGTTGGCCCACACGTCGCCGGCGACGGGATCTATCAGCTTCCCGCGCTCCTTGCGCTGTGTGTCGTGCCAGGTCGCGAGAACCTGGGCCAGATAGGTGCTGTCCCCGGCAAGGTCGCCGCCGGTCTCCTTGGTCATCAGGCGCGCGTAGCGGTCGAGCGGGTTGGGCGTGATCGGATCCTTCCACGGCGTGGGCGTGGCCACCGGGGCCTGGTCGGCACGGTCGCGAACAGCCGGTACGGCGAAGGTCGCGCCGGCGATCGCGGCGACCGCCAGCGAGCTCGCGGCGAGAGCGGTGATCCGGCGCCGGCGCAACCGGCGGGCACCGCCGAGGCGGGCGCGGTCGAGCAGGTCGGACGGAGCGTCGATGTCCTCGACACCGGCGCTCAGGCGCTGTTTCAGCTGGGTCTCGGTCATCGCAGTCCCTCCAGGATCGCGGGTTCGGTGATCAGTCGGAGCCGGTCCAGGGCGCGCGAGGTCTGGCTCTTCACGGTGCCGACGGAGCAGCCGAGGATCTCGGCGGTCTGCGCCTCGGTCAGGTCCTCGTAGTACCGGAGCACGATGGTGGCGCGTTGCCGGGGCGGGAGGTCCTGCAGTGCGCGCAGCAGTTCGTGGCGGACGGCGTACGCGTCGGAATCGTCCTGGGCCGGTTCGTCGTGGTTCTCCGACAGCGTCACTTCGGCCGGTCGGCGCAGCCGGGTGCGCCAGCGGTTGGCGACCAGGTTGGTCAGGGTCTTTCGGGCGTACGCCTCGGGGGCGCCGGTCCGGATCCGCGGCCAGTGGACGTAGATCCGTTCGTACATCTCCTGCACCAGGTCCTCACCGGCGCCGCGGTCGCCGGTAAGCAGTACCGCCGTCCGCAGCAGCCGCGTCGCGCTGCCGCGGACGAAGTCGTCGAAGTCGTCCCCGCGTGTGGCCATCCGTCCACCCTCCTCTGCTACGCAGGAAAACACCGACCGGTGCCGGATGGTTGCATCTGGAGTCGCGGGATGAGGAAAAGATAGACCAAGATGGTCGTGGCGGGTGGGAAAAAGTTACGAAAGAGGGTTCGGATGAGTGTCGCGACCGACGTCAGGACGCGGCGGTCGTTGCTGGCCGGGACGGTCGGCAACTTCGTCGAGTGGTACGAGTTCGGGGCCTACGGCTTCTTCGCCACCGTGATCGCCGCGAACTTCTTCAGCAGTACGGCGACCAGCGACGCGGAGAGCCTGATCAAGACGTACGCCTCGTTCGCGTTGGCGTTCTTCTTCCGGCCGATCGGCGCCGCGATCTTCGGCCGGGTCGGTGACCGGATCGGGCGGCGGCCGACGCTGATCCTCGTGCTGCTGCTGATGACGCTGTCGACCACCCTGATCGGCCTGCTGCCGACCTACGCGAGTGTCGGCGCGGCCGCACCGTGGTTGCTGACGCTGGTGAGGGCGTTGCAAGGGCTGTCGGCGGGTGGTGAGTTCGGCGGCGCGGTATCGATCATGACCGAGTTCGCGCCGCGGACGAAGCGCGGCCTGTACGGCGCCTGGCAGTCGTTCACCGTCGCACTCGGACTGCTCGCGGGAGCCGGACTCGCGGCGATTCTCGCGACCACGTTGAGCAAGGAGGCGTTGTCGGACTGGGGCTGGCGGGTGCCGTTCCTGGTGGCGCTGCCACTCGGCCTGGTCGCGCTGTGGCTGCGGCTCAAACTGGACGAGACGCCGAGCTTCACGCGCGTCCAGGAGGAGCCACGCCCCGCCGCGGCTGGTGAGGTGGCCAAGGCGATCGCGCTCGGCATCGGCCGGCTGATGGGCTGGTCCGCGGCCGGATACACGTTCCTTGTGGTGATGCCGTCGTACCTGCAGGCGACCCTGCACGCGACGTTCCAGCAGGCCTTGGTCGCGACCGTGCTCGCGAACACCGGGTTCGCGGTCTCGATCCTTCCGGCCGGGTGGCTGAGTGACCGGATCGGGCGGCGGCCGGTGATGGTAGCCGGCGCGGCGCTGGTCGTCGTACTCGCGTTTCCCTTGATGAACCTGCTGCAGGACAAGGAGTCGGGGAATGCCGCCAAGGGGCTCGCGGTGTTCGTGGCCGGGCTCGTCGTGGGGCTGATGGCGGGCCCGGGCCCGGCCATGCTCGCGGAGATGTTCCCGACCCGGGCGCGCTACACCGGGCTCGGGTTGGCGTACTCGCTGTCGAACGCGGTCTTCTCGGGATCGGCCGGGCTGATCATCACCGAGCTGATCAAGCGGACGAAGAACGTCGACATTCCGGCCTGGTATGTGGTGGTCACCTGTGCCGTCAGTGTGATCGCATTGCTCACACTGCGAGGCGACGACTACCGACGGGAGCTGCGGGACTGACATGCGAGTCATCGGATTGATGTCCGGGACGTCGTACGACGCGATCGACGCCGCTGCCGCGGACCTGCGGCTGGACGGCGACGAGTTGGTGCTGACGCCGTTGGGGATGTTGAGCCAGCCGTATCCGGACGAGCTGCGGGCGGCAGTGGCGGGGTCGTTGCCGCCGGCGTCCACCTCGGTCGAGCAGGTGTGCAAGCTCGACACCGGGATCGGGCAGTCGTTCGCGGCGGTGGCGGGGCAGGCGGTCGAGCAGCTCTGCGGTGGGTACGCGGACCTGATCGTGTCGCACGGGCAGACGGTGTTCCACTGGGTCGACGACGGGTCGGTGCGCGGGACGCTGCAGCTCGGGCAGCCGGCCTGGATCGCGGAGGCGACCGGCGTACCGGTGGTGTCGGACCTGCGGGCGCGGGACGTCGCGGCGGGTGGGCAAGGGGCGCCGCTGGTCAGCATTCTCGACGTGCTGTGGCTGCGCGGGCGTCCCGGCGTACCCGTGGCACTGAATCTCGGCGGGATCGCGAACATCACTGTCGTTCAGGACGAACCGGTTGCCTTCGACACCGGTCCGGCGAACGCGCTGATCGATGCGGTCGTGATGGAGCTGACCGGGCAGCCGTTCGACGCGGACGGGGTGATGGCGGCGCGCGGTCAGGTGCACGAGGAGCTGCTCGGGAGGTTGCTGGCCGAGCCGTACTACGCGCGGCCGGCGCCGAAGTCGACGGGGAAGGAGCTGTTCAACCTCGCGTACCTTGCCCAGGCGATGCAGGGACTGCCAGTGATCCCGGCGGAGGACCTGGTCGCGACGGTGACCACACTGACGGCGCGGACCGTGGCTGACGCCGTACGGCGGTACGGCGGGACCGAGGTGGTGGCGTCGGGTGGCGGGATCCGGAACCCGGCGCTGATGCATCTGCTGGCGGACGAGTTGGACATTCCGGTCCGGACCACCGACGAGCTGGGGATGCCGTCGGCGGCGAAGGAGGCATACGCCTTCGCCGTACTCGGCTTCCTCACCGTGCACGGCCTCGGTGGAACAGTCCCGAGCTGCACCGGCGCAGGGCACTCGAGCGTCCTCGGCTCGGTGACCCCCGGCCTGAGCGGACTACCGACGATCTCAGGCGAGGCACGACCACCCATGCGTCTCCTGCTCGAGTGACCGCACACTAGTCCTGTGACGAGATTGTTCGTGGTGACTGGGGCACCTGGGTCGGGGAAGTCGACGGTCGTGCCGGAGCTGGTGCGGCTGAATCCGGGGAACCTGGTCGTGATGGACATGGACGAGCTGCTGGACGACGACGGCCGGCTGCTCGGGCTCGACATCGCGAGTCCGATGGCGGCGCCGATCTGGCCGGCGTACAACGCGCTGTGGCTGCGGATCACCGAGCTGATCCGGCGCTCCGGCATACCGGTTCTGCTGCTGTCCCCGGCGCAGCCGGCGGAGCTGCCCGAGGGACGGTGGCTGCACCTGGACTGTCCGGATGCCGTACGGCGGAAGCGGCTGGCGCGACGTGGTTGGGAGGAGTCCGAGATCGACGAGGCGCTCGCGGATGCGGCCGAGATCCGCAAGCTCGTACCGCGGTCGGTGCGCGGGGACGTCTCGCCGGAGCGGGTCGCGAGGAGCATCCTGGACTGGATCCGCGGGGAACGCTTCGGCAAGACACTGAGCCTGTGGGGCCGGTTCCGGAGTTGACCTTCGAGTTGGTGCAGGGATGAAGGTCGGGCCCATGAGGCTGACAATCAGTGAGTTCGCACGGCTGGTGGGACTGGCGCCGAGTGCGCTGCGGTTCTACGACGACTGCGGTCTGCTCCCACCCGCCGAGGTCGACGCGACGAACGGTTACCGGTACTACGACAGGTCGCAACAACCGCGGGCCCAATTACTCCGCGACCTCCGCGAGATCGACCTCCCACTCCCAGACGTCCGCCTCGCCCTGGACGCCGCTCCGTCGGAGGTCGCCGACCTGGTCCGCGCCCACCTCCACACCCTGGAAGCCAAGTCGACCGCCACCCGCACAGCCGCAACCCGCCTCCTCACCAACCTCCTCTCCCAAAAAACCACTGCCCTCCTAGGCGGCCCCGAACTATCCAGCGCCATCCGCCAAGTAACCCCCACCGCAGCCCCACCCGCGCGGGCGGGCGTCGTCCGCGCCGGGGCTGACTCGGATGACGGGAACGGGTTCGGCGACTCCTCCACCACCGTTAGGGCAGTTGGCTCGGGTAGTGGGGAGGGGGGTGACGACCTGGGGTTGGTGTTGAGTTGTGTGTTGATTGAGTTGGGGGCGGATGAGGTTGTGTTTGTTGCGACGGATCGGTATCGGCTGGCGGTGCGGACCGTGCGGCCCGTGGAGTTCAGCGGGGTGGCGGCGCGGGTGCTGGTACGGGCCGACGAGCTGGCTGAGGTGAGTAGGTGGGCCGCAGCGGGGGACGTCGTACGGGTGGAGGTGAACGGCGGTCTGACGCTGGTGCGAGGAGACGAGTCGCGTGAACTGCAAACGGTTGACGCGGAGTATCCGGCGTACGGTCAGATCCTCGACGGGCTGACGCCGCCGGCGTGCCGTGTAGTGGTCGACCGCCTGGGACTACTGGACGTGCTGACAGGCCGCGATGTTGTTGCCTTTGACATCGATCAGCACAGTCTACGGATCGGCGACGAGGTGAAGCTCGACGCGATCGGCACCGGTTCGGTGCGGATCGGGTTCACCGCAAGCCTGCTGGCGGCCGCGCTCGAGGCGAGTGTCGGGCCGGACGTGCTGCTCGAGATCTGTGAGCCGGCGCGACCGGTCGTCGTACGGTCGGCCGACCAGGGCACGTTCACCACCCTCGTCATGCCCGTCCGGCTGGACGGGTGAACCGGTCCTACTACGGCTGGCTGGCAGGTTCGACACTCTCGGTTCTCGGCGACACCGCGCTGTTCTTCGCGCTCGGCTGGGCCGCGACGGGCATCGGCCCGCGGGTCGCCGCGTTGGTGCTGACCGGGTTCACCCTGCCCCGCGCCGTACTCCTCCTGCTCGGCGGCGTACTCGGTGACCGCATCGGCCCACGTCGCCTCCTACTCGCCTGCACCGCGATCGTCGGCTCGTGCTGTTTCCTGCTGGCCATCGCTATCGGCATCCGCGGAGTCTCGGCCGGACTGCTCCTGACCACGTCGGTCGTCGTCGGCACCGTCGACGCCTTCGCACTACCGGCCGCCGGCGTCCTCCCGCGGCTCTTCGTGCCCGACGATCAGTTGCCCAGAGCAATGGCATTGCGTACGTCGGCCACGCAGCTCGTCACCCTCGCCGGCGGACCGATCAGCGGTCTCCTCGTCGCGACGGTCGGGCTCGTCGGGGCCCTCACCCTCGACGGCCTGACGTTCGCCGTCCAGTTCGCGATCCTCCTGATGCTCAGACCGCCGTACGACGTGACACCGCAACGCGACCGCCCATCGGTCATCCGCGACGCCGTGGACGGACTCCGCGTGGCCGTCGCCGATCCCGTACTACGAATGATCCTCGCAGTCGTCGCCCTGGTCGCAGCCTTCGTACTACCCGTCACGTCCCTGTGCGTCCCGCTCCTCGCCCGCTCACAAGGCTGGGAAGCCAAACAGGCAGGCTTCGTGGTGGCGGGCAACGTCGCCGGCGGACTGCTGGTAACAGTCCTCGTCGCACGCTTCGGCACCTTCACCCGAGCCGAACTGACCGGCGGCCTCGGCTGCCTACTCGCCGCACTCGGAATGGCCGGCCTAGCCCTAGCTCCCTCGGTCCCAGCCGCCATCGGCGCAACCCTCATCCAAGGCGTGGGCATCGGCCTATTCACCTCACACCTAGCACCCCTCTTCGTCCGCAGCACACCAAGATCCCACCTGACCCGCCTTCAATCCCTCCTCTCCCTGGCCCAAACCGTCCCCCTGATCGCCTCCACCAACCTCCTGGCCACCCTCCCCATCCACCAATCCCTAACCCTCACCGCCACCACAACAGCCCTAGCCGGCCTGCTCCTCCTCAAACTCAAACCCTCCACCCGCCTCGTGGCGGTGTAAGACAGATCGTCTTACACTGGTGTCATGGCAGACACCATCACGATTCGCACCGACGCGGAGACCGAGCATGCGCTGGACGTGCTGACGCATGACGGGAGCTCGCGGTCGGCGGTTATCAGGCAGGCGGTCCTCGAAGCCGCGGTGCGCCGCGAGCGGGCGGCGGCGATGCGTCGCGAAGTACTGCGGATGCACATCGGCGATCCGGACGGGATCGACGTCGGTGCCGAGCTCTCCCGGGAGCGGGACGGCGAGCGCTGATGATCTACCTCGATTCGGCCGCGATCGTGAAGCTGGTGCATGCGGAGTCCGGGTCGCACGCCCTGCGTCAGTGGCTCGATGAGCGGGCGGAGGTGGGGTGGGTGAGTTCGGTGCTCGCGGAGATCGAGTCGTTCCGCGCCCTCGCGCGACATGTTCCGGAGGCGGTCTCGCGGCTGCCCCGCGTGCTCGACCTGATCGATCTCCGCGAGCTGGATGCCGGTGCCCGGATCCTCGCGCAGACCGTGCGGCCGGCGACGGTGCGGAGCTTGGACGCCATTCACCTGGCGACCGCGTTGCGCGTCCAGCCGCTCACGTCGTTCGTCACCTACGACAAGCGCCTGGCCGACGCGGCCCGAATCGCCGGACTGACCGTCGACGCACCCGCGAGCCATTGACAACATGTTGTCGTTATGACAGCATGTTGTCCATGAGGACAGCATATGTGGCGGTGTACGAGACGTTGGCGGACTGGGAGATCGGGCATTTGGTGGTGGAGCTGCGGACTGGGCGGTTCACCGGGGTGCCGTGGGGCGTGGTGACGGTGGGGGAGACGCTGGAGTCAGTGGTGACCATGGGTGGGATACGGGTCGTGCCGGATGTGACGATCGCGGACGTGACGCCTGACGCGGGGGATCTGCTCGTGCTCGCCGGGTCGGGGCAGTGGGACATGGGTGGTGGTGAGGCGTTCGCGAAGTTGGCGGGGCAGTTCCTCGATGCCGGGGTACCGGTTGCGGCGATCTGTGGCGCGACGGCGGGGCTGGCTCGGGCGGGGCTGCTCGATGAGCGGAAGCACACGAGTGCGGCCAAGGAGTACCTGCAGGCGACCGGGTATCAGGGCTCGGAGCAGTACGTCGATGCGCGCGCGGTCGTCGACCGGGATCTGATCACGGCGGGACCGGACTCGCCGGTGCAGTTCGCGCGGGCTGTGATGGAGCGGCTCGGACTCGCGGACGAGCGGAAGCGTGAGGCGTACGAGGGCGTGTTCCACCGCGCCGACCCGGCGGCGTACGCAACGCTGGTCGGATGACGGCGAAGGATCAAGGACCGGCCGAGCGCGCGGCCGTCCCGCCGCGTGCGGAGTGGCCGGAGGTCGGGAAGCGGTCCGAAGGTGGTGTGGTGTTGACGGACGTCGTCCTCGCCACCTTCCGGCTGAACGCGCGGCTGATGGAGGCCGCGCAAGGCCTGGCCGCGAACGGCGGGATCACGGCGGCCTGGTGGCAGGTCCTCGGCGGCGTCCTCGACGAGCCGCGGTCGGTCGCCGACGCCGGCCGGATCATGGGTGTCAGTAGACAAGCCGTGCAGCGGATCGCGGACTTGCTGGTCGAGCGAGGTCTCGCCGAGTACCGGCCCAACCCGGCGCACCGCCGCGCGAAGCTTCTCGCCTGCACCGAGGCCGGCTATTGGGCGATCCGGCAGATCTCACTCGCTCAGGGCCCGTGGACCACCGAACTCGCCAAGGCCGTCGACGTCGACGACCTTCGTACGACGCTCAGCACGCTGCAGACCCTGATCACCAAGCTGGAAGAAGCTTGATCGCGAGGCTCCGCCCGTAGGTCTGCCGCGTGGTGAACGTCAGCCGCGTCCCGGTGACCGTGCGCGTCACCTGAACCCCGTCGACCGGTGCCGCGGGCCTGAGGTACTGCGCCCGCAGGTTGAGCGTGACGCTGTCGCGCTGCGTCGTCGGATCGGAAACGGCGACCTGCACACTCGAGGACTGCCGGCGAATGAGCAGCGAAACCGGACCGTCGATGCTCAACCCGGGAAGGTTGTGGGGACCGGGAGTGAACGTGTTGACGGCGGTGAGGCGCAGGCCGAGATGCTGGATCGCCTGCATTTTCACAGTGTTCGAGAGCGTCGCGATCCGGCCGTGTAGATACGACTTCAAGGCGGAATCCGTTGCGTTGGGCACCAATGCGTAAGCGAGTGCGTGCTTCGTGCCGGCCGGTTGCGCGACGGTGAGCGCGAAGACCTGTTTGGTGACCGCGGTATCCGGATTGGAGGTCCGCACCATCCGGCGGCTCCGCGTGACTGTCTGGAGATCTGCCGACACTTCGGTCGGCTGAAGGAAGTAGTAGCCGACGGACACCGCGCCGTTGGCGTAGCGAAGCCACCGCGGTTCCCCGGTGCCGGTCCAGGCCCGACCATCACGTCGTACGCCGGTGATCGTCACGGGATCGGTGGCGCCGGCGATGCGGGTGTCGAGGGTGGTCGTGACCGCGCGGGTCGCGTCGCCGACACCGGCTGCTAGTACGACGATCTCATCGTCGAGCAGGAACCAGGACTTGGTCGCCGACGCGTTCCGGTAGACCACGAAGTCGTCCGGCAGGCTCGCCCGCGACGCGTACGCGAAGTCGTCCGACTGCACCCAGCCGACCGCGCCGTACACATCGAGCGTCGCGCCTCCGGAGTATTCATTCGTCCCGACCGGGAAGTAGACGTAGGTGTTCTGGGCCTCCGACGACGCGGTGAAAGTCGGCGGGTTGTCGTAGTACGCCGTCCCGTACAGCTCCGGGATCGACTTGCGCGTCTCGACCGGCGCCGTCACGCCGCCCAGCGCGTACGGCGACACTGTGGTGAAGTAGTCGACGCCGAAGGACTGCGTCTGATCCTGACCGGCCAGGTACAGGTAGTGCGCGCCGTCGCCCTGGAACCACGGCATCAGGTTCTCGCCGCTCATGTACTCGTACTTGCTGATCCGCGACGAGTTCCGCGCCAGAGCGAACGCATATCCGGGCCTGCGATGCACCGTCCGGTCCATGGCGTTGAACGCCGTCGTACTCGCGGCCGGGTTGAGATCGGCCGGGACGATCGCCGGATCGTTCTTGATGTCCGCGAAGCGCCCGATGCTCACCGGTGAGACGAAGGAATTCACGTTGATCGTCGGCCGCGCGGTGAACTTCGCGAAGGCCTTCAATCGCAGGGAATCCGCGCCGGTCGCGTAGTCCGCGAGGTCGACGATCGCCTCGACGACGACCGCGACGTCGTCGTACCCGGTCGTCGTCCGGGACACCGCGCGGCCCTTGACGATCTCCATCATCCAGCCCTCGAAGATCAGCGGCGCGAACCCGTGCTCGACCCAGCCCTGCACCACGCCGACCAGGTCGTCGCTCTGTGCGTACTCCGTCCCGGCGAGCACCTTGATGGTCTGCACAACCCTGCTGAGCAGCCCTTTTCCGTACGAGCCTGTGTAGGCGACCGACGCGTGCTGGATGAACGAGCCGTCCGCGTAGTACCCGTCGGTGACGCCGTGCTGCAGGTTGTACGGGTCGACCGTCGCGAACACCGTGAACTGGTCCTGCAACGCCTTCCGGATGCGCGCGTCGTCGTTCAGCAGAGCGCCCTGGAGGACCCGGTTCGCGGTGATGTCGACGAGGTTCGCGCCGGTGTGGAAGCGCGAGTCGAGGTCGACGTCGCCGTCCTTGCCGTTGCGCAGGTAGGCGTCCATCGAGGCGACGTACCGCGTGATCAGGTCGGCCGGGGCGTCGATCAGGGCGAGCGTCTTCGAGACGTACGTCGAGATGCCGATCTCCCAGGTGAACCAGTTGCCGTAGTACCCCTTCGACTGGTCGCCGTAGTAGTTGTCGTGCAGCCAGACGAGCTTCTCCACGATCCGCGCGCGGACCTGCTCGTTGCCCTGCAGGTCCGAGGCCGGTCCGGGTCGCCGGTAGGCGAGGGCGATCTCGTAGAGGTGCTGGTACGACGAGCTCAGGTTCGGATCGCTGGTCCCGAGTGGGAGGCCCGCGAACAGCTCCCCGCTGCCGGCGCGGTCGAGTGCGGTCAGCCAGGTCCGGGCGGTGTTGTCCATCGCGGTGACCTTCGCGGCGACCTCGGGGCGCGCGTTCGACTCCGCCGTACCGGCGTAGATCGCGATCGCGTTGGCCAGTAGCCGGCTGGGGTCGGCGTCCACCACCCCCATGGTGGCGCGGGCGGCCGGAGCCGGGTTGACCGCAGTCAGCAACGCGGTCGCAGGGACAAAGGACAGCAGGCGACGGCGGGTGAGATCCACTGGTACTCCCGGGCGGATGGGAAAACCTAACCAGCGAAGTCAATCAGTCGGAACTATCCTTCGACAACCGCTGACTGCTCAGTAAGACGTGAGATCGTTCTGCTCGTGACCACTCGCACGGCGCCCGACAGCCGTCTCGCCTCTGTCCTGCGGTTCGCGACCGAGCTCATCGCGTGGGTCGGAACACCGTGGGCGATCGCTCCGCACTCCGTCCTGCTCGCGATCGCCTCGGTCGTGGTCCTGATCGGCCTGCCGACGGTCTTCCAGACGCGGGGTGACAAGCCGCGTGTCGTCGTACCGGTCCCCGGGTTCGTCACTGTCCTGCTGGTGCTTCTGCAGTTGGTCGCCGCAGTTGTGGCTGCCTGGTTCGCCTGGCCGACTGTCGCGGCAGTCGGCGTCAGCGTGCTCGCGGCTGCATGTGTGGTGACGGAACAGCCACGGTGGCGGTGGCTGCTGTCCGGTCAGGCGCCGCCGGCGCCTACTAGTTGAGGGTCGATTGAGAGGACCTGTACTGCGTCACCGGTCGACCTGGCCGGTATGACAACGGCGACCTGGTGCAGGTAGTCCTGGTGCAGGGTCTGGGTGTACTTGACCATGCTGCTGAACGCGGTGGCCTCGCCGCTGGTCCAGTAGGCGTTCGAGCCCGGCTCGACGCGCTGCAGATACCGCTCGGTGAGTGACAGGAACACCAGCGCGTCGCCGGACTCCGTGATGAACGTCAACGGGACACCGGACGGCGCAAACGTGTCGGTGACGTCGGCGATGTACGGCTCCGCGGTGTCGGCGACCTTGGACTTCGCGCGCAGGTCGAGCATGTTGGTCAGGCTGGGGCCCGGCGTGAAGAGCTGCGACTGCGGCGCGTTCTTACCGCCCGTGAGGTACGCCGCGAGGTCCTTCGCGACTGCCTCGGGCCGGCCCTGGAGCTTGCTCAGGTCGTCCGCGTCCGGGGTGCGCAGCCCGTCGACGGACGGCAGCTCTACCGCCTTCGGCGGGTAGACCGAGTGCGTCAGCAGCCACGGGCTCCCGGCGCTCTCCCGCTGCCAGACGCCGAGCTGACGGTTCCCGGGCGCGTCCGAGACGCCGGAGCTGACCACGAACCGCATCGGGTACGACGTGAACTGCGGCGCGCCGATCTCCGGGTCGGTGTAGCTGAACGGCTTCGACACGTTCTTGCCCGCGGCGTCGAGTTTCCGGCCGATCAGGAAACCCGCCTGGGTCTGGGCGCGGGTCGGATTGCCCTCGATCGTCGCGGCCAGCTTCCCGTCGCGGGTCTTGTTCGCCTGGTTGTTGAGCTGGTTGTACCGCTGGACGACGGCCTGCGCGTCGGCGAGCGTGACAGCCGGGCGGGAGTCCGCCGCGGTCATCGTGTTCTTCGGCGGCATCAGCCCGCAGCTGGTTGCCGTCAGCAACATCGCGCCGCTGGCCAGCAACGCCGCCGTACGCCGAACAGCCTCGTCGCTCTTCACGAACTCCGGTGACGCCGCCAACGGGACGGTCTCCTCCGCAACACTCCCGGTGGGCTCGTCGACAGGTTCGGCGTACGTCGTCCGTGCCGGCTCGTCGACGCGTTCGGCGTACGTCGTTTGCGCGGGCTCGTCGTACCGCTGGGAGGCGCCCGCCCCGATGAGCGCGGGCGACTTGGCCCGCTGGATCGCAGCAGGTGACATGAACATCGGCGCCGCCGGCACAGCAGCCGCCGGCCGAACCGGAGCCGGCCGCACAGGCACCTGCCGCACGGGCGCCTTCACCGGAGCTGGAGCCGGAGCCGGAGCCGGAGCCGAGCTGACCTGCGCCGGAGCCGCGGTGGTTGCGGCCGGTGCCGTCTCGTTCCCGGCCTGCTCCTTCTTCGCGGCGACCGGGGCGAACGGGCTGACTCGATCGGGGGCAAAGGGGGAGACGCGGTACGCCGGAGCGTTCTCCTCCTCTTCGCGCTCGACCGGCGCCGTCGTCACCAGGACCGGGATCCGAGTGTTGGTGATGACCGGGATCTCGGTCGTGTCCGAGATCTCCTTCACCACCGGACGGCGGCGCAGCACCAAGGCCAGGCCGAGTGCGAGCACCACGATGCCGGCCCCGAGCACCAGCAGGCAGATACCGAACAGCCGGTGCACCTCGATCCCGAACGAGACCTGCGCGCCGACAGCCGGCGTACCGTCCGCGTTCATCACGACCACGTCGTACAGCCCGTCCTGCATCGGCCAATTGACGGCCTGCGAGCCCGGCGCGGACTGCGCGACCCACCAGTCCAGCTCGCCCGGCGGCGTCAGCTTCTTGGTGTCGCCGCGCAGCTCCTGCGTGCCGAACGTGGCCGGCGGCTCGAACTGGATCAGCCGGGTGTGCGCGGTCCCCGCGAGGTAGTCGCGCACGTCCAGGTCCTGTCCGACGCCGATGAACAGCGGCTTGTCGCCCGACGCGCTCACGCGCAGTGTCGGGCCGTGCCGGTCGAGGAGGGACGGGGCGGTGACGACCGCGAGGCCCGTGCTGGCGAGCTCACGGCGAGGTGTCGAGATCGTGTTGTCCGGGCCGACGAGCCAGAAGGCTGCGACGGCCCCGGCGATGGCGGCGAGCAGGCCTGAAAGTGCCAGCAGCAGACCGAAGGTGATGCGGGCGAAACGCATGAAGAGGCTCCCGTTGTCCGACGAGCCCGGCCCACGGACGGGTGCACCGGACGGCGGGTGCACTGGCCCGGACCCCTCTCCAGGTATCCGGACGCTCACCCGTTGTCACTGAATAACTGAGCCAACAAGGATCTGTTACGATTCCGTGTGTTAACGAATGGCCATTCACAAACCCGGAGGCGCTGACATGGCCCGGCCACGGCTGGTGAGCGACGACGCGATCCTGGACGCCACCCGTCAGGTGCTGGCGGAGCTCGGCCCGGTGAAACTGACCCTCGCGGCGGTCGGGTCCCGGGTCGGTCTGGCGCCGCCGACGCTGATGCAGCGGTTCGGTTCCAAGCGCGGTCTGCTGCTCGCGTCCGCGGCGCGGTCGCCGCTGATGGTCAAGCTCGCGGCCGAGGAGGCCGCCGCCCGGAACACCTCCCCGCTGGCGACGCTGCGCGACTTCGCGCTGTCGGCGGTCGCGCACATCAAGCGCCGCGAGGAGCTCGGCAACGGTCTCGGCTTCGTCCAGCTCGACGTCGCGGATCCGGAGTTCCGGCAGCACGCGCTGGCGCACTCTGCGGCGATCGTCGACAGCTGCGACGCGTTCTACCGAGCCGCGGTGGAGGTCGGTGAGCTCCGCGAGGACACCGACGTACCGGCGCTGGCTCGGCACACCCTTGTCTGCTTCAACGGCGCGCTCCAGGTCTGGGCGGTGAACGGCTGGGGCTCGCTGTCCGAGTTCCTGACCGAGCAGCTCGACCTGATGATCGCCCCCTATCTCAGGAGTGACGGTGTTTCTGCGCGTTCTGGTCTTCTACCTGGTCACGATGGTCTTCAGCGGGATCCTCAACGCGCTGCAGGCAGCGACCGGCCCGAGTCCTGATCTGATCCAGCTGGTCCAGTTCGCGCCGGCCCTCGGCGTGGGCGTGATGTTCGTGGTGTTTCGCCGTACGACTCGGGTCGACGCGCGGTTCACACCTGCGACCGTCGCTGCGGGGCGGAGTGCGCTGGTGGTCGGCATCGTCGTGGCGGCGATGCTCGTGTCCGTGGTCGTTTATGTGGTCGCGGGGCGGACGTGGCGGGCGGAGAGTCTGCCGTTCCCGTTCTGGGCGCTGGTGATCACTATGGTCGTCGGCGCGGCGGGCGAGGAGCTCGGGTGGCGCGCGTACCTGCAGCCCTACCTGCAGACCCGGTTCTCGGTACTGCGTTCCTCGTTGATCGTCGGCGTGCTGTGGGGTTTCTGGCACATCGGCGGGTTCTCGCACGGGCCGGCGTACATGGGGCTGTTCGTCGTGATGGCGACCGCGCTGTCGGTGGTGATGGGCGGCGTACTGCGGGGCGCGCGTCGTAGCAACCTCGTCGTCGCCACCACGGCCCACGCCGCGGTGAACCTCTCGCTGATCCTGCTGTTCACCGAGGAGGACGGCGACTTGTTCCCGATGGCCGTCCTCGCAGCGGTCTGGACGATCGCGGCCATCGCGGTCAGTTCAGTGCAGGTACGACGCGCCGTTGAAGTCGAGGACCGCGCCGCTGGCCCAGTTCGCCTCGGCTGAGGCGAGCCAGTAGATCGCGTTCCCGACCTCCTCGGCGGTCGCGACCCGGCCGAACGGGCTCTGCGCCCGGATCGCGTCGCCGCCGGGACCCGCGAGGAACGTCTCGGTCATGTCGGTCGCGATGAAACCAGGCGCGATTGACGTCACGGTGATGTCATCTGGCGCCAACGATGCCGCCAACGACTGTCCGAGCGAGTGGAGCCCGGCCTTCGAGGCACCGTACGCCGGCACGTCGGGCTCACCGCGGTAGGCGCCACGGGATCCGACGTTGACGATCGCGCCCCGCCGTACGCCCGCCGCGGGTTCCTTGTCGAGCATCTGCCGCGCCACGCACCAGGTCACGTGCGCCGCGCCCTCGAGATTGACGGCGAGGGTACGCCGCCAGGTCGCTACCCATTCCTCGTACGACGTCTCCGTCAGCGGGTGACCGACCCGGCGGGAGCCCGCGACCGGTTCGTCGACGAACATCGCGGCGTTGTTCACCAGGACGTCGACGCGACCCAGCGCTGCGGCCGATTCCGCAACCAGGGAAGGGATTGCGGCCGCATCGCCGAGGTCCGCGGCGATCACCGCGTGGCCCGCACCGGGGAGCCCGGCGCGGACCTCCTCGGCGCGGTCGACGGCGCCCCGGCAGTGCAGCACGACCCGGTCGCCGGCGCCTGCGAACGCCCGCGCGGCAGCCGCGCCGACCCCCCTCGACGCACCGGTGATCAGTACTCCTCTGGACATGGTTCCTCCTGTGGGTGACTGCATGACATTCTGCCTTTGCCGCCATCGTGACATCAGAGAGGGTTGACAGTGACGTCATGATGACGTCATGCTTGCTGTCATGGAACTTGATCACTACCTCGAGTCGGTCCGGCGGAGCGTTGAGAACGCCACCGCCCTGGCCGACGACCAAACTCGCTCCGTGGCACAGCGCCTCGGGGCAACGCTGGATGACGCGGGCCGCCTGGCCCTCATCTCAGCCCTGTCCGACGCCGCCGGGGAGATCAGCCGTGAGCTGTCCCCGGGTTCGGTCGAGCTCCGGATGGCCGGCGGCCGCCCGGAGTTCGTGGTCACGCCGGCGCCCAGCCAGCTGACCGGTCCGGACGAGACCGACGAAGACATCGACGACGAGACCGACGCCGAGGCCGACGACCAGTTCGTGTTCGACGCCGACGAGCCGACCGCGCGGATCACGCTGCGGCTGCCGATGTCGATCAAGAACAAGGTCGACGAGGCCGCCAACGCCGAGGGCATCTCCTCGAACGCGTGGCTGATGCGCACCGTGATGACCGCGCTCAGCGAGCGCCGCCGCGGCGGCCCGCGCCCACCCCGGCCGCCGCGCGCGCCGCGTGGCCCGGTGTTCGGTCCGGAGGGCCCGCTGGGTCCGAACGGACCGCTCGGCCCCGACGGGGTCTTCGGCCCGAACGGCGTGTTCGGCCCGAACGGCCCCTTCGGCGAGGAAGGCGTCTTCGGCCAGGACCGCGGCCGCTGGGAGCGCGACCGGCGTCGTGACGACCGGGACCGCCGCCGGGACGACAAGGACCGGCGACGCGAGGACAAGGAACGCCGCCGTGGCGGACACGGCCCGGGCCAGCGACTGACGGGATGGGCGGAGTGATGGGCGGCTTCAGCCA
Organism: Kribbella sp. VKM Ac-2571; assembly: GCF_004362255.1. Taxonomy (NCBI): domain Bacteria; kingdom Bacillati; phylum Actinomycetota; class Actinomycetes; order Propionibacteriales; family Kribbellaceae; genus Kribbella; species Kribbella sp. VKM Ac-2571. Next base: position 563,697 of record NZ_SNWS01000003.1, read on the forward strand.
GCAGATCATCGACGACGAGAACGACCGGATCGAGCGGATCCGGATCGACATCGGCTCCGGCCTGGTCGAGATCGGCGCCAACCCCGACGCTGAGGGCACCGCGGTCACCGTCGAGGTCGACAGTGGGCCTGAGGAGGACGTCGTCGTCGAGGTCGTGGACGGCGAGCTGATCGTCGAGGGGCCGCGCAACGTCCGCCGGGGGCCGGAGATCCAGGTCCGGATCGCCACCTCCGTGGTGCTCGACGCCCGGGTCAAGACCGGCTCCGGCGACATCACCGCGGACGTCCCGCTCGGCTCGGCACGGCTCGCGACCGGCTCCGGCGACGTCCGGCTGACCCGGGTCGAGAACGAGCTCGGCGTCAACACCGGCAGCGGTGACGTCAAGGTCGAGTCGGTCGCCGGCGCGGTCCGGGCCGGCACCGGCTCGGGCTCGATCGACATCGAGGAGGCCGGCGACGCGCTCGGCCTGAGCACCGGCTCCGGCGACGTCACGATCGGCGACGCGGCCGGTCCCACTTCCGTCAAGGTCGGCTCGGGTGACATCACCATCGAGCGGATCCGCGACCACTCGGTCGCCACCTCCGGCTCCGGCGACGTCAAGGTCGAGATCGCCGACGGGCCGAGCGTCCAGGCCGAGACGGCCCGCGGCGACGTACAGATCGGGGTCCCGGACGGACTTCCGACGTACCTGGACCTGAAGACGGTCACCGGACGGATCCGGTGCGATCTCGAGCCCGGCCAGAAGCCGGCCGAGGGCGACCGCGCCCTGATGCTGCGCGCCCGCACCGTCTCCGGCGACATCACCGTCGTCAAGGTCTGACCCACCCCACCACCGCACAAGGTCCCGCCACTGGGGGCGGGACGTAGGTCGGGTCTGGTGCTCTCACGCCCGACCTGGGCGAAGCGCTGCCTGAAACCACTCTGAAACCACCACAGCACGGGGATTACGCGAGGGGAGCACCATCATGATGACCGAACAGCAGGAAGTTGCCCGCTACCGTGTCGAGGACCAGTTGCGGCGCATCGAAGCACGGGCAATGGGGCGCAACAGCAGGCCCCGGACCAAGTTGCGCACGCGGGTGGCGGGCTTGTTGCACAGGATCGCCGACCGGCTTGAGCCCGCGTCCCGCCGCCTGACCGAGCCGCAGCCCCGTCCTCGCGGGACCGGGCTCTCGATCGTCCGATGAACGGCGTACCGCTGAACGGCCTACCGCTCAACGGCCTACCGCTCAACGGCGCGGCCGCCGGGATCTGCGCCGTACTCGAAAGGCTCGGACTCCTCGGCGCGGGATCGACGGTCCGCCGGTAGCGCTGCAGGTTCGTGCAATGCCTGTGGATAACCATCGGGCGGACCCGCGGACACTGCTAGCGTTCAGTCGATCATTCTCGGTCGACATGGGAGAGAACCAACGATGTTGCGTCCGATGGTGGCAACCACAGCTGTCACCGCAGCCCTGATCCTGGTAGCCGGTTGCGGCGGCAACGACAAGAAGGCCGACTCGAGCTCCGAGAGCAACGGCGGTGGTGCCACCAGTTCGCCGACACCGTCCGCCCCGAGTGTCCAGTCCTTCGACCCGCCCAAGGCGTTCACCGCCACCGCCGCCTACCCCGTGCCCGACTACAAGGGCCGGGACACGTACGACGACCCCAAGGTCGGCATGGTCGGTCAGGTAGCGGTGGTCGCCAACTACCGGGGAATCAGCGGCCGCGATGTCGCCGACCCGAGCAAGGCCTGGGAGCTCAAGTCGACTGACGCCGAGACAACCACCGTCAGTGACGCGTCCAACCCGGTAGCAGTCAAGGTCGACGGCAAGGACGTGGCGGTCGTCGCCTATGCGGAGTCAGACAAGGGCAGCGGCACGCAGAAACCGCAGGGCCTGGTGCTCATCCAGTGGATCGACGTGGCGTCCGGGCAGAAGCTCGCCGAGGTCTCCGCACCGGTGAGCACGGTGGAGAGTGCCGGGACCGTCGCATCCGGTACTCCGAGTCTCTACAACACGCAGTACGACCCGGAGACCGGCCAGGTCGCCATCGGTGTGACCCCGATCATGGGCAGTCTGACCGGGGACGTGCGGACCGCGACCGTGTACGCGGACCCCAGCACGAAGAAGGCCACGGTGGTGCCGGGCGTTCTCCCGGCCGCCGTGCATGACGGTGTGGTCGGGGGCTCGAAGGACGAGAGCCAGCAGAACGCCGACGACGCCGCGGCCGTGCTCATCGACGGTGCGAGCGGCAAGGTCACGAAGCAGATCCCGCTGAAGCAGGGTGAGGTGACCCCGCTCGGTGGCGGCACCAAGCACGCCTTCTTCTACGGCACCGTGTACCCGAAGGACAGCCTGACCGAGGTCGGCTCGCTCTTCTCGGTGGATCTCTCCACCGGCGCCCTCGTGAAGTCGGCGCCCGGCCTGGAGGCGCGGGAGTCCGGTGGCTACAAGTGCACCTGGGACGAAGCGAGCTCGATCGTCTGCAGGGAGGCGTCGCCCACCGGTCCTCAGGAGATCTTCGGCTTCGACGACGCGACCGGCAAGAAGGCGTGGGGCTTCACCAGCGAGTCCGGAGGGCGCATCGTGCCTGACGTGACTGCGGCGTTCCACGGCGTCGTCTACGTGCAGACCGAGAAGCAAGCGGTGCTGCTGGACGCGAAGACCGGGCAGGACCTGCCGAGCGCGGGGTCGTCGAGCAGCCCGAGCGCTGGTTCGAGCGACAGCCCGAGCGCGAGTTCGAGCGACAGCCCGTCCTCCGGTGACACTCCGTCCTCCGGTGACACTCCGTCGTCCGGTGACACTCCGTCGGACAGCAAGTCCGCCGGCGGGAGTGACATGAGCCTCTACAACGGCACGCAGTCGTCGCCGGCCGCAGTCTCGCCGTACGGCGGCGTCTACCGGCAGCAGCCGCAGGGAAGTGGGTACGGCAGCGACGACATCCAGTCAGTCCTGGTCTACCTGAAGCCGACCGCCTGACGTCAGCGAGAAGGGCCCCGGTTTGCCGGGGCCCTTTCGTTTGTCAGATGTCGGTGCGGTGGAAGTTCTTGTAGGAGCGCGACGGGGTCGGGCCGCGCTGGCCCTGGTAGCGGGAGCCGTACTTCGACGAGCCGTACGGGAACTCGGCGGGGGAGGACAGCCGGAAGAAGCAGAGCTGGCCGATCTTCATGCCGGGCCAGAGCTTGATCGGCAGTGTCGCGACGTTCGACAGCTCGAGCGTCACGTGGCCGGAGAAGCCCGGGTCGATGAAGCCTGCGGTGGAGTGGGTCAGCAGCCCCAGACGGCCCAGAGACGACTTGCCCTCGAGCCGGGCGGCGACGTCGTCGGGCAGCGTGACGAGCTCGTACGTCGATCCCAGGACGAACTCACCGGGATGCAGGATGAACGGCTCGCCGCCTTCGGGCTCGACCAGCCGGGTCAGATCTGGCTGTTCCTCGGCCGGGTCGATATGCGGATACCTGTGGTTCTCGAAGACCCGGAAGAACCGGTCCAGCCGTACGTCGACACTCGACGGCTGCACCATCGCAGCTTCGAACGGATCCAGCTGGACCCGCTTCGCGTCGAGCTCGGCCAAGATGTCGCGGTCGGAGAGCAGCACGGTCGCACGTTAGCAGCGTGCCGCTCGTCCGCACAGCTCGAGTTGCCGGTCGGGCCGGTTTCCCGTGCCTGGTGGTGAGTCGTCCGGAGCCCTCAGCTCCCCGGCGGGAGCACACCACCAGACCGTGGGCCTGAGGCAACTATTTTCAGTTGGCCAGCTTGTTGAACTTCGACACCTGGCTGGCGAAGGTCTTCACCTGCGCCGGCGACCAGTCCTTGAGCAGGTCCTCGATCACCTTGTGCCGCTTCTTCCGGGCCGCCGTCAGCTTGCGCTTGCCGGCCGCGGTCAGCGTCAGCAGGGTCGCGCGCGCGTCCGACTTGTCGGCGGCCCGCTTCAGCAGGCCCTCCTCCTCGAGTCGCGCGCAGGCCCGGCTGACCGGTCCCTTGTCCACCTCGAGCGCTGCCACCAGGTCGGCCATCCGCACCGGCGCCAGCTCCTCCACGTGGTTCAGCAACGCGTACTGCGCCGGCTCCAGGTCCGGATGCGCCTCGTCGGACAGCGTCCGCTGCAGACCGCGCAGCCGCCGTGCCAACGTGACGAGCTCCTTCTCCAGGTTGTCCACCGCGTCAGTTGTGTCTGTTGCCACCGTTCACCCCTTCATCCAGTTGCCCCGCAACCATCTTGTCCGGTCCCGGCGAGGACCGCATCCTCACGTTGCGTCGAATGTTGCCCCCGGCAACGCGTTCTAATCTGCCAGAAGATGACGAACCTGCCCAGTCCTGAACGTGCCCTTTGTGAAAAACTGCCCAAGAACCCCCGATGCAAACCGCCCACCCCCGCTTTTCGATGCATCGGGCACCTTCTACACACCCATCCCCCTGACCCGACAACAACCACCCCGCCACCCGGCGTACCTCGGACAAGACCGGGGGACAGGTGCCTCGGGCGGGACCGGGAACATGCGCTGGGGACAGGAGACAGGCCATGGCCTGTGCCGAGTCCCCGCCGGGTGTTCCCAGTCCCGGTACGGCGCCGCAGTCGCGCGGCGCGCCGGGCCCGCGATGCAGGCACCTCGGCGCATCGGCTATGCTCTTCACCGCTGCCGGGAGACCGGCCGCGCGGGTGTAGTTCAATGGCAGAACATCAGCTTCCCAAGCTGACAGTGCGGGTTCGATTCCCGTCACCCGCTCCACAGCTCAGCCCCAGGTCAGAGGCATGTTTCCGACCTGGGGCTGAGTTATTTCAAGGACCTGAAACCGGCCGCGTGCCCGTTACGTGCCCGATGCGACCGGCAACGCGTCGCCTTCGTCGTCTTCGTCCTGGTCGGTGCCGTCGTCGTCCCGCAGTCCATCGAGATGCTCTGACATGGCTTGCGCTAGGAACCGCTGCCGACTGTCGCGAGTGTGGATGTACCGGACTGCAGCTCGGGTGCTGGCGTGCCCCATCCGCTGCATCAGATCGGCCAGAGTTGCGCCCGCTTCGGCGGCCCAGTTGTTACCGGTGTGCCGTAGGTCGTGGAAGTGGATCGTGCCGGGCAGCTCGGCGGCCGTCACAGCCTTGCTCCATGCTCGCTGGAAGTTCGAGCGGCGCAGCAGTGCTCCCTTCGGCCCAGTAAAGACGTGCGACTCTGCACCGGGCTTGACGTAGATCTCGAAGTGCAACCGAAGGTCCTCGATCACCAGCTCCGGGAGATGAATGTCCCGCACTCCCGCGTCCGACTTAGGCGGCCCGATCCTGAGTTCACCGGTCGGAAGTTCGACCGCAGCCCGGCGTACCTTGACCACGCCACGGGACAAACTCACGTCCCGTCTTTGAAGGCCGGCCAACTCGCCCCACCGCAGACTGCCCATCGCGGCGAGCAAAACAAGCGCTCGATAGCGCGGCGCAATCCCGCTCGCGATTCGGTAGACCTCAGCAAGCGTCAGCGTCGGCCGCTCGGGACTCTTCTCCGTCGCTGCACCTTTTATATAGCAGGGGTTGAACTCGATCATTCGGTCCTCCACAGCGGTGGTCAGAATCGATCGCAGTAGTCGGTAGGCCTTTGCGGTGGTGACTGGTCCGAGTCCGCCGTCAAGCAGCGACTTCCTCCAGGTCCGGAGCATCGGCGGGGTGAGTGTGTTTAGTGGCTCCTCACCGAGCGTCGGCGCGATGTGATTCCGCAGCAGCCCGTTGTAGAGAACCAACGTCTTCGGCCTGAGTCCGGGACGCTCGTCGATCCACTTTCGTGCGTACGTTTCGAGCGGAGTTGCGGCAAGGGCGGGATCAATCCAACGCTTGCTCAACAGTTCGGCTTCTTTGTTGATCAGCCAGCGGCTCGCGTCGGTCTTTGTGGGGAACGTGTTCGGTGCTGGCCGGTCAACCCCATCCGGTCCGGGGTACCGCGCCTGGAATCGGCCGGACGGCAACTTGCGGATCCGTCCAAAGCGTCGCTTCGTCATCAGGCGGCGATCCTTTCCAGAGCTGGGCGCATGGGTTCGACGGTGTTCTGTTCGATCAGTTCGCGGATCGCGGACTCAGGGATGCGCACCATCCGGCCGATGCGCACGAACCGGATCCGACGCTCAGAGATCAGGCGTCGCGGAAACCGGACGCCACTGGTGTTGAAGGTGCCGAGCATGACCGCTGCCTCCTGCACGTCGAGCAGCCGATCACCGTCACTCGTCGGGGTCGTCAACGTCGTTCTCCTGGGGTTCGTTGGAGTTGTCAGTTGGTGGCGTCTGCTCATGCGCAGTCAGCCCGATCGTTGACCTCGGCAAGAGCCGGGACAGCTCTGGGGACCCAAGCCGTACCAGCCGTACCAGCCTCGTTTTCGCTGGTCAGGGTCGAGGAGGCTTGGGTGGTTGGTACGGCTTGAGCCGTACCAGTGGTGGAAGCCTCCTCGGGGCTGACCTGGGAAGTTACGGCTGGTACGGCTGGTACGGCTTCCCCACTGGCAGGTTTTGGCTCGGGGCAGTAGCGGTTCCATGCGTCGGTGAATTCGCTGCGGTAGTAGCCCTTGGCCTGTCCGGTCGGGAACCGGATGGTGTCGCTGTGGACCTCGAAGTCCCGCAGCAGGTTGCCCATCCGCATCGCCGTGAGTCCGGCTTTCCCGATCGTCGCCCACGGTGCTTCGGGGTCGCTGTGCAGCCGCTTGAGCAGTTCGGCGGTCGGGAGCGCGTCGGCGTCTTGGAACGCGGTGCGGCAGTCGGCCAGCAAACGGGTCGGCGTCGATCCTTCGTCGCCCGCGTCGCGGTCGCTGGTGAGCGCGACAGCGGCCTTTCGTGCGGCGCGTGGCCAGTCCCCGCCTGCCAGGTCGGCAACGGCAATCATCGGCTCCCACGTGTCGGCGGCGCGGTCTTCGAGCGGCATGTCTGGCGCGGCCTTGGTCAGCTCGATCACCTGCGGGGCGAGCCACTGGGTGAGCAGTTGGCGCAGCTCGTCCAGCTCCGGGCCGTCGCGCCGGACCCGGTACGGTGCGACCTGCTCACCGGGTGCGCGGCGGCGCATGCGGATGACGGCGGCGCGGTCCTCGATCGTGTCGGGCATGGCACCGATGCCCGCGAGTGCTGCCATGGCGAACGTCTGGATCTTCTCCACGTTCTTCGTCCCGGCGTCGTAGCGCAGCGCCGGACGGCCGCGCTGATGCCCGGCGTTCAGCAGCCCGCGCAGGTCTTCGTTCTCTCCGGCCTTGGGGCCAAAGATCGTGTCCGCTTCATCGATCAGCAGCGTCGGCGGATCGGACGGTGCCATGCCGATCGACCGGTACACCGCAGACGGCGACGCGTTGACCGTCATCAACGGCCGGTGGCACATCCCTTCCACCATGTCCAGCAACCGCGACTTTCCGCACCGCCGCTCCGGCGCCCGAATCACCAACCGGGGCGCACAGTTCCACGCCTTAACCGCGTGGCTGGCGGCGATCCACAACACCACGGCAACCGCGGCTGACGTGCTGGGCAGGATGACGTACCGGCCGATGGTGGCGGCCACGTCGTCCAGCAGCCGGGCACCGTCGATCGGCTGCGTCGGGTCGGCGCTGTTGGTGTCGGCAGGGGTGGTCATGCGGCGATCCCTTCGTCATGGAAGCCACCGGTGATAGCGGCTCGAATGTCGCGGGCGGTCTGCTCGACTTGCAGCCCCACGTCGGTGAGTGCGGCGATTGCGTCGGCGTGGGTGATCGCACCGGCCGCGACCATCCGGGCCACGCCTCGCGCAGCGCCGTAGAGCGTGGTTCGTCGCTTGCCCTCGGGTGCGTTGCGTACGGCGTTGAGCGTTGACGTGAGCAGGCTCTGAGGGTTCGAGATGCCCCCCGCTCGGGTGGTCCGGATCGGCCCGGTCGGGTGGGTGGTGGAAATGGCCGGCGCACTGGGCAGGCAGGCGTCGATCAGCGCGGGGGGCATCTCGATCGGTTCGCCGGGTCCCTCGCCCCACGTGTACGGCTGGCCGGTGCGGTGGTGGATCGACGGCGGGAGCACGACGTACCCGCCGTCAGCCTTCACATCGATCCCGGCCCGGTTCGGCATCGGCCGTGAGCCGATCTCGCGGCCGGGGTGGCGGTAGTACAGGTGCACTCCCCCGGAGCCGGTGCGAACCCAGCGCGTGCGCGGCACCAGCTGACGCGCCACCAGCTCTGCAAGGCTGTCGTTGCCTCCGTGCGCGGGGTCCACGTCGACCACGACCAATCCGGACACGGCACCGGTCCGGACGGCGAGCTGTCCGGCCGGGACGGCGGCCACGATCTGCGCGATGCATTCGGGGTCGGTGGTGGCCGCGTAGAACCCGTGGCAGGTCAGGTGACCGCAGGTCGCCGGGTCGTGTGCGTCGCGGGGGCAGTCGTCGCAGTTGGCAATGGGCCGCTTGGAGCGACCGAGCATGAACACCGGCCAGCCACACTCGGCGGCGTCTAGCGCTGCGGTCAGCACGTCGTTCATCGGTGATTCCTCCTCGAGGTGGGCTAGGCGGCGGTTGGGTAGCTGGCGGTGTCGATGCAGTCGTTGCACCGGCCGTCTGAGGTCGGGATGCAGTAGTCGGTGACGGCCTTGCAGAGCTGGCAGGTACGCCGTGCCTGCATCGCCTTGTCGAGCGCGTTGAGCTGAGCCGGGGACGGGACGCGGGAGGGCTTGGCGAGGTCGAGCCGGTACAGCCATGCCCACCGCTTGCCGCCTCGCCAGACCAGCAGCGCGTACGGTTCCTGACGGCCCGGAGCCATGCGCATCGCCCGGAGTTGGCGGCGCGTGGCGAGCCCTGCGGGTGCCCACCGGAACCGGAACACCGGCGTCCCGTAGTAGTCCCAGCCGAGCGCCTGTTTGCCGTTCCACAACTCGACCCAGCACGACTTCGCCGGGTGCAGGCTGACACCGTCCAGCGCCTTGCACATCAGCGCTTCCCCTTGCCAGTGGTGGAGTTCTCGCCCGCGCCTCGGACGGCGCGCATGTGGTTGATGACGTGGCGTCCGAGCCGGACCCGCAGCCCGGAGCCGTCGCACTTCCCGCAGTGGCGGTACGCCTTGCCGAACGGGGATTTGAACTTGCCGACGCCCTTGCAGCGGCGGCACTTGCCGAACGGCCACACGAGACAGGTGAACAGGTAGAACGCGACGGCGATGCTCACGATCAGTAGGACCGTGGCGACCTGTCCAGCGGTGTGGAGGGTCGCGGCGAGGTCGGTTGAGAGGGTGAGCCAGGCGCTACCCTGCCCGCTACCGTGGGTAGCGGCGCTGAGGGTAGAGGTAGCGGCGGCGGACAGCATGGGAAGCCTCCAGAGGGCTGTTTTTGGGCGTGCGGAGCCTGAGCCGCGACCCGCTACCTGCGGATATACGGCCTGGTCAGATCTGGATTGCGGGGTAGCGGGACGGGTAGCGTTGCCGCTACCGGTAGCGTCGAGGCCGCTACTTCAGCCGTCCCGCACCCCCAGTGCGATCAGTTACCGTGTGTAACGTTTGGGTTGAGAGCGATGCAGCGCTCGGGCAGCGCGCCGCACCCGGAAACGGGCAGCTCGCCACTTCGACGTTCGCCACACCCGGCCGGTGAGCGGGTCGGGCTGCGACAGCTCGACGAACTCCTGCACAGCCGAGCCGTACTCCGCGAGGTTGCGTTGGTGCCGGTCGGCGAGGGCCTGGCGGCGGGCGTTGAGATCCATCAGCGCAACCCTCCTCAGCCGTTGGTGTTGTTGCGGCGGTCGATCGCGGCGCGGATGTCGTCGGCGCGGGCACCCTTGCGGTTCACGCCGTCGCGTTTCACGTCGCGGCTGGGGACCTTCAAGGCGCGGGCCTGTGCCGAGATCGCGTCTGGCGTGGTGCCGTCGTACTGCTCGGGCATCTGCTCTGCGAGCCGTCCGGCGATCGCCTCCCAGTGCGCGGCGGTGTCGGCTCCGAGCACGGTGAGGATGTCGGCCAGCACGTCGCGGCTGGTCCGCTCGATCTGTTCCCCGGCCGCGTCGCCGGTCAGCAGGTTCAGCGTCTCTCGCAGCTTGCGGGCGGCGGTCAGGATGTGGTCGGCGTCCTTGGCGTCGGCCAGGAAGGTCCGCACGGTCGGGGTGTCATCGCTCGCGCCGTACAGGTAACCCACGCCCCGGAACTTGTCCCCGACCGGCAGCGTGGACGCGTCGAAGCCTTCCTGGTACGCGTCGCCACCGAGCACGGCCATGGACACGTCGCGGTTGCCGCAGCGCAGCGCGAACCGCAGCGTGTGGTTGTCACGGAACCGGTTGAACAGCCGCGCCACGTCACCCGCGCCGACACCTGACGGCTTCTGCGACGCCGACACCAGCCACACACCGGCGCTCGGGCCGACCGCCTGAATCATCGACAGCTTGCGGGCGATCTGCTTGTTGATCTCCTGATCCTCGGTCTCGAAGTACTTCTGGAACTCCTCCATCACCAGCACCCACACCCGCAGCTCGGGGTAGCGGGGATCACGGGCCAGTTCCTCGGTCAGCTTCCCTTCCTCGCACACCTCGACCGGCAGCGTGGTGAGCAGGCTGTTGACGTTGTCGATGTGGGTCAAGATCTCGTCAAGCGCGGCGAGCAGGTGCTCGATCGGGTCGGGGTCGTTGACGTTGGGCACGTCACCGAAAACGATGCGGTGGGCAACCTTCTTGAAGCCGAGCCAGTCCGGCGAGTTCTTCCCATCGACAATGACCAGCTTCACGAACGGGTCGAGCGCGGCATGCAGTGCGACCATGCGGGCGGAGAACGTCTTGCCCTTACGGGGCTGAGCGCCGACCAGCAGGGAGAACCACGGCAGCGACAGCCCGACGAGTCGGCCACGCTCGTCCAGGCCGAACCGGACCGGCTGCCAGATCGAGCGGCGCTTGCCGTCGAGCATGTCGGTACGCCCGGCCGGTTCGGCCAGCGGGTCCGTGTCGGCCACGAACAGCTTGTGGCGACGGCTGGACGAGTCGTCCGGGGTCAGGAACACCTGCCGCATGTGCACGTCCAGGCCGGAAGCGATCTTCTCTTTCGCCCCGACGACCTGTGTCCAGCCCAGACCCCACGGCAGATCGATGATGACCTCGGTGCCGGTGTTGCTGGCATCGCGGGACATGGTCGAGCCGAAGTTGACCTGCTTGTCGGTCTTGTCCGGGTTGCCCAGACCGGCCGCGTAGTAGGCGCGCAGGATGATGTCGGAGTTCAGCTTGCGGAACCTCGGCGCGACCACCGCCGTACCGACCAGGGTCTGACCGGCCGGGCGGCCGTAGTGCGCCAGACCCACCACCGCAGCCGCACCCACCGCCACCAGCCCAGCAGCCGGGGCCGCGTTCCACGCGATCGGCAGCCCGATCAGCAGGCCCAGGTTCTGCAACGCCAGCACCACCCCGCGCCACAGCCGGGTTGCCTTGAGCTGGCGGTGGATCTTCTCCCACTCCTTCAACTCGCCCGCGTCGGCCGCCTTCTGCTCCAACTGCACCGAGTTCGGGACCCACCACCACCGGAACTGCTTGCCGATCAGCCGCGACAGGCCACGGCTCGCGAACCACGCGAACTTCGTTGCGTACCAGGGGGATCGGACCGTATGGAACGCCGTCACGTGCCCGGCCCGGCCGCCAGCGCGGCGCATCGTCGCGGGGAGCGCCTTCGGCCGCAGATGCACCGGCACGATCGGCATCCGCTCCCCCGACTGCACCGGCACCGGCAGCGACGGCTTGTCGACCGGCACCAGCACGTTGCCCGTCGACGGGTCGTCGTCGGAGTCGCCGTCCAGCGCGATCTCGTAGGCGGTGTCCATCCGCTCAACCTCGGCAGGCGACACCGGCACCAGCGCGCCGGCCAAATCCTCCGGGTTCTGTGCGTCGTCGCGGCGGGCGCGGTGCGCGTCCAGGTCGATCGGGTCAGGCAGCTCGTTGTTCTGGCTGCTCATCGGCTCTGTCATGTCACTTCTCCCCGTTCTCGCGGGTGTGGATCAGGTGGGCCAGCGCGGCGCCCATGCCGAGCACGGCGACGGGCAGGCAGGCAACGACAGTGGTGATCTGCCACGGCGCACGGGTGATGCCAGCGGCCTCCAGCAGGTGGTAGGCGACCTGCCCCGACGCACCGAGAACCAGTGAGGTCAGGGCGGAGATCATGGCGAACCTCCGAGCCTTGGCCGGGACCCGGCCGGACAGCCACACCCGCAGCGCGAACGCGGCATAGGTCTCCAGACCGATCGGCAGCGTGATCGCAGAGTTCAGGGTGAACCCGTCCGCGATCCCCGGCAGCGGATGCACGACACCGAATCCGGTCAGCTCACCGAGTCCGACCCACCCGGACCAGACCGCGACGAACGCGGGCAGCGCCAGCAGCAGCACCGGCCACGACCGAACCGGGCGCATCTCGTCCCCGGTCTCAGCCTCGGTGTCGCGAGTCGGCTCGTGAGCCGGGGAGATGCCCCCGCGCCGGGTCAGCCGCGGGAACCAGCTCCGCCAGCCCGTCTGGCGGACCGAAACCGGGGCTGTGGGCTGCGTGACCTGCGCAAACTCCTCCGCAGCGTCCTCGGAGGCCGTGTCGGTGGCGTCGGGCTCGGTGCCGGTCTCGTCCGCGTCCGGCACCGAGTGCAGCCGGGTCCCCGTACGGTCCTCGCTGCGGTCGGCAGTGCGCTCCTCGATCAGGGCGGCGTGCACGGCCTTGGCCTTGTCCTTGCCGACCCGCAGGTGCTTCATCAGCCGGTTCTGCGACGGGATCTCGCCCAGCTCGGCCGCGAGGCTGCGTGCGGCTGGGATCAGGTCCTCGACCGGGACCGGGTACGACGTACGAAGTGGAGTACTCATCGCGTCTCACCTCCGGTGAGCTGGCGAGCGACCCAGCCGCCCGCGTCAGGCAGCGTGTCGGTGGTGTGCAAGACGTGGTCACCGCGCCAGACGACCCACGCCGTCCCCAGCGCCGTACGCGGCGAGACCACCTGGACGAGGTCATAGCCCGCGACCTTCCACCAACCCAGGTCGACCTGTACGAGGTCTGGCAAGGCGGTACCGGCCGTCATTAGCGCGGTCATGCGACGACCTCCGCTTCCGGGGCGCGGTCGGCCAGAACGCGGGCAGCGTCCACGACGCGGTGGGCGGCGCGGCGCACTCGGCGGCTGTCCAGAACCGACGCGCTCGGACCCGCGTTGATGAACGCGATCTGTGCGTTCAACAGGTCCAGTTCGGCCTCGATCAGCGGCCATTCCTGCTCGATCGCGGCCAGCTCGGCGGCGGACGGTTCCTCGCCACGGACGGCAGACAGATGGATGATGCTCATGGGTTGCGCTCCTCTTAAGACGACTAGTGCGACCTGGACGCCTCGGCGGTTGCGCCCGCCGGGGCGTCGCTTCTCGAAATCGCTTTCGAGCTGCGATTTACAGTAGCGCCTACTGTCCGTTGATCGCAACAGGGAGGCGATATCCTGTGTGACGTGACTGACCCACGCAGTGCTCTAGAGGCCGCGACCGCCCGATATCGACAGACCGAAGCGACCCATGAGCAGGCTCGCCAGGAGCTGCTAGACGCCGTAATCGACGCGCTGCGTGCAGGTGTTCCACCAACTGAGGTTGAGCGGTTGTCCCCGTTTACGGCGGCGTACATCCGGAAGACGGCGCGAGAGCGAGGCGTACCACCAGCGGAGCGCGGCCGGAAGCCGTCGAGCTCCAAGGCTGCGGAGTAGTGCGTGGTCTTGGGCATGCCAGAAGTCTTGGAGACCGCGAGTCTCGCCCTAACTCCGCGTGTATCTCATCTCGACCGTCCGTGACGCATCTAGTCTCATCTCTGTCTCATGAGACTGATAGCTTGACGAGACCGAAACCCAGCTCTGGGGAGCAGCGATGCTGGCTGGAACAGCACTGAAGGCGCTACTGCGAGAGCGCCACCTACAGGAACATCGGGCGTTCTGCCGGGAGTACGATAAGGTCGCACGCGTGGTCGATCGGGAGCAGGTTGGCGGCTATCCGAGCAAAGCGACGTTCTACCGGTGGCTGTCTGGTTCGCTGACTGGCCTACCCCACCCCGGACACTGCCGAATCCTGGAACACATGTTCCCCGGTTGGAAGGCTGAGGCGCTGTTCCTGCCGTGGCCGGATGAACCGCCCACTGATCCGACCGCCGCGCCGGTACCGCCCGCACCTGTCCAGCAGCCCGCGAATCTGACCGGTGCGACAGCGGCGGCGGGATTGGCCGGCGTGACCGCGATCTACACCAGCCGTACGGAGTTCTCGCACGAGATCCCAACCCCGAAGTTGTTCGACAGCGCCTCCGAGGTGGCGGCGGCCGGGCTGTCGCTGAACCTGATCTGCCAGCAGTACCCGGACCTCAAGTTGCGGGCGCTCCTACGGCGGGCGTCAGTTCGCCTGCTGTTCCTCGACCCGGACGGCGAATCGATCCAGCGCCGAAACCGCGAGGAAGGCCACGAGGAGGGGCATCTCTCGGCCTGGTCGCGGGGAAACATCAACATCATGAGCAGGCTCCGAGATGATCTTGGGGAAGCAGCAGACAAGCTGGAACTGCGGATGTATGACGAAACGATCCGCTTCAACCTGATGTTCATCGATCAGAGGCTCTGCGTGATGCAGACGTACCTGCCAGCGCTCCGGGGGCTAGATTCACCAACATTTGTCATGGAGCGAACCGGCAACGAGTCGTCGGATCTGTACTCTGTCTATCACCACATATTCGCCTCACTCTGGGAGTCGGGTAAGACCATATGACGGACCTGTCGAGACTCCTCAACATCGCAAACGAAGCGGTAGATATCGGCCGCAAAGCGGCGGTAACTCAGGAGCTGGGTACGGTCACATCCAAGGGTGATCGCGACATGGCGTCGGAGGTAGATTTCGCCGTCGAGCAGGCCATTAGGTCGCATTTAGCGAGCGTGACGCCCGAGATCGAATTTCTAGGTGAGGAAGAGGGGCGGTCCGGCGACGATTCCGGTGACCTTCTGTGGGTCCTTGACCCGATCGACGGCACGGCAAATTTCGTTCACGGGATTCCGCTCGTTGCGATATCGCTTGGCCTCGTGGCGGGAGATTCGTCTCTGGCGGGCGTTATTGATATGCCGTTCCTTGGGCGGCGCTACTCCGCGAGCCGTGGGAGTGGGGCGTACTGCAATGGTCAGGAAATTCGCGCCAGCAAATGCGATCGGCTAGAGGATGCCATTGTCGCAATCGGAGATTACGCAGTGGGTGATGGAGCCCCCGAGCGGAACATTTCAAGGCTGACGCTCACTTCCCTGCTGGCGGCGAAGGTGCAGAGGGTGCGCATGCTCGGCACCGCCGCGACCGATCTCGCTTGGGTGGCTGACGGAAGCCTCGATGCCTCGATCATGTTCAACAACAAACCGTGGGACACGAGTGCGGGAGTTCTGATTGCGCGGGAGGCTGGCGCCCAGGTTTTAGACGTGGATGGAACGCAGCACACGTTCAACTCGCGGGGGACTGTCGCGGTCGCGGCTCCGATCGGTGCAGAGCTGCTGACCCTGATCGCCGAAGCGGAGCGGTAGGCGGCCCCCGGTCACAGCTTGCTCCAGAATGCGACCGGTGCGTCCGCCGCAACATCAAACAGGATGCTCATCGGCTCGCCCATCTGGTCGTAGCCCACGCTGACAACCTTGCCGCCGTTGCTGGCGGCCTGATTCACGGCGTCATTGAGAATGTCGATCCACAATCTACTAGAGTTTCCTGGGTTATCCTCCTGGAATCGGCCTGTCAGCTCATTTGTTCGGATGAACCGGTAAGGCATTCCCCGCTCCTCAATTCGCTCGGGCGACTTTGACCAGATCGATTGCGGCCTGCATTAGCGGCGCAAGATCGCTGGTCTTAGGTTCGTGGCCGTCTAATGCATAAACCGGCTCTGCGAATACGCGTCGCCCAAAGTGCTCACGCAGGAGTTCACGCTTCTCGGTTGTGAGGTCAGCCGAATATGCGTCGAAGGTTCGCAATTGCACTGACATTACAGATGCCCATCGTGCCGCCTTCCTATGGTGCGCAGATTCACGTGCGAGGTACCCGAACGCGGTGAGGCTGGACAGGCCGATGCCCAGATGTGCGAGTGATGATCCGAGACTGGTTGGCAGGAAGGCTGCCGTATAAATGGAGAAGGCCACAACTGCACCTAGAACTCCGAGCGCGAGACCGCGATATCGGGTCGCACCGGACATCTCCGTTTCGCTGTACTCCTTAAACGCCTCCGACAGTTTTCCTTCTGCGACGACGCCCGCAGCTTGTTTTACAGATTCGGCGATCTCCTCGACGCTCGCCGCCGACTTACGGAGTTGCATCTCAAGCCGCGCATCTTCCGCCGCGTTCTTGGCTTGCACTTGAATGCGCTCAAACTTTTGAAATTCGGGAGGATTCGCGGCATCTCTGCCGAAGTATTCCGCGAGTCGATCGGCAGTGTAGCGATCGGTGGTGTAAGCCAGGTCGAACGCTCTGAATGGATCCCACTCAGGATTCGCGACCAGTAGGGTCACATTTGCGGCCAATGAAGACACGACGCCAGCATCAAACGACAACGCCACCTCTTGCGCCCTAGCGTGTGCTAGATCGCCACCCTCGATGGTGAATATCTTCAACAACCTGCTTACAGCCTCACCAAGCCGGACGGCGCCAGGGGGGTTGACTCCCACCTCCCTGAGAGTGACCTCGGTCAGTCCCTTGCGCGCCGCGTCCAGCTCCTGCACTGCTTGCAGGAGTTGCGGGCTGATTTGCTGCAGGCTCACTCTGTCCCCTTCGTCCGCAGCTCGTGATCGAGCTGTGGCATCTGCCCCTACTGCGTCGAGCAAACCCTAGTCCCGACCCGTGCCCGACCCGTGCCCGATCCGTGCCCGATCGGACGGCACACGCCGCGCAACTGCGGTCAACAGCGGTCACCCAAGCCCGGAGGACCGTGTGTGCGACGCCAGGCGTGAGCCGTCCGGGTGTGACAATTCTGTTCCCAAGCTGACAGTGCGGGTTCGATTCCCGTCACCCGCTCCATTTCTGAGCAGGGCAAAAGTCCAGGTCAGGTGGATGTTCACCGGGATGCCCGGGTGCCTCCTTGTCGCCGTACCGGTCGTGAGCTGGTGGAAGGTCCAGCGACGATCGGCAGGCCGGACGCCGTCCGTCGTAAGGTTGTCGAGATGACCCAACCCGGACTGACACAAGTCTCGCCTGCGCTGGTCGACAAGCTCAGGCAGAGCACTGACGACCAGCGGCATCAGCTCGTTGAGCGGGTCTGTGTGCTGGCTGTTCGGTGCGCGGACGTGGCGGATCCGACGCTCACCGAGGCGCTGAACGCGATCCGATCGAGAAGCTTCGGAATCCAGGATCTTCGGAGCCGGCTCGATGCCCTGACGGGTGAATTGGACGAGATAGCTTGGGGGATCCAGGATCGGGTTGACGCTGGAGATGCCAGCGCGGACGAGTATCGCCGCGCGTTCGTCAAAGCACGTGCGGTGGCGGCCATCGCATTCGCCCTGGACGGCTCGCTGGCCGCATCGTTCGACTCGCTCTACGAGGCATACCACGCAATCGATAGCCGGGATGATTTCCTGCGCGCTGTCGCGGACTAGATGCGCTATGCCGTCGGCTGGTTACGGGATCTTTTTGAATGGGGGGTTTGGGGTTGGGAAGTCGGCTGCGCTGGAGCATGTTGGGGATCTGCTTGCGGGTGCCGGTCGGCCGTTCAGTCTGATGGACGTTGACTGGTTCCACCGGTCGTGGCCGCCTGCTGAGCAGGACAATGCTCTGATCGAGGCACACAACATCGCTGCGGTTTGGAAGTCCTATCGGTCGGTGGGGCCGCGCCAGTTGGTTATGTGTGGGGTGATCAGTGCCGCAGCCGATCGAGAGCGCTACGAGGCCGCGGTCGAGAGTCCTCTTCGTATGGTTCGTCTTACCGCGAATGCCGACATCACCAGGAAACGACTGCGCGGCCGGTACACCGCGAGTCAGAGGTCGGCGTTGGAGTGGCACCTGGAGCGCTGCGACGAGATCGCCGCGCGCCTCGACGCCGCGGATCTGGACGAATTGGTCATCGACACCAGCGCGCTCGAGCCGCAGGAGGTGGCTGCGCGCACGCTGCGCCACTTCGGTCTGCTCGACAACTCAGAGTAAATCGATCGTTTGCGTTGCTCGGTGCAGTTCGTCGAGCTTGCCGGGAAGGTCCCGCAGAGTCCTGCCGATGGCGGTTTCGATCGTCGGGAGGTCGCCCATCCATCGAGCTGCTGTGGTCTCCGCGAGTGAGACGCGGATTCGCTCGCCGAGCACCTGGATGACATTTCTCGCGACACTGAGGAAGAGGTCCGCGTCGGCCCACCCGAGATCGCCGCCTGCTGCGACGTACGCGGTGAGGATTCTCTTGATCTGCTGGGGTTCACCGCCTCCGAAGATGTACGCCGACCGACCTGCCTCAAGGGCTGCGCTGTCGGTCCGGACGCTGTCCCAGTCCACTAGTACTGGACCGGATGGAGACGTGACGATGTTGTGGGTCTTGAAGTCGCCATGCGTCGTCACGAGATCCGGTACGTCGTCGCAGAGTTCGGCGATGCGTGCTGTGACCGCGAGAATGCGTGGAAGGCTGTCCACAAGACCTGCCCATAAAACGTCGCGCTGCCGGGCCTTGGCGAACCAGCCCTCCCAAGTTCCCGGTGGCTGCACCGATTGCCGCCACCACTGAGGCAAGCCCGCCCGACCCAGTGGCTGCAGTTCATGGACCTTCGCCATCGTCCCGCCGAGCCAGGCCGAGATGTCGGGCTCGGGCGTTCGGTGGTCGATCCAGCGGTAGACGCGGAACAGCCGATCCTCGATGCGGGTCACCCAGCCAAGAAGAGGATCGGTTGGCGCGATCGGCTCTGGCATGTCTACGCCGGACGCGAGTGCCTGGCGCTCGAATGCCATCGCGAATTCCAGTTGGCGCACATCCGCGGCAGTGAAGTATCCCTTGACGAAATAGCTCCCGGTTGCGGTGTTCAGCCGCCAGGCATCGGCGTCGCCGCGCCGGACGTGGATGAGGTCGCCGTCCGGTGTGCCCAGATCGAAGGCGAGCGCGATTTCTTCTGAACTAGGCATGGTTCAAATGGTTGACCTAGGTTCCGTAGACCTCGAGTTCGACGATGCGGGAGTAGGTGTGGTCGTTGCCGTCGAGGCAGAGGATACGTACAGCCTCCGCCTGGACCGGGTCGAAGGTCGATGTGACGTGACCCAGGGTGTTGCCGCGGACCTGTGTGACGGTCTGCCATACGCCGCCGACCTTCGCCTGAACGTCCCAATCGCGTAGGCCGTTGAGCCGTGCCGGGTACTTCGCCGAGTCGAGCGTGTAGAGCTCTACCCGGTTCACGGTGGCCGGCGCCGACAGTGCGACGTCGTACGTGTCGGGGAAGACCGCGCGGGTGCCGTCGTTCCAGCCGGTCAGGGTGTCCCAGTGTTCTGGGTCCTTGTCGCCGTCGACGGCGCCGCAGAGGGTGAAGTTGCCGTGGGTGGAGGACGCCGTCGCCTGCTCGCCGAGTGCGAGGTTGTCGCCGGGGCCCTTCGAGGGCAGCGGTTCGACCGTCACCGGCACCGTGACCCGTGACCGGTCGACCTCGACGCCGATCTGATAGCTGCCGGGCTTGGTGTCGCGCGGGACCCGGACCTCGACCGGTGCGGAGACGGGCTGGTCGGGATCGACCGCGGGCAGCCACGAGGAGAAGAGTGTGCGGGACAGCTGCAGCGGGCCGGTCGGCTCGAGCGTCAGGTCGGCGTACCGGTCCTGGCTGCCGGTGTTGGTCATCGTCAGATTCAGCGTGCTGGGCAGGCACGGGAGCCCGACCACGCTCAGCTGCTCGGGAGCGACGCTCACCGCGACGTCGGAGGTTGCTGCCACGTCGGAGGTTGCTGCCACGTCGGAGGTTGCCGTAGGCATCGAACTGGAGCCGAGTACGGCGGCCGCCAGCAGCGTGCCGGCCGCGACGACGGTCTGTCGGGGGATCCTCATTTCTGCACCTCCGCGATGCCGGGGCGGCCGTCCTCGACGAGGAGTTTGGCCCGAGTGCTCACGGTGCCGCCCTGGACGGACACCTTGTCGACGACGCGGTAGTCGGAGACCCATCGCTGCGGTGTGATGGAGCAGCTGACGTACCCGCGCTGGAAGTTGCCGAACTTCATGTGCGGGTTCTCCCGCAGCAACGTCGCGCCGCCGGCGTCGAGGTCCTCACCGTCGATCCCGGACGTGATCGACGTACCGACGAACTCGGCACCGACCGTCGCCGACGCTGGGTCGTTGAAGTCCAGCTTCAGGTCCGACGCCACACTGCGGTGCAGGTCGCCCGCGATCGACACCAGGTTGCGAACCTTGCGCTGTACCGCGCCGCCGAGGATTCGGTTCCGGGACGCCTCGTACCCATCCCAGGTGTCCATCGGCACCAGCACCTCCGGCCCGTCCTTCGTGTCGAGCCGGGCGATCGCGGTCTGGTGCGCCAGCACGTTCCAGCGCGTCTGCGACGCCGCCCACCCGTCGAGCAGCCACTTCTCCTGCGCGTCACCGGTGATCGTGCGCGCCGGGTCGGCCGTCTCGGGTCCTGGGGCTTTCGTGCCGTCGCCGTACGCCTGGTCCGACCGGTACTGGCGCGTGTCGAGCACGTTGAACTCCGCGAGCCGCCCGTACCTGATCCGCCGGTACAGCTGCATGTCCGGCCCCTTCGGCAATTGCGCGAGCCGCAGCGGCATGTGTTCCCAGTACGCGCGGAACGCGTTGGCCCGGCGTACCCGGAACTGGGCCGGCGGCGCACTCGGATGCGCCTCGTCGGCCCAGTTGTCGACCACCTCGTGGTCGTCGAGCGTCACGATCCACGGCGCGTTCGCATGCGCGCTCTGCAGATCCGGATCCAGCTTGTACGCCGCATACCGCTGCCGGTACTCGTCCAGCGTCACGGTCTGCTGGGTGATGTACGGCTCGTTCGAATGCGGGCGAATGCCGCGGTCGATCCCGAACTCGTAGATGTAGTCGCCGAGGAAGAACACCACGTCGTGGTCGCGCTTCGCCATGTCGGCGTACGCCGTGTACCAGCCCTCCCACCACGCCTGGCAGGACGCGAACGCCAGCGACAGCTCAGGAACGACAGCGTCGTACGCCGGTGCGGTCTTGGTCCGGCCGACCGGGCTGAGCTGCCCGTTCACGCGGAAGCGGTACCAGTAGTGCCGCCAAGGCCGCAGACCCCGTACGTCGACGTGCACCGAGTGACTCGCCTCGGGCCCGGTCCTGGCCGTGCCGGAGCGGACGATCCGGCGGAACTGCTCGTCCTCCGCGACCTGCCACTGCACCTCGACCGGCCGCCGATCCATCCCGCCGAACGGCGCGAGTGGATCGGGGGCCAGCCGGGTCCAGATCACCACCGCGTCCGGCAACGGATCGCCGGACGCGACGCCGAGCGTGAATGGATCGCGCCGGTCCACCCGGCCGGTCCAGCCCGCTGCGGCCGTCTTGATCTCCGGAAGACTGCCGCTCAGCGCGAGCGCCGCCGCTGCTCCGCTGACGGTAAGGAAGTTGCGTCGTGTAGTCGGCATCGGCACCCACCCACCCGATCATCCTGAGGTGATCACATCCGTAACGGGAGATTACGAGAAGTTCACACAACAGGGTGGGAAAATGACCGATTCCGGCCTACTTCACGATCTTGCTAGCCGGCGGCGCGGTGATGTTCACCGGCTTGTTGTAGTCGGACATGGTCATCACCATCGACACGCCGCTGAGGTCGAAGGTCATCCGCCGGACCAGGTGGGACTTGTCCAGCCACATCGAGTAGGTCAGTGTCTTCGGCAGCCCGGCCGGGACCTTCTTGCCCTGGAGGGCCAGCGCCTTCGCGGTGTTCACCGTCACGGCGTACCGGTCGAGCTGCTCCCCGCCGATCGTCTCGGTGCGGACGAACTTGGCGTCGACCATGCTCTTGTCGAAGGACTTGTAGATCTTGGTCGGGTCACCGCCTTCGATCAGCTCGGTCAGCTGGTCGTTGAGGCCGGACGCGACCTTCTTGTACTTGCCGGCCGGCGTGAGTCCGGGGATCGAGAGGTAGGCGGTCTTCCCGATCACGACGATCTTCGCGGTCTTGCCCTGGAACGCCGCACCGGACATCTCCATGGACATCGCGACCGGGTTCGTGGTCTGGACGCCGTCCATCGTCATCAGGGGCGAGCCGTTGGCGGTGACCGTGCCGACCGTGTGCCAGGCCTTCTGCTTGCTGACCGCCGTCGTCATCGCGGGGACGAATGTCACGCGGTTCAGGCGGGCGACCGTTGCGGGCTTGGCCGGTGCGGTCGTGGTGGTGGCGGCCGGCTTGGGTGCGGTCGTCGTGGTGGCCGGAGTCGTCGGCTTGTAGCCGGTGGCCTTGGGCTCTCCGCCACAGGCAGCGAGGCCGAGGGCGAGCGGTACGGCGGCCGCGGTGGCCACGACGGCACGGAACTTCATGATGCGTTTTCCTCCCAGATGATGCAGACGGTGGATCTTATGGTCTGGACCACCCGGGGAGGAAGTGTTTTGCAGCTAGTTGCAGATCAGCTTTCCCCACGCTTTACGGAAGCGAGCAGGAGCTGGGCGACGTCCTGGACCTCGACGGACTCCCGGGCCGATCCGTCGGCCTGCTTGGCAGTGAGGCCGTCGGACAGCATCACCCGGCAGAACGGGCAGCCGGTGGCGATCTTGTCGGCGCCCGTCTCGACCGCCTCGGTGGTCCGGTTCAGGTTGATCCGGGTGCCGAGCTTCTCCTCCATCCACATCCGCGCGCCGCCGGCGCCGCAGCAGAACGACTTCGTCTGGTTCCGCGGCATCTCGGCGTACTCCGCGCCCGGGATGATGTCGAGCAGCTCGCGCGGTGCGTCGTACACCTGGTTGTGGCGGCCGAGGTAGCACGGGTCGTGGTAGGTGATCTTCTGGCCGTTGAGCGAGCTCTCGGCCGGCGCGACCGGGGTCAGCTTGCCGTCGCGGACCAGCCGGTTCAGCAGTTGCGTGTGGTGGATGACGTCGAGCTCGACGCCCAGCTGGGAGTACTCGTTCTTCAAGGTGTTGAAGCAGTGCGCACAGGTCGAGACGACCTTCTTGACATTCGTCTCCTTGAAGACCTCCGCGTTCTGCATCGCCAGCTGCTGGAACACGAACTCGTTGCCGGACCGCCGCGCCGGGTCACCGGTGCAGGTCTCGCCGTCACCCAGTACGGCGAACGAAACGCCGGCGATGTTCAACAGCTCGGCCACCGCCTGCGTGGTCTTCTTCGCGCGGTCCTCGAACGCACCGGCGCAGCCGACCCAGAACAGGTACTCGACCTCGTCCAGCGACTCGACGTCCGAACCGACCTGCTTGACCTCGAACGGCAGGTCCTTGGCCCAGTCCATCCGGCCGGACGGGTTCATGTTCCACGGGTTGCCCTTGTTCTCCAGGCCCTTGAACAGCCCGTTGAGCTCGGACGGGAACGACGACTCGATCAGCACCTGGTACCGGCGCATGTCCATGATCGCGTCGACGTGCTCGATGTCGACCGGGCACTGCTGCACGCACGCACCGCACGACGTACACGCCCACAGCGCATCCTCGTCGATGACCGCGACGTCCGCGGGCCCGACCAAGGGCTTGTCCTGCTCGGCGAGCACCAGCTCAGGCAGCGACTTGCGGGCGTCGTTATCGGCGGCCAGCAGGTACGGCGCCTTGGCGTACGCGTGCTCGCGCAGGTTCATCATGATCAGCTTCGGCGACAACGGCTTGTCGGTGTTCCACGCCGGGCACTGCGACTGGCACCGCCCGCACTCGGTGCAGGTGGTGAAGTCGAGCAGGCCCTTCCAGGTGAAGTCCTCGACCTTGCCGACACCGAGCGTCGCGTCCTCGTCCAGCTCGTCGATGTTCTCGAAGTCGATCGGGGCGCCGTTGACCGAGATCGGCTGCAGCGCGCCGAGCGCCGTACCGCCGTCGGCCTTGCGCTTGAACCAGATGTTCGGCCAGGCGGTGAACCGGTGCCACGCCACGCCCATCGTCGCGTTCAGCGAGATCGTGATCATCCAGGCGAACGAGATCAGGATCTTGACCATCGCGACCAGGTAGACCGCGTTCTCCAGACCGTGCTGGCTCAGCCCGCCGAAGAGTCCGCTGCCCAGGAAGAACGTCATCGGGAAGTGGAACTTGTCGCCCGCTCCGAGCTGGTACTCGAGACCGCGCAGCAACAGGATGCAGATCAGTACGCCGAGGATCGTGTACTCGACGTAGTAGGCCTGCCAGGACACCGACCCGTAGAACCGCGAGTACCGGCCCTCCTCGCCGCCCGAGCGACGCGGCAGGTTGCGCAACCGGATCGCGATCAGACCGATGATCGACAGCAGGCCGGTCCAGCTGAGCGCCTCGCTGACCCACTCGAACACGAACCAGTGCCCGATGATCGGCAGTGCCCAGTGCGGGTCGAAGAGCTGGCCGAACGCTGTCACCAGCGTGAGGAACAGCCCGATGAACCCGAACGCGACGAACCAGTGCATCACCCCGATGTGGCTCCACTGCAGCATCCGGGTGTGGCCGAGGCTTTCCTTGATCAGGGTGACGGTCCGCTTGCCCGGCTCATCGGTCCGGGAGACCGGCTGACCGAGCTTGATCACGGACACGATGTGCCCGATCGTCTTGCCGAACAGCGCGACGGCGACGAGGGTCACCGCGAGCGAGACGACGATGGCGAGGATCTGCATACCAGCGATGTTATTGGTCGGTTACCCGTCAGTCATGTCTGTGTAGGGCTCGTCACGCCGCCAATTCGGCTGTCATCGAACCGACACACAGCGTTACAGAAGATTCGTTGCCCTCGAGATGAACCGATCCGTAAGTTTCTAACTACTGCAACCGCAGTATCTGTCAATCGGTTTCGGTGGGAGAGAACCATGCGTCTTCATCGGGGAATCGCTGCTGGAGTACTGATCGCGACCGGTCTGGTGGTGCCGGCCGCGGCGAGCGCGGCACCGGCCGTGGCCAAGAAGTGCGACACGAACACCGTCTACTGGTACACCCGCGGCGGGCACGAGGTGTACGTCGGCACGAACCTCTACAGCGACTGGATGGAGGGCCCGGGCCGGATCACCTACCAGAAGACCGCCACCTCGGAGTCGAACTCGTCCTGGTCGGGTGACCTCGGGGTGAGCATCCCGCTGGTGATCGCCGAGATCCAGAACAAGTACTCCAAAACGGTCGGCAAGTCCCACGCCGTCACCGACAGCTGGTCGTACACCGCCGAAGTGCCGGCCAACAAGGTACGCCGCCTGCATCAGCTCAAGCAGTCGTGGCGGGTCCAGGTCGTGCGCTGGAAGTACACCACCAGCGACTGCAAGAAGACCAAGGAAGTCAGCAACAAGACCGCCACCTTCCCCACCAAGAACCGCGACTACCTGTGGATCCTCGTCGGCCGGGAGTAGATCTCAGTCGAGCAGTCGGGTGAGGCGGGCGGCGACGCCGGCGCGGCGTGGATCGTCCGTCGGCAGGCCGGCGGCGAGGGCCTCGAAGATTTCCAGGTCCTCGGCGCCGGTGGCGGTCTGCGCGAACTGCCACAGCAGGTCGGGGTTGCGCGCATCGAGGGCCGCGCGGCGGAGGGTGGCGTCGAGTTCGTCACGTTCGGCCCGCAGTGCCGGTGCGTCCGAGCGGGCCAGCAGTGGGCCGGCGTACAGGTCGAGGGCCTTGGTGAGGTCGCCGTGGCGGAGGGCTTTCTGTACTTCGGTCACGTCGCCGGTGACGTCGGCGATGATGCGGTACGGCTTGGTGTCGAGGACTCCGCCGCCGAGCAGGTTCCGGAGGCGGTGCATCTCGGCGCGGACCGTCGTCGGGTTGCCCTCGTCGCCGTACAACTGGAGCATCAGCTGCTCGGCCGTGAGGCCGGTCGGCTGCAGTAGTAACAGTGCGAGTACTTCGGCGCGCCGCAACGTCAGCGCGATCTCGCGGCCGCCGACGACCGCGATCGGCTGCCCCGAACCGAGCAGCTTCAACCGCAACGACGGTCGCGTACGGCGGACCGGCGTACCGGGCATGCGGAGCAGGAAGCCCTCGTCCAGGCGCTCCACCAGACCTTCCCGGCCGTCGCCGAGGTCGATGCGGTCGGCGCCGTCCGGTACGACGAGGCGGTCGGGCAACCATTCGAGCGGCTGGACGGCGAGCACGCGGCCGGTCGGGGTCAGCAAGGCGCCGGGCGCGTCGCCGAGCGCCATCAGGTGCCGCATGTTGCGGGCGCGCAGCATCTCGTCGGCAGCGGCCATCCGGACCTTCAGCTGTCCTTCGGCGAGCTGAGCCGCCGCGGTCACCAGGGCGACCATGGCCGGGTGGACCGTGCGCAGTGGTCCGGAGACGTCGACCGCCCCGAGCAGCTTGCCGGTGTCGGGATCGTGGACCGGCGCGGCGGCGCAGGTCCATTCGTGGATCCGGCGGACCAGGTGCTCGGCCGAGTGGATCTGGACCGGTTGGCCGACGGCGAGCGACGTACCCATGCCGTTCGTCCCGATCTTCTCCTCCGACCAGACTGCGCCCTCGGACAGCGCGATCCGGTCGGCCTGGCGTTTCACCTCCGACGATCCCTCGCGCCACAGAATCGTTCCCTGCGCGTCGGTGATGATCATGATGTGCGACGCTTCGTCGGCGATCGTGGTCAGCGTCTGCCGGAGCACCGGGAGGACGGCCTGCAGCGGGTGGTTCTCACGGAGCGCCGCGACCACGTCCGGGTCGACGATCACCGGCGGCGCGTCGAGCTCGGGGTCCACCGCGGCCGCCAGAGAGCGCTCCCAGGAGGCGGCGACGAGCGGTCGCGGGTCGGCCGTGGCCCGGCCGCCGCTGAGAACCTCGTCGTACAACTCGCTCAACCGGCGGGCCTGATCCGGTGCGTCCATGCCGCCTCACTCCGCGCTGCAACGTCGGTGCAACGTTCATTCTCCTACCTTCGGTTCAACGTCGGGTATCCGAAGGAGAACCAATGACGATCTTCGCAGCTCCTGGGCAGGATGGCAGCCCGGTCACGTTCAAGTCGCGCTACGACCACTACATCGGCGGCGAATGGGTGCCGCCGGTCAAGGGCGGGTACTTCGAGAACCCCACTCCCGTCACCGGTGAGACCTTCACCGAGATCGCTCGCGGTACGGCGGAGGACGTCGAGCGCGCCCTCGACGCCGCCCACGGTGCCGCGCCGGGCTGGGGACGGACGTCACCGGCCGAGCGGGCCAACGTCCTGAACAAGATCGCCGACCGGATCGAGGTCAACCTCGAGTTGCTCGCGGTCGCCGAGTCCTGGGACAACGGCAAGGCCGTCCGCGAGACGCTGGCCGCCGACCTGCCGCTGGCCATCGACCACTTCCGGTACTTCGCCGGCGCGCTGCGGGCCCAGGAGGGATCTGTGTCGGTGATCGACGACAACACGATCGCCTACCACTTCCACGAGCCGCTCGGCGTGGTCGCGCAGATCATCCCGTGGAACTTCCCGATCCTGATGGCGGTCTGGAAGCTGGCGCCGGCGCTCGCGGCCGGCAACGCCGTCGTACTCAAGCCGGCCGAGCAGACCCCGGCCTCGATCCACGTGCTGCTCGAACTGATCCACGACCTGCTGCCGCCCGGCGTACTCAACGTCGTCAACGGGTTCGGGGTCGAGGCCGGCAAACCGCTTGCCTCGAGCAACAGAGTCGCCAAGGTCGCGTTCACCGGTGAGACCACGACCGGCCGGCTGATCATGCAGTACGCGTCCGAGAACATCATCCCGGTCACCCTCGAGCTCGGCGGCAAGAGCCCGAACGTGTTCTTCGCCGATGTCGCGTCGTCCCGGGACGACTTCTACGACAAGGCGCTCGAGGGCTTCACGATGTTCGCGCTGAACCAGGGTGAGGTCTGCACCTGCCCGTCGCGGGCGCTGATCCAGTCGTCCATCTACGACTCGTTCCTGGACGACGCGGTGGCCCGGACGCAGGCCATCAAACTCGGCAACCCGCTCGACACCGACACGATGATGGGCGCGCAGGCCAGCAACGACCAGTACGAGAAGATCCTCGCCTACATCGAGATCGGCCGCGCCGAGGGCGCCCGCGTCGTGACCGGCGGAGCGCGCGCGGAACTGGAAGGCGACCTCGCCGGCGGGTACTACATCCAGCCGACGGTCTTCGAGGGCGACAACAAGATGCGGATCTTCCAGGAGGAGATCTTCGGCCCGGTCGTCGCGGTGACCAAGTTCGACGACTACGCCGACGCGATGAAGATCGCCAACGACACGCTGTACGGACTCGGGGCGGGCGTCTGGTCGCGGGACATCAACACGGCGTACCGGGCCGGCCGGGAGATCCAGGCCGGGCGGGTCTGGACGAACAACTACCACGCGTACCCGGCGCACGCGGCGTTCGGCGGGTACAAGAACTCCGGCATCGGCCGGGAGAACCACAAGATGATGCTCGACCACTACCAGCAGACCAAGAACCTGCTGGTCAGCTACAGCCCGTCGAAGCTCGGCTTCTTCTGATGGTCGAACGGGTGTCGCTCACGGACGAGGCGGCGCACTGGCTGCGCCGCCTCACCGGGATGCACGGTCCGCTGATGTTCCACCAGTCCGGTGGCTGCTGCGACGGCAGCTCGCCGATGTGTTACCCGGACGGGGAATTCATCACGGGGTCGGCGGACGTGCATCTCGGTGATCTCATCGTCGACGGGGTAGACGATCCGATCGGCTTCTGGATGTCCGCGAACCAGTACGAGTACTGGAAGCACACCCAACTCACCGTCGACGTGGTGAAAGGCCGAGGCAGCGGCTTCTCGGTGGAGGCCCCCGAGGGCGTCCGCTTCCTGATCCGCTCCCGCCTCTTCACCGACACAGAGTCCGCCGAACTAGGACTCCCCTGATCGAGTGCCGACCGTCCGGTGGCGTTGCCGGACGGCCGGCACTCTTCTATTTCCCGAGTACGGCGGCGTAGATCGCCGAACTGTCCCGGTCGGCATCGGCATCCTTCAACTCCAGAATCCGTCGCCGCTGCCCGTCGCTCGCTCCCTTCAGGCGCAACGCCTCAGCCACATGCGGCCGCTCCACCACGTGCAGCCAGAAGGTCAGGTCGATCTTCCAGTTGTCGGTATGCAGCACGACGTAGAACCGCTCATCGGTCACCGCCGGCGTAGGCCGTCGTTCCCCCCGCTCATCCCGAAGGTCGAGGCTGTTCAACTCCACCCGGCCGGCCAGGGTGATCAGGCCGTTGAGGATGGCGGCGGTTGTCGCGTTCGGTGCGTCGAACATGACGTCGAGATCCCGATCGACCATCAACCCCGACAGCGCGCTCCCGATCAGGACCGGCTCCCATGGGAACGCAGTGCCGAGGTCCAGGAGGTGGTAGAGCTCCTGGGCCTCGGCCTGCAACGCCTGCGCGCGCTCGACGAGGGACATGCCTCGACGGTAGGCGTCAGGTTGTTGCGATCACCAAGGGTTTTCCGGGGTGGATCGGGGCGTCGATCGAGTAGGTGGTGCCGTCGATCGTGATGGTTCGGAGGTCGAGGTGGCCGGCTTTGCAGGTGATGGTGAGGGTGGTGCCGTCGTGGGTGGTGGTGGCCCAGCCGGTGTTGGTGGTGAAAGGGAACTGCCAGGTGTTGCCTGATCGGGCCAGGGGGAGGGGCGCGAAGGTGATGGTCTTGGTGATCGCGTTGTGGCGGTAGCCGGTGAGGGCTTCGAGGACGGACCAGCCCGCGGCGTTGCGGATGTAGTGGTCGCCGCATTCGATCGGGTTGAACGGGTTGCGGCGGGTTCCGTCGTACCTGGTCCAGAGGCCTTGCAGGATGGACAAGCCCTCATCGGTGAGGCCTTCGTAGAGGCAGTGGGCGGCGACCTGGTACTCCGAGCCGGTCCAGACCTCGTCGCAGTACCGCGTGGGGATGTCGGGGCGACCGCCGTGTGGCCAGGTGCACATGAGGAGTCCGGTGTCGTCGCCGTCGGCGAAGACGCGGTACGGGTGGTCGAAGTCGCGGAAACCGGTCCGCAGGTTGTGCCGTACGACGTTGCGCAGCGCCGTACGCACGTGGTCCTCCGGGAGCAGGTAACCGAGGTCCAGCTGGTGCGCCCACCACTGCCCGATCAGCTGGTCGGCCAGGCAGCCGTCGCCCCACTGGAAGTCACGGGTCTCGTCCGGGTCCAGGACCTGCCGGTAGTACTCGCCGGTGAAGAGCAGTTCGTCGTACGCCGTGCTGCCCGTGTCGAACAGGCTGCGGTACTCCTTGGCGTCCTCACCGAGCAGTAGCGCCATCTCCTCCGCCGCACGCAGTGCAGCGAGCCACAGCGTGCCCATGAACGAGTTGACACCACACAGGTCGATGTCGTGCGTACTGGGCTGGATGCCACGCAGTACGCCGTCCCGCAGCCACTTGCCGTGGATGTGGTCGAGCAATCGGACCACCTGAGGCCAACGTCGACCCAACCAGTCCAGACCGGCGCCCTGCAGTACCTCTCTATATGTCTTGAGTACCGCGCCCAGCATGCCGTCCAGGGCCGGCTCTTCCGGGCCACCGATCACCACGTCCCACAACTGCTTCACGTAGAGCGGTGCGCGGACCCGGTGCGGGATGTACCCCTCCGGTGCCTGCATGACGTCGTACTCCGTGTCACGCATGTTCTGCTCCAGCGCCGGGAAGAGGCGCGACAGGGTCTGCTCGTAGTTCCACACGTGCGTGCAGTTGAGTGGACACGAGCCGCCGTACCGGCCGCCCCACATCGCGGTGGACGCGCCGAGAACGCCTTCGAACCCGAGTACGTCGCCGTCCGCGGTCTGGAAGACGGTTGGACTCCGTACGTCGGCCGCTAGCGCTGCTAGCCGTGCACCGGCCTCGCCGGGCAGGCTGCTCTCCTCAAACGCCTCTGTCCAGGCGGTCGTCAGTGTTTCCAGTTCGGACCAGTGTTCGATGAAGTGGTCGGCCGCGGCGACGGCGTCCGGCGTACGACGGGTGTACGCGTTGCCGAGCCAGAAGCGGGTGTGACCGTACTCCGGGTGCGGTCCGAACTGGTTGAAGTCGACATATCGGTTCGGGAAGTGCCACGCGATCAGGAACCGGACCTTGGCGGTCTCACCTGGTCGGAGGTTGAACGGCACCGCGAGGCCGCCGTTCCAGGTGGTGCCCGGAGCGCTGGCACCACTCGCCTGGTGCACGGGACCGTTGAGGAAGGCAACCAATTCGTCCGGGCGGGACCATTGCGGGTGAGTGAACGCGTCGGAGTCGGTCGCGAGTACCAGCTGCCCGGAACCGGGGTGATCGAGAGGCAGGGTGGTGTTTTCGAGGACGAGTGAGGTCCAGCCGGCGCCGCGACGGGTGCGGTTCGTGTTGCCGCCGTACAGGCTGCAGGTCACGCCGTCGACCGGTGTGACGCCGTCCCAGCCGACCGAGTTCTGGAGCGCGGTTGCGAGCTTGCCGTGGATGGCGATGCCACCTGGGTTGTGCAGCGTGAAGGTGAACCCGACGACGGGCTGCGAGCTGGCGGCGGCGTCCGACGGCACCAACGGGTTGAACACGTCCAGGCTGATCTCGATCGGCAGGTCGGTCGCGTAGTCCACATGTGCCTGGGGATAAGTGGCGGTCACCTTGGTCGGGCCGATCGGGCGGATGACCTCGTGCAGCCGACGTTCACCTGTGGGTACGACGTCGTCGGTGACGAGCGGAGTGTCTGACGGGTCCAGTGGTGGACCTTGGAGGAGGCGGATCTCGTCGAGGGGCGGCTCGATCTGGGAGAGGCGGATCGCGAAGAAGCTGTCCGGCACATGTCCTTCGTGGTTGCCGATGTTGTGCAGCTGCCATTGCCGCAGCGCGCCGTTGCCGGCCAGCGCGACGGTGCCGGTGCCGAGACCTCCCAACGGCAGTGCGAAGTGTCGAAGGTTCTCACCGGTGTAGTGCATGTTTCTCCGTCCCATAAGAAGTCCAGGTGCCGGCAGAGGCGAACAACGCCACCGGACCGGGGGCGAGCAGGAGTAGTGACGCGGTAACCGAGGTCCCGAGTACCAACGCTACGAAAACGAGTGCGAGTACGCCGAGTGGGACCAGCGGAGCTCGGGCGACCAGGTGGAGTGCGGTGAACCAGAGTGTCTTGCCGCGCAGTCCTGTGGTGACACGCAGGCTGAACGCGTAGCAGGAGGCGAGTACTAGCAGCACGCCGGCACAGCCGCTGACTGCCAGGGGGAGGGCAAAGAGCGGTCCGGCGTACAGCTGCCAGTTCAGTAGAGCGAGTGCGGTCACTACCGCCGGGACCGCACCTACCTCCAGCCCTGCTAGGGCATGCCTTCGCAGGTTCTTCAGCAGTAGGACGACGCCACCGCGGTCTTCGCGAACTACTGCATCCGTGGTGGCAATGACAGCTGCCCAGACCGGGGCGATTGCGAATGTTGCGAGCAAGACGCTAGGTGGTGATAGCCCTGGGCTGAGGAAAAGAGCAAAGGCGGCGGCTGTGCCGACGAGGGCTCCGGCGGTGGCCAGGAGCGGGAGCTCGTGCCAGAGCGCCTTGAGCGCGGTCGGGAGGTGGTCGCGCGTGGCGCGGGGGTGGTTGGTCATACGCGGAGGCCCGTTGACGCGATCGAGGCGATGAAGGAGCGCTGGAAGATCAGGAACAGGACGAGGATCGGTAGCACCACCAGGGTGATCGCGGCGAACAGTACGACGGCCGGACCGCCGCCGACCGCTCCCTGCAACGACACCAGCCCGACGGGCAGCGTCATCTTCTCCGGCGACGACAGGAAGATGTACGGCCAGAAGAAGTTGTTCCAGGACGCCTCGAAGACGAAGATCCCGAGTGCCGTGAGCCCCGGTCGCGCGAGCGGCAGGATCACCCGGAACAGGATCCAGAAATGCCCGGCGCCGTCCATGATCGCCGCCTCGTCCAGCTCCCGCGGGATCGACGCGATGTACTGCCGCAGGAAGAAGATCCCGAACACGTTCACCAACGCCGGCAACCAGATCGCCACCGTCGTGTCCACCAGATGCAGCCAGCGCATCATGATGAAGATCGGCACCACGGTCAGCTGCACCGGAACAACTAGCGCTGCTAGCAGAACCGAGAAGATCTGGTCCCGCCCCGGGAACCGCAGCCGGTTGAACGCGTACGCCGCCAGCGCGCTCGTCAGCA
Source organism: Kribbella sp. VKM Ac-2571 (assembly GCF_004362255.1). Lineage (NCBI taxonomy): Bacteria > Bacillati > Actinomycetota > Actinomycetes > Propionibacteriales > Kribbellaceae > Kribbella > Kribbella sp. VKM Ac-2571. Next base: position 596,698 of record NZ_SNWS01000003.1, read on the forward strand.
ATGCGCCGGCCGTCGTGATCACCGCGATCTGCAGACTGTTCCATGCCATCCGCGCGAACGGGATCAGGTCCGGCACCTGCTGGAAGTTCTGCAGCGTAGGCGGTCGCGGAATCCACCGCGGCGGCAGCTGGAACGCGTCGATCGGCTCCGACAGCGCGTTCACGACCAGCCACACCAGCGGCGCGATCATCACCACCCCGCCGAGCACCAGCACGAGGTCGAGCAGCTTGCCCCTCACTGGTGGACCCACCTTCGGCTCAGGCGGAACTGCAGGCCCGTGACGACCATGATCACGACGAACAGGACGAGTGACAGCGCGGCGGCGTACCCGACCTCGAAGGACTGGAAGCCCTTCTCGTACGTGTACTGCACGATGCTCCGGGTCGCGCCGTCCGGGCCGCCCTGCGTCATGATCACCATCGGGTCGAAGATCTGGAACGCGCCGATGAACGTGATCACCGTGGCGAAGAAGATCGTCGGCGACATCACCGGCAGCGTCACGCTCCAGAACCGCCACCACGCGTTCGCGCCGTCCACCCGCGCCGCCTCGTGCAGCTGCGCCGGCACGGTCTGCAGCCCGGCCAGCAGGATGATGAACGTGTATCCGATCGTGTGCCACCAGTCGACCACGATCAGCGTCGGCAACGCGAGCGTCGGCGAGGCCAGCCAGTTCGTCGTCGCCGAGAGGTAGTAGTTCGCCAGCCCGAACGCCGGATCCAGGACGTACTTCCAGATCAGCGCGACCGCGGCCCAGGACACCAGGAAAGGGAAGAAATAGGCGGTTCTGACGAAGTACTTCGTTCCGCGCGTCATCGTCCGGTGGACGCCGAGCGCGAGCAGCGTCCCGATCCCGATATGGGTGACCACCGACGCGAGAGCGAAGACGAACGTGTTGATCACGGCGCGCACGGTGGCGCCGTCGGTCACGAGTTGCCTGAAGTTGTCCAGACCTGCGAATTCCGGCGTACTCAGCAAATCCCAGTGGAACAGGCTGAGCGCGAAGGCGGCGACCAGAGGCCCGGCGACGAAGACGACGAAGAGCAGGATGGCCGGGCTGATGAACAGATAGCCCGGCAGCCAGTCACGACGTTGGGGTTTCAGACCAATCCCTCCAGCGTGGTCTGGGCCTTGCCGAGTGCGTCGGCCGGTGCGGCGTTGCCGGTCAGCACCTGCTTCCAGCCGTCCTCGATCGCCTTCTGTACGGCGGCGCCCTTGTCCGGCGACGGGATCGGGGTCGCGTAGCTGAGCGCCTGGTAGAGGTACTCCGTCCCCTTCGGCGCGTCATCGAGGAACGACTGGCTGTTCGCGATCGACTTCCGCGCCGGGACGATGGTGCCGCCGAGCTGGGCGAACGTCGACGAGCCTTCCTTTGAGATCAGGAACTTGATGAATGTCCAGGCGTCGTCCTTCTTCTTCGACGCCTTGAGGATCGGGTACCCGTTCCAGCCGACCGGCGAGCCCTGCTGCACCTTCACCGGCCAGGGCACGATGCCCATCTTCGACGTCGCCTTCAGGTTCCGGATGCTGATGATCGGCCAGCGGCCGCCGCCGAACATCGCCAGCTTGCCCTGCGCGGCCGCGGTGAACGCGTCGAACGTGCCACCCGGCGGCGGCGACAACTTGTCCGCGACCAGCTTCCGGTTGAATTCCGCAGCCTCGATCACGCGAGGGTCGTCGTATGTCGGCTTCGACCAGTCCTCGGAGAAGCTGCTGGTCCCGTTGGTGAGCAGCCACGGCATGATCGCGGCGAAGTATGCCGAGTCGGCGGCGTACCCGAAGGCTCCGGTCTTGGCCTTGATCTGCTCGCACGCGTGCCGGAAGTCGTCCCACGTCCATTTCGCGGTCGGCTCGGGTACGCCGGCCTTCGCGAACAGGTCCTTCGAGTACCACATGCACATCGTGTTGAACTCGCCCGGCAGGTAGTACGTCTTGCCGTCGGTGGAGGCATACTTCTTGTCCCACTCGATCAGGTTCGGGTCCATGTCGCCGTAGTACTCGTCGATCGTCGACTGGTCCTTCTTGATGTAGTCGTCGAGCGGCGCGAGCAGGCCCTTGGACGCAAACAGCCGCTGGCCCTCGGTGGCGATCTGGATGACATCCGGCACCTGGCCGCCGGCGATCCGGGTGGAGAGCTTGTTGAAGAAGTCGCCCCAGTTCGACAGCGGGATGCCCTCGGCCTTGAGCTTGATCTCCGGGTGCTGCTCGGTGAACTTCGCGAACAGCTTGTTCCAGGTCGCCTGCTGCTCGGCCGTGCCCATGTAGACGAACGACAGTTCCTTGGTGGACGCGCCGCCTCCGCTGCCGCCGCCTCCGCAGGCGGCCAGCGATGCGGCGAGCGCCGTACCGGCACTGGCCTGGAGGAAACGTCGTCTGCTGAGCAGGGCTTGGTCCATGACGAAACCTCCAGGCAGGGAAATCGATTTCTCAGAGATCCCGGCAGCATAGTCCCGGAGGCTGAAACCGTGTCAAGGGTCGGCGCTCCGGAAACTCAGGGGGAAACCTTCATCGGCTCGCGCACCCCTCGTGACGCCGCGATCACGCGCAAAGTCCGGTCCAGCCGGGGCGGTTGTCACGGGATCACCCATGACATTTGTCAGTGGTCCGATCGCTGGCTTCCGGTGCTCCGGCGGACGCACGATGCGATCACCCCCAAATCAAGCCGGCCTCCGCCCCACCGGCCCAACGGGACCGTCCGCGGAGGCCTGCCCCAACCTCGAGGAGTCCAGTTGAGGCAACGGATTCTCGTCTCCGCCCTGGGTGCCGGCGCACTTGCCGTCGTCGGACTGACCGCAGCGGTGTCGAGCGCATCGGGAGCCGTCGCGGCGCCCACCCCCTACACGGCCGGGAAGCATGCCGCCAAGGTCTGCTCGGCAACGACGGCCGCGCACACCGCGACGTGCATGGCGGTCAAGCTGGTGAACGACAAGGGTGTCGCACCCGCGTCCACTGCACCGCCGGCGACCGGTCTGACCCCGACCGGCCTGCGCGACGCCTACAAGCTGAACGGTCTCAGCGCCGGCGGCCGGACGGTCGCGATCGTCGACGCCTACGGCTACCCGAACCTGGAGCGCGACCTCGGCGTCTACCGCTCACAGTTCGGCCTGTCGGCGTGTACGACGGCCAACGGCTGCCTGAAGGTCATCGACCAGAACGGCGGGACGGCACTGCCCCGGTTCAACGTCGGCTGGGCCGGCGAGCAGGCGCTTGACGTCGACGCCGTGTCGGCGGCCGCACCGGACGCGAAGATCGTCGTCGTCCAGGCCAAGTCGGCGAGCTTCGCCGACCTCGGCGCCGCGGTCGTGACGGCGTCCAAGCAGCCAGGAGTCGTTGCCATCTCCAACAGCTACGGCGGTGGCGACGCGTCGGACGCGACGTACGGCAGCTACTACAACCACCCGGGTATCGCGGTCACCGCCTCCACCGGTGACAACGGCTACCAGGGCGGCAGCTACCCGGCATCCTCGTCGTACACGACCGCTGTCGGCGGTACGTCGTTGGTTGCTGCTAGCAACACTCGCGGTTGGAGCGAGAGCGTCTGGGACGGCGCCGGCTCGGGCTGCTCGACGTACAACACGGCTCTGAGCGCCGCGTCCTCGTTCGACACCGGATGTTCGAAGCGTGCGATGGCCGACGTGTCCGCGGCGGCCGACCCGTCGAAGGGTGGCATGGCGATCTACTACCCGACGAGCAAGACGGCGTCGACCTGGGCACAGTTCGGCGGTACGAGTGAGGCCGCGCCGATCATCGCGGCGGTCTACGCGCTGTCCGGCAACACGGCCGGGTACGCCAACGCGTTGCCGTACGCCCACCCGGGCTCGCTGTTCGACGTGACGAGCGGCAGCAACGGCACCTGCCCGACAACCCAGTGGTGCAACGCCCGCACCGGTTGGGACGGTCCGACCGGCCTCGGTACGCCGAACGGCGCCGGAGCCTTCTGATCCGACACTAGGAGCGATCGACCGGTAGCTAGGTGCAACCGGCCGATCGCTCCTAGTACTGTTCCGAACACGAAGGACAACCCTCGACTCCGCGACATTCCGGTGATTTCTCTTCCCCGGACCCGTCGGCAGCCTTAAGGTCAGCCCCCGGGGACGGGTCGTGGAGGGCGACCCGCGAACACGAACTTGATGGAGATTCGCTGTGACAACATCACGCAGAGGGCGGGGGCTCTTAGCAGTCTCAGCCGTCTCCGCGGCTGCCACCGTGCTGGCCATGACGGCCGGCGGTGGCGCGAACGCTGCTCAGAACTCCGGTGCCGAGGGCAAGAAACCCGCGCAGACCGAACAGAGTTCAGCCAAGGACCGCAAGGGCAACTACGACGCCCGGACGCCGAACGCCCGCACCACCTATGCGCGCGCGGCGAAGGTCGAGGGCAAGGAAACGGCCGCCGCGAAGAAGTTCCGCGACTCGCTCGGCACCCAGGGCGTCGTCCAGGTCGACCCGAACACCGGCACGCCGGCCCAGGTCACCAAGCTCAACGGCTTCCTCACCGGCAAGAGCGCGAAGAAGGCCACGGACGTCGCCCTCGGCTATGTCAAGGTGCACCCGGAGATCTTCAAGCTGTCCGACGCCGACCTCGACACGCTGAAGCTGCGCAAGGACTACGTCGACGACCTCGGTACGCACCACATCTTCTGGTCGCAGGTCGTCGACGGCGTCGAGGTGTTCGGCAACGGCCTGAAGGCCAACGTCACCAAGAACGGCCAGCTGATCTCGGTGATGGGCTCGCCGGTCTCCGGCCTCGCCACCGCCGCGCAGAGCCGGTCCGCCGCTGCGTCGCCGAAGGTCACCGCGGCGGGCGCCCGTAGCGCCGCGATCCAGGACGCCGGCGGTACGACGAAGTCCGCGACCGCGACCACGTCCGGCGTGAGCACCAAGTGGAGCAACGGCGATACCGCCAAGCAGGTGTGGTTCCACACCGCCGACGGGCTCCGCAAGGGCTGGCTGACCTACACCAACTCCGGTGGCACCAAGATCTACAGCCACGTCGTCGACGCCCAGACGGGTGCCACGCTGTACCGCAAGGACCTGGTCAGCGAGGGCAACGGCGACGCGCTGGTGCAGGACAACTACCCGGGCGCCCCCAAGGGCGGCACGCAGCGGGTCGAGAACCTGATCTACAACAAGTGGCTGCCGAAGAACGCCAAGACCCTCCTGGAAGGTACGTCGGTCGCCGCCTTCGCGGACGTCAACGACGACAACCAGCCGAACGCCGGCGAGACGGTCAAGGTGCCCGGCACCAAGACCGGCGCCGAGTACAAGCTGACCACCTTCCAGAACGCGTCGTCGTTCTGCTCGGCCTCGTTCATCTGCACCTGGGACCCGGCGAAGCCGGATTCCTGGAAGACCAACCTGAACCAGGACGTCACCAACGCGTTCTACCTGGCCAGCAACTTCCACGACTGGCTGGCGAAGGCGCCGATCAGCTTCACCCCGGCGGCCGGTTCGTTCGACGCCGCGGGCGGCGACCCGGTGCACCTGAACGCCCTCGACGGCGCCGCCACCGGTGCGGACGGCGGACCCGACGCCAACCACGACGACAACGCGAACATGTCGACGCCGCCGGACGGCACCTCGCCGACCATGCAGATGTACCTGTGGCACTCGCCGGGCAAGTCCGACGAGCAGGAGCAGTGGGTCCCGGCCAGCGGCGCCAACGACGCCAGCATCCTGTACCACGAGTACACGCACGGTCTGTCGAACCGTCTGGTCGTCGACGCCACCGGCAACTCGACGCTGAACAGCATCCAGGGCGGCTCGATGGGCGAGGCCTGGAGCGACTTCTACGCGATGGACTACCTGGTCTCGCACGGCCTCGAGAAGGACACCACCGCTCCGGGGGAGGTCCTCGAGGGCAAGTACGTCGCGCACGGCGAGCTGTTCCGCACCCAGGCGATCGACTGCCGCGTGAAGGCTGTGAGCCCGAACTGCGTCAAGGCGAACGGTGCCAAGGGCGGCTACACGTACGGCGACTTCCCGACCATCGGATCCCGCGGTCCGGAGGTGCACTCGTCCGGCGAGGTCTGGGCCCAGACCCTGTGGGACCTGCGTGAGCGGTTCGGTCGCGCCTACGCGATGAGCATCATCACCCGCGCGATGGAGCTGTCGCCGGCCGACCCGACGATGCTCGACATGCGCAACGCGATCGTCCAGGCCGACCTGGTCGCCAGCGGCGGCAAGAACGCCGACATCATCTGGACCGTGTTCGCCAACCGCGGCATGGGCTGGTACGCCGGTGTCGTCGACGGCGGCGACGCCTACCCGGCCGAGGACTTCCACAAGCCGCCGACAGGCGCGACCACCTCGCTGACCGGCACCGTGAAGGACAAGGACACCGGTGCTCCGGTGGCCGGCGCGCTCGTGTACGTCGGCGGTCACTCGTCCGGCTACGCCGGTGACTACGCGGGCTCGACCGACGCGACCGGCAAGTACACGATCACCGGCGTTGCGCCGGGTACGTACCCGAAGGTCGTCGTCTCCGCTCCGGGCTACGAGCTGCTCGTCCAGCCCGTCAAGGTCAGCGCCGGCGCTCAGGCGAACTTCGTGCCGCGCCGCAACTGGGCCGCCTCCTCCGGCGGCGGGTCGGTCGTCGGCTTCAACGGTCCGGACTACAGCGACTTCGGTTGCGGCCCGGGCGGTGCGATCGACAATGCGCAGGGCACCGGATGGGGCAGCACCACCGGCGACGACAACGGCACGCCGACGGGCACGATGGTCCCGAAGCACGTCGACATCAAGCTGCCGGCGAAGGTCAACATCAGCTCCTTCAACGTCGACCCGTCAGCCACCTGCGGTGACTCGGGCACGGCGTCGACCGGCCAGTACAAGATCGAGACCTCGGCCGACGGCACCACCTGGGCGACCGCTCAGGAGGGCACCTTCACCACCGCCAACCAGGGCAAGTACAACCTGCTCACCCCGAGCGGCAACGCGACCGGCGTGCAGTACGTCCGCTTCTGGATGCTCAGCCCGCAGGTCCCGGACTTCTCCACCACCTGCCCCGGCAGCACCACCAGCGGCTGCAGCTTCACCGACATGACCGAACTCCAGGTCTTCGGCACCAAGTAACCGCACCCCCCGAGAAGGCCGGCCGAGCCCCCGCTCGACCGGCCTTCCGGCATTCCCACCCCACCCCAACCGCGCCACCCACCCACCACCCGCGCCATCCACCACCCGCGCCACCGACCCACCCACTCACCCGCGGCACCGACCCACTTGCGCGTCCTACCCACCGGCCCACCCGCGGCACCGGCCCACTCGCGAGGTGATCCGCGCGCGGGGATCCCGGCTCTCCTGTCCGATGCGTGGTGGTGATCAGCCTGATCCGGGGTCATGGGACAGGCAGTGGTGGGTGGGGACCTGGTATTACCTGTCCCCAGTCACCAGCGCCTGTCCCCACCCCCACCGCTCGACTCGCCCGCGCGTTCTACCCACCGTTCCACCCGCGCGTCTCATCCACCCGCACCACGGGGTGGTTCGCGCCAGGGGATATCCACCGTTGTGGTGGGTTCTCTGCTGTTGTGCGAGGGGAGAACCCACCACGCGAGGGGATTTCAGCTCGTGTGTTGGCCGGGTGGTGGGTGGGCGCGGGTGGGTGGTGCGGCGTAGGCGCGCGGGTGGCGTACGGGGGGATGCGCGTGGTGGGTGTCTGTGGGGAACCGCAGTCGAGCGGAGTGGAGGCGTGTGGAGTGTGCTGGTTGTGGGGGTGGGTTAGGGGTTGGGGGTTGGGGTGGGTTTGGCCGGCGGGACCGTTTGGGCCCAGTCGGCCCAGTCGGCCAGGGCTGTGTAGAGGCGGACGCCGGCTTCGATCGTGACGCGCATGGACTGGGTCTGTTCGCTGTAGCCGAATTCACCGCGGTCCTTGCGCTCGGCATAATCGCGGTACTGGTCGGCCAACTGGCGGTAGTACTGCGCTTCCGACTCGAGGTGACGCTGCAGTTCGTCGGTGTCCATCATCCAGAAGAACAGCGAGCGCAGCAGCGGCTGCAGCCGCATGGTGTGGTCGACGTCGACCTCGGTCAACCAGCGCTTCACCTCGGTCACGCCGGCGTCGGTGATCCGGTACGCCTTCCGCCGCCGCGGTCCCTCGCTCTCCACCTCGACCAGGCCCTCGGCGGCGAGCTTGTTCAGCTCGGCGTAGATCTTCGGGTGCTGCGCCGGCCAGATCGAACCGAGCACCTCGGTGAACCGCCCCGCCAGGTCGTACCCGCTGGCCGGCCCTTCGGCGAGCAGCCCGAGCAGCCCGTGCCGCAACGACATTCCGCCTCCTCGCTGACGTCGTACGCCATCTTGACATGTCCCCTCGGACATGTGCATGCTCGCATATGTCCCTAGGGACATGTCCTAGAGAACATCTCAGAGGGAGTCGATATGGCAGAGGGACGGGCGGTTCTCGTCACCGGATCGACCGGTGGCATCGGTACGGCGACGGTCGGGCTGCTGCGACGCCGGGGGTTCACGGTGTACGCCGGGGCGCGCGGGCAGGCCGATTTCGGGCCGGAGGTGCGTGTGCTGCCGTTGGATGTGACGGATCCGGAGAGTGTCGCGGCGGCGGCCAAGCGGGTCGCGGGTGAGGTCGACGGGCTGTGGGCGGTGATCAACAACGCCGGTGTCATCGTGCAGGGCCCGCTCGAACTGATTCCGGCAGCCGAGTGGCGACGGCAGTTGGAGGTGAACACGCTGGGCCCGGCGTCGGTCATCCGCGAGTTCCTGCCGCTGATTCGCAGTGCGCATGGGCGAATTGTGAACGTGAGTGCGCCGACCGGGCGGGTTGCGATGCCGTTGCTCGGGGCGTTGTCCGCCAGCAAGGCCGGGCTGGAGGCGATGTCGAACGCGCTCCGGCTGGAACTGGCGGCGTGGAAGATCCCGGTCGTGGTGATCGAGCCCGGGACGACCGAGACCGAGATCTTCGCGCGCGCCGGCGCCGCCGCGGACTCCTCGATGCAGCACACCGACCCGTCGCGCGTGCAGCTGTACGAAGCGCACCTGGCCGCCTACGAGAAGGCGATGGCCCGGTTCAAGCCGGGGCCGGTGGAGAAGGTCGCCGAGACCATCGTCCGAGCGGTAGAAGCCCGCCGCCCCAAGCGCCGGTACGCCGTTGCCGAGGCTCGTACTCTCGGTGGAATCCTCCCGAAACTCCCAGCAGGGTTGAGGGATCGCGTGCTGACCAGTGCTGTGGGACTGAACGGCATCAACCCGTGAGCACGGTTGTGGTGGTGGGGGCGACTTCGGGGATCGGCCGGTGGGTGGCTGAAGGGCTTGCGTCGCGTGGGCATCGGCTGGTTTTGGTGGGACGCGATCCGGGGCGGGTGGCGGCGCTTCGCAGGCGGTTGCCAGAGGCAACGGTGGTCGCGGCGGACGTGTCGGCGAAGGCCGGGGTCGAGCAGGTCGCGGCCGGGCTGGCTGGGCTGGCGGGGGTCGGGCGGATCGACGTACTGATCAACAACGCGGGCGTGATGACGCCGACGCGGCAGGAGAGTGCGGACGGGGTCGAGCTCAATCTCGCCGTACATCATCTGGCGCCGTGGTCGACGCTGGCGTTGCTGGCGTCGCTCATCCCGGCCGGCGGGCGGGTCGTGAACGTGAACTCCGAGGGCCATCGTTCGCCGATGCGCGGTGGGGCGGTGCGGATCGATCCGGAGCGGTTGGCGGACGGGCCGGAGTCGTTCGACCCGTTCCTCACCTACAGCAGGAGCAAGCTCGCCAACCTCCTGTTCACGTACGAGCTGCAGCGCCGACGCCCCGCCTGGAACGTGGTCGCCGTACACCCCGGCGTCGTCCGGACGAACCTTGGACGTCAGTTCCCGCGCTGGCAGGTCGCGGCGATCACCGCGTTCGCGCTGGCTGCGCGAAAGGGCGCCGAGCCGATCATCCAACTGGCGACCAGCGAAGAACCGCCGACGGGGTACTACGACCGGTTCAGCCAGGTGCGGTCGTCGCCGATCTCGTACGACGAGGAGCTCGCGCGGCGGGTATGGGCAGCGACCGAGGAGCTCGCGAATGTCCGGATCATGGACAACGGGAAGTAAGTGTAGTGGATTAGTCTAGTTTCGAGGGTGTGGAACCTGTCGCGCATCAGCCGCCGCTTCGCCTACTTGCTGGGCGGGGCGGCGACCGAGTCGCGTTCGATCAGGGTCGGGGTGAGCGTGGTCCGGCGGACCCGGCGGTTGGTGTCGACGGCGGACGTCACGCGGGAGACCACGTGGCCGACCAGGTCGTCGAGGGGCCAGTGGAACGTCGAGAGCGGCGGCGTGAGCAGCTGGGACATCGGCTGGTCGTCGTACCCGAGCAGCGACAGGTCTTCCGGGATGCGCAGGCCGAGCTCGCGGCTGGCGGCGTACACCCCGAAGGCCATCGAGTCGGCCAGGGCGAGGATGCCGGTCGGGCGGGCGGTGCCGGAGAGCAGCGTCCGGGCGACGGCGGTCGCGCCGGCCAGGTCGTGCGGGCATTGCAGCAGGCGGATCTTCAGGCCGAGGTCGACCGCCACCCGCTGCGCGATCTCCTCGGCGGAGCGCTCGACTTCGAGGCGGCGGGTCGGACTCAGTACGGCGATGTCGCGGTGGCCGGCGTCCGACAGGCGGCGCAGCGCCGTACTCACGCCGGACTCGTTGTCGAAGATCACCTCGGACTTCGCCTTCGCGCCGGGCAGCGCGTCGCCGATCGCGATCACCGGCGCCTGCTGGGCGATCTTGGCCCAGCCCTTCGCGGCCGGGTCGATCGGGATCACCACGATCGCGTCGGCGCGGTGGTCGACCAGGTGCTGGGCGAGCTCGAGTTGGCGGTCGGCGTCGCCGGCCGAGTCGATGATCCAGGCGTTCCGGTCCGGGGCGAGGAGTTCGCGGCCGAGCGCGGCCGCGACGCGTTGCTGCCAGAGATCCTCGAGCGAGGCGCAGAGCACGCCGACGGAGCCGCTGCGGCCGGAGGCGAGCGCGCGGGCGACCGGGTCGGCCTGGTAGCCGAGGCGGTCGGCGGCGTCCTGGACCCGCTGCCGGGTCTCCGGCGTGCCGTGCAGACCGCGCAGTGCGTACGACACGGCGGCCATCGAGAGCCCGGTCTCGGCGGCGATGTCCTTGAGGGTCGGCCTCCGGCTGGTTCCGGACATACGCATGACCCTAGTACGACAGCCGTAGTTCGTGATCTGGCGGTGTGGCGGTCCCGGACGCGAGGCGGCCACCGCTTGATGATCTCGGGTTGTGTGGACTCAAGA